>NZ_BOMN01000098.1 GCF_016862215.1 Winogradskya humida
TCGTCGTCGCTTACGTCGGAGCAGATGGCTGCGGCTCTGACCGAGTCGGTGCTCGCCTGGGCCCGGCAGAACGAGGCGCTCGCGGCTTCCGTGAACCACAGCCCACCGGCCTGCGCCGTCGAGGACCTCACCGTCATCCACCAGGGCCGGCTCGCCGCCGTCCGTGCCGCCGCGCAGCTCTGCGACGTGCTGAGTTCCGCGATGGTGGCGAACTGAGCTCCGCGATGGTGGGGCCTGAGCTCCTCCATGGTCGCGAACTGACGTAGATCACGTGAACACGTGATGCCCCGTCCCGGCGGTGCGAGCCACGCTCGACATCGGAGACAAGCCGACCCGAAAAGGGGCCCCAGCCGATGTCCACGACCATCACCCACGAACTGCGGCACACCGTCACCGCCGGCTGGCTCCTCAGGCTCTCGGGCAACACGTCCCTGCGCCGCAACCACTGGCAGACGAAAATCATCTACTTCCGCGCGGCGGCGGAGCTCCTGGTCACCCGCCCCGGCACCCCGCTAACCTGGAAGAGCATCGTCGCCGCGGCCCGGCCACACGGCTGCCGCAGCACCTTCTACGAGGTGGCCGGCTCCCACGCCCGGCACCGCATGGTCGACGACCTGATCGCCGACGGCCGCCCCGACTCCGTCCAGCTCGCCCTGCGCTACCTTCGCACCGACCCGGTAGAGCAGCTGCTCGACGAAACCAAGGTCTGGTCCTACTGGCCCCACCGCCAGCAACTCCTCGCGTACTACGCAGCCCACGACCTCCCACCCGCCGCCATGGCCACAGCCCTCATCGAATCGGTCACCACCTGGGCCCGCCAAAACGAAGCCCTGGCCGCCGCCATCAGCCACACCCCACCCGCCGGCGCCGTCGAGGACCTCACCATCCTCCACCAGGGCCGCCTGGCCGCCGTCCGCGCCGCCGCCCAACTCTCCGACGTCCTGCGTCACTCCTCAGGGGCGCGCTGACCAGCCACTTCAGCACAATTGGCCGGCAGTGCGGGGCGGACCCGGCACCCGGGAGCGGAGGCGGCCGCCCCGGGCGCCGGGCCACTCACTCACCCCGGCCACTCACCCTGCCCGGCCACTCACTCTGCTCGGGCCGCTCAATCTGCGAGCACCGTTCACTCTGCGCGGGCCACTCGTTCTGCGACCGCCGCTTAATCCGCAACCACCGGCCACTCTGCGCGGACCGCTCACTCTGCGAACGCCGCTCACCCTGAGAGCACCGCTCACCCTGAGAGCACCGCTCACCCTGAGAGCACCGCTCACCCTGCGCGGGCCACGCACACTGCGAACGCCACTCACTCCGCGCGGGCCACTCACCCTGCAAGCGCCACTCACCCTGCAAGCGCCACTCACCCTGCAAGCGCCACTCACCCTGCGTGGGCCACTCACCCTGCGGGCGGCACTCACCCTGCGAACGCCACTCACTCTGCGAACGCCACTCACCCTGCGAATGCCGCTCACCCTGCGAGCACCGCTCACTCTGCGTGGGCCGCTCACCCTGCGAACACCGCTCACCCTGAGAGCACCGCTCACTCCGTGAGCACCACTCACTCTTTGAGCGCAGCGCGCTCTGCGCAAACCGCTCACTCTGCCGGGCCGCTCAAGCGGCCTCGCGCGGTCCGGCCGCCCAGCCACGGGGAAAGCGCATCCCCCCGGACCTGGCCGATCATGAGGACAGCCGTCCAGGCCACCAGAACCAGCAGACCGCCCCACCACGGCAGCGGGAAGTAACCGGTCGAGGGCGCATAGTGGGCCGCGACCTGCGAATATTCGGGAACCGTCCCCACGACCGCGAAACCCGCCGCCGGGGTGAGCCGCAAAAGCCACCCGGCAACCACGTCCGGCAGAAGCGGGAACGCCGCCAGCAGGTAAGGCAGAACGACCACGGCGATCGCGACAAGTATCGCGAGCCAGCGCCGGTGGAGGCGGACGGCGAGGGCTCGGGCGAACAGGGCGGCCAGCGCGAACAGCACCCCGACGCCGACGACCACTCGTAGCTCGGTAAGGGCAGACACCGCGTTGACCGTGTTGCCGTTCGTGCGCAGCAGCCGGACGCCGAGCGGGATGGTGACACCCGCCGCGATCAGTCCGGCGCCGAAGGCCACCGCGGCGAGTTTCATCGGGCCGGTGTTCGCGCGCGTGCTGATCACGAGCACGATCAGGAGGCCGAGTGCCAGGGCGGCCAGGGTGTCCTCGATGTCGCGCGCGCCGCCGTCGACCTGGGGGCCGATGTCGCCGCTGCCCGTGACGGTGACCGTGCCGGCGGACTCGGTCACGCCCGGGGGTCGATGGTGTTTCTCCCAGTCCGTGTGGCCGAGGTCGCCGACGATCGCGGGGGTCCAGGGCGCGGTGGGCGTACCCGTGGTGGTGATGGTGTCGAAGGTCGCGGAGGCCTGGGTGAAGCCGGATTCCGCGACGCTTCCGCCGAGTGCAACAGTGCGCAGTCCCAGCCAGCCGGGCGAGGTTGCGAACATGCCCGTTTCGACCGTGGCGGGCAGTCCGGGAATGCGCGTACGGCCAACTTCCGTCCACTCACGGCCGTCCATAGAATCAAAACCGATCACGGTGTCACCCGCCCGGGTGAGGCGCAACCAGGTCGCATCCGGGCTCCCGGCCAGATCATGGGTGTACGCGTACTGCAACCGGACGCCGTGCTCGGCTGTCCGCATGAGCGCGACGTACGGGCTGCCCTGACCGGTTCCGTCCTTGATGATGATGCCGCCCTTCGCCCACGGCACCAGCCCCGGCACGATCGCGTCGCGGCCGGGCGGCGGATAGGTGAGCGTTCCGGTCAGCGCGGCGACGTGGACGGTGATGCTGCCGTTCGCGCTCATCGGCTTGTGCGCGAAGGCGAACGTGTCGCTCACCCGTTCGGCGGCCGGGCAGGGCACTTCCCGCTCGCCCTCACTGCATTGGGCCATATCGGTGTACGCGGTGAGCAGCCCGCCGAGAATGACGACCAGCACAGCACTGGCGAACCCGATGATGATGGTTTTCCGCATGCCGAAATTCCTACCGGCCGGGCGGTGACAGGGCGGTGTCGCGAGCTGTTACCGCGTTGTTCCCGGTCATGCGGCATCCTTCACGCCATGGATCAGCCACGACGGACAGCCCGGCAACGGCTCGTGATCATGTACGCGGCCATGTTCCTGGTCTCGGGCACCGTGCTGCTGGCCCTGGCCAACGTCCTCGGCACGGTCAGGTACACCCGCCCCGCCGGTGCCGGACCGGATCTCCGTGAACAACTGGCCGGCGCCGAGGCGGCCCAGAACCGCCAACTGCTGGCCGGCTCCCTGATCGCGCTGGCCGTGATGGCGGCGGTGTCGGTGCTGCTGGGCTGGTCAGCCGCACGGCGCGTGCTGCGGCCCCTCACGATGATCACCACGGCCACCCGCCGGATCACCGCCGAGAACCTGCACGAGCGGCTCGCCGTCCCCGGCCCGGCCGACGAGGTGAAAGACCTCGCCGACACCATCGACGACCTGCTGGAACGTCTGGAGGTGTCCTTCGCGGCGCAGCGCAGATTCGTCGCGCACGCATCACACGAGCTGCGTACCCCGCTCACCACGATCCGCGCCACCCTCGACGTCGCCTCGGCGAAACCCCAGGCCGCCGCGCAGACCGTCGCCCTGGCCGAGCGGTTGCGCCCCGAACTCGACCGGATCGAGACCCTGCTCGAAGGCCTCCTCATGCTCGCCCGCGCCCAGCACGGCACCCTGTCCGCCGGCGGCGACCCGGCCGGCACCGCGGAGGTGGAGCTCGGGGCACTGATCGAGCGGGCGGTCGAGGCGCGCGGCGCGGACATCGCGGCCAAAGGACTGACGGTGGAGCGCACCGGAGACCCTGGCCGGACGTGGGGCAATCACGCGTTGCTGAGCCGGTTGGTGGACAACCTGATCGACAATGCGGTCACGCACAACGTGGACGGCGGGTGGGTGCGCGTTTCCGGCGACCATGCCCGGATCGTCGTGGAGAGCGGCGGGCCGGTGCTCGATCCCGCGCGGGTCGCCCGGCTCGGACAGCCCTTCCAACGGCTCGGCGAGGGCATCGGGGCGGGCAGCGGATCGGGACTCGGGCTGTCGATCGTCGCGGCTGTCGCCGGTGCGCACGGCGGGCGGCTGGAGTTGCACACTCGCGCATCGGGCGGACTTGCGGCGACGGTGACCTTGCACGAATGGACACCTGGAGGCGTACACCGATGAGGGTCCTGGTTGTTGAGGATGCGCGAGCCCTGGCCGATGTCGTCGCGGAAGGGCTGCGGGATCAGGGTCTGGCGGTCGACCTCGCCCACGACGGCCTGGAGGCGGCCGCAAAACTCGACATCACCGGGTACGACGTGGTCGTGCTCGATCGCGATCTGCCCGGGCTGCACGGCGACACGCTCTGCCAGATGATCACCGAACGCGACGACCGGCCGATGGTGCTGATGCTGACCGCCGCCGGAGCACCTGGCGATCGCGTCCGCGGGCTCACCCTCGGCGCCGACGACTACCTCGCAAAACCGTTCCACTTCCCCGAACTGGTCCTGCGCGTCCGGGCCCTGGCACGGCGCAGACCGGCGGCCCGCCCACGAACGTTACGGGCCGCGGGCATCGAGCTGGATCCCGTACGCCGCACCGCGGTCCGCGACGGCAGACAGCTCGACCTCTCCGCCAAAGAATTCGCGGTCCTGGAAGCCCTGCTTCTCTCCGGGCCGGCGTTCCTCAGCACCGAGACCCTGCTCGACAAGGTCTGGGACGAGCACACCGACCCGTTCACCAAAACGGTGACGGTGACGATCGGCCGCCTGCGCCGCAAGCTCGGCACACCACCGGTCATCATCACGATCCCCGGTGCGGGCTACCGCATAGCCGACTCCTGATCACCCGCGGCCGAGGGGGACTCCGCGGCCCAGGAGGTGAGCATGCGCAGGCCGTCGTGGGCGGGGGTGCCGGGGGCGGCGGTGAGGGCGATGAGTTGCTGGTCGGGATCGGCGGCATCGGTCAGGGTGGACCAGTCGAGTGCGAGCTCGCCCACGACCGGATGGCGCAGCGTCTTGGTCCCCGCGGCCGACGCGCCGACGCGGTGGTCGCTCCACCATCGACGGAAATCCGGGTCCTGCACGGACAGTTCGCCCACCAGCGTTGTCAGGCGGGGATTGCGCGGGTCGCGGGCGGCCTCCATCCGCAACTGCGCGACGCATGCGCGTGCCACGTAGTCCCAGTCGACGTACATTGCGCGGATCGCCGGGTCGGTGAACACCAAGCGGACAAAATTGCGCTCCTTCTCCGGCACCTGTGCGAAGTCGGTGAACAGTGCGGCGGCCAGCGGATTCCAGCCGAGAATGTCCGTGCAGCGACCGAGGACCATGGCCGGGGTGCTCGTCAGGTCATCGAGCAACCGCTGCAACTGCGGCTGAACCCGCTGGGTGGCACGCCGCCGCGGCCGGGCGGCATCCTTGCCCGAGAGCTCGAAAAGATACGTACGCTCGTCGTCGCTGAGCCGCAACACCCGCGCAAGAGCGTTCAACACCGGTTCGGCGGCCTGACGACGGCCCTGCTCAAGGCGGGTGTAGTAGTCCGGGCTGATCGACGCGAGCAGAGCAACCTCTTCCCGGCGCAGACCCGCCACCCGCCGCCGCCCGCCATCGGGCAGCCCTGCCGCCGCCGGGCTCACCTCCCGCCGCCGGGCCCGCAGAAAGTCCCCGAGTTCGCTGCTCACAGGTTCAAGTCTCGCACCGGAAAAGCATGGGGCAGGCGCCGTTGAGGGGGCCAATTCTGGCCCCTTATCGCAGCACGCAACGCCTGCGAGTGTCGAACCATGAAGATCGACGTCACCTTCCCCAGCAACAACCTCGCAATCGCCGGCACCCTCTACCTGCCCGAAGCGTCCGAAGCACCCGAAATCCTAGAAGCACCGGACGCGCCGTCCACCGACCGGCTTCCCGCCGTAGTCGTCTCCCACCCCGGCGGCGGGGTGAAGGAGCAGACCGCGACCATCTATGCCGAGCGCCTGGCCCGGGCGGGCTTCGCGGCCCTGGTCTTCGACGCGGCCTACCAGGGCGAGAGCGAAGGCGAGCCACGTGGCCTGGAGAACCCGTTCCAGCGCGCCGAGGACATCAAGTCAGCCGTGAGCTTCCTGACCACCCGCGACGAGATCGACCCGGACCGTATCGGCGCCCTGGGCATCTGTGCCTCCGGCGGCTACGTCCCGTACGCCGCCCAGACCGACCTGCGGATCAAGGCCGTGGCCACGGTCAGCGGAACGGACATGGGCGCGGTGATGCGCGAGGGCCTCGGCCGCACCCAGACCCCGGAGACGCTGCGTACGATCCTCGAGCTCACCGCCGCCGCCCGCACCGCCGAAGCACACGGTGAGGGCGTCCAGCGCCAGGAATGGATCACGGACGCGGTGGACGCCGAAACCTACGAGTACTACCGCACGCCGCGCGGTTATCACCCCCGTGCGGTGCAGCCCTGGCCGGTGCGCAGCCTCGATCAGCTCATCCAGTACGACTCGTACGCCCTGATCCGCCTCATTGCACCCCGCCCGCTCCTCATGATCATCGGCTCGGACGCGAACACGGCCTACCTCAGCCGCGAAGCGATCGCAGCGGCAGCCGAACCCAAGGAACTCTTCGTCATCGACGGCGCCACGCACATCTCGCTCTACGACAAGGACGAGCACGTCACTCAGGCCGTCGCCAAGCTGGTCCCGTTCTTCGCCGCGCTGCGTCAGGACGCCGAGCCGGTGGCCGCGCTCTAAAGGCTCCGGATCCGATCGCGGATGGCCCCGGCGACGAGGCCGACCGCTTCGGGAACGGTGTCGCTCTGATACGCAGGCTCAAACACCTCGACCTCGATCACTTCCGTCCCGGCTGCGATGTCGATCCGGGCATAAAGCGGAAGATCAAATCCCGTTTTCCGTACGGCCTCAAGTGCCCGTTCACCCAAAGCGATCTCCGCCGGGCTGGCCTCCGCGGCGGTGATCGCCGGCCCGTACTCCCCGCCCACATATTCCCCGCCGGGCGCCAGAATCGGCCCCTTGTGGAACGCGTACGCGTACGTCCCGTTCAAGAAGAACAACCCGTTCTCGCCGTACGAGATCACATGCTCGTTCGCGGGCTGAACCATGACGGTCTTCCCGGCGGCAACAATCCGGCCGGCCAGTGTGAGCGCCTCAAGATCACCGGCCGCGAACAACCCGGTATCCCGCGACCCGGCGGAAATGGACGGCTTGACCACGATCCGCCCCTGCCCCGAGCGCGACACGGCCACTTCCGCCTCCTCAACCGTCTCGCAGAAGACGGTGGGCACACACGGCAGACCATGTCCTTCAAGATCGCGCAGGTACTTTTTGTCGATGTTCCACCGGATCAGCTCGGGCGCGTTGAGAATCCGCGTCAACCCCGCCGCCCGATCCAGCCAAGCCATGAACTCCGCGAACCGCTCCGAGTAGTCCCAAGGCGACCGGACAACCACCAGGTCGTACGCACTCCAGTCAACCGACCCGTCATGCCAGACCGGCGCATCAACCCGAAGCCCGTCCCCCCGCAGCGCATCGAGCAGGGGTCCGGTGTCCACATCGCGACCGTGCAGGGCAACGCTGTCCGTGGTGAGCAGTCCGAGATAAGCCACCCGGCCAGCTTAAACTGTTGATCATCAAGCCGTTCCGCGCCCTTTATGAGCATTATTCGGTTAAATAACCCAGGTGCTGCGCCTCCACCGCGCCGAACGCGCCGACCGCCTCGCCGAAGCCCTGGCCACCCTCCTGCGCACACCACTCCCCGACCCCTTCACCCCAGAAATCATCAGCGTCCCCTCCCGCGGCGTAGAACGCTGGCTAACCCAACGCCTCTCCCACCACCTCGGCACAGCCCCCGCAACGTCCCGCCCCAAGGTGGTCGCCCACAACCCGGCCGGCCACGAGAAGGCCGGACACGAGAAGGCCGACCATGAGACGGCTGGTCGTGGAGACGGGATCTGCGCGAATGTGCAGTTCCCGTCGGTGGCCGCACTGATCGACTCGATCACCGATCCCGGCGCCCGGGCGGCCCTGGACGCAGCACCCGACCCCTGGCATCCCGACCGACTGGTGTGGCACGTCCTCGACGCGATCGACCGCTCAGTTCGTCAGCCGTGGTGCGACGCCCTGGCCGCCTACCTGGCGACGGACGGCCGCCGCTACGCGACAGCCCGCCACCTGGCCACACTGTTCGACTCGTACAACCTGCACCGCCCGGACATGGTCACCGCCTGGACAGCCGGCGACGACGTCGACGGCATCGGCAAAGCCCTCCCCGACGACCTGCGCTGGCAGGCAGCCCTCTGGCGCGACCTGCGAGCCCACCTCCACACCCCGAGCCCGGCCGAACGCCTCACCGACATCTGCGAAGCCCTGCGCCACGCCCCGCAAGCAGCGTCGATGCCACCCCGGTTGTCCATTTTCGGGCTGACCCGCCTCCCCTCCGCACACGCAACGCTCCTGACCGCCCTGGCCGAACACCACGACGTCCACCTCTGGCTCCCCCATCCCTCCCCCGCCCTCTGGGACCGCCTCCGCCCCTACTCAAAACCCCGCACCCGCCTGGACGACCCCACCAAGGACCTCCCCCGCAACCCGCTGCTCGCCTCACTGGGCCGCGACGCCCGAGAACTCCAACTCACCCTCACCGCCCCACCCCACGACACCCACCACCCCGGCCCCGCCTACCCGAACACCGCCCTCGGCCGCCTCCAGCACGCAATCGCCAACGACCTCCCGCCCGGACAAACACCGGCGTCGCAGAGACCCCCATCGCAAGAACCCTCGCCGCAAGAACCACCGTCACAGCGACCGGCACAGCAGGAACCGGCGACCCAAGGACCAACGCGGCAAGAACCGATACCGCAGGGACCGGCGCGGCAAGAACCGATGTCGCAGGGACCGGCGCCGCAGGGACCGATGTCGCAGGGACCGGCACCGCAGGGACCGGCACCGCAGGGACCGGCACCGCAGGGACCGGCCGATTTCAGTGTTCAGGTGCATGCCTGTCATGGGCCGGATCGGCAGGTGGAGGTGTTGCGGGAGGTGATCCTGCAGTTGCTGTCGCGTAGTCCCGGGCTTGAGCCGCGCGACATCCTCGTCATGTGCCCGGACATCGAGACGTTCGCGCCGCTCATCTCGGCCTCGTTCGGTCTGGGCGAGCAGGCGACGCACCCCGCGCACCGCCTCCGCGTCCGCCTGGCGGACCGGGCACTCCGGCAGGTCAATCCCCTGTTCGCCGTGCTGGCCCGCCTCCTGGAACTGGCCGAGTCGCGCGTGACGGCGGCCCAGGTCCTGGACTTCGCGAGCCTTCCCCCCGTACGCCGCAAGTTCCGGCTGGACGACGACGACCTCGACCGGATGCGTGACCTCGTGGTCGACTCCGGTGTCCGGTGGGGGTTCGACGCCGGTCACCGTGCCCGTTTCCAGCTTGACGTACGCCCGAACACCTGGGCCGCGGGCCTCGACCGGATCCTGCTGGGCGTGGCGATGTCGGAGGAAGAACTGACCTGGCTCGGGACAGCCCTGCCGCTCGACGACGTCGACTCCAGCGATGTGGATCTCGCCGGCCGGTTGGCCGAGCTGGTCGACCGCCTGGAGACCGTCCTGACAGTCATGACCGACGAACAACCGCTCAACGAATGGCGCGAAGTGCTCGCGGGCGCCGTCGATTCGCTCACCGAGGTGTCGGATGCCGATGCCTGGCAGAGCTCCCAGGTACGCGCGGAACTGTTCGCGCTCACCGAGAACGCGCAAAACCCGTCACTCGGTCTCGCCGACATCAGTTCACTTCTGAGCGAGCGCCTCCGGGGCCGGCCCACGCGAGCAAACTTCCGCACCGGCGATCTGACGATGTGCACCATGGTCCCGATGCGCTCGGTGCCGCACCGGGTCGTCTGCGTGCTCGGCCTCGACGACGGCGCTTTCCCGAGGCAGGCCGGCGTCGACGGCGACGACGTGCTGGCCCGTGACCCCTGCGTGGGTGAGCGCGACCCACGCGGTGAGGACCGGCAGCTTCTGCTCGACGCGGTCATGGCAGCCACTGACACTCTTGTCATGCTCTACTCGGGTGCGGATGAGCGGACGAACGCGCCGCGCCCGCCGTGCGTACCCCTGGATGAACTGCTTGATGTCCTCGGCCCGGACGTTGTGACCCGCCATCCGCTGCAACCGTTCGATCAACGCAACTTCACCGGTGACCCGTTCAGCTTCGACCCGACGGCGCTGGCCGGCGCGCTGGCCGCGGCCGGGGAGCGCCGGGCGCCCATGCCGTTCCTGACCGGCCCGCTGCCCCGCAACGGCCACAGCGGCCACAGCGGCCACAGCGGCCACAGCGAGACAGTCGCCCTGGACGATCTGCGCGCTTTCCTCGACCATCCCGTGCGCGCGTTTCTGCGCCGGAACCTCGGGCTCGGGTTCACCACCGGCGAGGACGAGCCGGACGACGCGCTCCCCCTCGAGCTGGACGCGCTGAGCAAATGGGCAGTCGGTGACCGGATGCTGCGCGCCCTGCTCGACGGTGCAGACCTGGAACGCTGTGTCCAAGCCGAATGGCGGCGCGGAGCCGTCCCTCCTGGCCCGCTGGGCAAGCGGCTGCTGGACGAGATAGCCACGGACGTCCGCCCACTCTCCGATGCTGCCCAGGCCCATCTGATCGGTACGCCCGAAGCCCTCGACGTCGAGCTCCCCCTCCCCGGCGGCCGCCGCATCACGGGCACCGTCACCAACGTCCACGACCACACCACCGTGACGGTCACGTACGCCAAACTCGGCCCCAAATACCGGATCCGCGCGTGGCTCAACCTCCTGGCCCTGTCCGCCACCCGCCCCGGCGTCCCGTGGCGGGCGGTCACCATCGGGCGCGGCATGCGCGGCGGGGCAAGCCGTTCCACGCTCGGCCCGATCGACGCGGACACGGCGCTGCGGACGCTGACCACGCTCACCGCATGGGCTGAGCAGGGAGAGCCGGCACCCATGGCGACAAGGACCTCCCATGCGTACGCGCAAAGCCGCCTTGCCGGTCGACCACCGGAGGTCGCAGTCGGCAAAGCCCGGGATGCGTGGACCCGCTTCGGTGGCGGTGGCGAGTCGGACGACCCGGCGCACACCCTGGTCTGGGGTCCCGGTGCCCCGCTGGATCGCCTGACAGCGACGGCGTCCACCGGTCCGGAACCGACTCTCTTCGGCGGCCTGGCGCTGCAACTCTGGCGCCCGCTGCACGACGCCGAAGTCCTGGACGTCCCGTGACGACCACGATTCCCGCGTTCGACGTGTGCGGGCCGCTGCCGACCGGCACCACGGTCCTCGAGGCCAGCGCCGGCACCGGGAAGACGTTCACGATCGCGGCGCTGGCGGCCCGCTATGTCGCCGAGGGGCGGGCGGGGCTGCGGGAGTTGCTGCTCGTGACGTTCGGGCGCGCGGCCACGGCGGAGCTGCGTCAGCGCGTACGGGAGAGACTTGTCAGTGCTGAGCGAGGGCTCGCAGACCCGGCAGCTGCCCGCGCGGGTGACGATGTGGTCCTTGCCCTGCTGGCGACGGCAGGCCCCGGGGAGGTGGCCGCCCGCAGGCAGCGGCTCGCGGCGGCGGTGGCGGACTTCGACGCGGCAACGATCGCCACCACGCACCAGTTCTGCCACCAGGTGCTGGCCGGGCTCGGCATCACGGCCGGCAGCGACCCGGACGCGACGTTCGTGGAGGACCTCGACGATCTGGTCGCGGAGGTGGTCGACGACCTCTACATCCGCAAGTACGCGCGAAGCGGCGCACCCGTCCCGCATTTCGGCCGCGAGATCGCGCTCGCCATCGCACGCCAGGCGGTCGCGGACAGCCAGGCGCGGCTCGAACCTGCGACAGCGCCACCGGATTCCGTTGCGGGGGTGCGCTACCGGTTCGCGTGCGCCGTGAGGTCCGAAGTAGAGCGACGGAAAGCGAGCCGACGGCTGTACTGCTACGACGACATGCTCACCGGGCTGCAGGCCGCACTCGCCGACCCGGCGCGGGGTCAGGCGGCGTGCACGCGGTTGCGCGAGCGGTACCCGGTGGTGCTCATCGACGAGTTCCAGGACACCGACCCGGTACAGTGGACGATCGTCAGCACCGCGTTCCACGGCCACACGACGCTGGTCCTGATCGGCGACCCCAAGCAGGCGATCTACGCGTTCCGCGGCGCGGATGTGGTGAGCTACCTGACCGCCGCCGGTGCCGCGCCCGCGCACGCCACTCTGGCCACGAACTGGCGCAGTGACGAGCAGGTCCTGTCCGCCTTCGAGACCGTCTTCGGGCACGCCGCGCTCGGCGACAGCCGCATCACCGTGCGCCCGGTCCGCGCCGCAACCCCCGCCAGGCACCGGGCCATGACGCCGTTCCGCCTGCGCGTCCTTGCCCGCACCGGATTCACGCTGAACAAACCCGGGCTGATCCCCGCCGCGGACGCCCGGGACGCGGTCGCCGCCGACCTGGCCGCCGACATCGCGAGCCGCCCCGGACTGGTCCCCGGCGACGTAGCGGTCCTGGTGCGCACCCACCGGCAGAGCACCCAGGTCCACGACGCCCTGACCGCACTCGGGGTCCCCGCCGTCCTGGCCGGGGCGACCAGCGTCTTCGGCACCCCCGCGGCCCGCGACTGGCTGGCACTGCTGGAGGCCCTGGAACAACCGCATCGCCGGGCCCGGGTCGCCGCCGTCGCGTTGTCGGGCCTGATCGGCTGGTCCGCTCAGCGCCTGGCCGCCGCCACCGAACCGGAGCTCGACGAACTCGGCGCGACGCTACGGCAGTGGGCCAAGCTGCTCGACCAGCGTGGCGTCGCCGCCCTGCTGGAAGCGGTCACCGCGACGGGGCTGCCCGCCCGGCTGCTCGCGGAGCGGGCCGGCGAACGCCACCTCACCGACCTGCGCCACATCGGCATGGCGATGCACGCCGCGGCGACCGAGGGCACCCTCGGGCTGGCCGCCGTCGCGGAGTGGCTGCGCCGCCGCATCGACGAGGCCCCGCACGACATGAGCCTGGAACGCAGCCGCCGCCTCGAATCCGACGACGACGCGGTACAGATCCTCACCGTCCACAGTAGTAAAGGCCTCGAATATCCGGTGGTGTATCTGCCGTTCGGCTGGGACAGGCACCTGGGCAAGCCGGACCTGCTGCACCTGCACGACGACACCGGCGCCCGGGTCCTCGACGTCGGCGGGCCCAGCGGCCCCGCGTTCACGGCGAGTCTGCGCCGGCATCTGGCCGAGGAAGCGGGCGAGGACCTGCGCCTGCTCTACGTCGCGCTGACCCGGGCCGCGAACCAGGTCGTCGCGTGGTGGGCGCCGACCCTGAACACCACCGCCTCGGCCCTGCACCGTTTCCTGTTCGGCCGTCCCGGTCCCGGTGAGAACCCCCTCCCCGAATACCCGGTCCCCACCGACGCCGCCGCACTGGACCATCTCCACCACCTCAACCTGACGGTCGAGCAGATCACCACCTCCCCGCCATCCCCCTTCCACGGCACACCGGCAGACCCGCCATCACTCTCCGCCGCCCGGTTCCACCGCCACCTCGACCTCGGCTGGCGCCGGACCTCCTATTCCCGCCTCACCGCCGCCCACCACGCCCAAGCCACCGCGGCCTCGCAGGAGGCGCCCGGTGTCCGCAGCGAGCCCGACGTCGGCATCGAGGATGAGCTGGATGCTTTCGCCGAAGGGGAGGCGGACGGTGGTGATGCGCCGATGGGTGGTCTGCCGAAGGGGGCGGCGTTCGGCACTCTGCTGCACGCTCTGCTCGAGGACCTCGACTTCACGGCCCCCGACCTGCACGCCGCCCTGCTGGAACGCGCACAACCGCTCATCGCCGCGACAGCCCTCACCCTCGATCCGGACACACTCGCGCAAGCGATGCTCCCCAGCCTGCACACCCCGCTCGGCCCGCTCGCCGGCAATCGCAGCCTCACCGGCTTCTCCCCCGCCGACCGCCTGGCCGAGCTGGACTTCGAGCTCCCCCTCGACGGCGGCGACCTGCCCCGCAACGGCCCGCCGGTCACCCTCGGCCTGTTC
The DNA here is from genome assembly GCF_016862215.1 of Winogradskya humida. GTDB lineage: Bacteria > Actinomycetota > Actinomycetes > Mycobacteriales > Micromonosporaceae > Actinoplanes > Actinoplanes humidus. Next base: position 14,042 of record NZ_BOMN01000098.1, read on the forward strand.
GGCGACAGCCTCGCGCGGCATCTGCCCACCGACGATCCACTCCTCGGGTACGCCCAGCAGCTGCGCGAACCGTCGCTCAGTTCGCAGCGGCTGCGTGGCTACCTGACCGGGAGCATCGACGCCGTGCTACGCCTGCCCGGGCCCCGGTACCTCGTCGTCGACTACAAGTCGAACTGGCTGGGAGCGGTGCCGCTCACGGCGTACGCATATCGGTCTGCGGCACTCGCGGAGGCGATGATCGCGGCGCACTATCCGCTGCAGGCTCTGCTCTATGCCGTTGCCCTGCACCGTTATCTGCGCTGGCGTCAGCCCGGCTACGACCCGCGGACCCACCTCGGCGGGGTGCTGTACCTGTTCCTGCGCGGCATGAACGGCCCCGCAACCCCGTCCGGGCAGGGCGTTTTCAGCTGGCGGCCGCCCGCCGCCCTCATCGAGGAACTGTCGGACCTGCTATGACCCTCGCCCTGCGCGCCACCGGCCTATTGCAGGTCTTCAACACCGCCGGTGTCCTGGCCCTCGCCGATGTGCACACCGCCCGTCGCGTCTCCGCGCTGGGCGGCGAGAGCGATGAGACGGTTCTGCTCGCGTTCGCACTGACCGTACGCGCACTGCGGCTGGGCTCGGTCTGTGTCGATCTGACGACGGTCGCCGGCACCGCGACCGGTGACGAGGACGTCGTCACGGGCGACCTGCCCTGGCCGGCGCCGGCCGAGTGGGTGCGGACCTGCGCGCGCAGTCCCCTGGTCGCCCCCGGCGGCCCGCTGCGTCTCGTCCGCGAACTGCTCTATCTTGACCGTTACTGGCGCCAGGAGGAGCTGGTCCGGCACCATCTCGAACAACGCGCCCGGTCCACCCCGCTGTTCGATTCTGCACGTTTGAACACCGACCTCGACGCGCTGTTCCCCGGCGCGGACAGCGAATGCCAGCGTCTCGCCGCCGCGGTTGCCGTCCATCGCTGGACGACAGTGCTCGCCGGCGGCCCGGGCACCGGCAAGACAACCACAATCGCGCGCATCCTGGCCGCCCTGCACCACCAGCCCGGCGACCCACCCCGCATCGCCCTGGCCGCCCCCACCGGCAAGGCCGCCGCCCGTCTGGAGGAGGCAGTCCGGGCCTGCGACCTGCCACACCTCGGCGACCTGCACGCGTCGACCATCCACCGCCTGCTCGGACGCCGCCCGGGCTCCCGCACCCGCTTCCGCCACGACCGCACCAACCGCCTCCCCTACGACGTCGTCGTCGTCGACGAGACCTCCATGGTGTCGCTCACCCTGATGGCAAGACTGCTGGACGCCGTACGCCCCACCGCCCGCCTCATCCTGGTCGGCGACCCCGACCAGCTCGCCTCGGTGGAAGCCGGAGCGGTCCTGGGCGACATCGTCCGCGCCGAGGGCCACCGCAGCGAGATCCTCGGCCGGCCCGTCACCAACGGCGTCGTCACCCTCGACCACACCTGGCGCTTCCAGGGCAGCATCGCCGCCCTGGCCAGAGCCATCCGCGCAGGCGACCCCGGCGCAGCCCTCGAAGTGCTGCACCGAAACGCCGACGCCAAGGAAAGTGGGCACGGAGAAGTCGAGCTGATCGAGGACGGCGCGACCGACGGCCTCCGCGCGGACGTCACAGCCGCACTCGACGAGGTGACCGAGGCAGCGCTGGAAGGCGACGCCGCGACCGCGCTCGACCGCCTCGACACCCACCGCCTCCTGTGCGCCCACCGCCGCGGGCCGCACGGCGTGACCCGCTGGAGCGCGGAGGTCGCCCGCTGGCGGGAAGCCAACCCGTCAGGCTCCGACTGGTACCCGGGCCAGCCGCTGCTCATCACGGCCAACGACTACGACGCGGGCCTCTACAACGGCGACACCGGCGTCATCGTCCAGACTCCGGCCGGGCTGCGAGCGGCTTTCGCCCGTGGGGGAACGCCGGTCCTGATCCCCCCGACCCGCCTCCTCGAGGCACAGACCCTCTACGCCCTGACCGTCCACCGCAGCCAGGGCAGCCAGTTCGGCCGGGTCACCCTGATCCTCCCGCCACCCGACTCCCCGCTCCTGACCCGCGAACTCCTCTACACCGCGGCCACCAGGGCGAAGACCCACCTGCGCATCCTCGGCACCGCGGAAGCGATCCGCGCGGCGATCACCCGCCCGATCGCCCGCGCCAGCGGCCTCCGCTCCCTCCTCGGCACGTAAAAGCCGTCAGAGAGCACGTAAACGCCGTCAGAGAGCACGTAAACGCCGTCAGAGCCGCCCGGCGAGCAGCAGTGGCAGGAGCCGGTCGACGATCAGCGGGGCGAGCACGACGTCACCAGGCGTCCGTGGGTCGAGCCACCGGGCCTCCTCGATCTCGGCGAGCGGCGTGACCGGGCCTGGGTAGGGCGCGGTGTAGACGTCCACGTCGATGTCGAACCCGGCCTCGTTGGCGGCGGGTGCCATGAACCGCCCGACATGCCCGAGCGCTTCCACCCCGACGCGCATCCCGAGTTCCTCGTGCAGCTCGCGTACCAGAGCTTGATCGGGTGATTCTCCCGGCTCGAGCTTCCCGCCCGGCTGCATGAAGATGGTTGTCCCGCGCTTGCGCACGAGCAGCCAGCGCCCCTCGGGATCGCGGATGACGGAGGCGACGATTCGCAGCGTGGGCACCGGATGGATCTTAGGGGCAAAGACCCGCGGACCGCCGGGTGACGGCGGTCCGCGGGCTGTGGGAGAGGGTCAGGTCGGAAATGCTCTACAGCGCCGGGTACGCGTTGGCCATCAGCTGCTGGAACTGTGCTGAGAACCAGGCACCCGAGATCGGGGCGTTGGGGAGTGCTCCGCTGAGGCTGTTGCCGTTGCGGGCGTTGCCGGTGTAGGTCGGGTCGCACATCCGGTCGAAGCCCTTGCCCTCGTCGTTCGGGATGAGGGAGCTCGAGCCGTCCGACTCGCCCGGGGGCTTGACCCAGACGTAGGCGTCGATGCCGGTCTCCGGGTTGGCCCGGGGGCGCTCGCCGAGGCCGGCGCCGGACTGGTTGCACCAGTTGCCGGCGTGGATGCGGCGGTCGATGCGGGACTGGTTGACGAACGTGTTGACGTCGGTCGAGGTGCTGGCCGCCGTCGGGCGGGCCGAGCCGCCCCAGCCGTTGCGGCTGGTGTCGATCAGCATGCCGATGCTCGAGTTGAAGCCGACCGCGACGAGCTGGTTGCGGAAGGACTGCGCGAACGTGAGCTCGTCGACGTACTGGTTCCAGTCCACCCAGGTCGACTGGCGTACCGAGGTGCCGTTGACCGAGGTGCCGATGCCGAACCACTGCTCCTTGAGCGCGGAGTAGTTCGCCGTGTTGACGATGAAGCCGGTCACGTTGTTGACGCTGCCGGAGGCCTGGGCCGCCTGGAGCAGAATGTTCGCGGTCGGGAGGAAGTTGCTGTCCCAGCCGATCCAGCCGTGGTGCGCGGCGTCGACGTAGTTGTAGACGTTGCCGATCGCGCCGAGCTTGTTGAGCGCGTACCCGACGCCCTGGACGTATCCGCCGTTGGCCTTCATGGTGTCGCAGGCCGCGGTGCCGCCGGCGTTGCCGGAGGTGTTCGTCACGAGGTTGGGCAGCGAGTCGATCTCGACGATGTTGATGATCCGCAGGGCGGCGTACTTCGGGTCGGCCTGGATCGCGGCGATCGGGTCGATGTACTCGCTCTTGTAGCGGGGCAGGTCGTTCGGGCCGAGCTCACCGTTGGAGGCGAGCGCCGCGCAGTCGCGGCCGGGCAGGTTGTAGATGACGAACTGGATGTAGCCGGCGCCCTGGGCGAGGGCCGCGTCCAGGTGGTCACGGACGCCCATCGAGCCGTTGGAGCTGCTGCCGTCGGTGCCTTCGATCGCGGCGATCCGGTCGAGCCAGACCGCGGTCGGGTTGTTGGAGACGCGGCTGCCTCCGGCCTCGGCGTTCGCCTTGGCCTGCCATTCCGGGTTCTTGTAGCCCTGCACACCCGCGTACGGGTTGTCGACCTTGGCACCGGCCGGCGGCGGGGTCGTGGTCGGCGGCGTGGACGGGCTGGTCGGCGGCGAGGACGGCGTCGCGGACGACGTCGGTGGCGTCGTGCCGGTGCTGCCCGTGCAGGCCACGCCGTTGAGCGTGAACGCCGTCGGGTTCGTGTTCGTCCCCGAGTAGTTCGCGTTGAAGCCGAAGGTCGCGGACGCGTTGGTGGCCAGCGAGTTCGCGTAGGTCGGGCTCACCGCGGTCACGTTCTTCGCGCTCTGGGTGATGGTGGCGTTCCAGCCCTGGGTGACGGTCTGGTTGCCGGCGAAGGCCCAGGCGACCGTCCAGCCGTTGGTGATCGGGTCACCCAGGTTGGTGACCGTCACGTTGCCGGTGAAGCCGGTGCTCCACGTGTTGGCGGAGTAGGCGACCCGGCAGCCGGCGGCGGCACTCGCCTGGGTGGCGGCCACCACGCCGAGTCCGGAGACCAGCGTCACGGCCGCGGCCACGGTGAGCGCCCGGGTGAGGGTGCGCCGGGGTGATCGAGAGGGAGGGGGAGTCATCGCAGATTGCTCCTCGGAGGACGGGGGCGGGGAATCGGATCGACGTTCGTCGGTGCCGAACTAGCGACTGAGCGTGATGTTGCCATGGGAGCGCTCCCAGCGCAATACCCAGTTAACGAACCCGAAACTTTCAGGAAATAGAGCACCCAGGAGTGGCCGTCGGGGCCGCGCCGGTGCCCTGGAATCCGAACTCGGTGCTGGCGCCGGCGGCGAGCGACCCGTTGTAGGCCACATTGGAGAACCGCACGGTGCCGCCGGACCCGGACGCGGTCGCGCTCCAGGTGTTGGTCACGGCCGCCCCGGAGGGCAGCGCGAGCGAGACGACCCAGCCGGTCAGTGCGGCGCTTCCAGCAGTGACACGCACGGTCGCCACGAACCCGCCTCCCCAGGAGTTCACGGAAACGGCCGCCGAGCAAAGTCCGGCAGGAGGCGATGAAGGAGGCGTGGACGGCGGGGTCGAAGGAGGCGTGGACGGCGGGGTCGAAGGAGGCGTGGACGGCGACGAGGGCGGCGTGGTGCCCCCGTAGACGCTGGCCTCGACAGAGGTCGCGGTGATGCCGTTGGCGCCGCTGAAGAGACGCTGACCCCACGAGGTGAGCGCGGCCGGGGAGAAGCCGGTGACCAGGTCCAGATATTCGACGCCACCGCCGTTGCCGCTCCACGACCAGCCGAGATAGCCGATGCCCAGCGACTGTGCGGTGGCCATGATGGTGTCCTCGTCCGGGTCACCGTCGGAGTGCAGGTTGCCGAACTCCCCCACCACGATCGGCAGCCCGGCGCTGCGGAACCGCCCCAGGTAGTCGGTGATCTCGGCGGCCGTGTCGAACACGCCGTACATGTGGATCGAGAAGATGGTGTTGCGCTGCGGGTCGGCCGCGAAGACCGCCGCGGCGTTGTCGCGCATGACGAACTGCCAGTCCTGGCCCCAGTTGGGGGCGTCGACCATGATGGAGTGCTCGAAGCCGGCCGCGCGCAGCCTGACGATCGCGTTCCTGGTCGCATCGGTCCAGGCCGCGGCGCCCGTGTTCCCGTACGGTTCGTTGCCGATGTTGAGAATGACGTAACGCTCCTGACCTGCCAGGGCGCTCTTGACCGAGATCCAGTAGTCGACGGCCTGGTCGAGGGTGGCGGCGGTGGCCTCCTCGCCGTAGCCGGTCGTGTCGTGCGCCTCGAGTACGCAGATCAGCCGGTTGGCCTTGCACTGGTTGATCACATTGGTCACGTCGGCGGCGTCGTTCTTGGTCCAGCGCTGACCGCTCGCGAGCACGACGCGCACGGTGTTGGCGCCGAGCGCCTTGATATCGGCGAGCGCCTGCGTCGTGCGGGTCGTGTACCAGGTGTGCGCGTGGTTGACACCGCGCATGACGAAGGTGGCGCCATTGGCATCAAGGATCCGCCCACCGCTGACGGTGAAACCGGCGGCGGCATGAGCGGGCTGCGCCACAAAAACAATCAGGAGCGACAAAACGCCCAGTAAAGCCAGAGCGAACTTACGCACGGGGATACGCCTTCCATCGCATACAGACGGATGCGCTCCCACGATGGATCGACAGCGGTCTTTCTAGTCCCCCGAACCGGGCGGCGTCAACAGGTACCGGCGCAAAGACCCCACATCGCGCCAGAGTTTGTTTCCAACTCTTGACAGCCACGTGAACAGACAGCATTGTCTGGGAGCGCTCCCACAATCACGTCCATCGATGGGAGGAACATTTGCACCGCCGACGCCTCACCGTCCTCATCGCCGCGCTGTCCCTCAGCAGTGCGGCCGCCCTCGCCGTGCCCGCGCTCCAGCAGCCGCTTCCGGCAGCTGCTGCCGCCTCGGACGCGTACGCCTGGAAGAACGTCCGGATCGACGGTGGCGGTTTCGTCCCGGGTCTGGTCTTCAGCCGCGCCGAGAAGAACCTGATCTACGCGCGCACCGACATCGGCGGCGCCTACCGCTGGAACCAGGCCGGCCAGAACTGGGTGCCCCTGCTGGACTGGGTGGCGCGCGACAAGTTCGGCTACAACGGCGTGCTGAGCATCGCCGCCGACCCCGTCGACGCGAACAGGGTGTACGCGGCCGTCGGCATGTACACCAACAGCTGGGACCCGAACAACGGCGCGATCCTGCGGTCGGCCGACCGCGGCGCGACCTGGCAGATCACCACGCTGCCGTTCAAGAACGGCGGCAACATGCCCGGCCGCGGCATGGGCGAACGGCTGGCCGTCGATCCGGGCAACAACCGCAACGTCTACTTCGCCGCCGAGGGTGGCAACGGGCTGTACCGCAGCACCGACTACGGCGCGACGTTCAGCAAGGTGACCGCGTTCCCGAACGCGGGAAACTACGTGCAGGACCCGAGCGACCCGAACGGCTACCTGAACCAGAACCAGGGCCTCACCTGGGTGACGTTCGGCGACACCAACCAGATCTACGTGGGCGTCGCGGACAAGCAGAACCCGGTCTACCGCTCGCTCGACGGCGGCACGACCTGGGAACGCGTCGCCGGGCAGCCCACCGGATATCTCGCGCACAAGGGCGTCATCCAGGGCAAGTACCTGTTCGTCGCGACCAGTGACACCGGTGGCCCGTACGACGGCGGCGCCGGCCAGGTGCAACGCCTCGACACCACCACCGGGACCTGGACCGACATCAGCCCGACCCCGGCCGCGGACGCGTACTACGGCTACTCCGGGCTGACCGTCGACCGGCTGCACCCCGGCACGCTGATGGTCGCCACCCAGATCTCGTGGTGGCCCGACGCCATCTTCTTCCGCAGCACCGACTACGGCGCCACGTGGACCCGGATCTGGGACTACAACGGCTATCCGAGCACGACCAAGCGCTACACCATGGACATCTCCACGGATCCGTGGCTCGACTTCAACACCAACCCGCAGCCGCCGGAGGCCACCCCGAAGCTCGGCTGGATGACCGAGTCGCTCGAGATCGACCCGTTCGACTCGAACCGGATGCTCTACGGGACGGGCGCGACCATCTACGGCACCACGCAACTGTCCAATTGGGACAGCGATACCGCGTTCACGATCAAGCCGTTCGCCACCGGCATCGAGGAGACGGCTGTTCTCGACCTGGCCAGCCCGCCGTCGGGGGCGCCGCTGGTCAGCGCGCTCGGTGACGTCGGCGGTTTCTACCACGCCGATCTGAGCGCCGTGCCGCCGAACTTCCACGACACCCCGAGCCTGGGCAGCAACACCAGCCTCGACTTCGCCGAGCTCAGCCCCGCGGTCTTCGCCCGGGTCGGCAACGCGGACGCCGCACCGCACCTCGGTGTCTCCAACGACGGCGGCAAGAACTGGTACGCGGGCCAGGAACCCTCGGGCGTCACCGGCGGCGGCACGATCGCGGTCGGCGCGGACGCCAACGCGTTCGTCTGGTCCCCGGCCGGCACCGGCGTCTACTACTCGACCACCCGCGGCAGCTCCTGGACCGCCTCCACCGGCATCCCTGCCGGGGCCAAGGTCGAATCGGACAGGGTCAACCCCAGGACCTTCTACGGGTACGCGGGCAGCTCGGTCTACGTCAGCAAGGACGGCGGGGCAACGTTCACCACCGGAGCAGCCCTCGCCGCCACGAACCTGAAGGCAGTGCCCGGAAAGACCGGCGACGTGTGGCTGGCCGGCACGACCGGACTGCACCACTCGACCGACGCGGGCACCACGTTCACGAAGCTCGCCACCGTCACCTCCGCCATCAACGTGGCGTTCGGCAAGGCGGCGCCCGGTGCGGCGTACCCGGCGGTGTTCCTGGTCGGTGTGGTCGACGGCGTGGACGGTGTCTTCCGCTCCGACGACGCCGGCGCGACCTGGGTGCGGATCAACGACAACGCCCACCAGTACGGCAACAACGGCGACGCACTCGCCGGCGACCCCCGCGTCTACGGCCGCGTCTACCTGGGCACCAACGGCCGCGGCATCCTCTACGCCGACCGCACCGGCACGACGACAACCCCGCCGACGTCCAGCCCGACGGCGAGCCCCACTCCCAGTACGTCGCCCAGCCCCACTCCTTCCACCACCACGCCCCCGCCTTCCACCAACGGCTGCACGGCGACCTACCGGGTCACCAGCTCGTGGCAGGGCGGCTTCCAGGCCGAGGTCACCGTCACCAACGGCCCGGCCGCGACGACCGCCTGGACCGTCGGCTGGACGCTCCCGTCCGGCCAGGACGTCACCCAGGTCTGGAACGGCACTCTCACCAAGTCCGGAGCGGCGGTCACCGTACGCAACGCGGCCTACAACGGCACTCTCGCCGCGAACGCCACCACCACCTTCGGCCTCACCGGCACCGGGGCAGCCACCGTCCCGGCCACCACCTGCGCACGGAGCTGAAAGGAGCACACCCCATGAAAGTCCGCAACAAGTTCATGGTGTACGCCGCCGCGGCCGTCCTCGCCGCGACCGGCGCGATCGTGATCACCCAGACGTCGGCGAGCGCGCACGGCGCCATGATGGCACCGGGCAGCCGTACCTATCTCTGCTGGAAGGACGGTCTGACCTCGACCGGGCAGATCGTGCCGCAGAATCCGGCCTGCGCGGCCGCCGTCGCCCAGAGCGGGGCCAACTCGCTGTACAACTGGTTCGCCGTGCTGCGTTCCGACGGCGCCGGCCGTACCTCCGGTTTCATCCCCGACGGGCAGGCCTGCAGCGCGGGCACCGGGGGGCCGTACGACTTCACCGGTTTCAACCTGGCCCGCACCGACTGGCCGGTCACGCACCTGACGTCGGGTGCGAGCATGCGCTTCGACTACAACAACTGGGCGAAGCACCCGGGCACGTTCAAGCTCTTCATCACCAAGGACACGTGGAGCCCGACCCGCGCGCTGGCCTGGAGCGACCTCGAGACGACACCGTTCTCCCAGGTCGTCAACCCGGAGTCGACCGGCGGACCAGGCACTGTGGATGGCCGGTACTCGTGGACGGCGAACCTGCCGTCGGGCAAGAGCGGCCGGCACCTGATCTACTCGGTGTGGCAGCGCTCGGACAGCAACGAGACGTTCTACGGCTGCTCCGACGTGGTGTTTGACGGCGGCAACGGCGAGGTCACCGGAGTCGGCACGGGCGGCGGCACGACCCCCACCACGCCACCCACGACCACTCCCCCCACCTCGACGCCGCCGACGAGCACCCCGCCGACGACCACGCCTCCCACGGGGAGTTCGTGCTCTGCTGCGTACACCACAACGAGCTCGTGGTCCGGTGCCTTCCAGGGTGAGATCAAGGTGACCGCGACCACCGCGGTGTCGAACTGGATGGTGCACTTCATCTGGCCCGGCGGTCAGACCGTCACCCAGTCGTGGGGCGGCACGTTCAGCGCCATGGACACCTCGGCCATGGTCGCGCCGGAAGCCTGGAACAAGTCCCTGACGGCCGGAGCCACCACCACCGTCGGGTTCATCGCCAACGGCAGCGCGCCCGCATCACTACCCGGCCTCTCCTGCCTCCCCGCATAGGAGCCTTCCCCGCCCGGATAGGAGTTTTCCCTTGCGATACCGACCCGTCCTCGCCGCGGCACTCGCCGCCGCGACGGTCACCGGGCTGGGCGTCCTGACCGCCCGGCCCGCGCTGGCCGCCGACTCCCCCTACTACGTCGACCCGTCGACCCAGGCCGCCCGCTGGGTCGCCGCTAACCCGAACGACTCCCGCACGGCGGTCATCCGCGACCGGATCGCGAACGTGCCACAGGCCCGCTGGTTCACCGCCAACAACCCCGCGACAGTGGCGTCCGAAGTGGACAGCTTCACCACCGCGGCGTCGACGGCGGGAAAGATCCCGATCCTGGTGGTCTACAACATCCCGAACCGTGACTGCTCCGGCGCGAGCTCCGGCGGGCTGCCGACGCACACGGCGTACCGTCAATGGATCGACCAGGTCGCAGCGGGCCTGCACGGCCGGGCCGCCGCGATCATCCTGGAACCGGACGTCCTGTCGCTGATGACCACGTGCCTCACCACGGCCCAGCAGGCCGAGGTCTACACGTCGATCGCCTACGCGGGCAAGACGCTCAAGGCCGCGTCGGCGCAGGCCAAGGTCTACTTCGACGCGGGTCACTCCGCCTGGCTCGCTCCGGCCGAGATCGCTTCCCGACTGGTACGCGCGGACATCGCCAACAGCGCCGACGGCATCTCGGTCAACGTGTCCAACTACCGGACCACGGCGGAGAGCACCACGTACGTCCGCAACGTCATCGCCGCCACCGGAGTCTCCCGCCTCAAGGGCGTCATCGACACCAGCCGCAACGGCAACGGCCCCGCGGGCAGCGAATGGTGCGACCCGGCCGGCCGCGCGATCGGCACCCCGAGCACGAACCAGGTCGCCGACCCGATCCTCGACGCGTACCTCTGGATCAAACTCCCCGGCGAGTCGGACGGCTGCATCGGCCCCGCCGGCCAGTTCGTCCCCCAGCGCGCCTACGACCTGGCCATGGCAGCCCCGGTCACCACCACTCCACCGACCACGACCCCGCCCGCGTCCCCGTCGCCCTCCACGCCGTCGTTCCCGGGCGCCTGCGCGGTCACCTGGACGGCGAACCAGTGGTCGACGGGCTTCACCGCCGACCTTCGCATCACGAACAACGGCCCGCCGCTGAGCACCTGGCGGCTGACGTTCACGGTCGGCAGCACGGTCACCCTCAGCAACGGCTGGAACGGCGTCTGGTCCCAGTCCGGCACCACGCTCGCGGTCACGGGCCCGAGCTGGGCTGCCACCCTCGGCTCCGGCGCCACCGTCACCCCCGGCTTCCAGGCAACCTTCACCGGCAGCCCGGGCACCCCGTCCGCCTTCGCCCTCAACGGCACCACCTGCACCGCGACCCTCTGACAACCCTGGGGTCCAGGCCCGGCCTTCGTTGCGGGAAGGCCGGGCTTCCCCGTGTCACGGCGATCCGCTCGCCCCGGCACCGGCGATTGCGCCCTGCTCTGTCGCGGGAGGGCTGAACGTGGGCGGGACCGAGATACCGTGAGGTGACAAGCGACTGGAGGCGCCGATGTTAGCCGCGGACGTGGCCGTCACCATGGCGACGGTCACCGAGGACATGCCCGCCCGCGAGGCCGTCAAGGTGCTCGCCGGTCAGGACCTGCCCGGTCTGATCGTCGTCGACCGCCGGGGCCGCCCGCTCACCGTGCTGGCCGGCGTCCAGGTCCTGCGGATGGCGCTGCCGTCCTACTGCCAGGAGGACCCGGCTCTGGCCCGGGTGATCGGCGAGGCCGACGCCACGGTGATCCTCGACGGCATCGGCGACCGCACGGTCGCGGACCTGCTGCCCCGCGAGCGCCGGGAGCTGCCCGCGGTCAGCCCGAAGGCCACGCTGCTGGAGGTGGCCGCGGTGATGGCCCGTGCGAAAGTGCCGCTGGTGGCGGTCGTCGACGCCGACCGGGTGATGACCGGCGCGATCACCCTGGACGGCCTGCTCGACCGCATCCTGGGCACCTGAGCATCCTGGGCGCCTGAGCTCAGAAGAAGCGCAGGTAGAGGTAGGGGACGGCCAGCGCGACCGAGACGACCGTGACGATCAGGCCCCACCGGGTGAACTCCCAGAACGTGATCCGGTGCCCGGCGCGTTCGGCCAGGCCCAGTACGACCACGTTCGCCGAGGCTCCGACGGCGGTGGCATTCCCACCGAGGTCGGCGCCGATGGCGAGCGCCCACCACAGGACCTGAGCGCGGCCGAGCCCGCCGTTGGCGTCGACGAGGTCCGCGACGATCGGGCTCATGGTGGCCACGTAGGGGATGTTGTCGACGATCGCGGACAGCGCGGCGGAGGCCCACAACAGCAACATCGTCGCCGGCCACAGCTTGCCCGCGGTCGCTTCGGTGGCGGCGTGGGCCAGGGAGCCGATGACGCCCGTAGTCACCAGGGCGCCGACCATGACGAACAGGCCGGCGAAGAAGATCAGTGTGGGCCACTCGACCTCGCGGGCGATCTCGCCCGCGTCGATCCGGGACAGGGCCAGCAGCAGCAGCCCGCCGAGCAGGGCGACGACGGACGGCTCGAGATCCAGGACGGTGTGCAGCCCGAACGCGGCGAGCACCGCGGCGAGCACGGACAGGCTCGTCACGACCAGGCGCGGGTCCCGGATCGCGTCCCGTTCGTTCAGCGCCATGATCCGCTGCACCCGTTCGTGGTCGTAGCGGAACGCCTTGCGGAACATGATCCGGCAGAGCCCGACCAGCACCACGAGCACGACCACCACGAACGGTGCGAGCACACTGAGGAAGTCGTTGAACGTCAGCCCGGAGCGCCCGGCGATGATGATGTTCGGTGGGTCACCGATCAGCGTCGCGGTTCCGCCGATGTTGGAGGCGAACACCTCCGCAAGCAGGAACGGCACCGGTGGTACGCCGAGCCGTTCACAGACGAGCAGCGTCACGGGTGCCACCAGCAGCACGGTGGTGACGTTGTCGAGCGCGGCGGAGAGCACGCCGGTGACCACGATGAAGATCACCATGATCGGGAACGGACGGCCACGGGCTCGTTTGGCCGACCAGATCGCCAGGAACTCGAACAGTCCCGTGCGGCGGAGCACGGCGACGATCATCATCATTCCCATCAGCAGGAAGATGACGTTCCAGTCGATGCCGGCGTCCTCGGAGAAGAACGCGTGCTCCGCGTCGGTCGCGCCGATGGCCAGCATCAGTGCCGCGCCACCCACGGCGACGGCGACGCGGTTGATCTTCTCGGTGGCGATCAGGACGTACGCGGTCACGAAGATCGCCACCGCGATCCAGCCGAGTGTGCTCACGCGGGATCTCTCTGATAGACGTCGGGAATACCGTCCCGGTCGCTGTCGACCTCTTCCTGCTCGCAGAGCCGCCGGTAGTGGCGATTGCGCAGCCGCAGCACCACCATCGCGAGCAGGGCCGCGACCAGCGAGCCGGCCAGGACACCGATCTTCGCGTAGCCGTCGCGCTCGGTGCCGGCGCCGAACGCCAACTCGCCGATGAGCAGCGAGACGGTGAAGCCGACCCCGCCGAGCAGGCCCAGGCCCGTGACGTCCCACCAGCTCAGCCCGTCGTCGAGCCGGGCCCGGGTGAAGCGCTGCACGAGCCACGTCGACCCGGTGATGCCGGCGACCTTGCCGAGGACCAGCCCGGCGACGACAGCGAGCGTGACGGTGTTCGTCAGCGCCGAGCCGATCCCCCCGGCGTCGGCCACCGACACTCCGGCCGCGAAGAACGCGAAGACCGGGACCGCTACGCCGGCCGAGATCGGCCGCCAGCGGTGCTCGAAGAGCTCAGCCGGCCCGTGGCCCGTGCCGTCGCGGTCGCGCACCGGGACGGTGAAAGCCAGCAGGACGCCCGCCACAGTGGCGTGGATGCCGGACGCGTGCACGAGTCCCCAGGCCACCACGGCCAGCGGTAGTAGCAGCCACCAGCTGCGGACCCGGCGCTGCACCAGCACGCCGAACAGTGCGATGGGCACGAGTGCCAGCAGCAACGGGATCAGGTGCAGCGCCGACGTGTAGAAGACCGCGATGATCGCGATGGCCAGCAGGTCGTCGACCACCGCCAGGGTCAGCAGGAACGTCCGCAGCGAGCTGGGCAGATGGGTGCTGATCACGCTGAGCACGGCCAGCGCGAATGCGATGTCGGTGGCGGTGGGGATCGCCCAGCCTGCGAGGGCACCGCCGGTGCGAGAGGCGACAGCGGCGAAGATCAGCGCCGGCACCGCCATACCGCCGACCGCCGCAGCCACCGGTAGCGCGGCGCGTCGCGGATCGCGCAGGTCGCCGGCGACGAACTCGCGCTTGAGCTCGAGCCCGGCGACGAAGAAGAAGACGGCGAGCAGCCCGTCGGCCGCCCACTGGGCCAGGGTCAGGTCGAGGTGCCAGCCGTGCGGCCCGATCCGGATCTTCGACAGCTCGTGGTAGGCGTCCGACCAGGGCGAATTGGCCCAAACCAAGGCGAGCACCGCAGCCGCGAGAAGCAGCACGCCGCCGACCGTCTCGGCGCGCAGCACGTCGGCGATCCGCCGGGCCTCGGGCCAGGTGCCACGGGAGAAGAGACGGGAAGTGGCCATGGGCTGAATCCTCCGGAGGGGTCGGCAAAAGAACCGCCGACCAGACTTCCCGGCACACCTGATCCAAACCCTACGGGATCACGGGATCCGCCGCCCGGTCTACGGGCCGCGGATCCCGTGGCATCTTTCACGATCGAAAACGCCGAGGCACCGTCAGCGAGGGCTCAGGCCTGCGCAGTGGTGGTTCCTGCCAGCCCGGTCGCGGCATCCGCGACGGCGGACGACGCGGCGGCTGCGGAAGCTGCTACGGCGGAGGATGCCGCGGCCGCGGAGGCAGCGACGGCTGCCGGGGCCTCGGCCACCGCCGCCGAGGCACGGCGCCAGCGGGCGGAGGGGTCGCTCGCGACGACGGGCTTGACGGCCTTGGGGCGGCGGATGGCGGCTTCGCCCCGGTTGGGGAGGGAGAGGCGGATGACCTTGTACCAGGCGGAGGCCACCTGCTTGGGGAGCGGGCCACTCGTGTACGTGAGGCCGTACCGCTGGAAGAGGTCCTTGATCTTGGGGGCGATCTCGGCGTAGCGCCGGCTGGGCATGTCGGGGAAGAGGTGGTGCTCGATCTGGTGGGAGAGGTTGCCGGTCATGATGTGCATGGCCTTGCTGCCGCTGATGTTGGCGGAGCCGAGCATCTGGCGCAGGTACCACTCGCCGCGGGTCTCGCCCTCGATGGAGGTCTTCTCGAACGTCTCGACGCCGTTCGGGAAATGGCCGCACATGATGACCGAGTGGCTCCACACGTTGCGGATCAGGTTGGCCGTGGCGTTGGCGGCGAGGGTGTGCAGGAACGACGGGCCGGACAGGGCCGGGTGCACGACGTAGTCCTTGAGCATCTGCTTGCCGATCTTGCGGCGGACCTTCTTGAGGGCGCTCTTGAACTCGGGGCGCTGGCGGCGCTCCTTGGTGGCGAGGTTCTTGCCGAGTTCGAGGTCGTACGCCGCGATGCCGTACTCGAAGAAGCAGGCGTTGATGAAGTTCCACAGCGGCTGGCCCAGGTGCATGGGGTGCCAGCGCTGATCCTCGTCGACGCGCATGATGCCGTAACCGAGGTCGTTGTCGCGACCGACGACGTTGGTGTAGGTGTGGTGCAGCTCGTTGTGCGAGTGCTTCCACTGCTCGGCCGGGGAGGCGTGGTCCCACTCCCACTTGGTCGAGTGGATCTTCGGGTCGCGCATGAAGTCCCACTGGCCGTGCATGATGTTGTGGCCGATCTCCATGTTCTCGAGGATCTTCGCCACCGACAGACCGGCCGTGCCCACCAGCCACGCCGGCGGGAACAACGAGAAGAGCAGCACCCCGCGGCTGCTGAGCTCCAGCCCGCGCTGCCAGGCGATCACCCGCCGGATGTACGCGGCGTCCTTCTCACCCCGGCTGTTCATGACCTCGTCGCGGATGGCGTCGAGCTCCACGCCGATCGCTTCGATGTCCTCGGGCGTGAGGTGGGCGATCGGGCTGGACTTCTTGCGCTGGATGGTGGTCATAAAATTCCTCGTTTTCGCAGGGAGCGGGGGAAGAGGTAGGAGGGTCAGTCTTCGATGCGGCAGGGGCCCGCCGCGGCTGACACACAGGTTTGTACGGGGATGCTGTCGCCGGCCTCGGCGACGGTGAGCGTCCCGTCGCGCAGGTCGCGGACGGCGCCCTCGCGCAGCGGGAGAACGCAGCTGAAGCAGATGCCCATCCGGCAGCCGGACGGCATCAGGACGCCGGCGGCCTCACCGGCGTCGAGCAGCGGCACCGAGCCGTCGGTCTCGAGGACCGTGCCGGACTGCGTGAACGTGACCGTGCCGCCGCCACCGGCGCTGATCAGAGCGGGCCGGAAACGCTCGGTGACGAGCCGGTCCGCCTGGCCGGCGTCGGCCCAGTGCGCCTCCAGGTCGTCCAGCATCTCGTTGGGCCCGCAGGCCCAGGTCTGCCGGTCGAACAGGTCGGGGACCAGGTCGTCCAGGTCGGCGGGCTTGATCCGGCCATCGGTACGGGTGTGCCGCTCGACCAGCCGGATCCGTCCCTCGGCGGCGAGCGTGCGCAGCTCGGCGCCGAACACGACGGCCTCGTGGGTGCCGGCCGAGTGCACCACCACGACGTCGGACATCTCGTGCAGGGCGCTGCGCAGCATCCCCATGACGGGGGTGATGCCGCTGCCGGCCGTCACGAACAGCGCCTTGCCGGGGCGCGCCGCCGGCAGCTGGAACTCGCCGGTCGGGACGTCGAGGTGCAGCAGCATCCCGCGCCGGGCCCGGGTGAGCAGGTGGGTGCTGACCGCGCCGTCGGGCACGGCGTTCACGGTGATCGTGATCCGGCCGTCCTTGCGGGCGGGCGGGCTGGTGATGGAGTAGGAGCGCCAGAGGCGGACGCCGTCGACGTCGACTCCCACCCGTACATACTGGCCTGGCTCGTGCGGCAGCCAGCCGCGACCGGGCCGCAGCACCAGCGTGACGGCCCTGTCCGTTTCGGGACGAACCGCATCGACCCGGGCACGCAACACGTTCGCGTTGCGTAGCGGGGCGATCACGTCGAGGTAGTCGGCGGGGACCACCGGCGTGGTGATGAGTTCCACGACGCGCCAGGCGCCGGTCCGCAGGTTGCGTATAACAGCCACATAACAAGGGTCCTGCGTTTCAGGGGTAGAGTCCTGACCACACGAAGTGAATTCAAGCGTGTTCTTTGTTCGTCCTGCACAAGATTCCGCGTTTAAACGGGAGTATTGCCGTGACCGAGCCCCTCCCCGACGTCCGGAGCTACCGGCTCTCGCCGGACGTGGTCGCTCCGTTACGCGAACGGCTGTCGGATGTCGCGCTGCAGACCATCGATGCGATCACGGCCGAGGTCCCGGCGTACACCGAGGCTTTCACCGGCCTGCTGGGCAGCAAGATCGAGCGGGCGGTCAAGGCGGCGCTGGGCACGTTCCTCAATCTCGTGGCACGCGCGTACGGCCCCGATCCGCAGTCGCCCCTGGCCCCCGCACTCGAGGCGGCGTACGCCCTGGGCCGGGGTGAGGCCCGCAGCGGTCGCAGCCTGGACGCCCTGCTCGGTGCCTATCGGGTGGGGGCACGGGTCGCCTGGCACGAGCTGGCCGCGATCAGTGTCGGCGCGGGGCAGCCCGCCCCGATCATCGCGCACTTCGCCGAGCTGGTCTTCGCCTACATCGACGAGCTGTCCGCGGCGAGCGTGGCCGGGCACGCCGACGAGCTGGCCTCCACCGGCCGGGCCCGGCTGCGCCACCTGGAGCAGCTCGCGCGCGCACTGCTCGCGGGCGAGGCCGAGCAGAGCCTGATCGCGGCGGCCGAGCGCGCCGACTGGGCACCCCCGCAGTCGCTGACGGCGGTGCTGGTGCCCGAGCACGCCGCGCGTACGGTCGTCGATCTGCTCGACGGCCGGACCCTGCAGCTGAGCGAGGCAGGTCCGGGGGTGCAGGATTTCTCGCTGCTGCTCGTTCCCGACGCGCACGGCACGTCGCGGGCGGCCGTCACCGGTCTGCTGCGCGGGCAGAGTGCGGTGGTCGGCCCGGCCCGCCCGTGGACGCAGGTGCGGGCGTCGTTCGACCGCGCGGTGCGCACGATGCAGATCCCGGGGCTCTCGCCGGCCGGGCGGGTCGTCGACACCGAGGACCACCTCGCCGTCCTGGTGCTCACGGCCGACCCGCAGGCCCTCGCCGACCTGCGTGCGAAGGTGCTGGCGCCGCTCGCCGGCGGCCCGGATCTCGCCGCCGCGAAGCTGGTCGAGACGCTGCGCAGCTGGCTGATGCACCAGGGGCGGCGCGAGGACGTGGCGGCGGAGCTGTTCATCCACCCGCAGACCGTGCGCTATCGCATGACCCGGCTGCGGGAGCTCTACGGCGAACGGTTGCGCGACCCGGAGTGGCTGTCCGCGCTCACCATCGCACTGGCGGCGCCGTCCGCACCGTCACCGTGAACCAGACGACCTTGCCCTGAGCCTCCTGCCGCCACCCCCACCGGGCGGCGAGCGCCTCGACGAGCAGCAGCCCGCGGCCACCGAGCGCCCGGGGCTGCTGCTCGGCCACCGCCGGCGGCAACGAGCTGGAATCACCGACCTCGACGCGGACGAACTCGTCGGCCAGGGCCAGGGTCAGGTCACCCGGCGGCGGCGCGTGCTTGACGGCGTTGGCGACGAGTTCACTGGTGAGCAGAACGGCGATGTCGACGGTGTCCGGCGGCAATCGCCACCGGGTCAGTTGCGCGGTGACGAATTCCCGCCCGGCAGCGCCGGCACCGGAGTCGTCGGGAAGGGTCAGCCGGGTTATGTGCTCGTCCGTTGGTGAAGGCAACATGGGTCCCGCGGACTCGGCAGCCGACGAGGGGTGGCCTGCCGCTGACACACCCTCCGGGCGACTCCGGAAAACTCCGGTGCCGCACCTGACAAGTGTCCCACCGCGCACCGGGGACCGCATTTCGCCTTTGCCGGGAAAAGCCGCGGCGGCCCACCGAACCGGTTGGGCCGCCGCGCGACATTTCGGGGCAACATTTCGCCGCGGTATTTTCTCAGCAACCGAGGTTGAGCGCGAACGCGGTTGAACGCGAACACGGTGGAGGCATACACGGTGGAGGCAAAAGCGGTGAGGCAAACGCGGTTGGGGCAAATGCTGTGGGGCAAACATTTGCTGCAATCGGGGCGGTCGATGACGAAACCCGACACTACGAGCCTAACACGAAAAAATTGATCGAATCCGAAATCGGCCGGTGCGCGAGCATTAAAACCGGTGCGCGGGCATTAAAACGCCGCTGCGAATTCCACGGGGGAAGAACTCGCAACGGCGTGTCCTCAATGTAGAGCCCCCCGCTGCCGCTGTCCAGCCTCCGCGGCCCGCACGGGCAATGATCGCAGCGCACGGGACCGGAAGGACGGCCGCCAGCCGAGCTCGCCGACCGGCACCGCGAGCTGCAGATCGGGAAGCCGGCGCAGCACCGCACCGATGGCCTCCTCGGCTTCGATCCGGGCGAGCGGGGCACCAAGGCAGTAATGAATGCCGTGCCCCAATGACAACTGCCCGGACGTGTCGCGCGTGAGGTCCAGCGTGCCGGGATCGGGCCACCGCGCCGGATCCCGGTCGGCCGAGGCGATGGCGATCAGCACGGTGTCGCCGGCCGGTATGCGTACCCCGCCGATCTCCAGGTCCTGCTTGGGAAAGCGCCGCAACGACACCGGCGCGGGTGGCTCGAACCGCATCAACTCCCGCACGGCCCCGGGCAGCAGCCCCGGATCGGCCCGCAGAGCCGCCCATTGCGCCGGATGCCGCAGCAGGGTGAGCAGCGAGAGCCCGATCAGATTGGCGGAATTCTCGTAGCCCGCGATGATCGTCAGGAATGCGAGCGAGGTCAGCTCGTCCTCGCTCAAGCGGTCGTCCTCGTCGCGGGCCGCGATCAGGGCGGAGAGAATGTCATCCCCCGGCCGGCTCCGCTTGTCCTCGATGAGCCGCCCGAGAAATTCCTGAATCTCCAGCACTGCCCGGCCGGCGGCCTTCGGGTCGTCCTTCGGCGGTGCCAGCAGGACAGCGGCCCAGTTCTTCAGCTCCCCGCGCTGCTGCCCGGGAATGCCGAGCACGTCACAGATCACCGCGACCGGCAGCGGCGCGAATGCCCTGACCAGATCCCCCTGCCCGGCGGCGACAACGGGCTCCAGCAACGCATCGGCGACCTGCGCGATCCCGGGCCGCAGAAGCTCCATCCGACGTGGTGTGAAAGCCGACGAAACCAGCCGGCGCAGCCGCGTGTGGTCCGGCGGATCCATGTTCAGCAGATTCGCGTCGAGCGCGGGCGGCAATCCGAAACCCTTCCAGGCACCGGGCCCGGCGTGGGCCTTGCTCAGCGAGAGCC
The DNA here is from genome assembly GCF_016862215.1 of Winogradskya humida. Lineage (GTDB taxonomy): Bacteria > Actinomycetota > Actinomycetes > Mycobacteriales > Micromonosporaceae > Actinoplanes > Actinoplanes humidus. The sequence continues at coordinate 34,388 of NZ_BOMN01000098.1, forward strand.
GGGGGTCGGCCAGCGCCGCCCGCGCATCGTCATAACGGGTCACGATCCACGCGGAACTGCCGTCCGGAAGCACGAATTGGTGAACCGGTCCGTCCTCCCGCAACTGCGCATAAACAGCGTGCGGATCAGAGACGATAGCTGCCGGCAACATTCTTTCGGTACGCACAACGTGCAATTCAACCGCAAATGCCGCGTCCACGCATCCTCGCCGATCCACTGCCTGGTCCGGGCCATACGCTGCTGCCGGGCGATGGCTCATTCCCCGCGGATGGTCAGCTTTCCCCCGGGTGCCCGGTCTCGCTCTCGGCCTGCGCGGCGGCCGCGTCCGCGAGTGCGTAACTGCGCCGGTGGACGATCCGCACCCCACGCTCGGTGACCCAGCGCGCGACCTCCGCGAGGGACTTCCGGGTCTGCTCGCCGCCTGTGGAGTACGGGATCCCCAGCTCGAACGCAGCGTCGTCGGCGATGGTGATGATCCGTCCCTTGCCGCCGAGCAGCTCGATCGATCCCGGCAGCTGTCCGTGCCCGGCCGCGTCGTAGACCGCGTCGATGTGTCCTGCCGCGACGAGGCGGGCTCGGTGGGGCCAGCCCTCGCCGTACAGGATCGGCACGACGCCCAGCGCCCGCAGGTCGTCGTGGTGGCGGGCCCCGGCGGTGCCGATGACCGTGACCCCCTTGGCAAGCGCGACCTGGGCCGCGAACCGGCCGGTTGTCCCGCTGGCACCGTGGATCAGCAACGTCTCCCCCGCGCGGACCGCCAGCCGGTCGAGGTCGCGGACCGCCGCGGCACCGGCGATCGGCAGCGTCGCCGCGTCGGCCCACGAGAGCCCGGCGGGTTTCGGCGCGAGGTTGGTGGCCAGCGCGAACTCGGCGTACGCGCCGGCGTCCGCCCAGCCGAACACCTCCTCGCCGACCTCGAAGCCCGCGTCCACCCCGGCGGCGTCGACGATGCCCGCCAGTTCCAGGCCGGGCGTGTGCGGCATGGTGACCGGGAAGACGTGCCGGAGCGCGCCGCTGCGGATCTTCCAGTCGATCGGGTTGATTCCGGCGGCGCGGACTTTGACGCGTACCTGTAGCGGTCCTGGTTCTGGAATGTCGATCTCGGAGATCCGCAGGACCTCGGTGCCGCCGTACTCGGTGAAGGTGATCGCTCGCATGGGATTTCCTGACGCCGGAGTTGTTTCGACGCCGGGAAGTCAACTCGCCGGGCGGGCGCGGCAGCCCACTCGAAGGAGCAGCGTCCACTACCCGAAGGAGCAGTCCCCCGGCCCGCCGGCCTGCCTACCCTGGTTGCCATGGACGCCTGCTGGTCGGACCCGCGCCACGTGCTCGACGTCGTCGAACGGTTGCTGGCGGTCCCGCGCGCGGACCTGTACGAGTTGTTCACCGCCGAGCTGGAAAAGCTCATCCCGCACCACGCCACCGCGATCCAGACCGGCGACTGCGCCCGCAGCCCCCTGGCGGTAGCGGGTGACCCGGCGATCACGGAAGCGGTCACCAGCGCGGAACTGCTCCGCCTGTCCGAACGCGCAGAAGGACACGCAGAAGTCGGCGGCGCCCTCCTGATCGATGCTGTCCTCGCAGGCGCCGAACGCCGCCTCGTCCTGCTCGCCTCGGCCCGGTCACTGCTGGTGATAGTCCCCGAGGACCCCGAACCACCGGCCGCCGCCCTGGACGTGGCTGCCCGGTTGTGGCGCGTCCTCAGCACGGACCAGGGCAAACGTGCGACCGCTCAGACCCCGGACCTGCTGGCGGGCAACCTGGCAGCGGCCGCCGCCCGGGCCCGGACGATCACCGATCTCGGCCAGAGCTGGTCGACCACCCTCACGAGCCTGCTGGCGGTGCTCCGATCGGCCCGCCTCACCGACCCGGTGGCGCGCAGGACAGCCACCGATCTCGCCGCCGAAGCCCTCATCGAGCTCAAGGCCGTGGCCGACCGCGACCAGGAGCTCTCCGCGGAACCGGCGAGCGCGTCGTTCGCCGCCCTGGAGGACCAGCTCGCCCCGCTCGTCCGTCACACGCACATCGACATCACCCTGGCCGGTTCCGCGGAGGACGGCTTGATCCCGCAGGACATCGCGCACACCGCCCGCGCGGTGACCCGGGGCCTCGTGCTCGCCGCGATCGACCGGCCGAGGACCACCCGCATCCGGGCGTCCTGGCGCCTCGGAAGCCAGGCACTGCACATCACGGTCCGCGACGACAGCACCGACGGGAGCGGCCCGGCCCACGACATGAGCGGCTCAGCCCACGACGTGAGCGGACCGGCCCACGACGTGATCCGGCGGCTCGCGGCGCTCGGAGGCGGCTGGGAGGTCGATGCCGTCCCCGGGTGGGGAACCACGGTGACCGCGAGCCTCCCGCTGGGCATCGAGGCGCCGGCGGACATACGCCCCCTCGACCGGCTCAATCCGCGGGAGCTGGAGGTGCTCGCGGGGATCACCCAGGGCCTGCGGAACCGTGCGATCGCCGAGCGTCTTCAACTCAGCGAGCACACGGTCAAGTTCCACGTCCGCAACATCCTCGACAAGCTCCAGGTGAGCTCCCGCGGCGAAGCGGCCGCCCTGAGTTTCAGGCGGTGAGCGCGGCGAGCGTCCGCCATTGCCGTAGTGGCAGCTCGCCGGGCAGCGCCCCGATCACGCTCAGGCAGACGTGGTCGGCACCGGCGTCGAGGTGCTCCCGGACGCGCTGCCCGATCTCGTCGACGCCGCCGCGGGCCACGAGATCGTCGACGAGACCGTCCGGGCCGGCGCTCAGGTCGTACCCCAGGGATCGCAGCATTTCTGCCCGATTGGGCAGGGCCTCCACGACGTATTGGCGGGCTGCGGCCCGGTCCTCGACCCGCTCGCCCACGCCGGTGCGGTCGGCCGGGAGGACGGGCAGCACCACGCCGAGGAACGCCGCCGGACCCATCAGTGCCCGCGCCATCCGGGTGTGCCCGACCGGCATCCCCATCGGCAACGCGCCGTCGGCGTGCGAGGCGGCCAGCCCGAGCATTCCCGGCCCGACCGCCCCGAGCACGCGCGGTGGCCGCTTCTCGGCGTTCGGCGGGCCGAACGACACCTCGTCCAGCCGCTCGAGGTAGGCGCGCATCGTCGGCAGGCGCGGCCCGAACGGGAGCCCGCGCATCTCGCTCACCGTCCACGGATGCCCGACACCGAGACCCAGCAGAAAACGCGGGCCGTACGCCTCGTGCAGCGTCCGCTGTGCCTGCACCATCACGGTGGCGTCCCGGCCGTGGATGCTCGCCACGCCCGTCGCCACCGTGATCGCGCTCGTCGCGGACAGCACGAGCGTCGCCTGGGTCAGCGCCTCGCGGCCGAACAGCTCACCGAGCCACAGCGCCGAGTATCCGAGCTGTTCGAGCTCGGCCGCGGCGCGCAGGGCGGACGACAGGCGTACCTGATCGAATTGATTGGTCCAGATGCCGACCCGCCCGATCTCCATCCGCTCAGATTAGGCGTCTTCTGTTACGTCGAGGACGAACCGGTACCGCACATCGTTGCGGCGCAGGCGGTCCATGGCCTCGTTGACGTCGGCCAGGGCGACGATCTCGATGTCCGCGGTGACGCCGTGCTCCGCGCAGAAGTCGAGCATCTCCTGCGTGCCCTTCGTTCCCGCACTGCCGGCGGAGGCGAAGCTCTTGCGGCCGACGAGCAGGCTCATCGGGTCGACCGTCCAGCTGCCCGGGATGCCGAGCACGCACAGGGTGCCGTCGAGGCCGAGCGCCCGCAGGTACGGGTTGGGGTCGTGCGCGCCTGACGCCGTGTCGAGGATGAACGCGAAGCGGCCCTTCTGAGCCTCCATCGCGCTCGCGTCGCTGGAGACGACGACCTCGTCCGCGCCGAGCTCCAGTGCGGCCGCCTGTTTCGCGGGCGAGGTGGTGAACACCGCGACGCGGGCGCCGAGGGCCTTGGCGAGCTTGACCGCGAGGTGACCGAGCCCGCCGAGCCCGACCACGCCGACGAGCATGCCCGGGCCGGCGTTCCAGCGGCGCAACGGTTCCCAGACGGTGACGCCGGCGCACATCAACGGGGCTGCCGCGGCCGGGTCGAGCCCGTCGGGCAGGTGATAGGTGAACGCCTCGCGGACCACGTACTCGCGTGAATACGCACCCCGGGTGACACTGCCGTCCTGCCGGTCGATCCCGCCGTACGTGGTGGTCGGGAACGAACGGCGTCCCCTCGTCGCTCGCGCCGTCGACGGCGTGCACGTCGGAGTGGCAGAGGCCGCAGTAGGTGACAGTGACTGCCACGTCGTCGGGCCGCAGGTCACGGCGCTCGAACTGCCACGGGCGCAGCTCGTCGCCGGGCTTGTGCAGGGCATATCCGGATGTCTGACGCATGCGCGTTGCCTTTCGACGGAGGCCAACGAACTAGTTGGTTGGTCGACCGTACCACTAGGGCAACCATCTAGTTGGTTTGTCCCCTGTTAAGGTCGCCACATGGCAGACGGACAGGCATCGCGACGCCGCCTCCTCGACGCGGCCGCCGCCGAGTTCGCCACCTGGGGCCTGGCCGGCGCCCGCGTCGACCGCATCGCCACCACTTCCAAGGTCAACAAGCAGCAGATGTACGCCTGGTTCGGCAACAAGACCGACCTCTTCGACGCCATCTGGACGGAATCCGTCAACGAGATCGTCGACGCGGTCCCCTTGACCGCCGACGACCTCCCCGGCTACGCGACCCGCCTGTACGACGCGTACCTCGGCAGCCCCCACCTCGTCCGGCTGAGCGCCTGGGCCCGCCTCGAACGCATCCCCACGGGCAACCTGTACGCCCACATGGCCAAGAGCGACGAGAAGAAGCACCAGTCGATCGCCGACGCCCAGGCAGCGGGTCACATCGACACCGGCTACGCCCCGCAGGACGTCCACTCGCTGGTCATCGCCATGTCCATGGCCTGGTCCCCGGCGAGCACCCTGGTCGCGGCGAGCCCCGAGGACACCGCCACGGAGCACGCCCGCCGCAAGAAAGCGCTGGCCACGGCCGTCGACGGAGCATTCCGCCCGAAGTCCTGACCGCCTGCCGGGCTGGCCGCGCGCCGGGCTGGCCGCGCGCCGGGCTGGCCGCGGGTCTCGCCCATTTAGGTTGTGCACAATTAAATTGTGCACAACCTTTCGCCGAACCGAACCGAACCGGCCGGCCGGCCGGCCTTGGTCAGCGGTCGAGGAGCTCGGTCAGGACGCGGGACAGCTCCTGGGACGGGCCGGCGGCGAGGTGGGCGGAGCGCCAGGCGACGTGCGCGTCCGGGCGTACCAGGACACAGCCGTCCTCGCCGACCTCCCGCAGCCGGGCCCAGTCGTCGTAGAGATCGGTGAGGTCCGCGCCGGGCCCGATGACAACGGCCTCGAGCTTGACGCCGAGCTGGTCCGCCACCTTGGCCGCGGCCTGCACCCACGCCCGCCCGGTGATGCCGGTGAGCAGCACGAACCGCCCCTTGCCCGCCACGTCCAGCGTGCTCACCTTGTGCCCGTCACGGCCGAGCCAGCAGTGCGGCAGCCGCGCCCCCGGCCACGTGGTCGGGTGGTAGAAGAGCTCAGGATCGCGTGTGTACGCGGGCTCCGGCGACCCGTCGGAAACGATCGCGCGGGAGGCGTACCGTTGCCCGAGCTCGACCCCGTGCGCGTTGAACTCGTAGTCCTTCAGCTCGAGCGCCGTCCGCAACTGCTCGCGCCGGGCCGCGCCTTCCGGTGAGTCGTCCCCGCGGGCGGCGATGGCCTGCTGCATCTGCGTCACGTCCTGGTCGCCCCGCACACCGAGCGCCGCGAGGATCGCCCCGAACTCCTCGATGCTCTTGTTGGCCCGGAGCACGATCTGCTTGCCGACCGGCGCGCGCTCGGCGTCGAAGCTGTCGAGCAGCCCCTCCCCCGCCTTGCCACTGAGCACATGCGCGAGCTTCCACGCCAGGTTGTACGAGTCCTGGATGGACGTGTTGGACCCGAGCCCGTTCGACGGCGGGTGCCGGTGCACCGCGTCGCCGACGGCGAAGACCCGGCCCTCGCGGTAGCGCTCGGCGTACATCTTGTTGTTGCCCCACAACGACAGCGACCGGATGACCACCGGCACGGAGTCGTCACCGATCAGGCTGTGCACGATGCCGGTGGCCATCTCGTCGTCGAGCTTCGGCGGCGGCCCGATGATGTCGTAGCCCCACGTGATCAGCCATTCGTTCCACGGCCGGACCATCCGTACCAGCCCGAGCCCGATGCCGCCGATGGTCGCGCCCGGCTGCAGCACCCAGTAGAGGACGCTGGGCCGGTGGGCGACGAACGTGCTGAGGTCGGCGTGGAAGACAATGTTCATGCTGCCGGCGACGTCCATCTGCCCCGCCATGGGCAGCTCCAGATCGGCGGCGACCTTGCTCCGGCCGCCGTCCGCGGCGATCACGTACTTCGCGCGGATGACGTACTCGTGACCGGAGATGCGGTCCCGGACCCGCACGCTGACCCCGTCGGCGTCCTGCTCCAGCGACACGTACTCGGTGTCGAACCGGATCCGGCTCCCGCGCGCCGCCGCATGCCCGATGAGCAGCGGCTCGAACAGCGTCTGCGGCAGGTCGCAGTTGAGGGAGGGGCTCGCCAGCCGGTAGTCGGCCTCGCGCGCCGGGTGGGTGCCCCAGGTGCGTACCCGGCCGATCTCGTCACCGGCCAGGCTGCTGCAGAAGACGGTGTCACCCATCAGGTGATGCGGCGTCGCCTCGGCGAGCACCTCGTCCTCGATGCCCATGTCCCGCATGATCTCGACCGTGCGCTGGTTGGTGATGTGCGCGCGCGGGGTGTTCGCAGTCCAGCGGTACTTCGTGACGACGATGTGCTCCACGCCGTAGGTGGCCAGGAACAGCGCGGCGGACGCGCCGGCCGGGCCGCTGCCGATCACCAGGACGCCGGTCTGCAGCTCGGTCATGCGGGCTCCCCAAGGTCGATGAGAACAATGTCGAACTGCGCGCGGGTCCAGGTGCCGTCGAGCTCCCGTCCCGTGGGATTCGGGGTGTCCGGCTCCTGCTCGGTGAAGTCCACGACCAGGGATTCCTTGACGCCGAAGACCGCGTCGGAGTCCTGGTAGGTGTCACCGCGTACGAATATGTGTGTCACCAGCCGGTGGAAGCCCGCCGCCGTGACCATGAAGTGCAGGTGCGCCGCGCGCATGGGCCCGCGGCCTGCCGCGGTGAGCAGATCCCCCACCGGGCCGTCATGAGGGATGGGGTACGGCGTGGGCGTCACACACCAGAACCCGTAACGCCCCCGCTCGTCGGTGAGAAGATGCCCGCGCCCCGCCGTACGGTCGTCGCCGTACTGCACGTCGTACCGCCCGTCCTCGTCCGCCTCCCACACGTCGATACGCGCACCCGCGACCGGCCGCCCGTCGCCACCGCGGACCACGCCGTCCACCCAGCACGGCTGCCCGTTGGCCTCCTGCGCGAGGTCACCGCCGTACGGCACGGCGGGAGCCCCGGCGACGAAGAACGGCCCGAACACCGTCGCCTCGGTGGCACCCGGCTCCGGCGGCTGGTTCACCGCGATCGTCAGCATCGACAGGCCGAGCACGTCGGAGAGCAGGATGAACTCCTGCCGCCGGTCGTCCGTGATGTGCCCGGAGCGGGTCAGGAACCCGATCGCGGCCTCCCATTCGGCCTCGGTGAGCCGCACATCGCGGACGAACGCGTGCGAGTGCCGGACGAGCGCCTCCATCACTTCCTTGAACCGCGGCTCGGGAGCGTCCGCGAAGCTCCGCAGCACCTGATCGGTCACGTACTGCTCGCGCCGCGCGGCCTCACCCGACGGTCCCGCCGTGGGAATCCGACCGGACCAGGCGTCCCGGATCAGGTGGTCCGCGACGGCGAGGGGGACGGAAGCGGCCTCCACGACCAGACGTGCGGCCTCCCCCAGGGCGGATTCCGGCATGCCGAGGTCCCGCAGCGCGCGTGGCGCCCCGATCGCGTCGTACAGAGCGAGCAACTCGGTGAGCGCATCGGCCGTGCCTTTGTACGCAAGCACGTGCGGCAACACCACCGCGTGGGTCTGCGCGTGCGGCAGGTTGTAGGCGCCGCCGAGCACGTGGCAGATCTTGTGGTGCAGCCCGGAGCCGGCCCCGGCGAAACTCAGCCCGGCGAGGTAGGCGCCGTACAGAACCTGCGTGCGCCCGGCCAGGTCCTTGCCGTCCGCGTGCACGAGCGGCAGACCGGCCATGAGCGAGCGTGCACCCTCGCGCGCCAGGGCGGTGTCGACCGGGTTCGCCTGCGGGGCCCACTGCGAGTCGATGCAGTGCGCGAGCGCGTTGAGCCCGCTCGCGACGGTCAGCTCGGGCGGCAGGCCGAGGGTCAGCTCGGGGTCGTAGATGACGGTCCGGGGCAGCACTCGCGGGTCGGTGCCGGTCGTTTTGCGGCCCGCTTCGGTGAGGCCCCAGACCGGGGTCACCTCGCTGCCGGCGTACGTGGTGGGGACGGCGAGGATCGGCAGGCCGCTGGTGAGCGCGACGGCTTTGGCCGTACCCGTGGTCGAACCGCCCCCGATGCTGAGCAGGAGGTCCGCGCCCGCAGAGACGGCCTGTTCCCGGGCCCGCCCGGCGGCCTCGACAGGAACGTGCATCCGGACGTCGGCGACGAACCCCGCCACCGGAAGCTGCGCGGTCAACTCCTCGGCCAGCTGCCGTGAGGCCTTTCCGGCGACGACGAGTACGCGCTTCGAGCCGAGCCGTTCGATCTCGGCACCGAGCTGGGAGCGGGCGGCGCCGGCACCGAAGACGACCCGCTGGCCGTTGGTCTGACGCTCGAAGGGGACGAGGGACATGAGTGCTCCTGTGATCGCGGTCACGACGGAGGCCGATGTGCCCACTCTCCCCGGAGCGTGCGATACGAACAATATGTATCGGGCGCATTTACGATACGTTTCCGATATGGATATCCGGCAGCTCCGCTACCTCGTGACGGTCGTGCACGAGCGATCGGTGTCGCGGGCGGCCGAACGGCTCGCCATGACGCAGCCCCCGCTGAGCGCGGCGATCGCTCAGCTCGAGCGGGAGCTGGGCGTACCGCTGCTGGAACGGCACCCTCGCGGGGTCGAGCCCACCGAGGCCGGCCGGTATCTGATCGAGCAGGCCACCCAGATCCTCGAGTCCATGGAGGCAGCCGCCGCCACGGTCCGCGCCGTCGGCACCGGTCGCCGCGGACGGCTCACGATCGCGGCGTCCCCCGCGATCGCCCAGGATCTGCTGCCCGCCGTGCTGGGCCAGTTCGACGAGACGTCACCCGAGGTGACGACGGAGATCCACGACGCCGCGGATCCTGACGTCGTGACCCGGGTACGCGATCGGGACAGCGACGTGGGCCTGGTCTACTGCGCGAACGCGGCCGAGCTCGACCGGCTGACCCGCCGCGATCTGGACGTGGCCCTGATCCGCCGGGAACCGCTCGTCGCCGTCGTCCACGAGCGGCCCGCCTCGCCGATCCTGGAGCATCTGGCCGACGAACGCTGGATCCTGCCGACCGCACACCCCGGCTTCCCCGGTCTTGGCGACGTGGTGGAGCGCGCCTGGGCCCGGGCCGCCCTCCACCCGCAGAGCCGTCGCCATGTCGCGAGCCCCGTCACCGCGATCCGGCTGGCGGTCACCACCCGGGCGGTGACCCTCGTCCCGTCCTCGCTGACCTCGTTCGCCGAAGGCCTGGGGGCGCACGTGCTCCCCCTGAGCGACCCGCTCACCTCCGTCGAGGCCGCTGTCCTCTGGCGGCGGCACGAGCGCCGTTCCCCCGTGCTCGCGCATTTCCTGCGGGCGGCCTTGTGGACCCGCGAACCCGATCGCCTCGAACCCGCGCACCGCACCGGACCCTCAGATGGTTAACAGCGGGTTCACAGCTCACTAAGGCGTAATGGACGCGTCGTTACCGCCGGATGAGGGACCTTCGTGAACCAGCTCCTGGTCGTCGCCGCCGACCTCGTCGCCATCGCCCTGCTCACCTTCGGGAGCTGATCGCCGCCGTCAGCTCCGCAGTTCTGGCCGCCGCCGCGCTCACCGCCCGCACCGACGACAAGGACAGCGACACCCCGCCGACCGCGCAGACGAGCGCGGCGGCCACGGTCGACGCCGGCCAGGACGCGGCCACCGTGCTCGCCGCGAACAAAGCCGTGCACAGTGACGGCTCGGTCCACCTCCACGGCGTCGCGCTGACGGCGGCGAGCGGCGATGACGGCGTACACGCGGAGGATGCTCTTCGTATTGACGCCGGGAGAGTGACGATCACCGGGAGCAACGAGGGTCTCGAAGCGGCCCACATCGCCGTCGCGGGCGGCACGGCGTCCGTGACCTCCAGCGACGACGGTGTGAACGGGTCGGGGGAAAGCGAAGGGGACAGCGAAGGAGGCGGAGGAGGCGAGCAGGTCGGCGACTTCGACGTCACCGTCTCCGGCGGCACCCTGATCATCAACGCGGACGGCGACGGCCTCGACTCCAACGGCACCGCGTCGATCACCGGCGGCACCGTCGTCGTGAACGGCCCGACCGAGAGGAACAACGGCGCCCTGGACGTCAACGGTGCCTTCACCATCAGCGGCGGCATCCTGATCGCGGCGGGGAGCTCGGGCATGCCGGTGGCACCGGGCACGGACTCGACGCAGGCCTGGCTCTCGGCGACCCTCGCCTCCACCGTCCCGGCCGGCACGACCCTGTACGTGACCGACGCCAACGGCAAACCGCTCGCCACGTTCGTCACGAGCAAGGACATGCAGAACCTCGTGTACTCGTCGTCCACGCTCACCAAGGACGGCAAGTACACGATCTACTCGGGCGGCAAGGCCTCAGGGACGAGCACCGGCGGCCTGTCCGCCTCGGGCACCCTGGGCTCGGCGAAGAAGCTGACCACCGTCACCGCGGGAGTCGCTCCCGAGGGCGGCTTCGGCGGCCGCCGCCCGGGCCGGTAGGAAACGCTCGCCGAAGCCCGGGCCCGGGCCCGGGGAGACACGCTCACCGGCGCCCAGGTGGAGCCGGCTCATCGCAGGACGACGTTGTCGGGGTACAGCTTGCCGAGCAGCGCGAGCCTCACCAGGTCGTCCGGGTGGGCGGGCACACCGATCTCGGCGCCGTCCGTCCACACCAGGCCGTCAACGACAAGAACCGCCCCGATTTCAGGCGCCGCAACAGCTGCGGGGCGCCGATGGGCGAAGCGATGGCCGCGGAGGGCCTGGCCGAGATCGACCCGCGAGGTCTGCGCGCCACGAACAACCTCGATGGCAGCGGTACGAACCCCGCCAACGACCGGGCTCGCGACAACGCGAGCGCTCAGCACAGCATCCGGCACGTCTTCGGCAAGATCCTTCAGCGTTGTACCAAGATCCTGCAGCGGTGTACGAGGTGCCGCGTAGTAGTCCGCGTGCTCAGCGACGTACGTCGCCGTTCCGGTGGTGACGCTGCCGGGCCGCCAGGACAACAGGTAGCGGGGTGCGGTGAGGACTGAACCGCCGACGACCGCCGGCAGCGCCGTACCCGTGTCATGGTCGAAGCCGTAACCCGCCGGGCCGGACGTGCCGGTCACCACCGTGCGCGCGAAGGCCACGATGCTGGTGTGCCGGACCTGCCGGAACATCAGCTCGGCGAGGAATTTCTCCCGGGCGGCCTCGACGTGGCGCAGGCCCTGCGGGGTCACCAGCAGCGGTACCTCCGCCCAGTTGGTGAACGGCAGCAACGCGTCGCGCAGCAGGACCATCTGGTGCAGCCACTCGTTGTAGAGCTGCATCCCCACCGGCCCGCCCCGGCTCCCGAGCAGCAGGTCCGCCGCGGCCGGGGTGAGCAGGTGCCCGTCGCAGTGACTACGGATTGCCAGCGGCCCACCGGGCAGCGGCACCGGCGCGTCCAGCGACTCGGCGAGGGCCCGCGATGCCCATTGTGCCAGCGTCTCGCCGATCGTCCGGGCCTGCTCCGCGAGCTCGCGGGTGACCGGGGCAGCGTCGGCGTACCCGGAAAGTGGCAGTGACGTCTCCCGGGTGCCCAGGGCGAGCGTGGCGCGGATCTGTTCATCGAGGATGTGCGGGTCGACGTCGTCCGTGGCCTGCACGGCGCCCTGCAACAGGGGCCGGAGCTGGGCGAAGACGCTGTCCGCGGTGAGGTTCGCCCGCTCGGGCAGGGTGTTCCAGCGGTTGCCGCCGAGAGTCATGAGCCACTCCTTTTGTGGATCGTGCGATACAGAATTTGGGCACGAGAAAATCAGTCGAGGGTGGACAGCGCAATTTCCACGAGCGGTTCGAGCTCGCGCACCTCGGGCGTGACCTTCGAGACGACCAGCAGCCCGTTGAGAAAGGTGACGAGGAAGGCGGCCAGCGTGACCGGATCGCGGCCGGTCCGGATCTCGCCGCGTCTGCCCGCCGCGCGCAGCACCTCGGCGAGGGCATCCCTGCTGGCATCGAGCGTTTCGCGGACGGCCCGCGCGGTGGCGGTGTCGCCCGGCAGCCGTTCGGCGATCGCATTCACGAGGAGACAGCCCCGAGCGCCGTCGGTGGCGATGGCGACCCGTTCGAGCAGCATCGCCCGGATGACGGTGCGCGCGTCGCCGGACTCCTCCAGCGAGGCGAGCGCGTCGGCGGCCAGCGTCTCCCGGTATCGGGTCAGCGCCGCCCGATAGAGCCCGTCCTTGCTGCCGAACGCGGCGTAGAGCGACCCCTGCCCGACCCCGAGCGCCTCGGTGAGGTCGCGCACCGACGTCGCCTCATATCCGCGCAGCCAGAACAGCTCCATGGCACGCGCCACGGCGAGCTCCGTGTCGAACTCCCGCAACCGCGCCATGCCGACACGCTACCTTTTCTGGAACGCGCGATCAAGATAGTGTCACCAGCCGCGGGTGCCGGGCCCGCCCTTGAACGGACCGGTGATGTCCGACGTGATCCAGCCGCCGTAGAAGTCACCCTCCTGCGCGCGGACCACCTCGTCCCCGACCCGGCACTCGTCGACCTTGCTGGGATAGAAGGCGACGGCGCCGGTCATCTCGGCGTACGCCGGGGAAGGATCTTCGTAGGACCACGCGGCCTCCGGGATCCGCGCGCCGCCGACGCTGAGGTCCCAGTAGGTCGCGTCGCCCTTGAACTCGCAGAACGACCGCCCCCGAGCGGGCTGCAGCACCCCCGCCGCGACATCCTCGCGCGGCACGTAATAGACCGGCGGATGCGACGTCTCCAGCACCCGCCAGCACCGATCACTGCTCACGATGCTCTGCCCGGCATGCACGATACTGACCCGCGCACGGCTCAGCTCCAGCCGCGGCGGCCGCGGATAATCCCACACAGATTCCACCCTTTGACCGTACGCCGTCAGCGCCGCCGCCCGGTTTGGCACCGTGCAGCATGATGGCCGGAATGAGGACACGATGGCTGGTGCCCGTGCTGGTGACGGCGGTGCTGCTCGCGGGTTGCGACGTCTCCCCGGAGGACGGCCGGCCCCTGGTGCTCGGCTCGCCCGCGCCGGCGGTGCCCGTGCCGGCCGCGGTCTCGCCGTCCCCAGCGGCGGTGGGTGATACCGGGTGCCTGGAGCCCGGTGTGGAGCTTTCGCTCAGCGAGGTCGATGGCGCGATGGGGCTGCGGGCCGTCGGGATCCAGCTGCGCAACTGCGGCACGAAACCGTACGTCGCCTACGGTTATCCCCTGGTCGATGTCCTCGACGCCGACCACCGGAAGCTCGACGTGAAGGTTCTGGTCGGGACCGACAACATTCAGCAGGTCGACACGCTGAAGGACACCCCGGAGCGGGTGGAGGTCGCGCCGGGTGAGCAGATCGGCGCCGCGCTGTTGTGGCGCAGCACGAACGCCCCGGGTGAGGGCGATTTCATGCTCGGCGCCTACCTGAGTGTCGCCCCGGCGGAGGGGCAGCCCCGGCACACGCTCCCGCTGAACGTCGATCTGGGCACCACCGGAAAAATGGGTGTGGGGCCCTGGGAGTAGGTGCGATGATCTCCGCGATGACCCAGCCTTCCGTACGTTTTGTGCCCCTGCCGCCGCCCGTTCTCGAGGCGCTGCTGGCCGGCGATCTCGCCACCGCCCGCGACCTGACCGGTGTCCCGCTGTCCGAGTGGTTCCTCTCCGACGAGGTCACCTGGTTGTGGCGGCTGCGGCTCGACCAGATCGCCGCCGACCCGCGCGCCGCCGATTGGATCGTGCGCGCGACGGTCAGCGTCCCGGACGGCGTTGTTGTCGGCGCCGGCGGTTTCCACGGGCCGCCCGATGAGGCCGGCATGGTCGAGATCGGCTACAGCACCGATCCGGCTTTCCGCAGGCGCGGGTACGCGCGGGCCATGGTGACCGAGCTGCTGCGCTGGGCTGCTTCCGAGCCGCAGGCCGTGACGGTTCGCGCGAGCATCCGCCCCGACAACGTGGCCTCGCTGGCGACCATCGCGGGCTTCGGCTTCGAGCACGTCGGCGAGCAGTGGGACGAGGAGGACGGCACCGAGTATCTCTACGAGGTGAGTCTGCGCTCGATCGAGACCAGGGTGCCCGTCGACGAGGACGTCACCCGCACCTCGCCGTAGGCGTTCATCAGCAGGGCGCCCCGGCCACGGTCGAGCGGGGCCGGGCGGCCGCGCCAGCTGCCGTAGTCCTGGACGCTGACCCGGATGGTGCCGTGCGCGATCCGCAGCCGGACGTCGACCTCCGGCCGGGTCGGCTGCTGGGCGTGCTCCACCGCGTTGTTGACCGCCTCGGTCGCCGCGAGCTGCAGGTCACCGAGCAGGTCCGCGTCGATCAGGCCGGTGAGCGTGGCGCGCAGATCCGCGCGCATCATCGAGGACGCGGTCGGCACCAGCGGATAGCGCCAGCTCACCTCCAGGTCGGCGATCGTGGGCAGCGCCGTGGCGGGGTCCTCGCCGGGAGCACGCCGGAGCGCGAGCGCCGCGATGTCGTCCGCCGCCGGTTGCACGGCCGCCGCCAGCGCGGTGGTGAGCAGGTCGGCGGCGGGAACGCCACGCCCCGCGCCGTCCGCGCAGCGGGTGAGCACGTGGGAGACCCCGGTGTCGAGCGGTTCGTCCCGGGTCTCGACCAGCCCGTCGGTGAAGAACAGCAGGTAGCCACCGGGCGGCAGGACAGAACTGTTCGACGTGTACGCGGCCGCGGAAAGCCCGAGCGGCGGCCCCACCACACCGCGCATCCAGACGGGCGCCTGCCCGGGAGCCCACTGCAACGGCGCAGGATGCCCCGCCGTGCACCACGTCACCTCCCCCGTCGCCGGGGTGAGCCGCGCGAGCAGCATCGTGGCGAAGTACGGCGTGCTCAACCGGCCGAGCATGGACACGATCCGGGACAGGATGCGCTGCGGGCCGCCGTCCTCGACCGCGTAGGCGCGCACGGCGTTGCGCAGCTGCGCGGCTGTCACGGCGGCGCCCAGGCCGTGACCCGCGACGTCGCCGATCACGAGCAGCAGGTCGTCGCCGGGCAGCGTGATGACGTCGTACCAGTCGCCGCCGAGGTTCCCGGACGCCGGCTGATACCGCGCGCTGAACTCCCATCCGGGCACCGCGGGCAGGGTCTCCGGCAGCACGCTCTGCTGCAACGTGATCGCGATCTGCCGTTCGTGGTCGAGCTCCCAGCGACTCTCGGCGAGCGCCGCGAGCATCGCCGCGACCGGCGCGAGCAGGGCCTGGGCATGCGCCGGAGCCGGCGCGCCGAGCAGAACCGTGACCGAGCCGATCTCGCTGCCGTCCCGGCCCTTCACGGGGGTACGCACGGAGTCCGCCGCGGTCGCCTTCCCGTCCGGCAACGGTGTGCTGAACGTCAGCGCCCTGCGGTCCGGCCCGCCGCTCAGCTCGGTGAACGCCTGCAGGCCGTCGAGCAGCGCCCGGGCCTGTTCGGTGGTGGCGTGCACGGCCTCCTCGAGCGCCCGGCCGGAAGCGATCACCGCCGTCGTACCGGCGGACCCGCCCCGGGGCCGGGCGGACGCGTCCCGGTCACGCTGCAGGTTGCTGCGGACCCGGGCGATCAGCTCGGCCGGCGTGAACGGTTTGACCACGTAGTCGTCCGCGCCCGCGTCGAGACCCTCCACGCCGGCCTCGCCACCCGCCCGCGCGGACAGCATCACGATCGGCAGGGTGCGCGTGCCGTCATGCCGGCGCAGGGTGCGTACCAGGGCGAAGCCGTCCATCCGCGGCATCATCGCGTCGGTGATCAGCAGATCCGGGGGCCGGCGCCGGATCGCCTCCAGCGCGGCCTGCCCGTCACCGACCGTTTCGACCTGCCAGTTCTCCGCGGTCAACAGCCTCTGCAGGTACGCCCGCATGTCGCTGTTGTCATCAGCGACCAGCACCCGGACGTCATGCTCGCCTGAGGGAATGGGATCCGGGGCGGCGAGCCAGCCTTGCGCCTCCTCGGCGAGGGCGTAGGCGTGCGCGGTGGGCGTACCCATAGCTGGGGTTTCGTCCTGGGGTGTAATGGTTTTCCAGGGCAGCGTCACGCTGAAGGTGGTGCCCGAGCCCGGCGCGCTCGCCACGGTGACCTCGCCGCCGAGCAGCCGGGTGAGCTCGCGGACGAGCGCCAGACCGATGCCGCTGCCCTCGTGACTGCGCGCCTGGGCGCCCTGCACCCCTCTTTTATGGAGGTCAACTCTGTGAAAGCGGTCGAACAGGTGCGGCAGCTCGTCGGCGCTGATCCCGATGCCGGAGTCGGCGACCCGCAGGCGTACTCCCTGGTCGTCGCTGTCGAGGGTCACCCGGATCTCGCCGACGAACGTGAACTTGAGCGCGTTGGAGACGAGGTTCGTGACGATCGTCTCCCAGTTCACGGGGTCGACCGCGGTCGGGCGGGACAGTGGCGGGCTCTCCACGACCAGGCGCAGCGACGCCCGCTCGACGGCGGAGCGGAACACCCCGGCCAGGTCCGCGGTGAGCCCGGCGAGGTCGATGCGGCGCGGGGTGTTCCCGGCCCTCCCGGCCTCCAGGCTGGAGAACGTCATCAGGTTGTTGACCAGCGTCAACAGCCGGGTCGCGTTGCGCCGGGCGGTGTCGACTCGCTCGTGCTGACGCTCCCCCAGCGGTTCGGCAGTGTCGGCGAGGGCCTCGGTCAGCGGGCCGAGCATGAGGGTCAGCGGGGTGCGGAACTCGTGGCTGACGTTGGTGAAGAACGCGGTCTTGACCCGGTCCAGCTCGGCGAGCTGCTCGGCCCGGCGGCGTTCCTCCTCGTACGCGTACGAGTTGCGCACCGCCAGCGACACCTGCTGGGCGAGCAGGTGGAAGAACGAGCGGTAGCCGTCGTCGAGCGCGCGGCTCGGGCTCGCACCGGCCACCAGGACGCCGAGCGGTTGCCCCTGCCCGGCCGAGTCGAGCGGGATCGTCACCGCTGTGCGTACGGGTAGGTCCCAGGGCCCGCCGGTCACACCGTACGTCCCGGGTTCGGCGTCCCCGCTCAGCTCCTCAGGCAGGTTGTCGGCGTCCCCGCTCAGCTCCTCGGGCAGGCCGCCGGCGCCGCCGCTCAGCTCCTCGGGCAGGTTGTCGGTGCCGCAGCTCGCGACGCGCCGCAGCCGGTCGCCGTCGCGCAGGTAGATGCCGGCGAACGGGACGTCGAGCGGGTGCTCGGCGATCGCCGCCGCCAGCCGTTCGCAGGTCGGTCCGGCGCCGATCGCCTCACCGCCGGCGCGGACCGAGAGCTCCCTCAGCAGCCGCAGCCGCCGCTCCCCCACGACCTGGTCGGTCACCTCGCTGCACACGGTGAGGACACCGACCGTACGGCCGTCGTCGTCCCGGGCGGGGGCGTGCGAGACGCTGAAGTACGCCTCCTCGCGATACCCCGCCCGCTCGAGCATCAGCTGCAGCGCGGGCACCCAGCTCGCGACGCCGGTGGCCATTGCTTCGGCGATCAGCGGCTCCAGCACGGCCCACCCGGCCGCGAGGGTGACCCGCACATCCCCGCCGAGCGCGGCCGGATGCTGATCACCGATGAGCGCGGAATACGCGTCGTTGTACAGCTGGGTGTACTCCGGGCCCCAGAGCAGCAGCATCGGATAGCGCGACGAGAGCACGATGCCCACCGCCGCCCGCAGGCTCTGCGGCCACTGGTCGACGGCGCCCAGCGGCGTCCCGGCCCAGTCGAGACCGGCCATCAGCCGTCCGGTCTCCCCACCGCCGGCGAACAATCCGGCCATCATCCCCGCATCACCCCCGGCACGGTACCCGTGGCCGGGCCTGACCATGCCTGAGCGCTTAAAACCAGTCGGAGCAGACAGTCTGCGTGTACGTTTCGGCAACGTTGGAAATGATCCGCGCAAAACCGGGGAAAACGTCGCGCCCGCACACCCGGACCATGGTCGGCGGGCTGTCGGCATAACCCGGGGTATAGCTCGTCCCGTCGGCGGAAAATGGGCGTGACCGGCTCTTTCCGAGCAGTCCCTCCCACGTTTCGCCGGCGTCAAGGGTCAGGTCGATCCACAGCTCCCCGGCGCCACGGGTGCCCAGGAAGCCCCACGCGCAGCGGTGACTGTCGGAAAACCTCAGTTCGAGCGTGGCGCCGGCCTGCGTACTGATCTCGTAGACGGCTCGGGCGCCGAGGTCACCGGCGCCGCAGCCAAGATCGATTTCGGGATGCCGGTGAAATGGTTGCCCCGCGGATGCCAGAACCAGGCCGGCGACGACCGCTTGCACAACGTATTTATGCACGGTTCTCCATCCGCTTTCGCCGCTTCAAATTCCCATTCGCGCGGCGGCGCGGGCAAGCAATGTCATCCCTGCGGGTAAACCGGCACTCCCGTGGTCACCCGGACCGGTTCGCCGGTTCGGCCGGCCGTTCGCGTAGCGTGAGGTTTCTGTCGATCTCACGGAGGTTTCGGATGCGGTACGCGGCGGTCGGGGACAGCTTCAGTGAGGGGATGGGTGACGAGCTGCCCGACGGGTCACCGCGCGGCTGGACAGACCTGGTCGCCGCGGGTCTGCCCGGCGACGTGCAGTACGCCAACTTCGCGATCCGTGGCCGCCTGCTCGCCTCGATCGTCGACGACCAGCTGCCGGCGGCGCTCGCGCTCGACCCGCAACCGACGCTGCTCACCCTCAACGGCGGCGGGAACGACATGATGCGCCCGGGCACGGACACCGTCCGCCTGATCGCCCTGCTCGAACAGGCGATCAAGCGGGTCGTCGACGCCGGCATCCGGCTCGTGGTGATCAGCGGCGCCGACCCGTCCCAGCGGCTCCCGTTCGGCGCCTCGATCCGACGCAAGGGCGAGATCCTCACCGAGGCCACCCGGGAACTGGCCGAGCGGCACGGCGCCCAGCTCGTCGACGTCTTCCACGACGTCGAGATCCGCCGCGCGCCGTACTGGTCGGCGGACCGCCTGCACCTCAACGCCGCCGGCCACCAGCGGGTCGCGGGTCTCGTGCTCACCCAGCTGGGCTACGCGGAGGCCGCCCACGCGGTCGACCCGGGCCCGGCCGAGACCCGCCGGGTGCTGTCCGAGGCCCGCTACTACCGCGAGCACGTCCTGCCCTGGGTGCAGCGCCGCCTGCAGGGCCGCTCCTCGGGCGACGACCGCACGGGCAAGTACCTCGACTGGACCAGCATCAAGCCGGGCTGACACGGCTTAACCGGCCGGTCATCCCTACGCGACAGCCGGGACACGCCCGCTGCATAGAACTACGCCAATGAACAGGATGCGTGAGGCGCTGGGTCGGCGTACGTTCCTGCGGGCGGTTGCGGCGGTCGGAGCCGGCGGTATGCCGGCTGCCGTCCCCCATCCCAAGGTCGCCGGGCTTCTGCAGCCGGGCAGGGGGCCGATCCACGGCCGGCACTATCTGGGCTCGCGGCCGGATCAGGTCCGCTGGGGGTACGTGCCGTCGACCACCAGCGACGCCGTCCTGCGGATGCGCTCCGGTGAGACGGTCACCGTGGACACCGTCTCGCACGAGGGCATCCTCGAGGACCAGGGCCGCGACCCGGTGACGTGGTTCGCCGGGCACGGCGTCCCCCGGCGCGAGGTCCTCACCGACGCGATCGACATCGCCCGCGAGTACGACCGGGCACCGCGTAACTTCGATGTGGACGGTCCGCACGTGGTCACCGGCCCCATCCACGTCGACGGGGCCGCACCCGGCGATGTCCTGAAGATCGAGGTGCTGTCCGCGCTGCCCCGGGTCCCGTACGGCGTCGTCTCCTCCCGGCACGGCAAGGGCGCTCTGCCGCGGCTCGCGGGCGGCGCCGTTCCCGCCGGGATCACCGAGGCGGAGATCATGCCGCCGGTGGCGACCGACGGCCGGGCGACCGGGGACCCGACCCGTTACGGCAACGTCTCGGTCTTCACGCCCGTGCGGTCAGGCCACGGCATCATGCCGCGCGGCCCGCGCAGGCAGGTGAGGTTCCCGCTGAACCCGTTCATGGGCATGATGGGCGTGGCGTTCGCCGGTGCGCCTTCTCTGACCGACCCGCTGCTCAACTCGATCCCGCCGACCCTCGGCGGCGGCAACATCGACATCAACCTGCTCGGTGTCGGCGCCACGTTCTACCTGCCGGTCTTCGCCGAGGGCGCGCTGTTCTACGTCGGCGACCCGCACCTGGCCATGGGCGGCGGCGAGGTGGCGCTCACGGCGATGGAAGGCTCGCTGCGCGCGACGTTCCGCCTGACCGTCGTCAGGAAGGGCAGGCCGGGTGCGCCGTCGGTGGCGTTCACCTACCCCTTCGCCGAGACGCGGGACGCGTGGATCCCCATCGGGCTGTCCGATCCGGACGGTGTGCGGGACGGTCAGGGCAACGATCTCGACATCGCGATGCGCCGGGCGGTGGTCAATGCCCTCGACTTCCTCCAGCACGATCTCGGGATGGACAGATCTGTCGCGTACGCCTACCTGTCAGCAGCCGCGAACTTCGAGGTCTCCCAGGTCGTCGATCGCACCACGGGCGTGCACGGCGTCATCAACAAGGGACACTTCTGAACGCGTCCCGGACGCCCACGGTCCAGCGGCAGCCGAACTTCGGGTCAGCGACAGCGCGGCGGTTGAGGACGGCGTCACCGGCGGGGCGGTGACCGGTGCGGACCCAGGTGACAAGGTCGTCGAAGCCGCGCTGGAGTTCGGGCTGGGTGAAGTCGCAGTGGCCGACGCCGCGGATCGCCCGGGAGACGAACAGGTTCGAGCGTCCGTTGGCGGCAGCGCGCTGGGCGTACACCTGCTCCATGGAGAACGGCACGAAGAGGTCGCCGATGTCGTGCATCGACAGGACGGGGATGGACGGTCTGCCGTCGACGCGCGGGATGCCGTCGAGGCCGTCGCTGGCCCGGGCGGTGTGGCGCACGCGCAGGACCTCGGCGTTGAGGCGCCGCTCGGCCGCCGTGAGCTTCCGCTTGTCGGTGCTGCGGTAGACCGTGAACCGGTTGTCCGTGACGTTGCCGTCCGCGATGCCGCCGGTCCCGCCCGTGACACCCGGGTAGAGGCCGAACAGGAACGGCAGGTCGCTGAGGGGCTCGATCGAGCGGGCGGTGTTCCAGTACGCGAAGGCGCCGTCGAATCCGGGGCGCTCGCCACCCGTACGCCGCTCGACGACGTCCGACCAGGTCCGCCCCGCCGGGGTCAGCGCCGGCGGGGCGCCCGGTGTCACGCCGAGCTTGGGCAGGATCCTGCCGACCTGTTCACGCCATGTCTGCGGATAGTCGGCGGCGGGCTGGAGCGGGAAGTCGATGTCGACACCTGCCAGGGCGGCGGCGGTGACGTTGGCGTCGAGGAAGTAGTCGTAGAGCTCGGTGTCCCCGATCACGCCGCAGGTCGGCATGGCGCCCACGAACGCGCGGGGGTGTTCCTCGATGGCGACGGCGGTGACGTGGCCGCCCATCGACTCGCCCGTCATGTAGACGTCGTTCGCACGCTTGCCGGTGGCGCGGCGGAACACATCGATCAGGGTGTACGAATCGCGCACGCCCTGCCCGACGTCGTACCCGTTGGTGCTGTAACTGGAGGACGCCCACGCGAAACCGCGCGCGAGATAGTGCGCGCGCAGCGCCGGGTTGTTCACATAGACGGTCGTGCCGGCACCGCGATAGCCGTGCGCGTAGACGACCAGAGAGCCGTTCCACCGGCGCGGTAGCTCGACCCGCCACGCCGCACCGTCACGGATTCCGGTGTAGACCCGGGAAGCGTCCGGCAGCGCGGTGAACGGGGTGCCGTCGACATCGCAGTCCGGGTCGGCGACGAGGTAGCCGGGCTGGGTGGTGCTGGGCGTGGGCGCCGTACAGGCCGCCGGCGCCGCGGATGCGGGTGTCGCGACCAGCGAGACCCCGAGCGTCAGCACCACTATGGAGTGTTTCCACTTCATCACCATCGGGCTACCTCCCTGTGACATCAAACGGCCGCCGTCGATGCGTGTCAACACCCGCATCGTGTTCGCTTGCGAATACTCGCACGCGAATAATACGGTGGCCGGGTGAAGCGACGCAGGGTGGCGAACATGTTGGCGCTGGCTGTGCTCTCCGCGCTGGTGGAGCGGCCGATGCACCCGTACGAGATGGCCACGATCCTGCGGGAGCGCGGCAAGGACGACGACATGGAGATCAAGTGGGGGTCGCTCTACACCGTCGTGCGCAACCTCGCCAAGCACGGTCTGATCGAGCCCGCCGAGGTCGGCCGGGACGGCCGGCGTCCTGAACGGACGGTCTACCGGATCACCACCATCGGCCACGACGAGCTGGTCGACTGGGTCCGCGAGCTGATCGCGATGCCGGGCCCCGAGCACCCCCGCTTCCGGGCCGGCCTGTCCGTGCTGTCCGTCCTGCACCCCGGCAACGCGACGGCCCTGCTCCGCGAACGCCTCGCCCGCCTCGACGACGGGGTGATCGCAGCCCGCGCGGCACTCGAACAGTACGGCCGCGAGGTCCCCCGTCTGTTCCTCGTCGAATCGGAATACGACCTCGCGATCCGGGTCGCGGAAGCAGCCTGGGTCCGCTCCCTGCTGGCCGAGATCGACCTCGGCACCTACCCCGGGCTGGACGCCTGGCGGGCCTTCCACGAGGAGAACCCATGACACAGGTACGCACAGCGCTGATCGTCGGTGGCGGGATCGCCGGTCCGGTGGTGGCAGCGGCGCTCCGGCGAGCCGGCATCACCTCAACGGTCGTGGAGGCGCACGCCGCGCAGGACGATCACCTCGGCGGCACCCTGGCCCTGGCGCCCAACGGCGTCGCGGCCCTGCACGCCATCGGCATGGACGAGGGCGTTGTGGAGCACGCGACGCCGATCAGCAGACAGGTCATGGCGTTCGGCGGTAAGCGCATCGCCATGCCTTCGCTCAAGGACGTGCCACCCCTGCGCGTGGTGCACCGCGCAGCTCTGCACCGCGCCCTGTACGAGCAGGCGGGCGTGCCATTCCTGTTCGGCAAACGCCTCTCCGGCGCGCACGAGACGACGACCGGGGTCACCGCGACGTTCGACGACGGCAGCACCATGGAGGCCGACGTCCTCATCGGTGCCGACGGTGTCCGGTCGACCGTGCGCGGGCTGATCGACGCGGACGCCCCCGGGCCGGAGTTCACCGGCGTTCTCGGCTTCGAGGGCGTCTCCGACCACGAGGTGGACCTGCCTGCGGGGACGATGACGTTCGCTTTCGGCCGCCGGGGTTACTACCTCTACTGGCCGGAGCCGGGCGGTGGGACGCGGTGGGGTGCCAACCTGCCGTGGAAGCAGCCGCTGCGGCGCTCGGAGGCGCTCAGGAGACACGACTGGATGAGTGTGCTCCGGGAGGCGTACGGAGATGATGATCCTGGTGGAGAGCTGATCCGGCGCACCGACGCCGCCGCCCTGCAGGTTGTCGGCGGTCTGCAGATCATGCCGCGGGTGCCGCACTGGCATCGCGGCCGCATGGTCCTCTGCGGGGATGCGGCCCACGCGCCGTCGAACAGCTCCGGCCAGGGCGCGTCGCTGGCGATCGAGAGCGCCGTGCAACTGGCGCGCTGTCTGCGCGATCTTCCCGACCTTCCGGCTGCCTTCGGGACCTATGAACGCCTACGCCGTGACCGCGTGGAGCAGATCGCGGCACGTGCCGCGCGCATCAACCACGCCAAGGCGCCCGGCCCGATCGCGCGGACGCTCATGCCGGTGCTGATGCCGCTGGCGATGAAGGCCATGCACATCGAGCGGACCACCGGCGAGGAGCAGCGCTACCGCATCAACTGGGACGCCCCGGTGACCTCGTGAAATCAATCCGGAAAACGACGTATCGGATCTTTCCGGCTGCCCTCTGAGTGGTGACGGGGCCCGGAGCAGCCGGCGCCCCGAACACCACACGGGGGATCAGATGAACACCCACACACCGGCTCGGCGCCGCATTGCCGTGGGGGCCGCCGCACTGCTCGCGGCTCCTGCGCTCGGGGGCGCCGGGGCGAGCGCGCACGAAACGACAACCGTGGTGCCCACATACACGGTTGTGCAGGAGGGGCTGACCGCCGAGCAGGGCGGCGAGCTCGCCCGCGCGTTCGGCACCGAGAACGCGCTGCAACCGAACGGGTATTTCAGCTACGTCGACACGGCGTACGGGCAGGTGCCGCTGACCGAAGCCGCCGCCGAGCGGGGCGGGGAGAAAGGCGAGCAGATCACCGCCCAGACCCTGGACACCAAGGCCCTGCAACGCATCCGCCCGGTGGCCGACGAGCAGGCCCTCGAACGCGGCGCGGAGCTGGTCAAACTCGCTCAGCTGAGCCCCGATCTCACCGCGACTCCCGAGGTCACCCACACCGAGCTGACGATCACGAGCACCACAGGCAGGACGGCCAGGGCAAAGGCCAAGGTCTACCCCCTCGACACGGTGGTCAGCTACCGGCTGGACCTGGGCGGCCTCCCCGTCACCGGGCAGGGCGCGAAGCTGCGGCTCACCGTCGGGCCCGACGGCGCGGTCACCCAGCTCTCGAGCGCCCTGCGCCAGGTGGAGAAGAGCGGCAAGGCCGAGGTCATCAGCCCCAGGCGCGCGTACGCACAATGCGCCGCTCTCTACGGCGAAGGCGTCAAACAGGACGAGCCGACCCTCGGCTACCAGTTCCCCGAGCTGAGCGCCGCAGACGCGAGCGGCAAGGGAACGGTGTCCACGATCCTTCCGCAGTACACGTGCAACCCGGCCGACGGCGCCCAGGCGCACCGGCTCGTGCCGGCGGTCGAGGGCGCGGCACCGGCGGGCAAGATCGGAGCTGTCCGCACGGGCGGGACGATCAGCGCGAAGGTGTCCGTCGACGGCGGCACAGCACCGTACACCTATCTGTGGTCCTCCTCCTCCACCGTCCTGACCAGCCGTAACGAAGCGGGCATCACCTACGAGCGCAGCCCGCGCGATCGGGAGGACGGCGGCGAGCAGCTCACCGTCGAGGTAACCGACGCGAACGGCCTGGCCGCCACCGCCCACGTGGACCTGGGCAGCGACGGGGAGACGAGCGCCGAGTTCCAGCCCGGCGGCGGCGGCTTCGGGGCATTGTCGACCGGCCGCACGGACGTCGGTATCGAGCAGACCATCAACGAGTGGCAGTGCGCCCAGGACAGCGCGAACGGTTTCCGCAACGTCATGGCCGATCACGGCGTCCCCACGCAGTTCGACTGGCGTGGCGCGAGCGCGTTCGAACGCGACTTCAAGGAGCCCTACGACAACTCGTATGTCGATGACGTCGACGCGACCTGGTACACCGGCCACGGCTGGCCGGGCGGTTTCACGTTCAAGGGCGCCCACGACGACACCACGATCACGCCGGGCGACGCCCGCTGGGGCAACAACGACCTCGAATGGCTCCAGCTCGAATCGTGCCAGGTGCTGCGCGACACGAACGGCAACCATGACTACTTCGGCCGCTGGCGTCAGGCGTTCGCCGGGCTGCACATCCTGAACGGGTTCGACACCAACGCGTACTGCGTCGGCGGTGGCACGGGCGGCACGTTCGCGTCGTACCTGTTCCCGAAGAAGTTCCTCTGGTGGCAGCTGCGCCCCGCCTACCGGGTCCAGTCGGCCTGGGCGGCCATGGCCATCGACCGCGAACCGTCGGGCGTCAAGTACCGCTCGATGGGCCTGATCCGCTCCGACGGCGTCACCAACATCGGCGACTACTTCTGGGGCCAGGGCCCCACCGGCCCGGACATCCCGCTCACCGCCGGCACAGGAATGTGGTCACTCTCCGGCACAGTCTGACCGTACGCCCGAAGCAGCGCTCCGCCGTCCCCCGGTGGAGCGCTGCTTTCGTCACACCAAATAACCGCATTCCGGCACAGGCGGAATGGAATCGGTCGCTTGACGACGGGGCTCAGCCGATCATTCAGCGCCCCGTGGCCATGTTGCTCGAAATGTCAACTTGTCCGTTTGCTCGCTGGTTCGCGCCCGGCCCACGGTTCTATGTTGGCCGGGAACGAGACGTCCGGGCGATCCCGGTCTCTGTGCCAGATGACCTTTTCATCGACGCCGCCGATCCACACAGTGCTATGTCGACGTTCATTTCTTTCCCGGAGGACCCTCCATGCGCAATCCCACGTTCCACTACATCGTGGTCGTCGATGTCGAGGGATACGGCCGCCGGCTCGTGCCCGTGCAGGCGTCGCTGCGGACCGCCATGTACGAGGTGACGGAGAACGCGTTCGAGGACGCCGGCCTGGACTGGGAGTCCGTGGTCAAGCTGGATCGCGGCGACGGGATCCTGATGCTCGTGCCGCCCACCGCCGACGGGGTCACCCTCGCGGGGAAGTTCGTGATCGCCCTGCACGAGAGCCTGCGGGAGAAGGCCGGCTTCTTCTCCGCCGAGCATCAGATGCGGATGCGGGTCGCGCTGCACCAGGGCACCTGCCAGCAGGACCGCAACGGCTGGGTCGGCGAGGCGATCAACACCGCGGCCCGCCTGGTCGACGCCGGCCCGCTGCGCGCGGCGCTGGCCTCGGCACCCGCGGCGACCATGGCGTTCATCGCCTCCGACGACATCTACCGCAGCGTGATCCGGCACGGCTTCCGGCACATCGACACGGCGTCGTTCGCCCCGGTCGAGATCGACATGAAGGAGCTGCAGGAGACCGCCTGGGTGCAGATCCCCGGCTACCCGCACCCGCCGCACCTCAACCCGCAGCCCGCGCCGGCGCCCGCCCCGCAACCGTCGCCCGCGGGCGGGGAGCGCAGGACGTCCGCCGGGGTGCAGTTCCACGGGCCGTTGACCTTCGGCGGCGATCAGGTGATCGGTCACAAGACCGTGCACGGCAACGAGTATCCCCGATGACAGCACCCGCACCACCGCCGCAGCAGCAGGCACCGGCGATCCCACAACCGCAGGGCCCCGCGCCGCAGAAACAGCAGGACCCCACCCCGGGCCCGGTCAAGCCGGCCGGGAACGCCGCGAAACCCACCTCGGGCGCGCAGAAGCCCGCGGGAGGGCCGCCGAAGGACGCGGCCGCCGGTAAGGAGGCCGCCAAAGACGGGGCCGCCGTCCCGCAGGCCGGGCCGCAGCCGGAGCCGATCTCCACGACCGGTCTGGAGGACCAGGAGAAGCGGGGCGCGCTGCCCGAGGCCGCCGACGACCGGCTGGAGGAGCGGCTGCGCAAGGCCGCGTACAACCTCTCCGGTGACCTGGTCGCCGGTGACAAGCTCGTGATGATGCTCGGCGGCAAGGAGAAGGCGCCGATGCAGCCGCTCGGTGCCCAGCTCACCGAGCCGGTGCGGCACGCGTTCGTCGAGCCCGCGGACTGGCCGAAGATCCGCGGTGTCCTCTTCGACCAGCGCCTCGTGGTGCTGCGCGCCGATCCGCATCAGGGCAAGGTCGCGGCCGCGATCCGGATGCTGCAGGCGGTGCCGGAGCGCCCGATCTACAACCTGGACAACGACGTCGACCTGGCCCGGCTCACGACGCTGCTGGACGACGCCAACAACGACAACCCGCTGCCGCCCGGCGCCGGCTTCCTGCTGTGCGAGCCACAGCGGTGGGGCGAGGTGCAGGGCTGGATGCTGCAGCAGCTCGAAGCCGTGATGAAACGCATCGACGCCCGGATGGTGCTCACCCTCGGCACGGACGCCCCGCTCGCCGACGAGGACATCCGCGAGCACGTGGTGGCGCTGGGCCAGGCCCGCCCGCACGCCGAGATCCTTGCCAGCCACCTCGCGTGGCGGCTGGAGGACCGGGAGCTCGCGCAGCGGCTGCTCGCGGAGAAGAGCGTCGCCGAGCTGGCCGATGAGACCTTCACGGGGGTGATGTCGCTGAAGGTGGCGGCGGACCTCGCGGTGATCATCAGCCAGGAGCTGAGCGGCGCGACGGTCGACGTGGACCGGGTCCGCGCCCGGGTGGCCGAGCGAACCATCGAGGACTTCGACATCTGGTTCGGCGGGCTGGACGAGGTCCCGGACCGGTGCATGGCGATCGCGCTGGCGGCGTTGAACGGGCTGCCCTACGAGATCGTGGTCCGCGCCGCCGATGCCCTGGCCGACCGGCTCGACGGGCCGCCCCTGGTCGTCGGTGGTGACACGGTGCATGTCGTGGCGCCGTGGCGGGACCCGTTCCGGCGTACCAGGCGGGAGCGGTTGCGGCTGTTGCGGGCCCAGGTACGCACGACGACCGTGCGCGGCCCGTTCGGCACCGGTCCGGCGGAGGTCCTCGAGTACGCCGACACCAGCTATCCCCTCCAGATCCTCACCCACGTGTGGCGGGAATTCGACATTCAGCGGGTCCTGCTGGACTGGCTGCGCGATCTGGCGGTCAGCTCGAACAAAGATGTGCGCGCCTGGTCCGGCACCGCGCTGGGCGTCCTGTCCTGCCAGGCGTTCGACTTCGTCCACGCCGAGGCCCTGCGCCCGATGTCGATCGACGACGACAGCATCCAGAACCGCGAGGTCGTCGCGTACGCCCTGCGCGTACCCGCCGATGATCCGAAGCTGCGCCCGCTCGTGACCGCCGTGATCACCGGCCTGTACACCAACCGCGACTCCCCGTTCGGCCAGGCCACGGCGGCGAGGGCGTACGGCATCAGCCTCGGCCGGCAGAGCGCCCCGGACGCGCTGACCGCCCTCGACCGGCTCGCCACCATCGACCACATCGCGATCGCGTCGGCCATCGCGGGCAGCCTCGGCGATCTGATCCTGCAGAACGAGCAGGACAACGCACCCCTGGTGCTGGACCGGATCTCCGGCTGGCTCAACGACCGCCGCCGGGCACTGACCGGCCAGTTCGCCTTCCTCCAGCTGGCCCGGTCGCTCACCACCGAGGTCACGATGGGTGACCCGGCGGTCAAGACGTCCTGGCCGACGCTGCTGATGTTCGCCGATCAGCGGCTGCCACTGCGCCACGGCCTGATCGGCATGTGGCGCCACGTCCTGCACTCGGGGACGTTCCCGCTCGCCACCGAGCAGGCGCTGGACACGTGGGCCGCGCTGGCCGAGGCGGACGGCGACGTGCAGGTCTCGTTCTGCCGGATGCTCGCCGCCGCCGCCGAACAGCTCCGCACCGGCAACCTGATCCGGCGCCACGTGACCCGCTGGCGGGCCGTCGACAACCTGCAACCCAAACCCCGGACGGCGTACGCGGTCGAGGCCGCGCTCGATGCGAGGAGTGAGCCCCGGTGACCCATCCCCTTTCCATCATCCTCAGTGTCACCCCCGTGCAGCGGGGCATCTTCGACCGCAGCAAGGCGACCCTGCCGAACGTCGGCGTGGTCTACTCGACCGCAGCCGGGCAGGTCGCGTACTTCGACGGGCGACCGCTGACCTGGTCGGAGCAGGCGTTCTCGCAGTACCGGACCCGCTACGACGTCGACCTCAGCGAACACCGGCGCACCGCGGAGCTGCGCAGCACCCCGCTGCCCTCACGGGGTGACTTCTACTTCTTCATCGCCACCGTGGACGTGACGTTCCGGGTCAGCGACCCGGCGGAAGTCGTGCGGCGCAACATCCGCGACCCGTTGCCCGTCGTGTACGGCCACCTGGCCAACAGGTTCCGGGTGATCACCCGCGGTTTCGACATCGAGGAGTCCACCCAGGCGGAGACCGCGCTGCGCAACGCCTTCGACGGCGAGGTCGCCCTGCCGCAGGGCATCACCCTCACCGAGGTCCTGCCACGGCTGCTGCCCGACGAGGCAGCCAACCGGTATCTGCGGCAGAAGGCGGAGGCCGGGCGCTCGCTGCAGACGAACCAGGCGCTGCACGCGGTGAACGTTCAGCAGACGTTGCAGCAGGGCGAGCTCGACCGGATGCTGCAGATCGGCCGGATCCAGGCGGCGCAGGCGGAGATGGCCGCGCTGGGCGGCGGCGGCGAGATGTCCGCGCGGCAGATGGTGATGCTCCACCTCGCCCGCAACCCGCACGACACGGAGAACGCACTGAACCTGTTGATGGCGCACGAGCAGGCGATGCTCGAACGCCAGGACGGGCAGAGCGCGCAGACCGCCGAGTTGTTCCGCTTCCTCGTCGAGAACGACCTGCTGCAGGCCGGGGATGTCGAGTCGCATCTGCCGTCGCTGATGCACCAGATGGGGCTGGCCGCCCCGCCCGCCGCGGTGAGGAGCACGGCGTGGACGCAGCCACCGCTCCTGCAGCGCGCCGATCCACCGGCGGCGGTCGGCCCGGCCGGGCAACCCGCGAAGCCCGAACCCGCGGTCGTGTACGAGCAGGACCCGGTCACCAAGGTGTGGCAGCCCTCCGACGGCGTCCAGCCCGTGTACCTGATGGTTGACGAGTCGGCGGGCGTCGGCCCGTACATCAGCGATCTGAGCAACGGCGTACACGCCCTGCACGACAAGCTGTTACGGGCCGCGGACGTCTCCCCCGCGATCCGGTTGTCGGTTCTCGGTTTCGCCGACCAGCTCGCGACCCGCACCAGGCTGGAAGCCGTGGTCTCCGGCAGCGAGTCACCCTGGTTCGCGGCCCGGGGCCCGGCCGATTACGCGCGCGCCTTCGAGATGCTGCTCGACCAGATCACCCCCGACATCGAGGAGCTCAAACAGCAGCAGCAGAAGGTGCTGCGACCGGTGGTGTACCTGCTCAGCGGCAGCGACCCGGGTGACGACACCACCTGGGCCAGCCCGCACCGGCGCCTGATCGATCCGGCCGCCCACCGGTACGCCCCGCACATCGTGGCGACCGGCTTCGGCAGCGCCAGCGCGCGGCTGATCTCGACCCTCGCCACGCAGCCCGAACTCGGCTACGTCATGACCCCCGACACCGACGTCCACCAGGCCATCCGGCAGTACTGGGAGTCGCTCGCCCAGACGATCCTCGACTCCGGCCGGGCCCTCATCGCGGGGCGCCCCGATCTCGAGCTCGCGCCCCGGCCGCCCTCCGGTTTCCGGCTCGCCCGGGAACTGGTCTGACGCATCCCGACAAAGAGAGGCTGACATGACCGGAACCAGGGGCAATCTGCTGCCGGTGTACGTGCTGGCGGACGAGTCCGGGTCGATGGGCCCGTACATCCAGGATCTGAACCGGGGGCTGGCCGCCCTGCACGAGGCCCTGCTCGGTGAGCCGATGGCGGCGGCGAAGGTGCGGTTCTCCATCCTCGGTTTCGCCGACGACGTGCACGAGCGGCTGCGGCTCGCGGACCTGCGCCGCGAGAACGAACTGCCCGCCCTCTACGCCCGCGGCCGCACGAGTTACCACGCGGCGTTCACGACACTGCACCGGCGGATCCCCCAGGACGTTCAGGCCCTCAAGGCGGAGGGGTACGCCGTGCACCGCCCCGCCGTGTTCTTCCTCAGCGACGGCCAGCCGACCGACGAGAGCTGGCTCGACGCGTACGAGCTGCTCGTCGACCGCAACCGCACGCCCGGTGCGCCGAACATCATCGCGTGCGGCATCGGGCAGGTGGAGGCCGCCACGATCGTGCAGGTCGCCACGCAGCAGGAGTACGGCTTCGTCGCGATGGGCGGCGTGGATCTCGGCGCGGCGATCGCCCAGTTCTGCACCGCGCTCACGAAGAGCATCGTCGAGTCGGGCCGCGCGCTCGGGTCCGCGCAGCCGGAGCTCGTCGTGCAGCAGCCGGCCGGTTTCCGCATGGCGATCGATGTGGTCTGAGGTGACCGCCGACCCGTTTCCCGCCGAGGACTGGCCGTCCGCGGACGAGGCCCGGCACGCCGCCACGAACGGCACCGTCTACCGGGCGGAGAGCGTGCACGCGCCACGACGGGCGCGGAAGCTGATCTGGGAGGCTCGCGAGATCGGCGTACCCATCACCGATTTTGAACCGAAACCGGCGGACTCCGCGTCCTACCGCCCGGACTCGATCGCGGACGGATGGTCGACCGACCACTTCACGGTCAGGGTCGCGTCGGTGCGCGGCTACACCCACCGTTTCCGGGGTACGCCGCGACAGGACGACGTCGCGGTCAGCCATCACCAGCCGACCGGTGCCGTGGTGTTCGCGGTCGCCGACGGCGTGTCCGCGGCGCCCCACTCGCACATCGGGGCGACCTCGGCCTGCCGCGCGGCGGTCACGCAGATCCTCGCCGACCTGACCCAGGGCACGCCGGTGGACTGGCAGAACGTCGTGCGCCAGACCGCGTGGCAGCTGATCGAGCAGGCCCGCGCCGTGCTGGGCGTCCCGGCGCTCGATCCGGAGGAGGCGGAGCGCGAGGTCGCCACGACGCTGGTCGCCGGTCTGGTCCTGCCGACGCGCTCCGGCCCGATGGCGAAGATGATCCAGGTGGGTGACAGCAGTGCGTGGATTCTGCACGGCCGCTCGTACAGGTGCCTGCTCGACGCGAAGTTCTCCGCCGACGACGAGGTCTTCAGCTCGGCGGTGACGGCGCTGCCGCGGGTGCCGCACGTGACGCCGCGTGGCGGCCCGCTGGATCCCGGCGGGGTGCTTCTGGTGGGCACCGACGGCTTCGGTGATCCGCTCGGTGACGGGAGCGGCGACGTCGGCACCTACTTCGCCGCCGCGCTGCGCCGGCCGAGTCCCCCGCTGTCGTTCGCCTACGACCTGGATTTCTCCCGGGAGACGTTCGACGACGACCGGACCCTGCTGGCGATCTGGCCGCGGGACGACGCCGAGCAACCGCGATGACCAGCACCGTCGAGGGCCTCGACCGGGCGGCGCTGCGCGATCTGAAGGAGATCGGCAAGGGCGGTCAGGGCCGGGTCTGGGCCACGGACGCGGTCCGGATCAACCAGGCCTGGCCCGCGGTCTACAAGGAGTACGAGGGTGAGGTCATCGCCGGGCTCGACGCCACCCAGTTGAGCCGGATGGTGTCCTTCGTGGAGGAGCTGGCGCCGGAGGACGGGCGCTGGCTCTGCCACCAGGCGGCGTGGCCGGCCGCGGTTGTGTGGCACGACGGCCTGGTCCGCGGTTTCCTGATGCGGCGCATCCCCTCCGACTTCGAGCTGCTGCTCCCCCCAAGGGACGGCGCCCGGCAGCGCCGCCCGGCGGGGCTGCAGTTCCTGCTCAACCCGGACGACTATCTGGCCAAGATGGCGATCCCGGTCGACGACCGCAAACGGTTGCTGCTGCTGGCGGCGCTGGCGGAGACCCTGGCCCGCTTCCACGCGCTCGAGGTCGTCGTCGGGGACCTGTCGCCGAACAACCTGCTGTTCCACCTCGCCGAGGAACCGGCATGCTTCTTCCTCGACTGCGACGCCATGCGGTTGCGCGGCGACTCGGTGCTCGATCAGGCCGAGACCCCGGACTGGGAGGTCCCGGCGCCGGAGCCGCTGGCCACGCCGGCCTCGGACGCGTACAAATTCGGGCTGCTGGCGATCCGGCTGTTCGCCCGCGACCAGTCCGCCCGCGACCCGGCGGCGCTGACCGCGATCTCACCGGACCTGGGTGAGCTCGCACAGCGCAGCCAGTCGCTGGTCCCCGCGGAACGGCCGGCCCCCGCCGACTGGCTCCCGGCGTTGCGGGCGGCCGCGACCCCGGGCCTGACAACAGGGGTCCCGGTACGCACCCTGCCCCCTGCTCCGGCTCCGCTCCTCCCGCCGCCCCCTGCCGCGCCGCCGAAACGCCGGCTCAAGCTAGCCATGGCGTTCGCGCTGGTGATCCTCGCGTCGGTGGGCGTCACCGTGGCATTGGTCGGCCAGGACCACGAGCGCCCGGCGGCACTCCCGACGGCCGCCGAGACGACTTTCACGACGCCTGAGACTGCGGAAACGACCTACGTTCCGGAGCCCGTCGTGACGGCAGCGGCGAGCGGCATCGTCTCCTACGACGCGGTTTCCGGCGACCCGGAGGGCGTGGCCGTGGCACAGACGTTCGCCCAGTACTTCGAGGCGATCAACGTCCGGGACTGGCCCGCCGCACTGGCGTTCTACGACCCCGCCGGCGTCGTGGACCCCGGCTCGACCAAGCAGCGCAACGCGTTCATCGACTCCATGTCGACCACCACCGACCGCGAAGCCACTGTGGACTCCGTCGTCCCGGCCGGCGGCGAGACCCTGGCCGCGGTCCGGTTCATCAGCGAACAGGAGGCCGGTTATGGCCCGAAACCTGACACCGAGCAGACCTGCACCCAATGGTCCATCACCTACCGCCTCACCGGCTCCGCCGCGGCGGGCTACCGGATCCTGCGAGCCAGAGAAGCCCAGCACCAGGCATGCTGAGCGGATGACACCCGGTCACCCGGCAGAACCCTTCTGGTACGCCCTGACCGACCAGCACCGCGCCGAGCTCCGCGAGATGGGCACCCGCAACGACTACCACCCGGAGACCGTCGTCATCCGCGAGGGCGAACGGACCGACTTCGCCTTCGTCGTGATGGACGGCTGCGTGAAGATCTCCGCCACCGGCCGCCACGGCTACCAGACCATCCTCGGCCTCCGCGACGCCGGCGAACTCGTGGGCGAACTCGCCGGCCTCGACGGCGGCCGCCGATCCGCCACGGTCTCGGCCCTCAGCGCGGTGGAGGGCCTCCTGCTGCCCGCCGACCGCTTCACCCCGTTCCTGCGCCGCCACCCCACGGCCGCGGCGATCCTGCACCGAACAGTCTCCATGCGGCTCCGCGAGGCGGACCGCTACCGCTCGGCGGCCGGCTCGGAGGCGGTCCCACAGCGCTTCGCCGCCCTCCTGCTCCACCTCGCCAAACGCTACGGCCTGCAGGTCGACGGCGGCGGCGTCCTGATCGACCTACCGTTGTCACAGGAGGACCTGGCCGGCCTGATCCTCACCTCAAAACGCACCCTCGG
Source organism: Winogradskya humida (assembly GCF_016862215.1). Lineage (GTDB taxonomy): Bacteria > Actinomycetota > Actinomycetes > Mycobacteriales > Micromonosporaceae > Actinoplanes > Actinoplanes humidus. Next base: position 69,411 of record NZ_BOMN01000098.1, read on the forward strand.
CCGCATCCTGGAAGGCTGGCGAACAGACGGCATCATCGTCACGGGCCGCCGCACGATGCTCCTGCACTCGCTGGACGCGCTCCGCACCATCGCCCGCAACAACCCCTAGATCTGCAGATAGGTCCGGTTGGGATACCCATACTGCCGGGCGATCGGGTTCCACAGCTCCGCGACACGCTTCTTCGCCGCGGTGGCCTTCTTCGACTCGGCATCCCCCTCGGCCCGGTCGGCACCCTTCATCACCGCGGACCCGCAGCCCCTGTCATCAGCCTCGGCCGCCCACCGCGCGTACGCGTCATCCGCGGCCTGTGAATGGCTCAGCGCACTCAGCAGCTCAGACTTGAGCTCAACGCCCCCGGGCAGCAACCCGGCCTGCAACGCACCCGCGCGCTCCAGCGCAGCCCCGCGAGCAGTCGCCGCGCCACGCAGATCGGACGCAGCGGCCGACAGCTTCCGGCACTCCTTGACGTCAGTCACCGCAGCAATGACCCGCTCCCGGTCACGCCCCGACCCAGCAAGCAACTGCGTAAAGCCGTTCGCCTGCTCAGCAGCGGTCTGCTCGGTGGTGTTGCTGCGCATCGTGTCGAGGGCGGCGCGCACGAACCCGGCGCAGGAGGACACCTGCGGTGCGCAGAACGCGAGCAGCGTGAGGAGCAGCGCGTACCGGATGATTTTTCCCGGCCGCATGCCCCGCACCCGCCGCCCGGTCCAGCGCCCCGCCGACCGCGCAGCACGGGCGGCCGGTCCCGGGCCGGCAGGAACCACGGGCTGCGCGGGAACCCGCAAGGCCTCCAATGCCCGGCACCAGTCCCGCATGGGCGGACGGCTTGCCGGGCCGCCCGCCAGGCTCCGGACGGTGAGGGCGTGCACGGCAATTCCGGCGCGGCGCACGGCGGTGGTGTCGGTGGTGCTCTGGTCACCGGCGAACAGCCGCGCGCACAGCAGGCCGAACTTGTAGACGTCCGAGGCCGGCGTCGCCTGCGGTTCGCCCGGCAGCGTCTCCCAGTCCGGGGTGTCCGCCTGTGCGAGCACCGTCGCGCCCCGCAGCCGCATCGCGTCGCAGTCGATGAAGAAACACCGTGGACGCCCGGCCAGGCTGAAGAACAGGTTGTTGGGTGACAGGTCACCGACCACCACCCCGAGGCGGTGGAACGTCTCCAATGTCTCTGCGATGTCCCGCAGGATCTCCAGGCGGAGCCGGTCATCGACAGCCAGCTCACGGGCCGCGAGGAAGGCATCGTCGTTGAGCAGCAACTGCACCTGGGCGAGCTTCATCCGGTGGCCGCTAGGGAAACGCATCCGGACCTGGAAACGCGGCGGGACGCAGGGCATCGTGAAACCGACGACCCGGCCGTCACGCACGACCACCGCCGTCGGCCAGGCGGCTCGCTCCCCCACCAGGGCGGCGTCACGCGGCGGCACCGCGGCGAGAAACCGGACCATCCCGGTCAGGGCCTGCTCGTTGAGTTCCGCCAGGTGCAGGGCCGCATATTCCTTGTACGCCCACGGCGGCGCCCCCGGCACCAGATAGACGGTCCCCTGCCCACCCGATCCGAGCGTCGTCGCCAGCGTCCCGAGCGTCTCCCTGGCGATCCGGTCAGCCGGCATGTCGCTCCCCTCGGATCAGAACCCACGCCGGTTCGGCGCCCGGCAGCGGCACGAACGCGTCCCGTTCGACCTGCCGGTAGTTCTGACGGACAACCACGTCGTGGAAGGTCCGCGACGCGACATACACCAGCGCGCGGGTGTCGTCTGCCATCAGTCCGGCACGGGTGGCGGGGTCGTTCATCAGCCGGACGGCCTCGTCGACGGGTTCGCCGAGCCATCCCTGGTCGTCGCGGTGGCACAGCCCGAGCGCCACGGCGACCCGCAACCGCATCCGGTGCCGCTCCTGGTATTTCCTGGCGTGGTTGCCGAGCTCCCATTCGAGGTCGCGGATGAGCGGACCGGCCAGCAGGATCCCGCTGCCGCCGCCCGACGGCACCAGCAGCACCACACTGTCGCCGCGATCCAGCCGCTCGATCGTGTCCCAGTCCAGCCGCGCGGAGCGGCACGCGTCCTCGAGGATCCGGTAGAGGTCCGCGCGCAGGTTCATCCGCTCGGGGTTCGTCCGGCCGGCGGATTCCTGCAGGCCGGCCGCGACGACGTAGACGAGGTCCCCGCCGGCCGGCTCCTCCGCGCCCAGCGAACGTTCGACGTCCACGACGAGTTCGGCCGCGGCGGCGTCGACGGAGCGTTCCATAAACCGCAGGGTGGTGGCGTTCAGCCGGTCGGCGACGGCCGCGGCGACCGCCGACCCCAGCTCCTGAACCAGTGCCGGTGACTCGGTGAGAAGCCGGTCACGGACCTGGCGATCCGGCTCGGCGGGTGGCGCGGTGGTCGTTGCCAGCGCGTCGATCCGGTCACGCAACATGCGCAGCTCCGCCGTCCGCGCGGGCGGCTCGGGCGAGGCCTCCGCGACGATCACCGCGTACCGGAGCTGGCCGAGCACCGTCTGCCGGCGGCTGAGGGCGGTCTCGATCGCCGGGCGGACGAGCCGGGGGAAGCCGTCCGGGTCGACGACCCCGGCGACCGGGAGCACGGCGCGTTCCAGCACATAGGCGTCCAGCACGGCGTCGAGCGCGTCCCAGGCGTTCAGCCACGCCGGTTCGGTGATCGGTGGCGCGGCCCTTTCCAGGATCGCGACGAGGCGGGCCCACGCGTACGCCGCCTCGATCCTGGGCTGCCGCCACCGGGGTACGTGACTGTTCCGCAATGCCCCGGCCTGCCGGCCCAACTCGTCACTCACGACTTCCCGCGCGGAACGCACCCCGGCGGGATCGCCGTGGAAGAAGGCCAGCACCGCGTCCAGACCGGCCCCGTAGAGCGCCCCGTCCTCGGATTCCGCGAACGTGCGCCGCGCCTCGGCCAGCGCCGGTTCCGGGTCGCCCGCACGGGCCACGGTCACCTGGCGAAGCTGGTCGAGGCCGCACTCGTACGCCGCCGCGTCAGCAGCCTCCGGCACGCCGCGCAGCGCGGTGAGCGTGGCACGCAGATCCTGGCCGATCGTGCGGTCGAGCCCCCACACATCAAGAGCGGCGCCGACGAGCCGGGGAAGGCGCTCGGCATAGTCCGGGTCGAGGTCGGTCACCCTGTCCGGGGTCAGGAGCGTCAACGTGCGCAACGCCTTGCCGTGCCCCGCGACGGCTAGACGGAGCGCACCCTCGGCGAAGGCCGTCGCGAGGATCGGGTTCGTCGCGACGCACAGGTCATGTCCACGGAGAAGACAAGAATGCAACCGCGCACCGTACGCCCGGACGAAAGCACCCGACCCCAGCAACACATCGGTCGTGTCGAGCAGCTCGAGCATGCTCCGTTGCCCGGCGATTCCCTCCAGGACCTCGGTGACCCCGTCCTCGTCGAGTTCGTCCGGAGTCACCACAGCGGCTCGCCGGGCCCCGGCGCCGTGATGATCGTCGAGCCGGTCAGCGCCCGGCGCACGAGAGGCTCGTCGACGGTGGTGACAAGGATCTGCAACCCACGTGTGCCGGCGCAAAGCTGCTCCAGGGCCGTCAGCAACGCGGCCGCGTCGTCGTCCTGCACCTCCTCGGAGCGCGGGCTGTCGATCAGCAACAGGCCGGGGTGGGTGGCGACACCGCGTCGCTGCCCGCGGCGCAGCAACGCCACGACTACGGCGATCCGCAGCCGCAGCCGTTCACCCGGCGACTGGTTCTTGAACCATTCCTGCGGCCCGCCGGTCTTGTAGACCTGGATCCGCCCTGACCTGTCGACGGCGACCCGGTCGAGATTGCGGAAGCCGAACGTACGCGCCAGCGCCGCGATGTCGGTGTTCAGCTCGTCGAACAGCTCCTCGCCTGCCGCGGCCTGGTCCCCCGCGAGCAGCTCCACGGCGGCGTCGAGCACCACGCGTACGTCGTCGCGCCGTCGGTCCGGTGGCCCCGGCAACGCGTCCCACGCGCTCGCGGCGCCTTCCAGCCGGGCCACCAGGTCCCGGAGTTCCGCTCGGCGCCGCTCATACCCGCCGTCCCGCAGGGTGGCGAGGTCGTGTTCAGCCTCGGCGAGAGCGGCCCGCCGGTCGGCGGCGTAGGCCGCGGTCTCCTCACGGTGTGCCGATGCCAGTTCCTCGGCCTGCCGGCTGGCCTTCAACCGCCAGCGCGCCTCCTCCTCGGCCATCCCCACGTCGTCACGGTCCGGCTCGCCGGCGTCAACGGGCTCGGCGCAGACCGCGCAGATCCCGTGCTCCCGCTCAGCGGCGCGCCGTTCGGGTCGGATCGGATGCTCGCACCGGGGGCACGCCGCCGGGTCGAGACCGTGGAAGAACAGCCCTGCGCTGTGCTCCTCGAGCAGGTCGTTGAGCAGCTTCTCGTCCTGCTGCCGCTGCCACCGCAGCGCTTCGCAGGTCTCCCGCGCCTCACGCAGGCTCGCCTCGGCGGCAACCGCTTTCCCGGTCCGGGTGGAGACCTCGTCGAGCAGGGCCGCGGCCTGCGGCGGTTTCCGCAGCTGCGCCATTTCAGTACGCGCGGAGCCCAGCTGCACCAGCACCGCATTCCGCTGGGTCTCCATCAGCCGCCGCGTCCTCGCCGCGTCGCTGTCCGCGGCCCGCGCCGCCTCCTCCATCTGGTCCCGGGCGGTCCTGAGCCGTGTGAGCAACGCCGCGCCAGGAAGGTCGAGGAACACCTGCAGCAACCGGCCCGCGATCCCGCCCATGACCGTGTCACCGAGCAGCGCCGGATCACCTCCCGGTGGCAGGTAGAGGGCGCCGTAATAGGCGGGCCAGCCGTACGTCGCCCTGCCCGCGGCGGCGCGGCTGGACGACGACTCCAGCTCCTCCAAGTGCAGCAGCTCCATCATGAGCTTCTCGACCCGGTCCGCGAACGTGGCCGGTGTCGTCGCGTGCACGATCTCGACGATCTCCCCCGGCTGGGCGGTGTCGGCGCGGGCGAGCCGTTCCGGGTCGGGCCCGGACAGCACCCGGCCCTCGACCAGCTCACCGTCCCTGATGGACAACCGGAAGCCGAGCGGCCGCCCGCCGATCACCGCGTCGCAGTCGAGCCGGCTCAGCCAGCTGCGGACGACACCCTGCAGGTTGCCGCGCGGCGATCCGCGCAGGCACCAGGTGATCAGCTCGAGCACGCTGGTCTTGCCGCGCAGGTTGTCCGCCGCCAGAACGGTCAGGCCCGGGCCGAACACGATGTCGCGGTCGAACAGCCCCCGTGGCTCGACCGACCGGTCCCCGGCTATCCGCAGCCTGCGCAGCTGGACGGAGCGGGGCAGCGAATCGGTCAGCGCCGGGCCGAATCCCTGATCACGGAACACCCGCTCGACGGCGGGCACCGCCAGCCCGGTAGCCACGGCGACCCGGGTCGCGAGCTCCTCACCGCTCACGGCGTGCTCACCCCCACGGGCACGGCAAGGCGGCGCAGCCTCTCCCGGACCCGCTCGGCGATCGACCCAATGCGGTCACCGATCACCGTGTTCCGGTACTCGTCCTGCTCGTACTGCCGTTCCTTCAGGCGCGTGCCGCCCTGGCCCTCGGCGAACCGGGCGACGAGCCGGGTACGCCGCACGTAGTACCCGAACACCGGTGCCTCTCGCACGATCCGGTCGGCGGCCGCACGCCCCGGGCGCGTCAGGTAATAGTCGTGCCGGTGGACCCGGGCCTCGGTTCCGCGTTTGCGGCGCACCACGAGCCCGGCACTGCGCAGCACGGCGAGCGCGTCGTCCAGCGGCTCGTAGGCCCCGAAGAGGTAGCGCAGCATCGGGTACCGCCGGACCTGTGGCTCGTCGGACTCCAGGATCGCGGTCGCCTGGTCGAGGAACGTGACGTCGCCGGTCTGCTCGTACTCCGCCAGCAGCTCGTTGGCGAAGTACTCCGGGTTGCGAACCCAGAAGTCGAGTTTCTGCAGGCGTACCTGGCTGTGGAGGACGGCGACCGCGTCGGCCGGCGCGGGACCACCCGCAGGCTCGGGCGGCAGCGGCTCGGCGGCTGCGGTGATGATGAGCAGGATTCGGATCGCGTCCTGCCCGCGGCTGGTTTCGGGTTTTCCATCGACCCTGGTCGTGGACACGCGCCGCATTCTAGAAAACAAATCCACCCGGCCGCCACACCCCTGCGCATTTACCTCTGAACCGGCCGCGAGTGCCATAACAGTTCGTCCACGATGGCGGTCGGATATTCCGGCTGGTCTTTTCACACGATCGGCGGCATCGGGCACCGGAATCGTCCTTGTCTTCCGGTTGAAGCCACCGCAAAATCGACTCACCCATGACGTGTGAGGGATATTTCGTGGCGCAAGCCTGGACAGATCTTCCTCTGGACCGGCCCATCGGCCTGACAGGTCCGCAAGCGGGCACCCTGGCCCTGTCGATCGAGGTGTTGTCGCCGGGCGCACCGGCGATCATCACGTACGCCGCCGGTGCCGAGGAGCGGCCCGCGCAGATCATCGAGGCGCTGCTGGCCCAGCTCGACCGCACCGCCCGCGAGCTGTTCCCGGCGTGGCTCCCCGAGGCGCGGCGGCTCGACGGCGCGGCGGGAGCCGGAGCCGCGGCGGCCCGGTCGATGGCACTGCGTGCCGCCGAGCAGCGCGGGCACTACGGGCCGTTCCTGGCCGATCTGGCCGAGCGAGCGCTGTCCCGGCAGGCCCGGCCCGGTGGCAGGCTCAGCGCCGAGATCCGGGCGGCGGGTCTCGCCAGGGTCATCGCCGCCAGCTTCGACCGGGACCGGACCGCCCTGCTCGTACGCGTACCCGTCGCCCTCCCCGTCCCCGCTGAGCAGGCCCTGGTCACCGCGGCCCGCTGGTTCTGCGACGCCGGCGGGTTCGGCGTCTGGTTCACCGGCGCCCCGCTGAGCTCCGCCGACACAGTGGAGACCATCCCCTTCAGCACCCCCGGCCGCACGGCCCTGCTGGCCGGCGATCCCACCGAGGTCCCCACCCCGGCCGGCAGCGTCAGCTACCCGCCGATCGCGGGCCGCCCGCACCCGGCGAGCCACGCCGAGCAACTACTGGAGACCGCCCTGAGCACCGCGCCCTGGGCCACCGGCCGGCAATGGAACCAGCCCTACCAGGTCCACCCGCTGACCAGCCCGGTCCGCCTCGACCTGCTCTGGAGCCGCGAGCGCTGCATCGTCGAGATCGACGGCCCGGAGCACCGCCAGCCCGCCCAGTTCGCCGCGGACCGCCAGCGCGACGTCCTGCTGCACCTCGCCGGATACACCGTCCTGCGCTTCACGAACAGCCAGATCACCCAGCACCACGACCTGGTCCTGTCCCAGATAAGACAACTCCTCGACGGCCGCCGTGCCGAAAATCATGAAAGGGCCCCTCATGCCTGACCTGAAACTCACCCTCCCCGAACGATCATTACTTCTGATCCTGATGGCCGAGAACGCCGAACTGTCCAACCCCGAAATCAAGACACAATTCTCGGCAGGCCTGCAGCTCACCGGCAAAAGCAGAATCAAACTCGTCGATGCCAAATTGATCGAGTGCCGCAAGGGTGACCGCGGCGCCTACTTCTTCACCCTCGGCGAGGCCGGCTGGGCCTGGTGCCGCGACGAATTGACCAGCACCGAGATCCCCGCCGGCAACACCCCCGGCCAGGCCCTCTACTCGATCCTGCACGGCCTCGACCGCTACCTGTCCAGCACCACCCACAGCCTGGCAAACATCTTCGGCGGCCAGCCCTCCACGGACCATCCCCACACCCCGGAACCACCCGCAACCGCCGAACCGGTCCCCGCCGACGTGATCGAGCTGCTCGTCCGGCGCGCGTACAAGAAGATCGCCGACCCCGCGGGCAGCTGGATCGGCCTCGCCGACCTCCGCGACCACCTCACCGAGCTCCACCGCACCGACCTCGACGGCGTCCTGCGCCTGATGGCCCGCATCCCCGGCGTCCGCATCGAGGAAGAGACCAACCAGAAGGCTTTGACCCCCCGCGACCGCGACGCCGCCATTTCCATAGGGTCCCGGCCTCAGCATGTGCTGGCGATCGAGTCGCTATGACGGATACCGGGCTCAAGGCGCTCACCGGTCTGCGGATCAGCTTCGCGCCCACCCGCGACGATGTCTGGCGCCGATCGGAGTTCCACGTCGACACCCTGCACCGCGACGTGGCCGACGCGGTCCTCGATGCAATCGGCGACGCCAGGGAAAGCACCTCCGCGAGCCCACTCGGTCTCGTGGTCCAGGGCCCCCGGGGGTCCGGTAAGACTCATCTCCTCGGCTGGGTCCGCGAACAGGTCCAGCGCCAGGACGGCTACTTCTTCCTGGTCAGTCTCGTGGAGGGAGTCCCGTTCTGGCAGAACGTAGCCCACTCCATGCTGGATGGACTGAAGCGTCAGGTCGAGGGTCATGAAACACAGTTGCGGGTCTTCCTGCGCCGGCTCACCCTGCTCATCGGTGTGCCTTTCGAGGCCCGGCAGGCCATCCTCGGCGATGGTGAACTCACCCGGGATGCCATAGAAGCCTTGGTGAAGGCACTACATGAGTTCGACCCCTCAGTGGCGAGCAATTGCCGGCACACGGTCCGTGCTCTGGCACTCTTCAACGCCGGCGATTACCGGGCGAGCGAGGTCGGCAACGGTTTCCTGCTCTCCGACGAGGAGTGCGAACCAGGCGAACGAGCTCCGTGGGGTCTGCTACGACGGGCGCACCCCGCCGAACGAATCGTCAGCGAGCTCTCCTGGCTGTTGGCCCTCACTGGCCCCTCGGTCATCGGTATCGACCAGATCGACGGCCTGTTGGCCCCGATGGTGAAGGCGATGCAGAACCATCAGAGGTCGGAGAGCCGCGATTCGGTGACACTCGACCACGTCGCCAACGGGCTGATGGATCTGCGCGAGAAGACCCACCGCACGCTGACCGTGATCGCTGCCCAGCACTCCACCTGGGAGATGATCCGCAAGTATGCGATCGCCGCGGTGCAGGACCGCTTCGTGGCTCGGCAGAACCTCGGCCGGATCCCCAGTGCCGGGGTAGCACGCGCGTTGGTGGCTAAGCGGCTGGAGCAGCACTTCCACACAATGTCTTTCCAGCCGCCCTATGCCACCTGGCCGATCCGCGATGACGCCTTCGACCAAGCGGTCGACTTCATGCCGCGTGAGCTGCTGAAGTCTGTCGCCGCGCACATCGCGTTCTGTCTCGAGAAAGGCGTCGTCCGCGAGCTGACCACCCTAAGTGTCTCCGATGAGGTGCCTACCTATGAGCCACCGGTAGTCCCGGCGTCCAGTCTCGACGAGATGGACCGGCGGTTCGAGCAGCTCAGGGCATCGGCGGACATCGGGCGGGCCCTCACCCGCGATGCCGAGGACACCGAGTTACCCGGCCTGCTCGCCGCCGGGCTGCAGGCGTGGATCATCGAGCACGGCGATGCGGGGCTGACGTTCGAGCAGGATCCGCCGCCCAGTACGAAGCCGGCGCTGCATGCCCGGCTGCGGCGGACGATCAACGAGGAGACCGAGGAGGAGTCGCACTGGGGTTTCCGCGGGATCTCCCCGGAGTATCACCCGACCGCCGTACTCAACCGGCTCCGCAAGGCCTGCACCGAAGCGGGCCTGGCCGGCGGGGTGGCCAACCGCCGGGTGTTCGTGCTGCGCGGCACCGCGTGGCCGCAGACTCCGAAGAACGTGGAGGCGGTAGCGGCGTTCGAAGCGGCGGGCGGGCGGCGGCTGACGGCCGGCGACGACGATCTGCGTACCCTCTGGGCCCTGCGTGACCTGCTCGCCAAGTCCTCACCCGACCTCCCGGCCTGGCTGATGGCACGCAGACCGACCCGCACGATCGCCTTCCTGACCGAAGCACTGACCGACGCCACCACCGGCCTGGCCACCACCATCACCGCCGAGCCCACCGTCGCCCCCGAGCCCACAAACCCCGAGCCCGCCGCCATCACTCGTGAGCCCCCGCACCCGGAGCCACCCGTGTTCGCCGGGCCGGGGTTCTCCCTGGGCACCTCGTTCGACACCGGGCAGCCGGTGATGGCTGGCCTGGAGGCGCTGCGCAAGCACATGGCGATCTTTGCCGGCTCCGGGTCGGGAAAGACCGTGCTGCTGCGCCGGGTGATCGAGGAGTGCGCGCTGCAGGGCGTCTCCGCGATCGTCCTGGACCCCAACAACGACCTGGCCCGGCTCGGCGACGCCTGGCCGGAACCACCGGCTGGCTGGGCGGAGGGGGACGCGGAGAAGGCCCGGGACTACCTCGAGAACACAGACGTCGTGGTCTACACCCCACGCCGGTCCGCGGGGCGCCCGATCAGTTTCCAGCCGCTGCCCGCGTTCCATGAGCTGATCGACGATCCCGACGAGTTCGAGGCGGCGATCGACTCGGCGCTGGCGACGCTCGCCCCGCGCGCAAAGGTAAGTGGCAGCACCGTCAAGGCCGAGCGAGGCCGGGCCGTGCTCAAGGAGGCGCTGGACCATTACGCGCGGCGGCACCGGGAGACGACGCTGCGTGGGTTCATCGGGATGCTCGACGAGTTGCCGGAGTCGGTGAGCAGCCTCGGGGAGGGGGCGGTCAAGGTCGCCGCCGAGCTGGGGCAGGCTCTGACGGCGGCGATGGTGATAGACCCGCTGTTCGGGGGCGCCGGCACGGCGGTGGATCCGGGGGAACTGCTCACTCCGCGTACGGGTAAACGGGCCCGGGTCTCCGTAATCAGCCTGATCGGTCTGCAGGGTGAGGACCAGCGGCAGAGTTTTGTGAATCAGCTGCAGATGGCGTTGTTCGCCTGGGTCAAGAAGAACCCCGCCGGTGATCGCCCGCTGGGCGGCCTGTTCGTGATGGACGAGGCGCAGACCTTCGCGCCGTCCGGGGTGATGACCGCCTGTACCCGCAGCACCCTGTCGCTGGCGTCGCAGGCCCGCAAGTACGGCCTGGGCCTGGTGTTCGCGACCCAGTCCCCGAAGGGACTGCACAATCAGATCCCCGGCAACGCGGCGACGCAGAGCTACGGCCTGATGAACGCGCCCGTCCAGATCGAGTCGGCCCGGGAGATGGCTCGCGCCAAGGGCGGTGACGTGCCCGGCATCTCTCAGCTTCGGACCGGCGAGTTCTACATCGCCCTGGAAGGTCAATCCTTCACGAAGGTACGCACACCGCTGTGCCTGAGCCACCACCCGAAGAGCCCGCTGACGACCGAGGAGGTGCTGGAGCGGGCCCGCGCAGAATGAGCCCGTGGATGACGACAAGACGCAGGAGTTACGGACAGCGCACGACGCCCTCGCGGATTTCTATGTCGGGCATCTGGCCGGCTGGCTGGAGGACATGCCCGTCGAGCGGTCGGTGCTCAGCCTGTTCGGTGAGCTGACTCTCGCCGCGGAGCTGGGTGCCGATGTCGCGGACGTCGGTTCGGGGACCGGCCGGCTCGCGCCGTACCTGATGGGGCTCGGTCTTCGCCCGCACGGGGTTGATCTGTCGCCCGAGATGGTCCGGGTGGCCCGGCGTGACCACCCGGACGCCACGTTCGACGTCGGTGATCTGCGTGCGCTGCCGTTCGCGGACGCCTCGCTCGCCGGGGTGGTCTGCTGGTATTCGCTGATCTTCCTCGCACCCGCCGACCGGCCGGTGGCGTTCCGCGAGCTGGCCCGGGTGGTGCAGCCCGGCGGCTACCTGGTGACCGCGTGGAAGCCCGGGGACGGCACGCTGCGGCGCATCGGCGCCAGCTCGGTGGAGTTCGATCGGTACTGGCTGTCCGTCGACGAGATGGAGAGCCGGCTCGCCGGGGCGGGTTTCACGACGGTGTTCTGGGGTGGCCGACCCGCCGACGAGCGGGAGACCGCGCCGCAGAGCTATCTGATCGTGCAGAGAAATGGGGAGATTACGCCCGGGTGAGTGGGGCCGGGGCAAGGGCAAGGGTTTTCCCTGATTCGGTGACGTCCGTCGATGCTTAGCGTCACCTCAACGTCATCGAGGTAGGACTCACCGTCCACCGGACGTCCGACCACGCCCGACACCCCACGGGCGGAGAAGGAGCACCGAGTGAAATCCCGAATCCCGCTCATCGTCGCCCTGGCGGCCGGCACCGCGGCCGCGTCGGCCGCGGTCGTCGTCGCCGGGCCGGCGACGGCCCAGCCGCCGAGTCCGGCCGCCGCGCAGGCCAACGCCGCTTCGTCGGCCTCGGCGCTGATCGCCAGCCGCCCGAGCGCCCTGCACATCGGTGCGGACGACGGCTTCGTCCAGCGCCCGGTGATCTCCTCCGCCGGCATGCAGTACGTGCCCTACCTGCGCACGTACAAGGGTCTGCACGTAGACGGCGGCGACTTCGTGGTGATGACGGACTCCGCCGGCAACCAGAAGTACACCTCGGTCGCGCAGAGCCGCCCGATCACCGGCCTCTCCACCACCCCGAAGGTCACCAAGGAGGCCGCCTCGGCCGCCGCGGCCAAGCAGCTCAAGTCCGTCACCAAGGACGAGGGCACCGCGCTGGCCGTCCTGGCCCCGGAGGACGCGGAAGCGTCGCTGGTGTGGCAGACCACCGTCTCGGGTGTCGGCGCCGATGGCCCGAGCCGGCTCACCGTGGACGTGGACGCCCTCACCGGCAAGGTCGTCAAGACCACCGAGCATGTCTCGGACGTGAGCGGCACCGGCACCGGCTGGATCAACGGCGCGGTCACGCTCAACACCACGCTCTCCGGCTCGACCTACTCCCTCAAGGACCCGGTCCAGACGACGCTGAGCTGCCAGGACGCCTCGACCAACACCACGTTCTCCGGCACGGACAACGTGTGGGGCACCGGCGTCGGCACCAGCAAGGAGACCGGCTGCGTCGACGCGCTCTACGTCGCGCAGAAGCAGACCGCGATGCTCTCGGCATGGCTCGGCCGTAACGGCCAGAACGGCAGCGGCGGCGCGTGGCCGATCCGCGTCGGCCTGAACGACCAGAACGCGTACTACGACGGCACCCAGGTCCAGATCGGCAAGAACACCGCCGGTCAGTGGATCGCCTCGGCGGACGTCGTGGGCCACGAGCTCGGTCACGGCATCGACGACAACACCCCCGGCGGCATCTCCGGCAACGGCACCCAGGAGTTCGTCGCCGACACGCTCGGCGCGGCGACCGAGTGGTACGCCAACAACCCGAACGACGCCCCCGACTACCAGGTCGGCGAGGAGGTCAACCTCGTCGGCAGCGGCCCGATCCGCTACATGTACAACCCCTCGCTCGCGGGCGACGACAACTGCTACTCCAGCAGCACCCCGAGCGACGAGGTCCACGCGGCCGCGGGCCCCGGTAACCACTGGTTCTACCTGCTCGCCCAGGGCACCAGCGGCAACGGCCAGCCGGCCAGCACCACGTGCAACAGCACCACGGTCACCGGCGTCGGCATCCAGAACGCCATCAAGATCATGTACAACGCGATGCTGCTCAAGACGTCCAGCTCGTCGTACCTGAAGTACCGCACCTGGACGCTGACCGCGGCCAAGACGCTCTTCCCGAGCGACAACTGCGTCACGTTCAACACGGTCAAGGCCGCCTGGACCGCCGTCAGCGTCCCGGCGCAGACCGCCGACCCGACGTGCACCGGCGGCACCACCTCGTCGCCGACCGCCTCGCCGACGACCTCCGCACCGCCGTCGGGTGCCTGCACCGGCACCAACTCCACCGCCGTCTCCATCCCGGACGCCGGCTCGGCGGTCACCAGCAGCATCGCCCTGGTCTGCGCCCGCGCCGCGTCGTCGACCTCGACCGTCGCGGTCAACATCACCCACACCTACCGCGGTGACCTGAAGATCAACCTGATCGCACCGGACGGCAGCAGCTACACCCTGAAGAGCAGCAGCAGCTCGGACAGCGCCGACAACGTGAACACGACCTACACGGCCAACCTGTCGAGCGAGACGGGGACCGGCACCTGGAAGCTCAGCGTGCAGGACGTCTACTCGTCCGACACCGGCACCCTCAACAGCTGGTCGCTCACCATCTGATCCACCCCGTAGTTCCGCGGGCCCGGCGCACTCGCGCCGGGCCCGCACCCATTTCCATCGGGACCCCTGCTTGTAATGAAAATGGTTTCCAATAAGATAACCCCATGACCCACGCTCCCCGCGTCACCGTCCTGGCCGGCTTCTCCTCCGCGGCGACCGCTGCGGTCGCCCGCGCGTTACTGGTCACGGACCCGTCCCTGGTCCTGCTGACCCACGACCTCTCCGCCGTACGCGAGGGAGTGGTCCGCCGCACGATCCGCACCGCCGCCGAAGTCCTCGAAACCGCGGAAACGCACCTGGTCCACGGCTGCGCCTCCTGCGCCGTTCGCGAGGACGTCCTGCCCGCCCTCGTGCGCCTGAGCCAGGAACGACCGGACAGCGACATCATCCTGGCCCTGCCCCCGGCCATCGAGCCGGAACTGATCCGCACGGCCACCGTCCACTTCGACTCGTTCGTCACGGTGGTCGAGGCCGGAACGTTCCTCGACGACCTGACCACCACGGACGAGCTCACCCACCGCGACCTGCACGCCGCCGACAACGACCACCGCGGCGTGGCCGACGTCCTCACCCGCCAGATCGAGTCCGCCGACACGATCGTCGTCTGGGGCACCCCCGACCACCTGCACGACGCCCTGCTCCACCGCCTGGCCCCCTGGGCAGCCCAGGTACGCGTCGGTGACACCCCCACCGTGAACTGCACGGAACTGGCCGCCCAGCTTTTGCGCAGCGACCGCCACAACCCCGCTGTCCCCGCCACCCCGGCCCGCGCCCTCGAGGGCTACCCCCTCGGCCTGCACGACCCGGCCGGCGACCACGGCGTCAACGCCGTCCTGTTCGAGGCCCGCCGCCCCTTCCACCCGGACCGCCTGCACGATGCCCTCGACGACCTGACCGGCATGCCCGTCCGCGGCCGCGGCCAGCTCTGGATCGCCACCCGCCCCGCCACCGCGATCAGCTGGGAATCCGCGGGCGGCGGCCTCCTGCTCGGCAACCTGGGCCACTGGCTGACGGCGCTCCCCCGCGATCGCTGGCCCGAGGCCTCACCCATGCGCCGGCTCGCCGCGGACCTGACGTGGGACCCCTACTACGGCGACCGCCGCACCGTCCTGTCGTTCGTGGGCCTCGGCCTGGACGCCCCCGCGCTGACCGCCCTCCTGAACGACTGCCTGCTCACCGACCAGGAACTCGCCGAGGGAATGGAATCCTGGCAGACCCTGCCAGACCCCTTCGCCGACGTCATTCCCCTGGTCTCCTCGCCCGCCGCGTGACAGCAGGCACCCCGATCAGCTCAGCGACCGATACAGGGTCTGCATCGAGCGAACGGCCGACCGTACCTCCTGCAGAATCTGGAACGTACGAGGCTTCGCCACCCAGCGACTGCTCCCCGTGTCGAGTCCGACCGTATCCACCGCGCAGCCGAAGCCCAGACCGAGGATCCGGACCGCGTCGCAGTGCTGGAAGGGCACGAACAGATCCGAGGTCACCAGCAGCAGCCGACGGGTACGGGGCTCAGGCTCGACAATGCCGGCCCATCCGATCAGGGTGTCCACGGTATTGGCACGCCGGCCCGGGTCGGTGGAGGGCGCAGCCAGCACGTGGATCGGCGTCGACGCCGCAGCGTACGTGCGGATCCACCACGGCTGCTCGACGGCGTTCACGCCGTCGCGGATCGACGGCGATGCGCTCAGGCCGAACGCCCGGCGGAGCCCCTCGTCCACGGCGTCGCCCTCGGTGAGACCGTCGCGCAGGCCAAAATCGCGGATGTCGTCGGTGGACGCGTTCAACGGACGCATGCTGCCGAGTCCCACGACGGAGGAGACACTGACCCCGTCCCGCAGCAGCCTGGCAGCGAACTCGGCGCGAGCGACCATCGTGCGTACGGTGCCGCCCAGCACCAGCACGTGGTCGTATTTCCGCAACGGAGGCGAGTGGCGACCCGCCAGACCGAGCGAGGCCGCCGCCGAGCGGATCAGCGCATCGGCAGACGGGAGAAAGGACTCGCCGACCGCCTGCTGGCGTTCGAGACCGTTCCGGTAATCCCAACGACGGCCCGAGAACCGTTCCAGATCATCGAGCAGCTCGGCCACCGGACCGTCGAACGGCGCCGTATGCCCGAATTCCGCCACCAGAGCACGCATCGCCGGCGACGCCGCCCACGCCGCGACCGCACCGGCCATCTCGGACGGATCGGCACCGGGCTCGCAGGCCGGCAGGGTCACCGCGGGGAACACGGCCGTCGTCACGCGATTATCGTCCTAGTCTCTGAATAATGTGCGGCACCTAAACGCAGAATGGCCCACCCCTGAAGGGGTGGGCCATTCATC
>NZ_BOMN01000099.1 GCF_016862215.1 Winogradskya humida
ATGCCGCTGGTCGTGGGCGATGGCCAGAGATGGTCCGTCACACCGGGTAGACGCGGTACTGCAGCTCTTCGTCGTACTGGAGACCGGTGACTGCCGTGATGATCGACCACAGGAAGTCCTCGTCGGGACCCCAGGACGGCAGGGCAATATCGGCCTCGACCGGCAGTGGAGTTCCTTCGTCCTCGACTGCCACACCGTCGGCGTAGACGTAATGCCGGGTGCGTTCCCCATGCGTGAACAGCGTGAAGCCGTATGTGCTCGAAACGCTGCTGAAGAAGACCACCAGAGCGTTGGCCGGGTCGGTCGGCTCCCAGCCCATGACCACATCCATCAGCGGGTTCCAGACCTGCACCCAGCCACCCGACTCGGCGGCATAGAGGGCGTCGGGCTTGAGAGCGCTCGTGGCCTGGTCGGCTCCGACCAGTTCGCCGCTGAAATCTGTGATGGCGAGGTCGTCCGCAGCCTCGTCCACCGTCACGTCCTGACGGAAAAGCACCGAGGTGTTCCAACCCATGATCAAGACCTTTCCTCGTACGGCGGGGCCGCCGCCCATTGTTCACGGCCGCACCCTCAGGACTACATGGGAGGGCGTTCTCGAGAGATACCCCGACAGCTCTGCCCGCAAAGACGACAACGTGAACGTCATCCCGTTCATCGCCGCGGAGCAGACTCCGCCGCCCTGCTGGCCGGCTCCCAGCAAGCTCGGGCCAGTTGCCGACACCAGAGGTCGGCGCCCTCATTTGCCGCAGGCAAGGCGCGCACTGTTCCAGCGCCATCACTGTGCGCAAACGACCTGCTGGCCGACCTGACGTGAGCCGGTTCTCGCTGTTGGGCGGCGCCGAAAATCGCGAACGAACCAAAGAAAGCTGTGTTCTCGACTGCCGCTACCGGATGAAGGCGCGCCGCGGCAAGGATCGGCGCAGAATTCAGCCTCGCGCGGCGGTATCCGAACGGCATCATTGCCAGCGCTCACAGCAACTCACTCTCAGCAGCATCACCGCGGCCCGACCGCCCGGCAAGAGCCGCCCAGCCTGACCTGAGCCGCCCAACCTGACCTGAGCCGCCCAACCTGACCTGAGCCGCCCAACCTGACCTGAGCCGCCCAACCTGACC
>NZ_BOMN01000100.1 GCF_016862215.1 Winogradskya humida
CCGCCCAACCTGACCTGAGCCGCCCAACCTGACCTGAGCCGCCCAACCTGACCTGAGCCGCCCAACCTGACCTGAGCCGCCCAACCTGAGATGCCTCAGCTGACTCTCCGAGCCGACCTCAGCCCACCGGCCTCGTCCAGCCGCACTACCCGCACTGGGTCAGCCGGCCTCGCCCAGGCGGCTTCGCGCGGTGGGGTTGTCAGGAGAGGGCGAGGTTGTGGTCCGCCAGTGCGGCCTCGATGATGCCGAGGGCTTTGGGGCCCATGCCGTGCAGCGCGGCGAGTTGCGGCTTCGGGACGCCGGCGAGGTCGCGCAGTGTCCTGTGGCCGGCGTTGTGCAGGGCGCGGGTGGCCGGTGCGCCGATTCTGGGGAGTTCGTCGAGAGAAGGTGCCATGAGGGGCACGGTAATGGACGGGTCAGGCTGGGTCGGTGACGTCTGCCCAGGTGGCGCTCAAGGCGGAGACTGTGTCGTCGGCGGTGAGTTGCAGGGCCGTGCCGCGGATGCCGGCGCCGAGGCTGATGGTGCGGCCGCGGAGGCGTTCGTCGGCGATCACCGGCCAGGGGTGCAGGGAGCCGAACGGGGTGATCGTGCCGCGCTCGTAGCCTGTCACGTCCTTCGCGGTGGCGGCGTCGGGCATGGAGAGCCGGTTGACCCCGAGCAGCGTGCGTAGTTTCGGCCACGAGATCTGGCGGTCGCCGGGCACGAGGACGAACAGGTAGTCGTCGGCGGCTCGGCGGACCACCAGGCTCTTGACGAGGTCCTGGATCTCGACGCCCTGGACCTCGGCGGCCTCGGTGACGCTGGTGACCGGGCCGTGGGTCACGACGCGGTGGTCGAGTCCGGCTGCTGACACGGCGGTGAGGGCTGACGACACGTGATCACGATAGCTCCGCGGAATAATTCCCGGCTGGTGTCCTTGAACTCAGTCGCAGACCTGTCCGCGTACCGAAAGAAAGAAGGTCGTCATGGCCGACAAGCCCGTCCTGCAGCCCGGCCCGGACCACCCCATCACCGTGACCCCGACGCCGCAGCGGGTGGTGGTGACGGTGGCCGGCAAGGTCGTCGCCGACAGCACCAGCGCGCTCACCCTGCAGGAGTCGACGTACCCGGCGGTGCAGTACATCCCGCTGACCGACGTCGACACCACGCTGCTCACCCGCACCGAGACCAGCAGCTACTGCCCGTTCAAGGGCGATGCCAGCTACTACTCCATCCCGGCGGGCGGCGACCGCTCCGTGGACGCCATCTGGGTGTACGAGCACCCGCACGACGCCGTGGCCGAGATCAAGGACCACGTGGCGTTCTACCCCGACCGGGTCGACGCCATCGCCATCGGCGGCTGACCGGTCGTCCCGCGTGAACAGGCCCACCCGGGCCTGTTCACGCGTCGTCCCACGGACGTCGGCGTGCCTTCACCGGCTCGACCGCGAAGGCCCGCACGTCTTCCCATCTCAGTTCCTGCACGGCGTCGCCCGGAGCCGTGATGCCGTCGGAGTCGGCGGGCTGCGGGTCCGTCCACATCGGCTGCACCGTGGGCGGGCTCCAGGTCAGCTCCGGCAACGGCTGCCGGGCGGCTTCGATGGCCGCTGCTCCCGGGCGGGCCGGAGGTGTCCAGATCGGTGGTGCGCCCCACCAGATGACCCGGTGCTCGGCGTGCGTGCGGGGCGGTCCTTCGGCCGGGTCGTGCACGGGCACGTCGGGCAGTTCCCGCAGGTCGTGTGTGGATTCCCGCTGGGCGAACACGTGACCGCCCGCGGGGTGCGGCGGCCTGATCGGCCCGGATGTCTCCGCGGCGGCGAACACGTCCGGCTGCCGCGCGGAAGCGTTCGCGGCGAACACGGCGGGCGCGCCGCGGGGAGCGAACCGGCCACCGCCGGCTGTGGCCACCGCGCCCGGGGCAACTGCCCGCTGCGGTGCCCGGGACAGCGCGGCCCGCGCCGGTGCGGCCGGTAGCGCTTCCTGCGGCCGGGCGGTCGCGTCGGTGGCCGGCGCGGTAGCGAGCATGACCGCCGCGCCCACAGTGACCAGGGCTGCCAGCGCCGCGGGCAGCTCCCACCCGGCTCGCACGGTGTCGCCGAGGAGGGCCAGTGCGACGGCGGACGGCGCGATGACCTCCGCGATCCAGAGCACCGCCGTGACCGGGCCCACCTGACCTTTCTGCAGCGCGTGGGTGTAGAGCACCATGCCCGAGACGCCGAAGGTGACCAGCGCCCAGGTGAGCGGTTCGGCCGCCACGGTCAGCAGCGTGGCGAGGATGTCCGCCATCGGCTGGTCGGGGACGGGCAGCGCGCGGCCGGCCACCGCGGCGCCGCCGAGGGAGAGACCCGCGATCGCCGCGACGACCCCGGGCGGGGCGGCCCGGGCGGCGGCCCAGCCGATCCCGGCCAGCATGACGGCGGCGGAGAGGAAGCCGATGCGCAGGCCGGTCGACGCCGCGACGGCTTCCTGCGGGCCGGCCGACATGGCGATCACCGTCAGGGCGGCGATGGAGATCGCGACGGCGACGATGTCACGGTTGCGCAGGTGGGACTTGAGGAAGATGCGCGCGGCGAGGACGGTCAGGGCGAGGGAGCTGGCGAGCACGGACTCGACGAGGTAGACGGCGAGGGTGCCCAGCGCGACCATCGAGCCGACCCAGGCGGCCATGTCGAGGGTGACGCCGAGGAGGTACAGCGGGTGGCCCAGGGTCTTGACCGTGTTGATGCTGCGCCGGGCCCCGACCGCCTGCAGGATCGAGCCCGCGGCGTAGGCGAAGGCGCCGAAGATGGAGATCGCGAGGGCGATCCAGCCCGCGGAGGTCATCTGCTCATTCCCCCACTCGGAGCACGGTGATGGTGTTGTCCTTGCCGTTGGAGACGTACGCGGAGGCGCCGTCCGGCGACACCGCGATCGCTCGCGGGCTGCCTCCCACCCGTACGGTCGCGGTGACCTCGCCGGTCTTCCCGTCGAGAACGGACACCGTGCCGTCCCCCTCGTTCACGACGTACGCGTGCGCGCCGTCCGGGGCGAACGCGACGCTCTGCGGCTTGTTGCCGACCTTGAACGGCCCGCGGCGTTCGAGGGTGCGCGCGTCGATGATGTCGGCGGTGTTCGCGTCGTACCCCGCGACCAGCACGATCTTCCCGTCCGGGGAGACCGCGATGCTGTGCGGCGCCTTGCTCACGGGCACGGTCTTGACCACCTTGTCGGTACGCATGTCGATGACGCCGACGGCGTTCGACTCGTGGTTGGGCGTGAACGCGCGCATGGTGTCCGCGGAGAACGCCACGGCGTGCGGGTTGGGCGGGACCATGATCCGGCCCTCGGGGCGCTGGTCGCCGACCGCGAACAACTCGACCGACTGCTTGCTGTGGATCGGCACCCAGACCCGGTTGTCCGGACCGACAGCCAGCGCGTACGGCTGCACGCCGGTCGTCAGATAACGCACCACCTTGAGCGACTTGGCGTCGACGACCGCGACCCCGCTGCCCGTCTTGTCGTCCTCGTACATCGACACGAACACGAGTCTGCCGTCGCCCGCGAGCGCCACGAACCGGGGCGTCGCGCGGAGCTGCACGGCGGTCACCTTGCGGCTGGCGGCGTTCACCACGGACAGGACGTGGGAGTGCTGGTTGGCGACGTAGACGGTCCGGCTGTCGGGTGACACGGCGACGCCCTCGGGCTCGGTGCCCACCCCGATGGTGGCGATCGCCGCGGGTTTGGCCACGCTCTTGACGCTTCGCGCGAGGGGTACGCGGTTGACGCCCGTCGGCCCCGGAGTCGCCGTGGCCAGGGGCGGCGCGACCTGCGGCCCGGCCTCGGGAGCCGGCCCGCTCGTGGCGTGATCGTGCTCGCCGGCCGAGGGGGCGGGCTGCGGCGCGACGGTCTGCTGATCGCCCTCGCCGCTGCTGGTCATGGCCCAGGCGACGCCCGCGCCGCCGAGCAGGATGAACGCCGTCAGGCCCCCGGCGAGGGCGGTGGCCCTGTTCCGGTGCCGGTGCCGTCGTTTCCGGGGCTCGGGTGTCCCCGAGAGCATGGTCATCCGGCTCGCCGGGACGTCGCCGAGGTTGCGGGTGGTGGCCGGGGTCGGCTCGGTCGCCGTCCGCTGGCCGGTCACGCGCACGTCGGCCCAGCCGGCGGGCCCGCGTACGGTCACCGAACCGTCCAGCCAGTCCGATTGCGGCTCCCAGACCACCCGCAGCCGGCGTCCGACCATCATGGCGCGCAGGCCCTGCCCGGACACGGTCACCGTGGTGTTCGCGACCGCGAGCGGTGGGCCGCTGACCAGGACGTCGGCGACCAGCTGTGGCGCGCCGGGCGCCACCTGGCCGAAGTCCACCCGATCCGGGTTCAGCCGGACAGCCGTGCGTTCGAGCCCGGCGACGGCCGCGGCCGACACGCTGCGGCTGTCGTCCTCCGCCATGCGCAGCAGCGCCTGCCGCGCGGCGGCCGCCATGGCGAGGTCGTCACCCGCCGCGAAACGCGCCAGTTCGTCCACAACGGTCAGGCGGGATTCCCGGGCCGGACTGCCGATCTCGGTCAACAATTGCGGTGGCAGATCGTTTTCACTCATAGTGCCCCCTCGATCACTATGCGGTGATGAAGGGGTCCAGGGAAACCCTCAGAGCGAATTTGGCACCAAACGCGAACGGCAGACCACAACAGTTACCGCTATGGATGGATATGGGCCCCGGCGCAGCCTGGGTGCGGCACACCCAGGATGCGGGGCGGTCCGTCGCCGTACCGTCGGGACATGACCGCAAACGCACTCGGCGAGTTCCTGCGCGGCCGGCGGGCCGAGGTGACGCCGGGGCAGGCCGGCGTGATCAGTTCCGGCGTTCGCCGGGTGCCCGGGCTGCGCCGGGAGGAGGTCGCGCTGCTGGCAGGGGTGAGCGTGGACTACTACGTGCGCCTCGAGCAGGGCCGCGAGCGCCACCCGTCGGTGCAGGTGCTGGACGCGCTCAGCCGCGCGCTCCGGCTGGACGAGGACGGGCGTACGCATCTGCATCGATTGGCCGGTCTGAGCCCGCGCGCGGATCCCGGGCACGCCATCGAGCACATCGACCCGCAGCTACGGCAGCTCCTGGACATGTGGCCGAACAACCCGGCGCTCGTGCTGGGCCGCGCGTACGACGTGCTCGCCACGAACCGGATCGGCGAGGCGCTGTTCGGGCCGGCCGGGAACCTCGCGTTCAAGGTCTTCCTGGACCCGGCGGGGCGCACGTTCTACCCGGACTGGCCCGAGGTGGCACGGGCGACGACCTCCGGTCTGCGCCTGGCGTCCGGAGCGGCGCCGCACGATCCCGTGCTCGACCGCGTCATCCGCACCCTGACGAGTGAAAGCGACGCGTTCCGGGAGCTCTGGACCCGGAACGACGCGCGGGGCAAGACCGCGGAGACCAAACGCGTGGTGCATCCGCAGGTCGGCCCGCTGACGCTGACGATGCACGCGTTCGACGTACGGTCGTCCCCCGGTCAGCAGCTCGTGGTCTACCACGCGGAGCCGGGATCCCGCAGCGCGCAGGCCCTGACGCTGCTCGGATCACTCGCCGCAACCTTTGCCCAGTGACAATTACCTCCCTCAAGCATGTTGCGTCGGTTGCTGCGTCGTTTACTCTGGCACCAGACGGGTAGTCCGAGACCGCTCGTCGAGAGGATGCGACATGACATTCACCAGCACGCGAGTTCCCGAAGCCGCCTCTGAGCTGCTCCGGGAACTGGCATCGACCGCGCCCGGACCCCGACGCGATGCCCTGCGGGACGAAGCCGTCCGGGCGTGGCTGCCGATGGCCCACCACCTCGCCCACCGCTACTCCGGGCGTGGCGAGCCCGACGACGACCTGATCCAGACCGCGGTCGTCGGGCTGATCAAGTCGGTGGACCGGTTCGACCCCGAGCGCGGCATCGAGTTCGCCGGCTTCGCGGTCCCGACGATCCTCGGCGAGATCCGCCGCCACTTCCGCGACCGCACCTGGTCGATCCGCGTCCCGCGCCGCCTGCAGGAGCTCCGGCTGGCGATCACGGACGCGAGCAACACGCTCCACCACACGCTCGGCCGGTCACCCACCATCGCCGACATCGCCGCGCATCTGAACACCACCGAGGAAGAGGTCCTCGAAGGCCTCGAGGGCGCCCGCGCCTACAGCGCCCGCAGCCTCTCGACCCCGGTGACGGAGGACGGGACGACCACGCTCGGCGACACGCTCGGCGTGATGGACCATGACATGGAGCTCGCGGAGCTGCGGATCGCGCTCGGCCCGGCGATCGCCGCGCTGGACGAACGCGAGCGGATGATCCTGTCGCTCCGGTTCTTCGGCAATCTCACCCAGTCGGAGATCGCCATGAAGATCGGCGTGTCGCAGATGCACATCTCACGGCTGATCACCCGGACCCTGGCCAAGCTGCGCGTGCAGCTCACCGCGGGCTGAGATTCGCCCGGCGCTCCCTCGCGCCGGGCGAAAACATCAGGCCGGAGGGCTGAGCCGCTGCGCGCGGGCAGCGATCTGAGCGGCTGTCTCCGACACGCCGTCGGCCAGCTCGTGCAGCCTGGCGCTCGCCTTTTCGTCGTTCCGGCGGTCGGCGCTCGCGTGCAGGCTCTGCTCGGTCTCCTCCAGCGCGATCGCGTTCAGGTTCATCAGGTCCGACGCCCGTTGTTCCAGCCGGGCCTGCTCCTCGTTCATGGCGCGTCCGGTACCCGCGGACAGCCGCACCCAACCCGAAAATGTCACGCAGCGTCAGAGTGCGGCCAGGATCCGGGCCAGCGCGAGCGGCTGGGTGAGCATCGGCCAGTGGCCGGAGTCGATGTCGATCAGGTCGAGATTTTTCACGCGGGCCAGCTCGGGGATGTCACCCCCGGCGATCCACTCCCGGGCCTGGTCCGGCGTGAACTCGGGACAGATCAGCGCGACCGGCACGTCGTAGCGGCGCTCGTCGCCCAGGTGCACCACGCCCCGGGCCACCCCCTCGGGCACGGTCACGGCAGCGGCCTCGAACGCCTGCCGCGCCGGCCCGTCGAGATCGGCGGCGTCGGGGCCCTCGAACGGCGTCCACCCCGGGAACGGCATGAGTCCGTCCTCGACCTCGAAGAAGTCGGCATATTTCGCGCCGTCGGCGGCCGGGAAGCCGCCGATGAGCGCCACCTTGGCCACCCGGTCCGGGCGTGCGTCCGCCGCCAGCCAGGCCAGGCTGCACGCGGCGGAGTGCCCGACCACCACCGACCTGCCGGGTGCCGCGTCGACGGCGGCGAGCACCGCGGCCACCTGATCGCCGAGGGTGTCTGCGGGCTTCACCGGCAGGGCGACCGGGACAGCGTGCCGATCCTTGCTCGCCAGCTCGGTCACGACGTCGTTCCATGCCGGCGCGTCGAGCCACAGGCCGCCGACGAGGATGAGTGTTTCTGCAGTCATGGGATCAACCTAGAGCCGGTTCCGGACAATCCGCTTCCGGTATCGTCCGGGCGTGCCGAACGGTTCGAGTCCCACCGCGCGTGCCCTGCGTACGCTCGAGATCCTGCAGGCCCGCCCGGGCACGACCGCCGGCCAGCTCGCCACGCTCCTGGGCGTGACCGAGCGCGCAGCCCGGCGATATGTCGGCATCCTGCGCGAGGCCGGTGTCCCGGTCGAATCGACGCGGGGGCCGTACGGCGGCTACCGGCTGGGTCGTGGCACCCGGTTGCCACCCGTGGTCTTCACCGAGGAACAGGCACTCAGCCTCGTCATGGCAGTCCTCGACGGGGGTGCGACGATCGACTCGGAGGACGTTGTCGGGTCGGCGCTCAGCAAGGTCATCCGGGCGCTGCCGGAGGGCATCGGGCGGCAGGCTGCGGCGCTCCGGGCGTACGCGTCAACCGCTCCTGATCCGCGAGCGGCACGCCCGGATCCTGCCATCGCCAGTGCCCTGGTCGGGGCCATCGCCGAGCGGTGCCGGGTCGTCGTCACGTCCCGCACCTTCGAGGCCGAGGTCGACCCGTGGGCGGTGGTGGTGCGTTACGGCCGCTGGTACCTGCTGTGCCATTCACACGCCGCGGACGCGATCCGCACGTACCGCGTCGATCGGCTCCATGCCGTACGCAGAACCGCACACCGCTTCACCCCACCCCCGGACCTGGACCCGGTCGCCGCGCTGGAGGAGAACCTGGGCAGCGGCTGGAAATACCCGACGCGCGTGGTGTTCCACGCCCCTCTGGAACAGGTGGCACCGTTCATCCGGCCGCCGATGGGCCGCCTCGAAGCGGACGGCGACCGGTGCGTCCTGACCGGAAGCACCCGCAACCCTGCCATGTACGCGCAGGAGTGGCTGGCCACCGTGCCCCTCGACTTCACCGTCGAGGAGGGCCCCGAACTGCACGCCGCCGTGGCGGAAGTGGCAGCCCGGTTCTCCGCGGCGATCAGGGGCGGCGGTAGATACTGATCGAGTGGCCGACCTCGTCGACCGGGGCGCCGCTCGTGGCGAGCAGTGACTTCAGCCGCCCTGTCGCCTTCGCCACCGAGCTGTCCGAGACCACGAGCAGGCCGTGGACGTCCGCCGGCTGCGCCTTCAGCGGGTTGCGAGCATCGATTCCGTACGCCGAGGGCACGCCGGCGCCCTTGTACACGAGCCAGACCTGCTCGCCGGGATACCGCTCGCGCAGACGGTCGGCCAACCGGCCCAGGTCCTGGCCCCAGTCGACGTTCGAGTCGTGCAGCAGCAGATGCGTCCGCGACGGGCCGCCGAACGCCTCGTTGGCGTACGGCAGGTAGTAGGGAAAGGTCCGCACCGAACTGACCGCGACCGACAGCGCCAGCAGCCCCGCGGCGAGGTGCGCCCACCGCCAGCGCACCGTGACCACGGCGGCCGCGGCGACGGCGAGGAAGATCGGCAGGAAGATCGCGTAACGGCTGCCGAAGTCCCGCGCACCGGTCATCGCGAGGCCCAGCAGGAGCGCGGGCGTGACGAGCAGGTAGACGGCGGCCGGGCGCAACCGGGGCACGGCGAGCACCGCGACGGTCCCGGCCAGCCACAGCGCGATCATCCCGAGCGGCGTCTTCACGAGCAGCGCGGCGGGCAGGTAGTACCAGAGCGACCCCTCGTACAACCGGCCGAACAGGAACCCCTGGAACGTCGAGTCCTCGAACCCGAACTGGATCCGCACACCGTCGCGGTACGGCTCGGGCAACGGCAACAGATCGACGAACAGCGCCCGCAAACCGTGGATCTCCGGCATCCCCGTCGGTGTCAGGAAGCGTAACCGCGGATCGATCACGAGATAACAGACCCAGACAACGGCAACGGCGAGCACGGCCACACCCACGGCCGTCGCCACCGCGGTCATCCAGGAACGCCGCTGCTTCCTGACGCTCAGGAACGCCAGCAGCATCACCACCGGGACCGCGGGAATGACACTCATCCGGGTCGCGATCGCCGCCCCCAGAGCAACCCCCGCAAGACCCAGATGGAGGTACGCCCGTGAGCTGCGCGCCCGCCACGTCAGCCACACCGCCGTGACGAGGAACCCGATCGCGGGTACGTCCAGCGTCGCCAGGGAACCGTGCGTGATCAGGTCGGGCGAGAACGCGTACAGGGACAGGGCGAGCACTCCCCCGGCGGTCCCCGTCAGATCCCGCGCGAAGGCGAAGACGACCAGCCCGAACAGCAGCGTCAGCACGATCATCGGGAGCCGGGCCAGGAACATCAGCTCGTACGGGTCGTTGCCCGCCTCGTAGAGCACGTGCCGCCCGAGCAGGCTCTGGTTGCCCCGGAACGCGGGATCCAGCTTCGGATGCGCGAACACCAGCCCCGCCGCCATGATGAGCTTCCCGAGCGGCGGATGCTCCGGGTTGTACCGCAGGCTGTGCTGCTCCAGGTAACTGACCGCGGTGCCCACGTAGACCGGCTCGTCGATCGTCGGCGTCTGCTGCACCGCGGTGACCACCATGACAGCCGCCATCTGCCCCAGCAACAGCAGCACCAGCAGCGGCGCGACCCACCTCCGGCGGCGGCGGGGCCGTGTAGTGGCCCCGGGCTCGTCGACGGCGGGTTCCTCGAGGTCCACGGTCACGCCGAGAACCTACCCGCTCCCCCGCCAAGCGTCTCTGGCACGGACCCGAACATGGACGCCGGCGATGGGATCGCCGCAGCACTCGGATTACATAGCTATCTATATTCACAAAACATGATTAAAGACGCTAAGGTCTTATTAGGTCACAGAAGGGGTCTAAAATGTCGCAGCAGGATCTTTCGGTCGCTGCCGGGCCGGTGCCCGGCGATGCTTTCGGGCAGGCCTTACTCAAGGCATGGCGGGCCGACGGGGCTCCCGGAGTGGCATACGAGGTGATAGAGCGGGACGACGGCATGGTGACAGTGAACGATGTCGCCAAATACCTCGTGCCCGCGCCAGAGTGGAACCCTGTGGAACGTCTGGCCTGCGAACGGGCACACGGACGGGTTCTGGACGTCGGGTGCGGTCCCGGGCGGCATGCCGTCCAGCTGATGACCCAGGGCCTGATGGTGATCGGCTTGGAGCCGTCGCCGGGCGCTGCCGCCGTCGCCCGAGCACGCGACGTCACCGTGGTGGAAGGCACGGTCCGCGGGCTGGAAGCGGAGATCGGCACGTTCGACACCATTCTTCTGGGCGGTCAGAACATCGGCCTTCTGGAAAACCCGGAGTCGGCTCCGGGGCTTCTGCGGAAATTGGCCGGCCGGGGCCGCTCCGGCGCGAGCCTGCTCGGCGTCAGCATGGACTTCGCGAAAATGCGCAACCCAGTGCACCGGGACTACGCAGAACGCAACCGGAGCGCCGGCCGCCTCGCCGGCCAGCAGCGCTTCCGGGTCCGCGACGGCAGGCTCGCCACCCCTTGGTTCGACTACCTGATGCCCTCGCCCGCCGAGCTGGAGGCATTGTGCGTCGACACTCCGTGGCGAGTCCACGAATTCGTCACCGACGGTCCTCACTACCTTGCCCATCTTCGGCTGGATTGAGGGCGGGTCAGCGGCCGGCTGGCTTGAGGGCGGGTCAGCGGCGCCGGCTGGAGCCGATCTCCAGCGCCTCGTGGTCCAGCCCAGCGAGCAGCTGCTCGGCCAGCGCCCGCGGATCCGCGTCGCCGAGCCGTCGCTGGAGTTCTGCGATCAGTCCGGCGAACTCGGCGACCGCGCCTTCATGGCGTTCTCCGTCGCCGACCATGCCGTAGGCATACTGCCGCCACTCCGGCCGGGCCAGCAAATAGTCACGCAGCGCAGTGGTGAGCACACTGGTCCAGTGTGGCCCCTTGACGACCAGATTCAGCTGGAGACAAGGACCCGAGGAGTACGTCTCGTGCCACCAACCCCGGGGCAGGAAGATCAGCCCACCGGCGCCCACTGTCACCTCCCTTGCTCCGTCGGGCATCCGGTCGGGGAAGGGTGCGTCGGCGTAGTGCAGTTGCTTCGGGTCCGGCTGGCGCCGACTCGCGGGAAAGCACATGCTGGTCTGGTTGACGATGCTGTCGTTGGGTGCGAGCAGCCAGCGCTTGCTCCCGGACAGCAGCATGGCGAAGTTCACGTCGAAGTCACTGTGCATGGCAACACCGCTGGCACCGTCCGAACAGAAGACCTCGGCGGTCATCGAGCCGGCCGGCAGGCCGAGCACATCGCACGCGTCGCCCAACAGGTCGACGAGACCGGGCACGTCACGCTGAACATGCTTCAAATAACAGGTAAATCCCGCTCCGAGAGCGGGGATGGCACTCTCCCCACCTACCACGGCCGCGTGGGGGCCCTGTTTACGCAGCAGCGAGACGGTCTGCCGGTAACTGCGAAGCACGGTCTCCGCGGAAGCAAGCTCCGGAATGTCCCGTACCAGGTCACCGGTGAGATCCGACCCTGTCCGCACATAGGGATCATCCGGGAAATGCGAATGCCGGAATTCGTCGATTGACAATGGCTTCAAAAATTTTGCAAAGTCCACGTGGGCACTCCAATATGTCGACGGAGTACGGCCCTTTCCCGCCGAAAGGGTCCCATGTGGACATCTGCATGTCAAGCAAGGTTGCAACTGATCACAAGTGCGGTTGCAGTAACCTCGGAGTAGTAGGGTAACGCGCATGGCAGAAGGTATCGACATCGGGGCGAAAGAATGGGACGAGCGATTCGAGTCATTGTTCTCCCGGATCGCCGAGCACTTCGGCCGGGCCGAACCCCGCCAGCAGGCACGCTCCTACTTGAAGGCACTGCTATCACCGGTGCGACGTAAGAACGGATGGCAACTGGCCGAGGCCGCCGGCGATATACGGCCGGACCGGATGCAACGGCTACTGAACTCGGCCAAGTGGGATGTCGACCGCGTACGCGACGAGTTGCGCCACTACGTCACCGAGCAACTCGGCGGCGACCGAGGGGTGCTCGTCGTCGTGGAGGCCGCCTTCGCGAAGAAGGGAAAAAAGTCGGCCGGGGTTCAGTGGCAGCGGGTGGGCTCCGGAGATCCACGGCATTGTCAGGTAGCAGTGTTCCTGGTGTTTGCGGGCCCACGCGGCTGTGCACTGATCGACCGGGAACTGCACCTGCCACGCCAATGGACGGAGGATCCACAGCGATGCTCCTCGGCCGGAGTGCCGACGCCTGCGCGCTACCACAGCCGAGACGCTCAGGGCGCGATGATGATCGACCGAGCCCTGGCAGCCGGCGCCCCGGTGACCTGGATCGCGCTCGACCGGAACCAGGCCCGAGCCCGTGAGCTGCGCCACCTGCAGGAACGCGGTGAATACGGCCTCGTGCTGGAGGTCGACGCCGGCACCGAGCTGCCGATGGCCGGTGGAGCCCAACGCGCGGATGCGCTGATCGGCAGGCTGTCCCCCGCGTTTCAGGGCATCGACGGCGACGACCAGCAATGGGCCCGGATCACGCTGCGAGGGCATGCCCGCGCGGCCGGGCGATGGTTACTCTGCGGCCGGTCGCTCGACCGGGCCGGCTCGGCCTCCTACCACCTGTGCGTCGGGCCGACCGGGACGTCACTGACTGAGCTGGTCGCCGTGGTGCGCAGCCGGGAACGGGCAGCGGACTGCGTCGGGCAAGCATGCGCCAGCACCGGTCTCGACCAGTACCAGGTCCGCCGGTACAGCTCGTGGTACCGGCACGCCACCCTGTCGATGGCCGCCTATGCCTACGTGGTTACCTCATGGCCGTTCAGCTGACCGGCTAAATGCGGTTGTAAGCGCGAGATTCTACAACTGCACTTCGCCGGCCACCTTCTTTCCAATGGGTTGACCTGCCTCAACACAACGCCGCACCTACGTCGAGAAAAAGGTGGACGTCAATGGCGCTGGCCGATCTCCCACCGTAGCGCTAGATTCCAATCACCGGCATACGCCAAACCCCTGGCGTGTGAGTTTTCGCAACGGAGGAAGACATGCAGCAGGAGCAGCAGGTCATCACCGAAGAAAAGGCCAGTGAGGTCGAGGAGCTCGAAAAAGACAATTTCGAGAAGCTCTTCGGCGACAAGCCGCTGACGATCGTCGACAGCGAGGTCAAGGACTGACTTCCCTTTCCATCGGCCGGGTCCCGGCCTACTGACCGGAAGTTTGCCGGTTCCATCGGAAAGTGAACGGAGTGGGTGTGACGGGGCGCGTCGCCGATCGGCCGTCACACCCGCTTCGCCGGCCGCACGACACACCGGAGCAACCATGATTCAACCGTCGGCGCTGGTCTTCGCCGCCTTGCTGGCCCATCAGGCGAGCCGCCTGGCCCAGCACGGCTTCGGCGCCACCCGGCACACGTATGCGCCGGTGTTCGGCATCCGGCTGCCGGCACCGGTTACCGCTACCGCACAACTAGCCGCGTTGCCCGCAGCGCTGGCGGTGACAGTGTTCGCGCCTCATCCGCAGACCGGGCTGATCGCCCTCGCCTGCGTGGTGCTGTGGCTGCTCACATTGCAGCGTCGGATGGCCAACCACGTCTGGATGGGCTTCGTCGCCGTCGCCGTCCTGACCTTCCTGCCCGCCGCGCTGGCCCCACTCTTCGCCTCGGACCTGCTCGTCGGCCTATACCTGTCGGCTGCCGTGTTCAAGATGCACGGGGAATACCTGACCGGGCCGCAGAGCCCCGGCCGGGTGATGACCGCGATCTACCTGCGCTTGCTCGGTCTTCCGCAGCCGCCTGCTGTGCTGGCCGCCGCGCCCGCTGCCGTGATCGCTGCCGAGTTGGCCGTACCGGTGCTGTTGCTGATCCCGCACGGCGGCGCCGCCGCGCTGATCGTGGCGATCCTGATGCACCTGGCGTTCGGGGTGTCCGGCAACTTCGAGTTTTCCATCGTCGCCCTCGCCCTCTGGTCGATCGCAGCCGGCGATGTCGACGGGGTGGCCGTCCCGTCCCCCGCCGACCCGGTGTGGCTGCTGATCCCGGTCTGCGCTGCGGCCGGCTGGCTGCTCGGCCGGTCGCCGTCGGGTCCCCGCGCGGTGCCGGTTCAGCTTCGTGACGCCGGACAGGGCGCGACGTACGGCTTTTTCTGCGCATTCGCACTGGCCGGCTCGATCACCGATATTCCCGCCCCGCTGGGAGCCCGGCTGGTGCACTCAGCCGTCACGGTGGGCTTCGTAGTCAACTTCTTGCTCGTGGTCAGCGGTCTCAAACTGGACTGGAGCTTCGCAATGTTCTCCGGTCTGCGGCCGTTCGGCTCCTCCTGGCTCCAGCGCGGCAGCCGGGCGGGCCAACCCCGGTACTTCACGCTGACACTGCCGGACCGAATCCCCTCCGCCTGGTTACGCGAGGTATCCCCGGCATTTCTCTACCAGGCGACCCGCGCCGACCAAGTCGTCCACGAGGCGGTCGCGTTTCATCTCGAGGCGATGGCCCGTCGTAGCGGGAGGAGCCTCGAGCCCCGGTTGGTCGCAGCGCGTGAGTGCGACGGCGTCCGGCAGTTGATGCCTGTAGGGGGCGCGTCGGTGGCGCCACGCCGGCGTGTGCTGCTGTTCCCCGGCATGGTCTCCCGCAGTTTCACGACGTGTCACCTGGGCTGAACGGAGATTTGATGGACAACGAACGCGGCAACTTCCTGCACACCGCGGGCTACCGGCTCGATTACCTGGTCACGGTGCCGGAAAAAATCACCAGTCCGTACCTGCAGGTGCTCTTTCACGGCTTCAGCCGGATCGAGAAACATGTGCCACCGGTTTTCGCCCGGCGGCAGTGGCCCGGGGCCGACGAAGCGGTGTGCCTGTTCGTCTCCGACCCGATCCACAATCACAACGACGTGTCTTGCTGTGGCTGGTTCCTACTCGGCGAGGACGAATTCCTGCCCCGGATCCTGGATCTTCACCAGCACCTGCGCAACCGGTTCGGCCTGGGCGGCACGGTCTGGCACGGTCTGTCCTCCGGGGGCTACGCTGCACTGAAATACTGCATCTGGGCCGGCGAGGGACTGGCGTTCGTCGTCGCGCCGCACAATGACCCGGAGATTGTGCCGCAATGGCAACGCGAGGCCGCGCCCTTCGCCGTCCTGCCCGCCATGGCCAAGCCCGCGGTGATCACCGATCTGCTCGGCAGTTGGGACCGGACGGGCACCGATCAGTACCTCTACGCGGTCATGACTGAGCACGACTCATATTTCGCCCTGCACCACCTGAAGCCGATCATGACCGCGCTTGACTTCGGTTCCAGCGCAAGTGCGGTGGCCCTGCGCGACGGCCGGGACCACGGGTTCCTAGCCGATGCCGATTACGCTCGGCATCTGGCGGCCGCGACCGGGCGCTGGGAGCAGCGCCGCAGCCGTCGCGCCGAGGTATCGGCGGTGACGAGTGACTGAGCTGACCGTCCGCCGGGCCGTCAGCGACGACGCGGCCGCGGTGCGCGACGTCTACGGACGCGGGGACACCGCGGAATTCGCCCGGCGCCTCGGCAACCCCGGTCCCACCTCGACCGAGTATCACCTGCTGGAAGCAGCCGGCACAGCGGTCGCTGTAGTGGCGCTGACCGAACTGGGGCGGCTCAGCCCCGGTGCGCCACCTCGGCTCCTGGTGCATGAGATGAAGATTCGGGCGAGCTTCCGCAACACAGGAGTGGCGGCCACCGTGTTCGCATGGCTGAACCGCGATTTCGGCGCCGGGAAGGACGTCGAGGTGATGCTGCTGAATCCGGCGGACCAGGTCGACGGGGCATTCGCCAGCTGGGGCATCCACGAATCTCACCGGGTCAGCAAGTGGCCCGCCCGATACCCGGAGGAGGTCCGATGACGGCCGCGGACATCGGTGTCGAGCAGGAAAGTTTCGACCAGTGGCTGGCCGGCCTGCGCTTCTGGGCGGCCCGCGCGGACGCCGCGGCCTACGGCTGGGGGCCAGGTCCGATCGCCGACCTGCTCGGCCTGGCGGTCCCCGAACAACTCGGCGGCAGTGGTCTCGGCTACCGGGCCGCATGCCAGGCCCTCGCCACACTGGCCGAGGAGACCGGCCGTTCCGGATTGCCGTTCTCGCTCGCCGCCCAGATGTGGGCTACCCAGGAGCCGTTGATCGCCTTCGGCTCGCCGCGGCAGCGGGAGGTCTACCTCTCCGGCCTGATCACCGCCCGGATGGTGGGCGCGTTCGCAGCGACCGAGTACGAGGCCGGCTCGGACCTGCTGTCGATGCGCACCACTGCCACCCGCGACGCGGCGGGGCGCTGGGTACTCGAAGGCTCGAAGACGTTCGTGACCAACGGGCCGGACGCCGACATCTTCGTGATCCTGGCCCGGACCGCGCCGGGCAGTGCACTCGGTGGGCTGACCGCCTTTTGCGTGCCGCGAAACACATCCGGGTTGACCGTCGGCCCGGAAATCGCCAAGACCGCTCTGACCGGCGCCCGGCTGTGCTCGCTGAGCCTGAACGCATGTGCGGTCGTCGGGGATGCCGTGCTGGGTCAGCCCGGCGGGGGCTTTGCAGTGCTCATGCATGCCATGCGAGTGGAGCGGGCGCTGATCCTGGCCCCGGTCGCCGGCCTGATGTCCCGGGCCTTGCAACGGGCCGTCGAATACGCCCGCACCCGGCGGCAATTCGGCCGGCCTCTGGCCGAGCAGGATGCGATTCGTGCGCACCTGGTCCGCATGCGGCTGAGCCTGACCAGCGTCGGCGAGACGCTCTCGGCGACTGCTGCGGACGCCGACGCGGGTCGCCTGGACCACACCCGCTCGTCGCTCACCAAATTGCACGTCAGCACCGAGTTCAACACGTTCTGCCAGCATCTGCCGGACATCTACGGCGGCTACGCGGTGCTGGCCGAGTCTGGAGTGACGGACCTGATCGCCGACGCGGTGGCGAGCCGTTTCTACTCAGGGACGACCGACATGCAGATGAAAATAATCGCCGAGGGGATGGGATTGTGATGGCAGACGACAGATCACTGACGGTGATCCGCGCCGCGGTGGCCGAGGCCGCGGCCGGGCGTGCGGTCACCGACGAAACACCGCTGATCCAGGAGCGAATCCTCGACTCGCTCTCACTTCTCGGTCTGGTCGCACGGTTGGAGCAAGAATTGGGTGTCGTCGTGCACGACGCGGACATCCTGCCCGACAATTTCGGCAGCATCCGGCAGATCCACACGTTCGTCAGCACCAGGTCACTCCGTGCCAGTTGATACACCCGAAGCCGACGTCGAGGTCCTGCGGATTCCCGGGTTTCGCCGGCTGTGGATCGCGAACGCGTTCCGGGACGTCGGCGCGGAGGTGGCGGCGTTCGCCTTGCCGATCACAGCCGCGCTGTTGCTGCACGCCCACCCCATACAGATGAGTCTGCTAACCGCCGGTAGCCGAATCGGCTACCCCCTGCTCGGACTGCCCGCCGGGGTCTGGGTCGATCGCTGGGACAAGCGTGCCGTGCTCATCGGCGCGGACCTCGGCTTCCTCCTGGCGTTGGCGAGCATCCCGATCGCCTATATGGCCGGCGTACTCAGCCTGCCACTGCTGGTCGCGGTCACCGCCGTCACCAGTGTCTGCGGGGTGTTCTTCGACATCGGGCACAGCAGCGTGCTACCGCTGCTGCTGCCCCGCACCCGGGTTGCGGACGCGAACGCCCGGCTACAGACCACCGACCAGACGGTGCGCGCGGTGGCTCCGAGCGTCGCCGGCGCTCTGGCCCAGACCATCGCGGCCCCCCTTCTTTACGCAGTGACCGCCACCTCTCACCTGCTGTCGCTGCTGTTCCTCACCCGGTTACGTCCCGCGCCCGTCCCGGTCGCCGCACGGCAACACCGCCACTTCCGGCGCGAGGTGGCCGACGGATTGTCCACCGTGATCCGGCACCCACTGCTGAGGCTGCTCTGTCTGCAAGCAGCGCTGAACAACATCGGCGCCGGCATTCTGCTTACCCTCATGCCGCTGTTCCTGCTCCGGATTATCGGCATCCCGGCTTGGCTGTTCGGTGTGTTGACGACGGTCGGTGCTGTTTCCGGCGTGCTCGCCTCACTGGTCGGACCACGACTGCGCCGCAGGTACGGCGAGATCCGGATGACTGTGATCTTCTCCGCGCTGTTTCCCCTCGGCGTGCTCGCCGCCCCACTCGCCGCGGTCTTCCCGCGTGCGGCCGTGCCGTTGGCCGCGACGGCCGAGATTTTGATCAACTTCGTCGCGGTCGGGCGCTCCATCTCCACCGCAGGCCTCCGGGCCAGGGTGACGCCCACCACGCACATGGGCCGGGTCTCCGCGGCCTACGGCGTGGTCTCCCAGGGCGCCACTCCGATCGGCGCGCTTCTCGCCGGCCTCATCGCCAGCACCTGGTCGATCACCGGTGGCCTGTGGATCGGCGTCGCCGAGATGGCGGTTCCCGCCCTGCTTCTCTTGCGATCACCACTACGCACCCGGCGCACTCTGCCTGCCGAATGGGAGGCCCGAGATGACAGCGCGTAACGCCGCCGAGTTGCTGATTCAGGCGGCCCGGCACAACCCGGCAGCGATTGCCCTGCGCTGGCACGGCGTCGGATGGACGTACGGCGAATTGTACGAACGGGTCGGAAAGCTCACGGACCTGTTGCTCGGCTCGCTGGATGTGGCGACCGGTGACCGCGTCGGCGTGCTGGCAGCGAAGAGCCCGTGGGTGGTCGCGGCCGGACAGGCCGTACTACGCGCAGACGCGGTCTGCGTGATGCTGGACGTTCGGCACCCGATAGCCCGGCTCACCGCGATCATCCAGGACTGCGGCATCACGACGATGTTCGTCGACGACGCGATGCGGCGCCACGAGGACGCGTTACGGGCCGCCGGCGTGCAGAGGCTGGTCCCGCTTGGTGATCTTCTGCCGGGCGCTCCGGCTCGCCGGCCAGCTCCGGTACGTGGCGGCACGGATCTCGCGCTGCTGCTCTACACCTCCGGATCAACCGGATTGCCAAAGGCGGTCGGGATCACCCACGAGAACGTCACCGCGTTCGTCGACTGGGCCGCAGGCTACTTCGGGTTCCGGCCCGGTGAGCGCTTCCTCAGCCAAGCGCACCTCTCGTTCGACATCTCCACGCTGGACATCTTCAACGGTTTCGCCTGCGGCGCGTGCGTTGTACTGCTCGACGAGAGCGACGTGCTCTTCCCACGCGTCGTGGTCGACACCATCCGCCAGGAACAGATCACCAACGTGTACGTGGTCTCCTCGGCGCTGGCCTCACTCGCCGGCCCGGGCGGCCTCCTGGAGGCGGATCCGGGTTCTATCCGGCGCATTCTGTACGGCGGTGAGGTGCTCCCGGCTGCCACGCTCACCCGGATCCGCTCGTGGCTTCCCGACGATGCCGGCTTGTACAACGTGTACGGCCCCTTGGAGACGAACATCGCCACGATCTGGCCGGTGCCCACGCGGGGCGAGTTGCCCCAGCCACCTCCGATCGGATGTCCGGTGCCGTCGCTCCGAGTGGAGATCCGGCGTGAGGACGGCATCGCGACACCGGAAGGTGAGCAGGGTGAGATCTGGATCGCCGGGCCGACGACCTCGTCCGGTTATTGGAACCGTCCGGAGCAGAATGAGCTGCGCTTCGTCGAACGTGACGGCGTTCGGTGGTACCGCACCGGTGACCGAGGCAGCGTAAACTCCGATGGCCGGTTCGACTTTCACGGCCGCGGGGACGACCTGGTCAAACGACGCGGTTACCGGATCGAGCTGGGGGAGATCGAGACCGCGATCGCGGCCTGCCCGGGTGTCGCCGAGTGCGCGGTGGTGGCGACGTCCCCGCCGGACGGCCCGGTCGAGATCCACGCTTGGTTCGTGGCCGCGCAAGATTCAAGCGCCTCCGTTCCGGAGGTCCGCCGGTTCCTCACCGAGCGCGTTCCCGGCTACATGTTCCCGGACTCGCTGCGCCAGCTGAGTCAACTCCCGAAGA
Organism: Winogradskya humida; assembly: GCF_016862215.1. Lineage (GTDB taxonomy): Bacteria > Actinomycetota > Actinomycetes > Mycobacteriales > Micromonosporaceae > Actinoplanes > Actinoplanes humidus. The sequence continues at coordinate 20,246 of NZ_BOMN01000100.1, forward strand.
CCGCCCGCGACAAGATCGATCGTGGGCGGCTCCGCGTACTCGGCACGCGACCGTCGACCTGACAGCGTGTCAGGCCGAGGAATCCGCTGAAGACCCTTAGGAGATCGCGCATGACCGTTCCGCACGACGTGCTCACAGCGTACGAGGAGCAGGGGTTCGCCATTTTACGGGGCGTGATCGACCAAGAGCTGCTGGCCGAACTCGACGCCCATGTCAGGTGGCTCGGCACCAAATACCCCGACCTGCCGCCGGAGGACTACCACCATCCGCTGATGCGCGACGACGCCTTCTGGGTACGGGCGGTCACTGACTCCCGGCTCGTCGACGTCGCCGAGGCGGTGCTCGGCCCCGACCTCGCCCTGTTCACCGCGCACTACGTCTGTAAACCGCCGTACCAGGGCCGGGCGGTGCTCTGGCACCAGGATGGGGCGTACTGGAACCTGGAACCGATGCGGGCGCTGACCGTGTGGCTCGCTGTCGACGCGTCCACCCGGGAGAACGGCTGCCTGCGGATCATTCCGGGCAGCCATCGGATTCCGTTGTCGAAGCCTGTTTCCCGCAACGACGTGCCCAACATGCTCCAGTCGGCGACGCAGCAGGATCTGGTCGACGAATGGGTCGCGAAGGCCGGCATCGTAGACATCGAGTTGCAGCCCGGCGACGTCTCCATCCACCACCCGAATATCCTGCACTATTCGGAACCGAACACCTCGGCCACCCGGCGGTGCGGCCTGGACATGGGATTCATGGCAACCTCGACCAGCATCTCGAACCAGGGCCTGTACCTGAACCCGATCCTGGTCCGCGGAGAGACCGTTCCCGGCATCAATGAATACCGGCCCTGGGCCCAGTACGTGCCGGGCGAGAGCATTCCGTTCCGAGGGCACGAACAGTGGAACGTGCGGCAGGCGCGGGGAACTCGGCCCGGCGATGCCGAGGAGACGCCGCTGCAGGTGACGCACCGAATGATCGAGCGGCTCAAGGCCGGAACCGTCAAGCAGTGACCGGTGCCGGGCCCGCTGGGATCCCATCGGGCCCGGATTTCCGCTGGCAGGTTCTTGCCACGTCACGCCACAGGGCGAAGTAGTAGTAGCAACCTCAGAGATCCCTAACCGCCCTCTGAGACCTGGCGTCTTGAGTCCTTGATTCGTTCGCAGTCATGTGGCAAGGATCTCGTCGGCGGTTGTGGCCCGGACGTCAGGCCGTGGCTGGTAGTTCCACCACGCCCGGCCGTGACTCTCCGACGCGGGACACTAACGGCCGCAAGACCGCAACGCTAGATGTTGCGCTGGGCGCTGGGAGGCGACAACTTTCTGCGGCTTCAGGTGTCAAATCTGGACAATCATGTCTGGCAAGGGAACAGGTGTGTCCTAGCCAGACGTCGATGGGCCCATGCTTGACACCTGAAGCCGCAGGATGTTGCGGTATCGCGGGTTTCGGCGCAACTTCGTGTCCCGTGGCCGCCTACTGCAAACGGCACAAAAACTCAGAACCCTAGGACAGCTGCCGGCGCAGCCACTCGTAGCTCGCCCGCGGGGTGCGTTTTCCGGTGGGATAGTCGACGTGGACCAGGCCGAATCGGGGGCCGTAGCCGCGGGCCCATTCGAAGTTGTCGATCAGGGACCAGTAGAAGTAGCCGCGGAGGTCGATCGGGGCGTCGGCGGCGGCGCGGGTGGCGGCGGCCAGGTGGGCGGTGATGAAGTCGATGCGGGCGGGGTCGGGGTCCAGGTCCTCGCGGAGCTGGGCGACACCGTTCTCGGTCACGTAGATCGGGGGCAGGCCCGGGTAGCGATCGGCGAGACCGGTGAGGGTGTCGTACAGGCCCTGGGGTTCGATGGGCCAGCCCAGGTCGGTGGTGGGGACGCCGTCGCGGGGCACCGAGCGCACGCCGATGTCGCTGGCGCTGCGCAGGCCCGGGTCCGGCTGGTCGTACGGCGCGTCGGTGGCGTGGATGCGGTAGTAGTAGTTGACGCCGAGGAAGTCCAGCGGGGCGGCGATGACGTCCAGGTCACCGTCGCGGCGGAACGACAGGTCGCTCACGCCGGAGAAGAGCTTCTCGAACCCGTCCGGGTACGCGCCACCGAGGACCGGGTCGGTGAACTGCCGGTTCACGAGCAGGTCCATGCGGGCCGCGGCGGCGCGGTCGATCGGGGTGTCGTTCGCGGGGACCGCCGGGGACAGGTTGAGGGTGATGCCTACGCGGGCTTCCGGGCGTACGGTGCGGATTGCCGTTGTTGCCTTGCCGTGCGCGATCAGCAGGTGGTGCGCTGCCGCGAGAGCCCCGTGGCCTTCGGTCGCGCCGGGTGCGTGGCGGCCCTCGGCATAACCCACGATCGAGGAACAGTACGGCTCGTTGAGCGTGATCCAGTCCTTCACCCGGTCCCCGAGGCGTTCGGCGACGACCGTGGCGTAGTCGGCGAAACGGTCCGCTGTCTCGCGTACGCGCCAGCCGCCGTTGTCTTCCAGTTCCTGAGGCAGATCCCAGTGATAAAGGGTGACAAAGGGACGGATGCCACGCTCGCACAGCGCGTCGACGATCCTGTCGTAATAGTCCAGCCCCGGCTTGTTGACCGCCCCGTTCGGCATGACCCGCGGCCACGCGACCGAAAAGCGATAAGCGCCGACACCCAGGCCGTCCAGAAGCTCCACATCATCGAGCCACCGGTGATAACTGTCGGCAGCAACCTCCCCGGAGGTCCCGTCAGCAATCGCCCCGGGCCGCCGGCAGAACGTATCCCAGATCGATTCGCCGCGGCCGTCCTCCGCCACTCCTCCCTCGATCTGATACGCCGCGGTCGCGGCCCCCCATACGAAAGGCGTCGTCATCCCTTGATTGCTCCTTGCATGATGCCGCCGACGATCTGCCTGCCGAGGACGATGAAGATCACGAGGATCGGGAGCGTCGAGAGCAGGGTGCCGGTCAGGGTGAGGGTGTAGTCGGTGGTGTAGCCGCTGGCCAGTGATGATAGGGCGACCTGGACCGTGGCGTTGTTCTGGAGGACGACCAGCGGCCAGAAGAAGTCGTTCCAGGCCTGCATGAAGGTGAACAGGGCGAGGACCGCGGCGGCGGGGCGGGCGATGGGCAGGACGACGTGCCAGTAGAGGCCGAAGGTGGTGCAGCCGTCGATGCGGCCGGCTTCGAGGAGTTCGTCGGGGACGGCGCGGCCGAGGAACTGGGTCATGAAGAAGACACCGAACGCGGTGACGAGGCCGGGGACGATGACGGCGGCGAGGTGGTCGGTCCAGCCGATCTTCGCCATGAGCAGGTAGAGCGGGATGATGCCGAGTTGCTGGGGCACCATCGAGGTGGCGATGGCCAGGACGAGCAGGATCTTGCGGCCGCGGAAGCGCAGTTTGGCGAAGGCGAAGCCGGCGAGGGTCGAGAAGAACACCACGGAGATGGTGATCGAGCCGCTGACGAGGAACGAGTTGAGCAGGGCGCGGCCGAAGTCGGTGGTGTCGAAGACCCGGGCGATGTTGTCGAACAGGTGGCCGCCGGGGATCAGGACGGGTGGGACCTGGGCGACGGCTTCGCTGGTCTGTGAGGACACGACGAACGACCAGTAGAGCGGGAAGACCGAGCCGGCGACGATGGCGAGCAGGGCGGCGTACGTCCAGATCGAGGCTTTACGGGGGTAGCCGAAGGTGCGGCGGCGGGCCGGGCGTGGTTGTTCCGTTTCGGTGGGGGCTGTCGGGGGTGTGGCGAGAATGGTCACGGCGGGCTCATTTCTCGTCGCTGGCGATGCGCCGGGTGAGCAGGAAGTTGACGATGGCGAAGACCGCGATGATCAGGCAGAGGGTCCAGGCGATCGCGGAGGCGTAACCGAACCGGAATTCGCGGAACCCCTGCTCGTACATGAAAAGGGCGATGGTCTGGAATTGCCGGTCCGAGCCGCCCGTGGGTGTGGACGTGCCGGCGAACAGCAGGGGTTCCGCCATGATCTGCAGGCCGCCGATGGTGGAGATGACGGTGGTGAAGATGATGGTGGGCCGCAGCATGGGTACGGTTATCCGCCGGAACTGCTGGAACGACGAGGCGCCGTCGAGCTCGGCTGCTTCGTACAGGTCGTGGGGAATGGCCTGCATCGAGGCGAGGTAGATGAGGGCGTTGTAGCCGGTCCAGCGCCACATGACGATGGTCGAGATGGCGAGATGCGAGCTCCAGGTGCTGGCCTGCCAGTCGACCGGGCCGATCCCGGTGAGCCCGAGCAGCCAGTTGATCATGCCGAAGTCGCGGCCGAACATCTGGGTGAAGACGATGGTCACCGCCACGATGGAGGTGATGTTCGGCAGCAGGACGCCCATGCGCAGGCCGGTTCGTGCTCGCAGGCGGTGGTTGAGCAGGTGGGCGATCCAGAGGGCGGCGAGCAGTTGCGGCACCGTGGACAGCACCCAGATGCTGAGGGTGTTGCCGAGGGCGTTCCAGAAGTACGAGTCGTGGAACAGTTCGCTGTAGTTGGCGAGGCCCACCCATTGGTGCTCCCCGGCGTCGAGCAGGTTCCAGTCGTTGAACGAGACGTATCCGGTGTAGACGAGCGGGAACAGCCCGAACGCGCCGAAGAGCAGGAAGAACGGGAGTACGTAGAGGTAGGGCGAGCCCTTGGTGTCGAGCCGGGCGCTCAGATGTGGCATGGCCATGGTCGGTCCTTCGTCGCCGCGATGGCCGGCGGTGCGGTGCGCGCTCGCGGTGCCCGCCGGCCGTGCGTGGTCGGCTATTTGGCGAGGCGTTCGACGTCGCTGACGGTCTGCTGCCAGGACTGGTCGGAGGTCTGCTTGCCCTGTTCGATGCGGACCAGGCCGTCGCGGATGGTGGTCTGGATGTCGCCGGTGCGCGGGCCCTGGTACTGCGGTTTCAGTTCTTTGGCGGCGGTGGTGAAGAGTTTGCCGACGGGTGCGTTGTTGAAGAACGGGTCCTTGTAGCCGGCGATCTCGGGCTTGTCGTAGAGCGCGGGGATCGAGGGCAGCAGACCCTGCGAGGTGAAGTTCTTGGCCTGCTGTTCCGGGGCGGTGAGCCACGCGGCCAGTTCCTTGGCCTCGGCGATGTGCTTGCCCTGCTGGGGAACGGTCAGGTACGAGCCGCCCCAGTTGCCACCGCCGCCGGGGACCGCGGCGACGTCCCATTTCCCGGCGAAGCTCTTGGCCTGGTCCTTGATTTTGGCCATCATCCAGGCGGGGCAGGCGATCGTGGCGAACTGGCCTTTGGCGAAGCCGTTGTTCCATTCCGGTGAGCTTTCGATCAGCTTCGCCGACAGGTTGCTCTGGATCGCTTGCACGACGAGGTTCCAGGCGTTACGGACCTCGGGGTTGGTGGCGACGACGACGGTGTTGTCGGTGCTGTAGAAGCCTTCCGGTGCCTGTCCGATGACGGCGTTGTACAGCGCTCCGCCGCCGTCGAAGAACGCGGTTCCCTTCGGTGCTTTCGCGGTGTACTGCTTGCCTAGCTCGAGGTATTTGTCCCAGCCGCCGGCCCAGGCGGCGGAGACGGCGTCGCGGTCGGCGGGCAGGCCGGCTTGCTGGAACAGGTCGCGGCGGTAGCAGATGGCGAGGCCGCCGACATCGGTGCCGTAGCCGATCTGTTTGCCGTCCTTGGTCAGCGAGGCCTGCCATTTCCAGGGCAGGTACTCGGATTGCCGGTCGGTGCCGAGATCGGTGAACTGCTGGCCGACCTCACGCATCTGGGCGATGAAGCCCATGTCGACGCCTTCGATGTCGCCGGCACCCGATCCGGTGGCGAGGTGGGTGGCGAGGTCGCGGTGGTGGTCGTTGTAGGCGGCGGTGTGTTCCTTGATCTTGATGTTGGGGTGGGCCGACTCGTACTGCTTGTAGAGCTCCTGGTAGCCGAAGTTGCCGAACAGGCTGACGTTGAGCGTGACGGTGCCGCCGTCACCGCTCTCATCGCCGCCTGATCCGCAGGCGGTCAGCAGCAGGGTGGCCGCTGTAGCCGTGGCGAGGGCGCGCAAGAAGCGCATGGGGGCTCTCCTTTCCATGGCAATGTAACCGGTTTCATGAAACCGGTTACATTGTGCTGAGCATGATTGTTTCGAGGTCGATCAAAAAGGATTGAGGTGCATCCCGTGACGCCAAGAGTTTGACCCCATCAATGCGCCACCTGTCAAGTGACGAACGAATAACGCGAGATCAACACATTGACCGGCGTGATATCTGCTTGATACGGTGATGAAACCGGTTACATGGGGGCCTCGAGTATGTCCAGCATCAAAGAACTGGCACGTCGGTGCGGTGTTTCCGTCGCCACGGTGTCCCGCGTCTTCAACACCCCGGAGATCGTCAGCCCCGGCACCCGCCGGCACGTCCTCGACATGGCCGCCGAGGTCGGCTACCTGCCGAACGAGTCCGCCCGCACCCTCGCCACCAAGAAGTCCAACATGGTGGGACTCGTGTGGGACACCGACCACCGCCGCCCCGGCTGGCGGCACCCGTTCCTGCAGGACATCCTCGTCGCGTTGAAGAGCGCGCTGAGCGCCCAGGGGCTGCACCTGCTCATGCTCGCCCCCGACCGGGGCGCCGGCCCCGACAGCCGGCAGCGTTTCCTGCGCGCGGTCCAGCGCCACAACGTCGACGGCGTGGTCATCATCGACAACGGCAGCCGCGACCCGGCCGTGCTGGCCCTGGTCGACGCCGAAGTGCCCTGCGTCGCCCTGGATCTGCGGTTCACCGGGCCGACGTGCACCAGCATCACGTCCGACAACGCCGGCGGTGGCCGGCTCGCCGCGCAGCACCTGATCGATCGCGGTCACCACCGTATCGCCACCATCACCGGCCCCCCGGAGACCTGGCCGGCCGCTGAACGACTCGCCGGTTTCCGGGCCGCCCTCACCGAGGCGGGCCAGCCCCTCGCCGACGCCGACATCGCGTCCGGCGACTGGTATCTCGACAGTGGCTACGCCGCCATGAAACGACTGCTTCCCCGCTCCCCGACCGCGGTGTTCGCCGCCGGTGACGAGATGGCGGTCGGCGCGATGCGGGCCATCCACGAAGCCGGGCTGCGCATACCCGGCGACATCGCGATCATCGGCTTCGACGACATCGAGGTGGCGGCACTGGTCCCGCCAGGACTCACCACTGTCGCTCAGGACAAGACCGGCATAGGTACGGCCGCAGCTGAGGCAATCGTCGCCATGCTGCTCGGGTCGCCGGCACCCGCCGAACCCACCACACTGCCCACCGCGCTCATCACCCGCGGTTCGACCTGAACGGATTTCTCAGCTCGGGTGATCCGCGCCGTCGCTCCGGTCGCTCAGCCAGCCCTGCTTCGCCGCCAGCAGGGCGATCTGGAAGCGGGTACGCGCGCCGAGCACCGCACCCGCGTCGCTGATGTGCTGCTGGAGGGTTCGGCGGCTCACGTTGAGGATCCGGGCGATCGTCTCGTCCTTCATGCCGACCGCCATCATGCGCAGGATCTCCCGGGTTCGCAGGTCCCGTCCCGAGGCCGGGAGCCCGCGGTCCGCGTCCGGCAGGTCGTGCCGTCTCGTCAGAGACACCGGTTCGGCGCGCTCCCACACGCTCTCGAACAGGGCCACGAGTGCCATCACCAGAGCGGGCGAGTGCACCACCAGCGAACCCGACGACGGGCGGTCCGCCCAGATCGGCAGCAGCGCGGCCGCCCGGTCGAAGATCACCAGTTTCACCGGGATCTGCGAGGTCATCCGCAGTTTCCCGCCCTCGCCCGTCCCGCGCAGAGCCGTCATGAGGGACACCGAGTCGGTGAAACCGTCCGTCTCGTACACCGATCGCATCTGCACGCCGGGCGTCACCCCCACCGCCCCGGTGGACGCCGACGCACCTGTCACATATGGCGGTTTCGCCAGATGCAGCACTTCGGACGAGCTTCCCATCAGCAGCTGGCGATAGCGGGCGGGCACCTCGTCCTCGCTCCTCAGCACCTCCACCACGTCCGTGGCGCGGGGCCCGGACACCGCTTCGTGTGTCTCGGAGAGCCGCTCCACGAGATCCTCGACGCGGGCCAGCTCTGCGCGCCGCCGGGCCAGCAGGGCGCCGAGCGACGGTCTCGGCGGCGCGGCCGTCCATCGTGGTGCCGCACCGCCGGTCTGTGTCGCCAGTGCCGCGTCCGCGAGGTGCCGCAGCGCCCGCTCCGCCTCGGACGGTGACACCCCGACAGCTGACGCCGCCTCGTCGCGGTCCGCCGATCGCACCGCCACCAGGTATTCCAGGACGCGGCCGGCCAGCGGATCAAGACCGGTTGCCGACCACGGTACGTCCGTCACATCCATACGTTTCTGAGCCCCTGAGATCCGAGCATGCCCGGGTGCGCTCTCGCTGCGATGAATCGGAGATTACGAATCTGTAAGGCCGTCCGGCATGGACCCGGCGGCGCACCTGCTCATGTGCGCAAATGCGCAAGGTCCTTCTTGTGGCGCAATCCGGCACCGGGGTGAGGTAGGCGAACCGAGCTGTTCCCCACCTTGCAGGAGCACGAATTGCGTAGAGCCAAGGCACTACCCACGATCGCCGTGCTGGCGGCGGCTGCCATCCTGGGAACCACCGCGCACGCCGCGAACGCGGCGCCCCCGGCGCCGGCCGACCCGGCACCGGTCACTGCCGCGCCCGCGACGGACACCCCTGCCCTGGTGGACGATGTGGCCGACCCGGTCGACGCCACGGTCGCACCGGACAAGGCCGCGAAGGCTCACCTCGCGAGCCATAAGGACCGCTACAGGATCGGCGATCCGGCCGGCACGCTCACCACCGCGAGCGTCGAGACGCAGGGCGAACGGGAGACGGTCCGGCTGGACCAGAGGTACAAGGGCCTGCCGGTGTTCGGCGCCCAGTACGTCGTGCGTACGGAGAAGACGGCCGGCAAGCGTACGGTGACCGGCACCTCGGGCACCTACTTCACGAAGCTGGACGTCGACACGACCGTCACCCCGATCCCCGCAGCGCTGGCGGTGTCCCGGGCGGTCGAGGAGGTGCGCAAGAGCCTGCACCCCGGCTCGGCCGTCGTGGCCTCGATCCCGCGGCCCGGCACCACGGCCGCCCCGGACCTCACCGGCACCGACCAGGGCCTCCTGGTCATGCCGACCGGCACCGGCCTGCTCGCGCGGCGCGTGCTCGTCAAGGGCGCGGACGTCGTCACGGGTCAGCCCGTGCTCCGCGACGTGTACGTGGGCGCGGCGAACGGGGTGCCGCTGCTCAGCGTCAGCCGGATCAAGTCCTTCGTCTCCGGCCAGCAGGCCGCCGCCCTGGCCGCCGACGGCGTCGCCACGGCACCGGCCGGCACGCAGTCGAAAGCCGCGGGCACCGGGACGGCGCCGGTCGTCGGCCGGGCCACCACCCTGCACGGCGCCACCGTGGCGCTCCCGCTCGTCCGGTCCGACGCCGGCTCGTACCTGCTGCAGGACCGGACCCACCAGCAGCCGGACGGCACGACGGTGCCGATCACCACCTGGGACGCCCGCGGCCGCGACTACTACGACCTGATGGGCGACGCGTGGCCGGAGGGCCTGGCGCCGTTCACGTCGGCATCGACCACGCTCGGTGCCGACCTGACCGCCGCCGGCGCGGTGGACGCCGCCTGGGACGCCACGAAGGTCTACGAGTGGTACAAGGCGAAGCTCGGGCGTACCAGCCTCGACGACGCCGGCATGCCAATCGACTCGGTCGTGGGCATCACGTACGGCGGCAACCCGTGGGTGAACGCGTACTGGGACGGCACCCGCATGGTGTACGGCAGCGGCGACGACGAGTACCTGCCGCTGGCCGCCGACCCGGACGTCGTGGGCCACGAGATGACGCACGGCGTGGTCGAGCACACCGCAAGCCTCGTCTACGCGGGACAATCGGGCGCGCTCAACGAGGCGATCGCCGACTACTTCGGTAACGCCATCGACGTCGACGCGTCGGGCACGCCGATGTCCGACCCGCAGGCGAGCCTGATCGGCGGCGACCTCTGCCGCACGCTGACCCCCGCCACGTGCGCCCTGCGCGACCTCGACGACGGTGCCACCACAGCGGACTTCCAGCACCTCATCGACACACCGTCGATGGACGACGGCGGTGTGCACCTCAACTCGACGATCGTGTCCGGTGCCCTCTGGGACCTGCGTCAGAAGCTCGGGAAGACCACCGCCGACAAGATCGTCTACCGCGCCCTCACCGACTACCTGACGCCCATGTCCGACTTCGTCGACGCGCGTGACGCGGTGCTCGCCTCCGCCACGTCGTTCCGCCTGGGCAAGGCCGACCTCAAGGTGGTGCGGACGGCGTTCGACTCGCGCGGGATCACCGCGAAGTGGAAGGCGACCCTCTACGGCAAGGGCACCGAGGTCCTGATCGACCGGCTCAACACCGGCATGTACGCCGACATGACGGCGAGCACGGCGGGCGGCTGGTTCGCCGTACCGCGATCCGACGCGAACCGCACCGAGCCGACCTCGATCTGGGCGGGCCGCACCAACGGCAAGGGCACGCCGTACCGGATCTCCCCCGACGACGGGAGCATCAACAGCTTCCCGCACACCGACGGCAAGCGGGTCGTGTGGTTGTCGGTCGCCGTGGACCCCGCGTCGCCGACGTACGAGACCAACCGCATCCTGTCGGCGCCGATCGGCGGCGGCCGGGTCAAGGAGCTCTACAGCTCCCCGTACCGCATCAACGGCCTCGGCTTCGACGGCGACCTCGTCGCGTGGAGCCAGTACGACCCGGCGCAGAGCTACCTCGACGTCGTGCGCTACCTGCGCGGCAGCTCGCCGGCCGTGCACACCCTCGCCCATCCCGACTGGTTCGGCCCCGCGACGGCCCCGAGCGTCAAGGACGGGAAGATCTCCTACGTACGCTACGAGATCTTCCAGCAGCCCGACGCCAACGGCATCTACTGGTCACTGGGCGCCGAGGTCCACGACGTCACGACCGGGAAGACCACGTACGCCGGCGGCGACTTCGGCGCCGAGCGGGTGAGCTACCCCGACCTGTCCGCCACGGCGGTCGCCTGGATGACCGACCGCGACTACGGCACGATCGTCGACGGGCAGTGGAGCCAGGGGGCGTACCACGACTCCATCCGGCTCTTCGACTTCGCCACCCGCACCCCGCACCTGCTGTTCGAGGAGAACTCCCCGCAGGCGATCCGCGCCGACACCGTCGCGCTGTCCGGCACGGTCCTCACCGTCACCGAGGAGGCGCCGGTCGAGGCGTGGATGGCGACCGGTGGTTACCCGGACAACTCGCTCAACCCGAAACTCAAGCAGTACACGTTCCAGGGCAAGTACATCGGCCCGGCGTCGTGCAGCCCGGGCGCGCAGATGTTCGCGTCAGCAGGGGTAGGACGCGAGGTGGTCTTCATGGACTCGTCGGCGTCCGGCTTCGGCCTGGCGTACGCGACGGGAGCCAAAACCTGTAGGTGAAACCGTGGCGCGCTGGGATCTCTCCCCCCGAGGATCCCAGCGCGCTGGTTTAAGCTGGGCGCATGTGCCGGAACATCCGTCAGCTGCACAACTTCGAGCCGCCCGCGACGCCGGACGAGGTGCATGCCGCCGCGTTGCAGTACGTCCGGAAGGTGGCCGGGGCAGCCAAGCCTTCGCAACGCAACCAGGCGGCCTACGATCGCGCGGTCGAGGCCGTCGCGGCTGCCACCGCCGCGCTGCTCGACGAGCTGGTCACGACCGCGCCGCCGAAGGATCGGGAGATCGAGGCGGCCAAGGCCCGGGAACGGTCCCGCGAGCGTTACGCGTCCTGACCGCGGCTCGTGGTCGCCGAGGTCGAGGACGACTTCCGCAGCCTCGGCCAGGACGGCGCCCCGCATCCCGAGCCCGGCCCGATCCCGTCGTTCATGGCCGGGTGACCGCCAGGGTCGCGTTGCGCAGGGTGAGGTACCAGGGCGAGCCGGTGAAGCCGGGGCCGGTCTCCTCGCCGATGTAGGCGTCGATGTGGTGGCTGCCGCCCAGGCCCGGGGTGAATTCGTCGGTTACCTGCCAGGCGGCGTTCTTCAGGGCGGTGCAGACGCGTGCTGCGGGGCGGGAGCCGTCGTCCGCGGTGCCGCAGGCGGTGATGCGGAAACGGGTGCCGCGGGCGAGGACGCCGGGGTCGGCCGCCGCGGACACGAACGGGTGAAGTGCGTGGCCGTTAGTGTCGCGCGGGGCGGTGTCCAGCCAGTAGCCGATGTCATAGGACCAGTTCAAATACCTGCCTGATGTCGTACGCCCGGTGCCTTCCTCCTCCACGGCGTCGACGAAGTCCTCCGGATACACACCCAGGTTGTCGTCGCCGTGGGCGCAGTCGATCTTCCGGCAGCCGGTGACCTGCTCCGGTGAGCCGTGGTGGAGCTTCTCGACCGCCGTGTAATAGACCGTGATCTCCCAGCCCGCGCTCGTTCTCACCGCCGGTGGCCTGCTCGGGCGGGTCGTCTTCGGCGCGGCGGCGGACGGAGTTTCCGACGCGGCGGACGGGGTTCTTGACGCGGCGGACGGGGTTCTTGACGCGGCGGCGGACAGAAAGGGCGATGGCGGCGTGGGCGAGAGGGACGCGGCAGCCGGAGCGGCGGGCGGCGGTGTGTCGGTGGTGCAGCCGGCCAGCAGCAGGAGGAGGCACGCTGTCGCTGCGGGCGCTCGCATCCGGTCAGCCTGGCAGGGCGTGGCGGGGTCGCGCAGGAACATAAGTGCGGGCTTATGCTATACAGGAGCGCAACGTACGCGCGAGAGCAGGCCGGGAGACTCCGAGTGGTCGATGTCAAGCAGCAGATCAGCGCCGTCAGCCGTACCGTCGGCGATCGTGTCCTGGAGGCCGGGCAGGCCCGGGTCGCGACCGTCAGTCAGGTGTATGACACCGGGCTCGAGGACCTGTGGGATGCCGTGACCAGCGCCGAGCGCATCCCGCGGTGGTTCCTGCCGATCGAGGGTGACCTCGTGGAAGGCGGCACGTTCCAGTTCCAGGGCAACGCCGGGGGCACCATCACCCGGTGCGACCGGCCGCACGGATACTCGGCCACCTGGGAGTTCGGGGGCCAGGTCAGCTGGGTGGAGATCCGGCTGACCGCCGAGGGCACCGACCGTACGCGCTTCGAGCTGGAACACGTCGCCCACGTCTCCGACGAGCTGTGGGACCAGTACGGGCCCGCAGCCACCGGGATGGGCTGGGAATCGGGCTTCCTCGGCATGGCGAACTACCTCAGCGACCCGTCGGCGTCCATGGATCCGGAGGCCGCCGCCGCATGGGTCGCAACAGCGGAGGGCAAGGAATTCATGCGGCTCTCCGCGGACGCCTGGGCCGAGGCCGCGATCGCGAACGGCGACGACCCGGCGCTCGCCCGGGCGAGCGCCGAGCGCACCTACCAGGCCTACACCGGCGGCTGAGAAACCAGACCTACACCGGCGGCTGAGAAACCAGACCTCCGTCGGCGGCTTGGAAACAGCGCTCAGATCGCCGGGCGCGAACGGTCCCGGTCCGCGAGGACGGCCATCAGGTCCTCGCGGGCGCGGGCCACCCGGGACCGGATCGTCCCGATCGGACAGTCGCAGACCTCGGCGGCCTCGGCGTACGAGAGCCCGAGCAGCTGGGTCGCGACGAAGGCCTCCCGCCGCTCGCCCGGCAGCCCGCCGAGCAGGTCCCGCAGTGCGACGTCGTCCTCGAAGCGCGACCGGTGAGCCGCGGTGGCGGCGTCCGCCGCGGCCTGCCAGTCCTCGACGACCGCGATGCGCGGGCGGCTGACCGCCGCGCGCACCTGATCGGCCGCGACCCGCCGGGCGATCGTGAACAGCCACGTCCGCGCGGTCGACCGGCCCGCGAACGACGGCAGGCTGCGCAGGGCACGCAGGTACGTCTCCTGGACCAGGTCCTCGATCTCGCCGGGGGCGGCCAGGTGATGCAGGAACCGCCACACCTGGCGCTGGGTGGCCCGGATGAACGCCGCCGCCGCGTCCGCGTCACCACGACCGGCGGCGAGCGCCCACCCGGTCACCTCGTCGTCGGTCACCCCGCCGCCGATCGCTCCGCCGCCGGTCACTCCGCCTTAGTCGCGGAGACCGAAGGCTTGTCGTCCTGAGCCGGGGACTTGCCGCCCTGGACCGGGGCAGGCGCGGAGACCAGGGACGGCGCGTGGGAGCCGGAGCGACGGTACGCGAGCAGCCCGAGCACCAGCGCCACCAGACCGAGAACGATGCCGGCGATCCCCGTCCAGGACCCGTCGCCGTCGTCCGAAGAAGTCTCGGCGGTGACCGTGGGAGTCGTCGCGGCGGTGTCCGTGGCGGCGGCCGGGGTGAGCTTGAGGACCGGGGCGGGCTTCTCGGGTTCGGTGCCGTCCGTGGTGGGCTCGTCGATCCAGCGCACGATCGTACCGTCGGAGTAGGTCTGCAGGGCCTTGAAGACCATCTGGCCGGCCTCGGGCAGCGGGCCGAGCGAGACGTCGAACTCCTGGAACTGTCCCGGCTTGATCGCCGCGTCGCCGGTCGCCGTCCAGGTGAGTTTCCGGACGGCCTCGGTGATCTGCGTGCCGTGGGCCTCGATCGGCTTGGCCAGCACGGCCTTCTCGGCGGCGAGGGTCCAGCCGGGGATCGGTTTGAGCGACACCGACGCGATCGGGGTCTCCTCGGGCAGCGTGACCTCGAGCTTGGTGGTGTTCGTGCTGTCCGTCTCGTTCGGCACCCGGAAGGTGACCTTCGCGTAGCCACCTTGCGTGGCGGTGCCCGGGTTGACGGTCACATGCGCGGATGCGGGCACGGCAAGAGCGAGGGTGAACGCGGCGACCAGACCGCCGACCACACCCGAACGCTTCAGCAGGGACATCTCAGGCCTTCCGACTCGGGTCGGCCCGGCGGCAGCGCCGGACCCGGTCATTGGTCGGCGCCCGCCCCGGAAAAGTTCCCGGGCAAATTACGGGGTGGCTGGGAGGCGGACCTCGGCGGTCAGGCCGGGTGGCGGGACCGTGCCCTTGAGGGCGACCGTGCCGTGGTGGCGGCGGACGAGTTCGCGGACGATGGCCAGGCCGAGACCGGAGCCGCCCGCGTCGCGGGCGCGGCCGTCGTCGAGGCGGGTGAACCGGTCGAAGACACGGGTACGGTCGGCGGCGGGAATGCCCGGGCCGTCGTCGGCCACCGTGATCTTCCGGTACGCGCCGTCGGCCGTCACCGCCAGCCGCACGGCCGCATGAGCGTGGCGCACGGCGTTGTCGAGCAGATTCGCGACCACACGGGCGAGCGCGTCGCGATCACCGGTCACCCGCAACGGCACCGCCGGACGTTCGTACTCGATCGCCGGGTACCGGGCCGCCACCTCCGCGAGCAGCTGACCGAGCTCGACCTCCTCGCTCTTCGGCGGCAGCGCCCGGGTCGTGGCGTCGTCCGCGCGGGCGAGCAGGAGCAGGTCGTCGACGAGGCGGCTCAGGCGTTCGACGTCGGTGAGCAGGTCACCGGCGAGGGCGGGCCAGTCCGTGTCGTCCGGGAGCAGCTGCGAGACCTCCAGCTCGGTACGCATGTTCGTGAGTGGACTGCGCAGCTCGTGCGCGGCGTCGGCGACGAAAGCGCGCTGCCGGGCCCGGGCGGTTTCCAGGCGGTGCAGCATGTCGTTCAGCGTCACGGCCAGCCGGTGGATCTCGTCGCCCGAGTCCGGCACGGGCAGCCGCCCCGGCCGCGCCCCGCCGGTGATGTCCTCGGCGCCGGCGCGCAGCGACTCGACCGGGCGCAGCGCCGCGCCGACCAGCCGCCACGACACCAGGGCGAGCAGGCCGACCAGGGGCAGGAACGTCACGAGCAGCGTGGTGCGCAGCAGGTCGACACTCTGGGTCAGGTCCTGGGTGGGGCGGGCGACGAGGACGGTGACGCGGCTGGTCACCGGGCCCGCCATGACGGCGACGACCCGCGCCCGGCCGTCGAGCCCGATCCGGTATCCCGGAATGTACATGCCCTCGCCGTCCCCGAGGGCGCTGCGCTCCCGGGCGTAGAGGATCGGGGTCAGGCGGTCGGCGCCCGCGGATCCCGCCACGATGCTCCCATCGGCGGCGACGACCTGGACGCGTACGGTGGGAGAGGCCGGAACCGGGTCGGAGAGCGTCCCCGAATCCACGAGCCCGGCCACCGCCCTGGCCGTTTCGAGGGCTTCGCTGGTCGCCGTGCGCTGCAGCGTGAAGTGCATGGTCGCGACCAGGACCATCCCGCCGCCGGCCAGCCCGAGCGCCAGCGTCACCACGGAGACCAGCAGCAGCCGCGCCCGCAAACTGAGGCGGCGTACCCAGGACATCAGGCTCCGGACAGGCGGTAGCCCGCGCCGCGGACGGTCTCCAGGCGGTCGCGGCCGATCTTGCGGCGCAGGTATCCGGCGTAGACCTCGACGGCGTTCGCGGCGGTGTCGACGGCGGCGTCCCAGACGTGGTCGAGGAGCTCGGTCTTGGAGACGACCTCGCCGGGGCGGCGGATCAGGTATTCGAGCAGCGCGAACTCGCGGGCGGTGAGGACGACCTCCTCGCCGGCGACGGTGACCCTGCGCAGGGCCGGGTCGAGCTCGACGTCGCCGTGACGCAGGACGGCCGGGCGTTGCGGGGTGCCCCGGCGCAGCAACGCGCGCAGCCGGGCGAGCAGCACGACGTACGAGAAGGGCTTGGTCAGGTAGTCGTCGGCGCCGCAGTCGAGCCCGTCGGCCTGGTCGTACTCGCCGTCCTTGGCCGAGAGCATCAGCACCGGCAGCCATTTACGCTCGGCGCGCAGCTGGCGCACGACGCGGTAACCGGAGAGCCGGGGCAGCATGACGTCGAGGATCATCGCGTCGTAGTCGCCGTGCCGGGCGAGCTCGAGCCCGTCCTGCCCGTCCCCGGCTATGTCGACGGCGAATCCCTCGGCCATCAGCCCCCGGCGCAGCGCGACCGCGAGCCGTTCCTCATCCTCCACCACCAGCACCCGCACTCCCCTACCTTGGCACGTGCGGGCCAGCCGGCGAATCCGATCTCAGCGTGGCCTCAGGGAAAGCCCGTCCATGACCACGTCCAGCAGGTGACGCGAGCGGTTCTCCCAGTTCTCGTTGTCGAGGCGCCACAGGAACCCCACAAGCAGCAGCACCTCCTCGGCGTCGATGTCCGGCCGCAGGCTGCCGGCCTGCTGGCCGGCGGTGAGCAGCGAGGTGATCGCCTCGATCACCCGGTCGTAGTAGACCCCGGACAGCTCGGCCCGGGTGGCGGCGTGCACGGCCTCCGCCACTCCATGCTTGATCCTTCCGTACGCGGCCAGGCGGTCGAACCACAGCCGAAGCGCCACCACGGGCGGGTTCGCCGCGAGCAGGGCCGGGGCAGCGTCGATCAGGCGCTCGACGTCGTCGCGGTAGGCGGCGAGCAGCAACGATTCCCGCGTCGGGAAATGCCTGTACAGCGTGCCCTGCCCGACGCCCGCCTGCTTCGCGATCGACTGCAGCGTCGCGTCGCTCGTCACGGCCAGCGCCGCGATGGCGACCTCGAGGATCTTCGCGCGGTTCTGCTCGGCGTCCGATCGCCTCGGTGTCACAGGGCACACTCCCGGGTCGCTGGTTAACCGGACACATGTCCGCTACCGTCGGAGGAACAAGTGGACAGCTGTCCGCTTGAGTTTACGCGTACCGGAGGAATCACCATGACCAAGGTCATTGCCGTCACCGGGGCAAGCAGCGGGATCGGCGAGGCGACCGCGCTGCGGCTGGCCCGAGCCGGGCACCAGCTCGTTCTGGGCGCCCGCCGGGAGGACCGCCTGGCAGATCTCGCGGCCCGCATCGGTGACCGGGCCGTCTTCCTGCGCACCGACGTGCGGCGACGCGGCGACATGGCCGCCCTCGTCGCCCTCGCGCAGGAGCGGTTCGGCCGCCTCGACGTGCTGGTCGGCAACGCCGGTATCGGGATCGTCGCGCCTCTGGACGACCTGGGCGTCGAGGGCTGGGAGGACATGATCGACGTCAACATCAAGGGTTTTCTGTACGGGGTGGCAGCGGCCCTGCCCGTCTTCCGCGCGCAGGGCACCGGGCACTTCGTGACCACGCTGTCGACGGCCGGGCTCAAGGTCGTGCCGGGGATGGCCGTCTACGCGGGCACGAAGAACGCTGTGCGCACGATGAGCGAGGGCCTGCGTCAGGAGGCGGGCGCCGGGCTGCGCGTCACGACCGTCTCCCCCGGTGTCACCGCCACCGACTTCGTGAGCTCGTCCATCGCCGCCCCGGAGGTCCGCGCGAGCTACGAGGCGATGGCGATCTCCCCGGACGCCATCGCGCGGGCCGTCGAGTTCGCGATCGACCAGCCCGCGGACGTCGACGTCAACGAGATCGTCGTGCGCCCGACCGCCCAGGGCTGATCAGGGCATTACCCTTAGGTGGTCTTCTCAGCGGCGTCACAGGCTCCCCGGCGCACTCTATGAGCAGGACAACGGAGGGTGGACATCATGAGTGGTGTGTTCAGGTCGAGGCCGGCACTGCGCTGGCTGGTTCCGACGGCGGCCGCGGTCGTCGTCATCGGGGGCGGCGCCGCCGCGGGCACCATCGCGGCCAGCGCGGACCCCACGCTGCCGGAGCGCAGCGCCGCCCAGCTGCTGGTCGACGTGCAGAGCGCGAAGGTCGACGGGCTGTCCGGCACCGTCGTGCAGACCGCCGATCTGGGGCTGCCTGCACTGCCCGGGGTCACCGGCGGGTCGGGCAGCGGCGCGGACCTCATGAAGCTCGTGTCGGGCAGCAACACCGCACGGGTCTGGTACGCCGGGGAGGACAAGGTCCGCCTCGCCCTGTTGGGCACGCTCGGCGAGACCGACGTGATCCGCAACGGCACCGACGTCTGGACGTGGCGCAGCAGCGACAACTCCGCCGTGCACGCGAAGATCCCGGCGGACGCCCTGACGAAGAAGGACAAGGCGCTGCCGGCGGGCGTGCCGCAGACCCCGCAGGAAGCGGCTGACGCCGCCCTCGCCGCGGTCGGCCCGAGCACGGCCGTCACCACGACGGGCGCGGCCAAGGTCGCCGGGCGCGACGCGTACGAGCTGGTGCTCACGCCGAAGGACGCCGCGTCGCTGGTCGGCCAGGTCCGCCTCGCGATCGACGGCGAGAAGCACATCCCGCTCGGCGTCGACGTCTACGCCAAGGGTGTCGACACCCCGGCGCTGCGGATCGCGTTCCAGCAGGTCAGCTTCGAGACGCCGGACCCGGAGCAGTTCGTCTTCACCCCGCCCGCGGGCACGAAGGTGACCGAGCCGAGCACCGCCGAGCTGGAGAAGCAGCACGGATCGCTCGGCGACAAGGCCGCCGCCGACGCGAAGGCCAAGGGCGAGGGCACGAAGGTCGTCGGCGAGGGCTGGACGTCGGTGCTGGTCGCGACGCTGCCGAAGGAAGACGGCGGCAGCACGGCGGGCAAGGGCGCCGATACCGCTCAGCTCGACGCCATCACGAACAGCCTGCCGAAGGTCAGCGGCACGTGGGGCAGCGGCCGGCTGCTGCAGAGCGCCCTGTTCAGCGCGCTGCTCACCGACGACGGCCGGGTCCTCGTCGGCGCGGTCGCCCCGGAGAAGCTGTACGAGGCCGCGGGTAAGTGACATGACAGACCTCGCGGTCGCCTCACACGGGCTGACCAAGCGGTTCGGCAGCCAGGTCGCGGTGGACGCCGTCGACCTGGCTGTCCCGCGAGGGGCCGTGTTCGGCTTCCTCGGGCCCAACGGCTCCGGGAAGACCACCACCATCCGGATGCTGCTGGGGCTCATCACGCCGACCGCGGGCGGGCACGAGCTGCTCGGCCGGGCGATGCCGGATCGGGCGGCCGATGTGCTGCCCCGGGTCGGTGCGCTGGTCGAGGGGCCGGGCTTCCACCCGTACCTGTCGGGGCGGGACAATCTGCGCCGGGTCGACGCCGCCGACCGTACGGCCGAGGGTCGCACCGCCGAGGCCCGCATCGCCGCCGCGCTGGACCGGGTCGGGCTCTCCGCGGCGGCCGCCAAGCGGTACCGCACCTACTCGCTGGGCATGAAGCAGCGGCTGGCGATCGCCGCGGCCCTGCTCGTGCCCCGTGAGCTGCTCATTCTCGACGAGCCGACGAACGGCCTCGACCCGCAGGGCACCCGCGAGGTACGCACCCTGGTCGCCGCGCTCGCCGCCGAGGGGTCGACCGTGCTGCTCAGCACGCACCTGCTCGCCGAGGTGGAGCAGGTCTGCACCCACGTCGGCGTCATGCACCGCGGCAAACTCGTCGCGCAGGAGCCGCTCGGCAAGCTGCGCGCCGACGCCGCACCGATGGCCCGGGTGCTCACCGATCAGCCCGGGGCCGCGGCGACGGTGCTGCGCGCGATGGGGCTCACCGAGGTCACCGAGACAGCGGCCGAGGCATCGGGGCGGCTGGGCGCGGCGGCACCGGAGAAGGTTGTCGCGGCGCTGGTGCACGACGGGGTGCCGGTCCGTGGGTTCACCGTGCAGGCGCCCAGCCTGGAAGACGTGTTCGTGCAGCTCACCGGGCGGGGATTCGATGTCTCAAGTTAAGATCCGGCGCCGCGTCTCGTCCCGGTTCCTCGCGTCCGAGGTGCGGCTGATCGCGGTCCGGCGGCGTAACCAGGCCGGGCTTGCCGCGCTGGCAGCCGTACCCGTCGTCATTGCCATTGCCATGAAGGTGGCCGCGCCGGACCGCACCGGCCGCGGCCAGGGTGGCGGCCCGGACTTCTTCTCCCAGATCCTCAGCAACGGCTTCTTCGTCGCGCTCGCGGGCATCGGGGTGGAGCTGACGCTCTTCCTGCCGATCGCGATCGCGATGCTCGCCGGTGACGCCGTCGCGGGCGAGGCCAACCAGGGCACCCTGCGCTACCTGCTGACCGTTCCGGTCGGGCGGATCAGACTGCTGGCCGTGAAGTACGCGGGGATCGTGATGGGCGCCTTCCTGGCCCCGCTCGTCGTCGCGACATCGGGGATCCTCGCCGGGCTGCTGCTCTTCGGCGGCGGCGACGTCACCACGCTCTCCGGCACCTCGATCAGCTTCGGCGCGGGGCTGCTCCGCCTGCTCGGCGTCTGCCTCTACCTCGGCGTCTGCCTCACGGCGCTCGGAGCGGTCGGGCTGTTCCTGTCGACGCTGACGGAGCAGCCGATGGGGGCCACGATCGCGCTGACCATGCTGACCGTGGCGAGCTTCGTGCTCGGGCAGATCCCCCAGCTGGACTGGCTCCACCCGTACCTGCTCACCCAGCACTGGCAGGACTTCGGCGAGCTGCTGCGCGACCCGGTCTCGCTGAGCGCGCTGCAGCCCGGGCTGCTGACCGCCGGCGCGTACATCGCGGTGTTCCTCTGCGCCGCCTGGGCACGCTTCGCCGGCCGGGACATCACCAGCTGAAACCGGGACCTTCGGCACTGCCCCGGTGACGCTGCCCGGCGTTGAATCAGAAGCATGATCGTTGCAGGTACGGACGGAACAGCATCGGGTGAGGCCGCCGTGCGATGGGCCGCGCGGGAGGCCGCACGCCGGGACACCACACTGCGCATCCTGTACGCGTACGACGAGCACCACCTCGCCGCCCCGGTGCTGGACGCCGCCGTCGTCCAGGCCCGCGCGGCCGCGCCGTTCGCGATCCGGATCGAGGCCGTCGCGGTCGCCGGTGACCCCGTGCCGGCGCTGCTCGCCATCGAGGACGCCGCGCTGATCGTGCTCGGCAACCGGGGCCGGGGCGGGTTCGCGAGTCTGCTGCTCGGATCGGTCAGCCAGCGCGTCGCCACGTACGCGAGGACACCCGTCGTCGTCGTGCGGGGCCGCTCCGGCATGCCCGGGCCGATCGTCGCCGGCGTGGATGACTCCGACTCCGCCGAGGCGGTCCTGGAAACCGCGTTCTCCGCCGCCGCGGGGCGCGGGGCTCCGCTCGCCGCTGTCCGCGGGGTTTCCTTCGCGGCCGTGGGGGCGTCCCCGCCCGCCGGCGTCCCGGAGCGGGAGCGCGAGGAGACCGAGCGACTGGAGGCCCAGCTCGCGCCCTGGCGGGACCGGTTCCCCGACGTCGACGCCGAGGCGGTGGTCTCCCCGGACGGCGCGGCGGCCGTCCTCGTCGCCGTCTCCCACAGCGCCCGCCTCATGATCGTCGGCAGCCGCGGCCACGGCACGGTCACCAACGCCCTGCTCGGCTCCACCGGCATGCAACTCCTGCACCACGCCGGCTGCCCGGTCCTCATCGTCCGCGGCCGGCGGGTCGCAGCCACGCTCCGATCCTGAGGCGGCCACTACTATCGGGCCCATGAACGAGCCCCTGCCACGCGACGAGCCCGGGCCGGCATCGACCGGCTCTCCTTCGCTGGGCTCGCCTTCACTGGGCTCGCCTTCATTGGGCTCGCCTTCATTGGGGTTGACGCCGCTCTCTCGGGTGCGGCTGGACGAGCTCCTGCAGGAGATGCTCGACCGGGTCGGTGAGGTCGTCGCCAGCCGGGAACGGTTGCGCGCCCTGCTGGACGCGGTGGTCGGCATCGGGACCGACCTCGACCTGCGCAGCACGTTGCAACGCATCGTCGAGGCGGCGTGCGCGCTCGCCGGGGCACGTTACGGCGCGCTGGGGGTGCTCGCCCCGGACAAGACGCAGCTGTCCGACTTCATCACCTACGGCCTGTCCCCCGAGAACCACGCGAAGATCGGCGACCTGCCGCACGGCCGCGGCCTGCTGGGCCTGCTGATCACCGACCCCCAGCCCGTACGCCTCCCGGACATCACCGAGCACCCCCGCTCCTACGGCTTCCCGCCCGAGCATCCCCCGATGCACAGTTTCCTCGGCGTCCCCGTGCGCACCCGCGACCAGATCTTCGGCAACCTCTACCTCGCGGAGAAGCAGGGCGCCGCCGAGTTCACCGACGACGACGAGGAGATCGTGGTGGCCCTTGCCGCGGCAGCGGGCGTGGCGATCGACAACGCCCGCCTGTTCGCCCTCGCCCAGCGCCGCGAACGCTGGCTCTCCGCCGCCGCCGAGATCACCTCGGTGCTGCTGGGCACGGTCCGCCGCCAGGAGGCGTTGCAGCTGATCGCCCGCCGGGCCCGCGAGATCGCCGGCGCGGAGCTGGTCCTCGTCCTGCTCGCCGACCCCGGATTCGAGGACGCCCGCTACCGCATCGAGGTCGCCGACGGCGCCGAAGGCCTGGTCGGCCGCATCCTCTCCGTCGACGTCGACGCCCTCCACACCGGCACCGTCAACCTGCGCGACGTC
The DNA here is from genome assembly GCF_016862215.1 of Winogradskya humida. Lineage (GTDB taxonomy): Bacteria > Actinomycetota > Actinomycetes > Mycobacteriales > Micromonosporaceae > Actinoplanes > Actinoplanes humidus. The sequence goes on from NZ_BOMN01000100.1 coordinate 43,348, forward strand.
GCCGACTGGCCCGCCCCGGTCCCCGACGGCCCCGCCATGGCCGCCCCCCTCGCCGCCGGCCCGCCCACCACCTCGCCCACCAGCTCGGCGGCTGGGTTCCCGGGCAGCTCGCCGTCGGCGGCCACGCGGGCGGATCTGCCACAGGGTGTGCTGATCGTCGCGGGCCTGGCCGGCGATGGCAGTGACGATCCGGCGCTGCTGTCGAGCTTCGCCGGGCAGGCGGCTCTCGCGCTCGAACGGGCCCGCGCGCAGGAGGAACGCGAGCTGCTCGTCGTCCTCGAGGATCGTGAACGCATCGCCCGTGACCTGCACGACGTCGTGATCCAGCGGCTCTTCGCCACCGGGATGCAGCTCCAGGGCGTGGCACCGCACGCACTGCGCCCCGAGGCGGCCAAGCGGATCAACGCGGCCGTCGACGACCTGGACGCCACCATCCGCGACATCCGCCGCTCCATCTTCGAGCTGCGGGCACCCGCGGGCACGACCCTGCGTACCGAACTGCGCGACACCGTCCAGGCCGCCGCCGAAACGCTCGGCTTCCGCCCCACCCTCGACGTCACCGGCCCGATCGACAGCGCGGTCCCCGACGACGTGGTCCCGGAGCTCCTGGCCGTCCTCCGCGAAGCCCTCTCCAACACCGCAAGACACGCCCAAGCCTCATCGGTACGCGTCTCAGCGCGCGCCGCCGACGGCGAAGTCCTCATCCGCGTGGAGGACAACGGCATCGGCACCGACCCCGCCGCAGCCCGGGGCGGCCTGATCAACATGACCGAACGCGCCCGCGACCTCGGTGGCAGTTTCGACATCACCCCCGCCCCCGCCGGCGGCACGATCCTCACCTGGCGCGTCCCCCTCGGGTGACCCGCCGCGACCGCCTGGCGTTCGGCTCAGACCTCGAGCGTCCAGCGCACGAATCGCTGCGTAGGAGTGAATCCGGCCGCTTCGTAGAGCCTGAACGAGCTGAACGGGTTCGCCGAGTCCACCTGCACGACGACCCGGTCGTAACCGTGGCCGGCTGCGGCCCGGAGCCCACGCCCGATCAGTGCACCGGCGACACCCCGCTTCCGGTAGCCCGGTTGTGTCGCGATGAGCATGAAACGCGCGTCGCGGATGCCGGTGGCCGCCGTGTTGGCGTCCCAGGACATCGTCACCAGCATGCCCGCCGGTGTCCCGTCCGCCACGTCCCGGACCAGGAAGCTGACCTCGGGCCGGAATGCCTGGTTGATGACCTCGCTGCGCCAGGAATCCGCGGGCAGCGGCGCCCACAGGTAGTCATCCTTGAACGCCTCGTTGCGGACCAGCCGGAACTCCTCGTCGTTGTCCTGCGACCATGGCTCGGCCCGCAGTCCGGCAGGGATCTCGGTGTCACGGATCGCGTCACCGAGCGGGTGCACCATGTTCTGGTAGTAGCGGGCCGGCAGGAAGCCTTGCGAGCCCAGTAGTTCCGCCAGGCCGGCGATGCCCTCGAGCCGATGGACGTCGACCACCAGCCTCAGCGTCGGGTGGTGCAGCGCGTGCAGCCGCTTCGCCGCCGCCACCCCGGCTTTCACCAGCCTGGCGCCGAGGCCCCTGCGCCGGTGGCCGGGGGCCACCCCGCCGTCCATGACGATCCGATGGACCTGGTCCGCGTCCGGCTGGTACCGGACTTTCATGAAGCCTGCCATGACGGGTCCGTCGAAGGCGGCGAGACTCCCGCGTTCCAGCTCCGCATAGGGGTCGGTCAGTTCCTGGAGGGCGTCCTGCTCGTCGTAGTACTCGCCGACCTTGTCGACGGTCTCCATGGCGTTGAGCAGGTCTGCTCCCGCCCGGGCGTCCTGGCTGGTGAGCGGCCGCCAGGTGAGGGGGCTCGAGGCTTCATGCATCCGGCGGAGGCTAATCCCCCTGCGCTGCGGCTGTCGCCTCATTTTCAGGGGATCAGGGGCTCACCGCCGGCCCGGGTCATGGCCCGGCGCGCTCAGACGCTGTCCGCGAATTCAGCGATCACCCGCAGGATCGGGGCGCGGCCGGCGAAGCGTTCCGTGAGGTCACGTCTGTCGTAGCCGGTCTGGGCGGTGCCCGCGGTGGCCAGCATCCGGGGCGCCATCCAGAAGAACTTCGCCGCGCCCGCGACGCGGATCGCCCGGCGGACGTCGTCCGGGTGCAGGGTGCCGCGCGTACCGCGTACATAGGAATCGGTCACGGTTTCCAGGGCCTCGTCCAAGAGTTGCAGGTCGAGGAAACCGTCGGAGAAGGAGTCCAGGGCGAGGTTCGCCGCGTCCTCACCGATGGGGCCCGGACCCACGTGCGCCCAGTCCAGCAGCACCGGCCCGCGCTCCGCACCGATCAGGTTCATCGCCCACACGTCGTGGTGACACAGGGTCCTCGGCAACGCCCGCGCCGCCGCCAGCACCTCGAAACGGCGCTCCCACAACCGCCGCAGCCCGGCCCGCAGCTCCGGCGGCCACGACGCGACCGCCGCCGGATGCTCCCAGTCGAGGTCATCCGGAACGGGCAACCCGAGGCCGCCCTCGGTCAGGAAGTCCCGGGCGAGCCACTCGACCTCCATCGGCCCCCGCTGCACCCACGCAGCCTGGGCGACACCCAGCCGGTACGCGACATCCCCCAGCTCCGCCGGCCCCCACGTCGTACCGGCCGCACCTGGCACGTCCTCGAGCCACATCGCCACCGACCCGTCCGCACGCTCCTGCACGGACAGGCACTCAGGAGCCGACAGGCCTCCCTCGGCGAACACCGTCCCCGGCAACCCCGCCTCGTACGCGGAAGGCTCCCGCCGCCAGTAATTGAAATGCCCCGGATCCGCGCTGGCCGCCAGATGCGGCAACGCCCCCTCCCGCCGCGGCGTAGCCACCTTCAGCACCACGGGCCCCTCGTCCCGCCGCACCCGCCACACCCCACCGGTGACCTCGTTCGCCGTACCGTGCTCAAGCCCCTCAGCAACCCACTCGCCGCGCACCAGATCGGTCGGAAACGTCATGATCCGAGCCTAGTAAGCCCCCCTCGACAAGAACCATTCCGTCGCGCGGACGATTTATCCCGCCATCGAAAATGTTAGATTCGCACGCGCGGGGAGGCTGCAATGACCACCACGGGTGAACGCGTCGAGGCGGCTGACTGCTCGAATCCGCGCCTCCGATCTGTCCCATCTGGAAACGGACGGCCGGCTCCCGGACAGGATCCGCCGATCTCAGCGCCTGATCCAGGACATCTTCGAGTCCGGGCAGCCACTCGCCGACTACGTTCCCTGACGGCCTGACGACGCGGGCTTGAGGTCCGCGCGGAGTTGCTCGTTGCGGGCTGCGGTCACCGCGACGATCTCGGTGAGCAGGTGCTCCATGTGCTCCAGGGTCGCGTCGTCGTAGCCGTCCAGTGTGTTGTTGAGGTGTTCGCCGGTCGGCAGGAAGAAGTCCTCGGTCCGGGAGCGGGCCTGCGGCGTGAGGCGCAATCGGACGATGCGGCGGTCGGTGTCCTCGCGGCTGCGGACGACAAAACCGGCCGTCTCCAGTCTGTTCAGCAGCGTTGCCGTGCCGCCGGAGGCGAGGCCGATGCGTTCGGACAGCCGTACCGGTGACAGGGGGTCGCCGGTGGCTTCGGCCCACAGGATCTCCGCGATCGCGACGGCGTCGTTCGCGTGGATGCCCAGGGTGCGGGCCAGGTGCCGGGTCAGCTCGACGTGGGTGTCGGTGTAGGTGCGCAGCAGTTGCAGCAGCCTGGACCGCCGGCCCGGCTCGAAGAGGGAGTCGGTGTGTTCGCCCTGGACCGCCATGGGGTGCACTCTACTCGCTCATGCAGTAGCTTATTCAGCAAGTTACTCTCTTAGAGAGTCTTTTGCCGGGAGGTCCCATGAATACGACCGACGAGAACCCACCACGGGTCCTGGTGACCGGCGCCAGTATCGCCGGACCCGCCCTGGCCTGGGGGTTGTGCCGGGCCGGCTTCGCCACGACCCTGCTCGAACGCGCCCCGCAGCAGCGCAACGCGGGCCAGAACGTCGACATCCGCGGTGCGGGCCATGAGGTTCTGCGGCGGATGGGGCTGCGTGCCGAGGTGGCCGCGGCGGGCACCGGCGAGCTGGGGACACGGTTCCTGCGCCCGGACGGCAGTGTCTACGCCGCCTTTCCCGCCCGTCCCGGCGAGGACGGGCCCACCGCCGAGCTGGAGATCCTGCGGGGACAGCTCTCGGCGTTGCTGCTGCGGGCCACGGCGGGCGGGGTCGAGCACCGCTACGGCGATCACCTGGTCGGGGTCGCCCAGGACCGGCATGGCGTCGACGTGGTCACCGCCGCCGGGCGCCGGGAGCGGTACGACCTGCTGGTGGTCGCCGAGGGCCGCCGGTCCAGGACCCGAGACCTCGTCTTCCCGTCCGGCACGGGAGCCGGCTACCACGACCTGGGGCAGTACGTCGCCTACGGCACCATCGACCGCGCCGGGAACGACGACCGGTGGTGGCGATGGCTGACCGCGACGGGCAGGCGCGTCGCGTCATTGCGCCCGGACAACGTCGGCTCCACGCGGGCGACTCTCGCCTTCATGGCCCCGCCGATGGGAGTGGACCGGCTCGATGCGGGGGCACAGATCAGGGTGCTGCGCGAGCGGTTCGCCGGCGTGGGCTGGGAAACCCCGCGCATCCTCGACGGGTTCGCCGCCCGGCCGGACGAGTTCTACTTCGAGCGCATCGAGCAGGTACGCGTCCCGCGCTGGTCACACGGCCGGGTCGCCATCGTCGGAGACACCGCGTGGGGCGCCCCGACGGGAATGGGCACCACGCTCGCCCTGCTGGGAGCACACGTCCTGGCGGGAGAGCTCGCCACGGAACGGGACCGCGGCACTTCGTTCGATCCGGCGCGCGCCTTCCGGGCGTACGAGAAAGTGCTCCGGCCGCACGTCGAGAAGACGCAGCAGCTGCCTCCGGGGGTTCCGGGGATCGCGCTGCCGGACTCCCGCTGGGGTCTGCGCGTGCTGCACGGCGTCCACCGCCTGACCGCGACCCGGGCACTGCGTACCGTCGCGGAACGCGCCCTGTTGTCCTCCGCTTCCACCAGCCTCGCCCTGCCGGAATACCCTCGGCTGCAAGCGCCCTCGGGAGGAAAATGATGAACGTGGCGGGCCCGGACTGGCAGGGCCGGTACGTCGCGGCGCGCGACCAGTTGCGCGACCAGCACGCCGCCCTGGTCGCGCTGATCGGGCGGCAGCTGACAGCGGGGTGGACCGGGCACGATCCGGTGAACGGCCGCTGGTTCCAGGGCCTGCCCGTCGTGCTGGTGTTCAACCACCTCGACGACACCGGGATCTCGGACGGCATGGGCGCGGACGTCCGCAGGGTTCGGGACCTTCGGCCCTGACCCCGGCGCGGGTGGCGGCGCGACCGTAGAGGAATGAGCGAAACCATGGCCGGGTATGCCGGTGGCGACCTGCGCCTGGCGGCGTCCGCAGCGATCCGGGCGCCCTCGTTGCACAATTCGCAGCCGTGGGCGTTCCGGCTGCGGGACGGCGGGATCGAGGTGCTCGCGGACCGGTCGCGGCAGCTCGCGATCGCGGACAGTGCCGGGTGGGCGGTGCGGCTGGCCTGCGGGGCGGCGACGTTCAACGCGGGGCTGGCGCTCACGGCGGCGGGCCGGCCCGCGGCGATCGCGCTCCGGGCGTACGGTGAGATGATCGCGAGACTGACCCCCGCGACGCCGCGGCCGCCCACCTACGGTGAGGTCGATCTTGCCTCGGTGATGGCCCGGCGGATGAGCAACCGGCGGCCTTTCTGGCCGGATCCGGTGCCGTCCGAGCTTCGGGTACGCCTCATCGAGGCCGCCCGGACCGAGACGGCGTGGCTGGAACTGCTCGTGGGGACAACCGCGCTGACCGCGTTCGGTGAAATCGCGCGCAGTGCGGACAGGGTGCTCCGGCGCAACCCCCGCTATCAGGCGGAACTCGCCGGATGGACGTACGTCACCGCGGCCTTCGACGGGGTCCCGGTGAGCGCGGGCGCCCCACTGCCCGAGCCCCAGGATCTCCTTCCCCAGCGACCGTACGGAGACCACCGCCGCGCCCCCGGCCGCGACTTCGAACCGGAGCCGCTCGTGGCGATCCTCGGCACGACCGGCGATCGCCCCGTGGACCAGGTCGCCGCCGGGCAGGCCCTGCAACGCGTCCTGCTCACCGCGGCCGCCGCGGGCCTGGCCACCTCGATGATCTCCCAGCCGATCGAGGTCCCGGCCGCCCGCGACCAGCTCCGGCGCTCACTGCGCCGCGACGGTGTCCCGCAGATCGCCCTGCGCATCGGGTACGGCCGGCCGGGCCGCCCCACGCCCCGGCGCCCACTGGAGGAAGTGCTGCGAACCCCCGGATAACCTGTGCGAATGCGCAATGGTTGTGACGCCGGCGACGTGCGCCGGGTCGCGCTCGGGCTGCCCGGCGTGGCCGAGATGGAGAGCGACGGCTTCGACTTCCGGGTGGGCAACAAGGGATTCGTCTGGTCCTATCCGGAACGGTTGCCGGGCAAGCCCCGCGTGATCCGCACGGACGTCGCGGTGCTCTATGTCGGCGACGAGGCGGAGAAACAGGCATTGCTGCTCGGCGAGCCCGACCTGTTCTTCACCACGCCCGGCTACGGCGGCCTGCCGCTGGTGATGCTGCGGCTGGCGAAGGTGGACGTGGAACGCCTCACGGAGTTGATCACCGACGCCTGGCAGATGCGCGGTAGTGGGGACCTTTGAGTCGCGCAGGGGTTGCGGTCGGGGGCGGGCAGGGCCAGCGTGGTGGCATGTGGCCGATGCCGGAAGCCGAGTGCTGGTTGCATCCCGCGGTGCGGGTCCGGGCGTCGGCGATCGCGGGTGAGGGGCTCTTCGCCGCCGACGACATCCCGGCCGGCACCGCGCTCTCCCGGCTCGGCGGCCGCCTCGTCACGGGCCAGGAGCTGCAGCAGTTACTGACGGAGTCGACAACCTACGTGGACACCATCACGGTCTTCGACGACTCCCACCTGGTCCTCCCACCCGCGCAGCCCAACGGCAAGGGCAACCACAGCTGCGACCCCAACCTGTGGTGGGACGAGCCCTACACCCTCGTCACCCGCCGAGCCGTCCACGCCGGCGAGGAACTCACCAACGACTACGCCACCAGCACCGCCGACCACGACTTCACCATGGTCTGCCGCTGCCCGGCGATGACCTGCCGCGACCTGATCACCGGCGACGACTGGCACCGCCCCGACCTGCGCGAACGCTACGGCAACCACTGGGTCCCCGCCCTGCTGCACCGCATCGACCTCGACCCCGGCAAGAAGAAGAGGCGCTGACAGCGACGGCGGCAGGGCCTCTTGTCGTCGGCCCCGTCGGTGTCGTCACGTTCCGTCACCTCGGCCAGAACGTATATGTTGTATGCCGAGACATGATTGCCGAGCGCTTGACAGCCAGCACCTCCGGAAATTGCGGCATGCAGGCCTCCCGCACACTTTTCTGCGACATCTGCGTCGTGCCCAATAGTCGATGATTGTGTCACGCGGTGGACAACACAGAGTGTCACCGTGGTGGGTCGTGCGCTGAATCCCGATATGCCTTTTCGAAGCGGAGAACCCGAAGGACAGCGGAATTCCCCATGCCAAACCGCGGCGCGCGGTGACACCGTGTAGTGCCTTCGCGGAAGCCAGCCGAAGACCGCCCGACACGAGCTCAGATGTGCACTTTCATTGCATCGAAACCCTTAGTAGCGCAGTAAATGCGAGCGCCCGCTGTCAAGCACACGGCAATCATGTCCGAGCACCTGACACATACGTCTGGCTTAGGGGACTGACGGTGACAACCGTGGCTGCCAGGTCCGGGCCGATCACCCGGTCGCGGGCATCCAGGGCCCATTTCGTGGACCTGCTCGGCCAGTCAGGCGCCGGCTCAGAACCGGCGGCCGATCGTGCGTTCCGAGCAGGAGTGCAGAGCTCTAACTCAGGAATGATCGGGCGCCGCGCAGGCGGGTGGCCAGCCGGGATTGGGACAGGGCACAGTCGAGGCGTACGTCCAGGGCGCCCGGGAGGCCCGAAGCCGCGCGCAGGCCGGTGGGCAGGGCCGTTTCGTCGAGGCCGTCGCGACGGGCGATCAGCACTCCGAGCTCGTGGCGGCTGATCGCGTCGGCACCGGCGAGGTGGTGCATCCCGGAGTACGCCGACCGTGCCAGCTCCAGCAACGCCCCCGCCAGATCCCCGACATGCACCGGGCACCGCACGTCATCGGTGAACAGCACGCCCTCACGCGCCCCCGAGGCAAGCCCGTGCACGGCGATCTCCTGAGGCGACTCCCCGCCGCCGATGATCAATGAGGTGCGGGCGATGACGGCTGCCGGGGCCAGGCCGCGCACGGCGGTTTCGGCTGCGGCCTTGGCGGCTCCGTACGGTGTGACCGGGTCCGGCGTACACGTCTCGTCATAGCGGGGTGCCCGTCCGGAGAAGACCGCGTCGCTGGAGACGTGCACAAGTCGCGCGCCGGCACGCACCGCGGCGTCGGCGACGTGCATGCCGCCGTCCGCGGTGGTCGCCCAGTCCGTCTGCAGATAAGCGGCGTTGATGACCACCTGCGGCCGTACCCGCTCGACCAGTGCCACCGTCGCGGCCCGGTGTCTGATGTCGAGCCCGTGCCATTCGACGCCGGGGATCTCCCGCGGCCCGCTGTGGAACGACGCCGTGACCCGGTCCCCCGCGAGCTGCGCCTGCCGGGCGACCTCCCTGCCGAGAAATCCGCTGCCGCCCACCACCAGAAGATCCATCCGATGACGGTACGCACTCACGACAACCGTGACACCAGAACGTCAGCGGCCGGGCACGCCGTCTCCCGGGTCGCCTCGACGACATGACTCGTCCCGGGGTTCGGGGCGCCGAGCGTGAGCGCGATGTCCAGCAGGTCCCGGGCAGCCTCGGAGAACGCGGCGGGGAGGAACGTGAAGGCGTCGCCGCCCTCGTCCAGGATGTCCACCGCGGCCTCGAACGCGGGTTCCAGGGTGACGCCGCTGTCGCGGAGCATCCGGCCGCCCTGGTTGCTCGCCACATATTGTGGATGCAGCGCGCGGCCGCGGCTCGTGATCTGCGCGTCGAAGCTCAGGACGGCGAGGAGCACCGCGCTGCTCTGCACGACGGAATGCCCGAGCCGTACGGCCTGGCGTTTGCTCTCGTACTCGATCAGCGGCACGATCATCCCGCCGTCGCGGTCCAGCATCCGCCGTGCCAGTGTCCGCCGAGGACCGTGCCCGCCCAGCGCCCCGATCGAGGACAGCGCTCCGATCAGCGGCGCGGCCGGCCGGGTGTCCGACGACCGCCAGCCCGACCCCCAGGGCAGCGACGAACCCGTCCACCACGACCGCAGCAGCCGCGTCCCGAGCACCGCCCCGCCGGCCGCCCGCCCGGCCCGGTCCAGCGCCACGGACAGCGAGTCACCCCACTGCGGTCCCGCGTCGAGCCCGCGCGCGGTGAGCACCCGCCACCGCACCTCGCGCAGATCCGGATCGTAGAGGCCACCAGCCACCGCGGGGACATCACCGGCCGGCACGACGGGCGCGCCGGCGTCGACCGCTCGTTCGTACGCGGATCGCAGGTTCAGAACCGCACGTTCGCTCAGCGCCGGGATCATCAGGAAACTCTCAGCCTCCAGAACGTTGCAGCTTCAACCGTCGGGGGAAAGAGTGGAACCATGCCGACGACCGTGAAGCGCCTCGCCATCGGGCTCACCTCCCTCACCGCCATCGTCGCGGGCTTCGGCATCGCGGCCACCCCACCGGGCTCCCTCGCCGCCGTCCCGTCGAGCAGCACCACGGCCACCGCGCCGAGCACCGCCGCCGCCATGACAGAGACCGAGCCTGACCCATCGACAAACCTGACGATCCGGCTGGAACCGCTCACCTCCACGGCGAAGGACTGCTGAGCGAGGGACTGCTGAGTGAAGGACTGCTAGCCGCGCACGTCGTCGTGGTGCGCCCGGAGCGCATCGTCCATCCCGGCCAGAAACCGCTGCACGGTCGCCAGTTCGTCGTCGGTGAAATCCTTCATGACCTGATCGGTACGCTGCCCGAGCGGCCCGAAGAACGTCCGCGCGAGCGCCATCCCCGGCTCCCCGTAGCGAAGATGCACCACCCGCCGGTCACTGCTCTCCCGGCTGCGGCGCAGATGCCCGGCCCGCTCGAGCCGGTCGATCGCGGCGGTGGTCGCGCCGGACGAGAGCCCCAGCTCCTCCCCCAGCCGCCCCGGTGTCAGCGGATCGCCGCGGCCCTCGCCGTGCATGACCGCGATCAGCGCCTGCAGATCCGTGTGGTGCAAACCGTTGCGCTGCGCGAATGCCTGCCCGACGTGCTGGGCGCGGACGCTGTAGGAGCGCAGGAGGTTGACGATTTCCTCGCGGAGGAGGTCCCGCTTCGTCTCTCGCGCCCGGTACACGTACCCCAGTGTTGCAGATTGTGGTCCGCTCAGTAAGACTCTCGATGGTCGAGATACTTTGCCATCGAGAGGATTTGTCGTGTTGCGAACCCTGACCGGACGGCTGACGGCCTGGCTGGTGCTGGCCGTCGCCCTGCTCGCGGCGGGGGCGGTGCTCGGCTTCTCCGGCTCGGTCCGCACCTCGAACGACCCCACCGCGGTCCTGCCCGGCGGCGCCGAGTCGACCCGGGTCGCCGCGATCGAGCGGCAGCTGCCCTCGGGGCAGAGCAATCCCGCGCTGATCGTCTACAGCCGCGACGGCGGCGCCCTGACCGCCGCCGACCAGGCGAAGATCGCCGCTGACGCCACGGCGCTCCAGGGACAGCCGGTCTACTCGCAGAACAAGGACGCGGCCCTGGTCGCCGTGGACCTGCCCGCGAACCTGCCGGCCGACGAGCTCATCGACCGGGTCGCGCAGTTGCGGGCGAGTGCCGCGCAGGGGCTGCCGGACGGCCTGACCGCGCAGGTGACCGGGGGTGCGGGCTTCGCGGCCGACATCGCCGACAGTTTCACGGGCGCCAACACGAACCTGCTCCTCGTCACGGTTGTCGTGGTGGCGGTGCTGCTGCTCGTCACGTACCGGAGCCCGCTTCTCTGGCTTGTGCCCCTGATCGTGGTCGGCGTCGCCGACCGGGTGGCCAGTGGCCTGATCGCCGTGCTCTCGCGGCACACGGACCTGACCGTGGGTGACTCGACCGTCGGCATCGTCACCGTCCTGGTGTTCGGCGCGGGAACCGACTACGCGCTGTTGCTCATCTCCCGTTACCGCGAGGAGTTGCACCTGCACGAGGACCGCCGCGAGGCGATGCGCCGGGCCCTGCGCGGCGCCGGGCCGGCCGTGATCGCCAGCGCAGCGACCGTCGTGCTCAGCCTGCTGACCCTGCTGCTGGCCAGCCTCGGTGACACGGTCGCACTCGGCGTCACCGCGGCGCTCGGCATCGGCGTGGCCGCGCTCTTCGCCCTGGTCGTGCTCCCGCCCGCGCTGGTGGTCTGCGGCCGCGGCCTGTTCTGGCCGTTCATCCCCCGCGTCGGCGACGAGCTCAGACACGGTCTGTGGTCGAGGGTCGGTAACGCTGTGGCACGGCGCCCCGGGCTGGTCACCGTCGTGTCCATCGTGATCCTCGGCGCGCTCTCCGCGGGCATCCCCGGCACCCAGCTCGGCCTGTCGCAGACCGAGCAGTTCCGGGTCAAGGCCGAGTCCGTCGAGGGTCTCGACACGCTGAGCCGCTCGTTCCCCGCCGGCGCCGCGGACCCGGCCGTCGTGCTCACCGACCCCGCGCACGCCCAGGAGGTCCTCGCCGCCGTCACCGCGACCGCGGGCGTCGCCCAGGCCAGGATCGCCGAGCAGACCGCCACGGTGGTCCGGATCGCCGCGACCCTCACGGCCGCACCCGACACCCCCGAAAGCTACGAATCCATCCGTACGCTCAGAGCGGACCTCCCCGCCGGTGCGCTCGTCGGTGGCAGCGTGGCGACCGCGCTCGACAAACGGGACGCGTCACGCCACGACCTCAAGGTCATCGTCCCGGTCATCCTGCTCATCGTGCTGCTGGTCCTCGGCGTGCTGCTGCGCGCGGCGGTCGCGGCGGTGCTGCTCATCGTCACCGTGATCGCGAGTTTCGGGGCAGCGCTGGGCGCCGGATCGCTGCTTTTCCGCACCGTTCTCGGATATCCGGGACTCGACAACCAGGTCCCGCTGTACTCGTTCCTGTTCCTCGTCGCGCTCGGCGTCGACTACAACATCTTCCTGGTGACAAGAGCCAGAGAAGAAGCCGCCCATCGGGGTACGCGCGACGGAATGGTGCACGCCCTGGCCGCCACCGGTGCGGTGATCACGAGTGCGGGCATCCTGCTGGCCGCGGTCTTCGGGGTGCTCGGGGTGCTGCCGATCATCACGCTCACCCAGATCGGCGTCATCGTCGGGGTGGGTGTGCTGCTCGATACGCTGCTCGTGCGTACGGTGCTGGTCCCGGCCCTGGCCACCCTCCTGGGTGACCGGTTCTGGTGGCCCGCGCGCCCCGCGGCCCTTGCCGGAACCCCCTCCGATGACTGATGCTGATCACCCTCGCGTGCGCATCCCGCGAGAAAAAGTTCGCCCGGCGTTGAACCCTTCGGATCAGCCGAACGGATGATGCCCGCGGGTCGGGCGGGCTCACATATTTCTTCTTTAATTTACGCCTAAGAATGCATAAAGGTTCTGGCGTGAAATGGCTTTCCGGCTCCCGGACCCTTACCGTTCGGGAGCCAGCTCATATGGGGCCCGTAAGGGCGTCAGCAATCCTGGAAAAGGTTGCTGACGATGAGCGAAAGACTACAGAAGAGGTATCACCCATGCGAAGGTCGTCTTCCCGCCGGGCCGCTACCCGCCGCGGCCCCGACCGTCGTCTCATCGCCGGCGCCGCGGTCCTCGTGGCGATCGGCGGTGTCATCGGCTTCACCCAGTTCGCCAACGCGGACGAGACCAAGGTCGCCGCGTGCTCCGCCCCGGCCGCCGCCTCGTCGCAGGAGCCGGGCGGCGCGAAGAGCGCCACCGACCCGAAGGTCGGCGACTACGTCGACAAGAACGGCAAGCTGCAGCACAAGGGCGACGGGCAGCTGGCCAAGGGCGAGAAGGCCCCCGAGCCGGAACCGGTTGCCGAGTGCACCGAGGGCGCGACCATCAAGAAGACGGTCAACGGCCTCGAGATCCTCGAGAACACCTGCGAGAACACCAAGCTCGCGGCGCACACCGGCTTCCAGGACGGCGACCGCTGCGTCTCCACCGAGTTCGGTGAGGTCGGCGAGGCGGCGAAGAACCCCACGCTGCTGATCACGGACTCCCCCGAGCAGGTCACCGTGGGCCAGCCCTTCACGCTGAAGGTCAGCACCCGCAACCTGGTCCGCGACCGCTTCCTCGCCGCCGGTCAGGGTGGCTACTACGTGGAGAGCTCCGTTCTCAACGCCGAGGGCCTGGTCCGCGGCCACTTCCACACCGCCTGCCGGATGCTGGAGAGCACCACCGAGGCCGTCGACCCCTCGCCGGTCCCGGCGTTCTTCGTGGCCACCGAGGACGGCAAGGGCGGCGCGGCCCCCGACACCGTGACGATCCAGGTCCCCGGCCTGCCGCAGGAGGGCACCGCCCAGTGCGCCTCGTGGGCCGGTGACGGCTCGCACCGCGTGCCGATGATGCAGCGCGCCAACGAGACCCCCGCCATCGACGCGGTCCGCCTCAAGGTCAACGCCGCCGCGGGCGGCGGCAACGGCGACGACCAGGGCGACGACGGTGACGACCAGGGCAACGGTGGCAACAACGGTGGCGGCAACAACAACGGCGGTGGCAACAACAACGGGGGCGGGAACAACAACGGCGGCGGCGACAACGCCGGTGGCGGTAACGGTGCCGAGCAGCCGGATCCGGCTGAGAGCAGCGCCGCACCGGAGACCGAGACCGGCACCACGCCGCCGAAGTCCCCGACCGTGACCATCCCGCCGACGACGAAGCCCGCCACGGGCACCGACGGCCAGGCCGAGTCGACCAGCTCCCCCAGGCCGACGAAGACCACGGTCAAACCGACGACCAAGGCGCCGGCCGACAGCGACGACTCTTCCAGCGGTGGCTCGACCAGCGGTGACTCGGGCGACAACGGCTCGGGCGACAACGGCTCGGACAACAGCGGCTCGGGCGACAGCGGCTCGTCGGGCGACAGCGGCTCGTCGGGCGAGGCCGAGGAGGAGACCCCGGCGCAGAACGTGCAGGGGAACAAGACCTCGACGCCGAAGCCGGGCAAGTCCTCCGCGGCGGCGACCACCGGTGACTCCTCGGACGACGACGGTGCCCCCGACGCGGTCGCCCCGACCGCGCAGCACCTCGAGGACGAGGACATCCAGGCGTCGAACGAGAACAAGCTCGCCCTCACCGGCGCCAACGTCATGACGGCCGTGCTCGGCGGCGCCGTCCTGATCCTGGCCGGCTTCCTGGTCCTCAGCGTCACCCGGCGCCGGCGCTCCGGCGGCCAGTAGGCACCAGCGAGTTCCAGCATCCCGGCCCGGGTCGTCCACGTGACGGCCCGGGCCGGTTTCCGTCCGAATGAGACATGGCATTTGCGCTGGTGGATTGGTAGGTTCCCAGCGCATGGAAGCCTTCGATCAACTCGCCGAGCTCTACCAGGGCGAGCACAGCCACAATCCCTTCCAGGCCGCCCTCGTCGAGCGGATCGCCGCGCAGCTGCCCCCGAGCGCGATCCTCGACCTCGGCTGCGGCACCGGCGTGCCCACCGCGAAACTGCTCACCGGGGCAGGCCACCGCGTCATCGGTGTCGACATCGCCGAGGGCATGCTGCGCCTGGCCCGCGAGCAGGTCCCGCAGGCCGAGTTCCGGCACGCCGACATCCGCGAGCTCCCCGACGACTACGGCCCGTTCGGCGCGGTCACCGCGTTCTTCTCCCTGCTGATGCTCAGCCGCGCCGACATCGAGAAGACCCTGGCCCGCATCACCGGCTGGCTCGAGCCCGGTGGCCTGTTCGCCCTGGGCATGGTCAACCTCGACGCCGACAGCCTCCCCGTCGAGTTCCTCGGCGTACCCGTCCACGTCACCGGCTACCCCCAGGACCAGCTCGCCGCCAAACTCACCGAGGCCGGCTTCACCCTCGACAGCATCGAAACCGTCGACTTCACCCCGGCCGGCGGCCCGCCGGAGAGCCAGATCTTCGCCCTGGCCCGGCTCAGCGCATAACCTGCGCGGATGCGTGACGAATACGACGAGACGGCTCCGGGTGTCTGGACCTGGCTGCAGGCCTGGTACGCGACCCAGTGCAACGGCGACTGGGAGCACGAGTTCGGGATCCGGATCGAAACCCTCGACAACCCGGGCTGGACCATCGTGATCGACCTCGGCGACACCGCGCTGGAGGACAAACCGTACGAGCGGCAGGAGATTCACCGCAGCGAGCACGACTGGATCTTCACCCGCGTCGAGTCACGTCAGTTCACGGCGTCCTGCGGGCCGCTGAACCTCGGCGAGGTGCTGCACCTTTTCCGCTGCTGGATCACGGGGTGAGGCCGCGGAACGTGCGGCGGTAGGTTTCCGGGGGTACGCCGAGCTGCCCGCTGAAGTGGCGGCGCAGGGTGGTGGCGGTGCCCATGCCCGTACGGGTGGCGATCTGCTCGATGGTCAGCGACGTGGTTTCCAGGAGTTCCTGGGCCAGGCGGATGCGCTGGGTGTGCAGCCAGCGCAGCGGGCTCATGCCGGTGACGGCGGTGAAGTGGCGGGCCAGGGTGCGCGGGCTCATCCGGGCCTCGCGGGCCAGGTCACGCACCGTGGTGGGCCGGTCGAGGCGGTCGAGGGCCCAGGGCAGGACGTCGCCCAGGACGTGGCCGGCGCCGTGGGCGACCGCGGCCGGGATGAACTGCGCCTGGCCGCCGGGGCGGTGCGGCGGGACCACCAGGGTGCGGGCGAGGGTGTTGGCGACGGCGGTGCCGTGGTCCTGGCGTACGAGATGCAGGCAGAGATCCATGCCCGCGGCCTTGCCCGCGGAGGTGAGGACGTCGGTGTCGTCGACGTAGAGGACGTCCGGGTCGACCCGCACCGCCGGATATCTGCGCTGCATGAGGGCGGTGTGCGCCCAGTGGGTGGTGGCGCGGCGGCCGTCGAGCAGCCCCGCCTCGGCCAGCACGAACGCGCCCGTGCACAGCGACGCCACCCGCGCACCCGCGGCGTGGGCGGCGCGGACGGCGGCGACCAGGGCGGGCGGCGGGGGCACCTCCGCGTCCCGGCACGACGGGACGATCACGGTGTCCGCCTCGGACAACGCGTCGAGACCGCGGCCGATGCCGGCGTTCAGCCAGCCGCCGACCCTCGCACCGTCGTCGCCGCAGATCATGAACGAATACCACGGGTCGGCCAGCTCGCGGTCCACGCCGAACACCTCGCACGCCGCGGCCAGCTCGAACAGGGGCGTGCCGTCGGTGACGGCGAGGGCAACCGAGTGCATGTCCGAAACTGTACGGGTGACGGCGTAGACGTCAGGCCCTCAGATAACGCAGCACGGCCAGGACCCGGCGGTGGTCGTCGGCCGCCGTGGGCAGACCGAGCTTGGTGAAGATGCCGGTGATGTGCTTCTCGACGGACCCGTACGCGAGCACGAGCCGGTCGGCGATCGCGGTGTTCGACCGTCCCTCGGCCATCAGCGCCAGCACCTCGCGCTCACGCGGGGTCAGCGTGGCGAGGTGGTCGCCGTGGCGAGCCGCGTTCAGCATCGGGGTGATCACCTCGGGGTCGAGCACGGTCCCACCGGCGGCGACCCGGGCCACGGCGTCGATGAAGTCGCTGACGTCGGCGACCCGGTCCTTGAGCAGGTAGCCGACTTTCCGCGCCCCGGCGGCGAGCAGCTCGGTGGCGTACCGCGTCTCGACGTACTGCGAGAACACGAGCACCCCCGTCCCCGGATGATCGCGGCGGATGGCGATCGCCGCGCGCAGCCCCTCGTCGGTGTGCGTCGGTGGCATCCGAATGTCGACGATCGCGACGTCGGGGTGGTGCTCCCCCACCGCGGCGAGCAGGGCGCCACCGTCGGCAACGGCGGCCGGCACCTCGTGGCCCCGGGCGGTCAGGATGTGGGTGAGGCCGTCGCGCAGCACAGCGGCGTCCTCGGCGATCACGATCCGCACGGCAGCTCCACGGTCACGACAGTAGGACCGGCGACGGGGCTGTCCACGTCCAGACGGCCGTCGACCGTCCGGACCCGGTCGGCCAGCCCGGCGAGCCCCCCGCCGGCCCGGGCCCGGGCCCCGCCCCGGCCTTCGTCGCGGACCCGGAGCCGCAGGGTGTCACCGTCCTGCCCGACGGCGACCGTGGCCGCCTGTGCCCCACTGTGTCTGGCCACGTTGGTGAGCAACTCCGAAACGCAGAAGTAGGCGATGGTCTCCATCTCCGGGGCCGGGCGCCGGGGCAGGGAGACGGTCAGCTCCACCGGCTGCGGGGTGCGTTCGGTGAGGCTGACCAGCGCGGCGCCGAGCCCGTTGTCGAGCACGGGCGGGTGGATGCCGCGGGCCAGATCCCGGACCTCGACCAGGGCCTGCTTCGCCTCCCGGTGAGCGCAGCCGACGAGGTCGCGGGACTCGGGGTCGGCTCCGGTCCGGTCGAGGCGCTCCTTGGCGGCGCCGATGGTCATGGCCAGGGCCACCAGCCGGGCCTGCGTCCCGTCATGCAGGTCACGCTCGATGCGCCGCAGCGCCGCGGCGGCGTCCTGGACCGCGAACGCCCTGGTCTCCTCCAGCTCCCGGACCCGTTCCCGGAGCTTTCCCGGCCCGAGCTTTCCCGGCCCGAGCTTTCCCGGCCCGAGCTTTCCCGGCCCGAGCAGAGCGATGATGGCGAGCCGGTCGACGGCCACGACCGCACGCAGCGCGAACGGGGCGGTGAGGAGCAGCGCCACACCGGCGACGGCCACGAGCGCGACCCGCGGCCAGGTGTCGAGGTAGACGTCTCCGGGCAACGGCAGGCCGGCGTGACCGTCCTGGACGGGGACGAGCTGCCACCACGCCGGATAGGTCAGCGCCGCGAACCCGTACCCGTAGAAGAGGAACGTGACCGCGGCGGTGAGCACCGCTATCGGCGCCTTGAGCAGCAGGTAGGCCGCTGCCTGCCAGCCGGCCCGGTCGGTCAGGCCGATCGTGACCCAGTCGGTGAAGCCGGCGGCGGAACGCGGGGCTGCGGGAGCCGCGCCGGGCATCCCGATCAGTCGCCGCGCGAGGCTGTGGTGCAGCGCGCCGAGGCGACGGGCACCGCGCACGGCGGCGCCCAGCAGCGGCAGCCCGACCACGGTGAGCGACAACGCCGAGCCGGCCACGATGGTGAACACGACGTAGGCCAGCCCGAACAACCCCACCGGCAACCCGAGTAGGACGTAGACCAGCTGTTTCAGACCGCGCATGGGTCCAGAATGGCCGATCGCCGGGCGCGGGAACATCCGGTTGTCCCCCGCTTCGGGTACCGGGTTCTCCCCCGGGCCGGTTCGGGGGCTCGCCGGGTCGTTTCACGGACGCCGGGCCGGAAGAGTCGTTGCCACGAACCGAGTGAGGGAGCAGACATGACCAAGGCGGTACTGCGGGCGATCGGAGCCGGGACCGCCGACCTGAGCACCGGGCGCCCGGCCCACCCGGACGACCGCTGGCGGATCTTCAGCAACACCAAGTCGTTCGTCGCGACCGTTCTGCTGCAGCTGGAGGGCGAGCAGCGGCTGAGCCTCGACGACAGCGTGCGGCGGTGGCTGCCCGGCGTGGCCATCGACCGCAGGATCACGGTGCGGCAGCTGCTCAACCACACCAGCGGCGTCTACGACCCGACCGACGACCCGGAGGTCGCCACCGACCGGGGTGGGCTCGGCCCGCGCGAGGTGATCGCGCTGGCGGCCGCACACCCGCCGCTGTTCGAGCCGGGAGAGCAGTGGGACTACTCGAACACCGACTACCTGCTCGCCGGGATGATCATCCAAGCGGTCACCCACCACCGCGCCGACCAGGAGATCCGGCGACGGATCATCGTCCCGCTCGGGCTCTCGCACACGTCGTTCCCGCTGAGCGATCCGCGGATCCCGGGCCCGCACCTGCACGGCTACGACCTGAGCGGGCGGGACGTGACGGGCTTCGATCCCTCCGGCGAGTGGACGGCCGGGGCGATGATCTCCACCACCGCCGACCTCGCCCGCTTCGACGCCGCCCTGTTCGGCGGCCGGCTCCTGCGACCTCAGCAACAGCGGGAACTGCTGACCACGGTCCGTGGCGAGGGCTATGGGCTGGGGGTGCAGCGGATCGCCGTCCCTTGCGGGGAAGCGGCCGTGACAGTGTGGGAGACCGACGGCGGCGGTCCGGGATTCACCAGCGTCTCGATGACCAACGAGGATGCCTCCCGGCAGCTCGTGGTGGTGGCGGACGTCTTCGACCTCACCCGCGACCAGCGCAAGGTCCCGGGCCGGCCACCGGTTCCGGACGCCGGAGCGGCCTACCTCACGATGGTCACCAGCGTCCTCTGCCCTCGTTGAGACGGCTCTGAGGGACGCCTGTCCGAAACTGTACGGGTAACGTCGTTCCGGACACTCCCGGTTGGCGTCCGCGACGGCGATCCTGGTGCCATGTCCTACCGAATCGCCGTGCCGGGCGCCGCCGGCCACACCGGCCGTTTTGTCATCGCCGAGCTGGAGCGCCGCGGCGTGACACCGGTTGCCTGCGACCGCACGACCGACCTGGACACCGCGCTGCGGGACGCCGACGCCGTCGTCAACTGCGCCGGCCCGTTCGCCGCCACCGCGGACCCGGTCATCACGGCAGCGATCCGGGCCGGCATCCCGTACCTCGATGTCACCGCGGAGATCGAGGTCGTCACCAGCACCTTCGACCGTTACGCCGGCGCACCCGTCCCGATCGTCCCGGCAGCCGGGTTCTTCGGCGGCCTCGGCGACCTGCTCGCAACCGCGGTGGCCTTCCCGGGCACGGAAAGGCTCACCATTGCGTACGCCCTGAGCGGCTGGCGCCCCACCCCGGGAACCCGCGCGACGGGCCGGGTGTCCGCCGAGCGTCGCGGCGGCCTGCGACCCGTCCACAGCGGCGGGAAACTGCAGTACCGCGACGGCGCCCAGCCCCGCACCGAATTCGCGTTCACCATCGGCACCCACCCGGTCGTCGCCGAGTTCACCATGGCGGACAGCGCCACCATCCCCACCCACCTCGACATCCCCGACATCGACACCTACATGACCACCAACGCGGTCGACGACCTGCACGCCGCCGACCCCTCCGGCCCGGCCGCCGTGGACGCGCACGGCCGGTCCGCGCAGACCTTCCACATCGAGGTCATCGCGAGCGGCGGCGGAAAGCAACGCCGCATTGTTTACGCGGGCCGTGACATCTACGCGATCACCGCACCGCTCGTGGTCGGCGCGGCGCTGCTGATCCTCGCCGGGGAGGGCGCCACGAACGGTCCGGCGTCGCTCGGCGCCCGCTTCACCCTCGACGCCCTGGTCGGACCCGGCAGGCGACAATAAGGTCATGAGTGGGTACGACGTGCTGCGCCTGGCGGTGACGCCCGCCCCCGACCTGCCCGGCGGCTTCCAGGTGGAGGTCTACGTCAACGACGACGAGATGACGTCGGCGGGTGCCGGGCTCGGCATGGACCCACGTCAGATCCTCACCCCGGTGAACCGTCTCGAGGCGGCCCCGGAGCCCCGCACGACCCCGTTCGCCCGCTGCGACTGCGGCGACTACGGCTGCGGCGTGACCGACGTGACCATCACCCGCGACGGCGACGCCGTGCACTGGGACTGGTCCGTCGAACTCCCCATCAACCGGCGCGTCTCCT
Organism: Winogradskya humida; assembly: GCF_016862215.1. Lineage (GTDB taxonomy): Bacteria > Actinomycetota > Actinomycetes > Mycobacteriales > Micromonosporaceae > Actinoplanes > Actinoplanes humidus. The sequence continues at coordinate 64,110 of NZ_BOMN01000100.1, forward strand.
TCGCCGCCGACCAGTACGACACCGAGATCACCCGGATGGCCGCCGACAACTCCTGGGAGACCCCGGAACGCACGGCCGCCCGGCTCGTCGAGATCCAGGCCGACCGGGCCGCGCTGACCACCCACGGGCTCTCCTTCAGCTGGGCCGCCAACGACCACCGCGATCCCGCGACGTTCCGGGTCGCCGTGATGCTCGGCTCCGACTACCAGATCTTCGTCGGTACGCCGTGGCGGGACCACACGCCGGAGAGCCTGGCCGCCGAGGTCTGCGAAAACCTCGCGCAGGGACCCGGCAGATGGCGAGCCACCTGGCATCCCGTCCACTCCGGCGTCCCGGGCCCACCCCCGATCGCCCGCCCCTCCTGGCGACAGGAACAGGTCTGACCGGCCGGGCTCAGCGTCCCTGCGTCGAACGTGAGCACCACGGGCTGATCAAACCTTGCACGAGCGCGTTGTAACAACTACGGTTACAGCGCGAGGAGGTGGCGATGAGTGCGAACAGCAAGCTCACGGTGGCCGTGCATGCACTGGCGTGGATGGGGCTTCATCAGAGCCGCGGCCACGAGGTGTCGACCTCCGAGCAGATCGCCGCCAGCGTGGGCACCAATGCCGTGGTGATCCGGCGGCTGCTCGGTGACCTGCGGCGCGCGGGGCTGACGGAGTCGCGGCGGGGTGCGGGTTCCGGCTGGGTGCTGGGGCGCGAGCCGGCTGCGATCACCGTGCTGGACGTCTACGACGCGCTGGACGACGGGCCGGTCTTCGCCCTGCACCACAGCGAACCCGACCCCGGCTGCGTTGTCGGCGGCGGCATCCAGCCCGTATTGAGCGGGCTCTACGGCCGCGTCGACGGGGCCCTGCGCGCCGAACTCGCCCGCACCACCATCGCCGACGTCCTCAAAGGCATCCTCACCGCCCACTGAAACGCCGCCCACTGAAACGCCGCCCGCTGAAACGCCGCCCACTGAAACGCCGCCCGCTGAAACGGCCGCCCACTGAAACGCCGCCCTCTGAACGCCGCCCGTTGAAACGGCCGCCCGCCGAAACGCCACCCGCCGATCCACCCGCCGGCGTGCCGCCCGACGACTTCGCCGCCGAATCCCGCCCGCTGACATTCCACCCCGGCAACCCGGCCCACTCATTATTTTTTTTACCCGCCATTGTAACAATTCCAGTTACGCCTGAAAGGTTTTCCATGGACCAGCGGACAGCTCTCGTGACCGGCGCCTCCAGTGGCATCGGCCTGGCGATCGCACGACGTCTCACCGAGGACGGCGCACGTGTCTATCTCACCGGCCGCCGGGTGCCGGAGCTCGACGCGGCCGCGGCACAGCTCGGCCCGAACGCGATCGCCGTACCCTGCGACGTGTCGGAAGCAGCCGACCTGGACCGTCTCTTCGCGATCATCCGCGGCGACGGGCGGCCGCTGGACGTGGTGGTGGCCAACGCGGGCCTCGGTGCCGCCGCTCGGCTGCAGGATGCCACCGAGGAGCAGTACGCCCATGTCTTCGACGTGAACGTCAAGGGGACCCTGCTCACCGTACAGAAATCGGTCCCGTTGCTGGCGGACGGCGCCTCGGTCATCCTGATCTCGTCCTCGACCAACCGGCACGGCGCGGAGAAAATGGGGCTCTACGCGGCTTCCAAGGCCGCTGTCCGCAGCCTCGGCCGCACGTGGGCCGCGGAGCTGGCGCCCCGGGTGCGGGTCAACGTGATCAGCCCCGGCCCGGTCGTCACCCCGGCGACCGATGCCCTCGCGGGCCGGCTGGGCAGCACCCCGGAACAGTTCCACGAGAGTGTCGGCGCAACGGTGCCGCTCGGGCGGATGGGCCGTCCGGAGGAGATCGCCGATGTCGCCGCGTTCCTGGCCGGCCCGGGGAGCTCGTTCGTCACCGGCGCCGAGTTCGACGTGGACGGCGGCCTCAACCAGGTATGACACGGTACGGTCTGGCGTGCCCAACGATCGACGTCCGCCCATCATCGTGGCGATCGCCGCGCTCCTGCTCGCCACCGCGGGCGTCTGGTTGTCAGCCGGCGCGGGCGGGGACACGCACCGCGCACACGTCGTGGTCGACGGGGTGCCACTGGACGAGGTTCATCCCTCCGGTGACCGGCATCCCGGGGTGGTGGTGGCGCACGGGTTCGCCGGGTCGGCGCGGCTGATGGCGCCGTTCGGGGACACACTCGCCGCGCGGGGCTACGTGGTGGTGCTGCTCGACTTCAGCGGGCACGGCGCCAACACGCACCCCCTGCCGTCCGGCGACGACGCGCTGCAGCACGACCTCGACGTCGCAATGGCCCATCTGCGCTCGCTGCCCGATGTGGACCCTGCCCGCGTCGCGCTCGTCGGGCACTCCATGGGCGCCACGGCCGTCACCCGCTACGCCGGAAGCCACCCGGACGTCAGCGCCACGGTCGCCATCTCCCTGCCCTACGCCTCGGTCGCCCGGACCGGCGACCCGAAGCACCTGCTCCTGATGGTGGGCGCCCTGGAATTCCCCGCATTCCACGAGGTCGCCACCACCGCCGCCGCGGTCAGCCCCGGCCGCTCCCTGGTGGTCGTCCCCGCGGTCGAGCACATCTCCATCCTGTACGCACCCCGCACCCACCGCGAAACCGCAGCCTGGCTCGACAAATCCCTCGGCAACCCCGTCAGCTCCGGTCCGCTCCCCTCCCCGTTCCGGCGCCCCGCAGGCGCGGCACTCCTCCTGCTGGCATTCGCCATCGGCCTGTTCCCCCTCACACGACTCCTGCTCGGCCGACCGGCCGCCGAATCAGCCCACTCCGACGTACCCCCGGCCACAAGCTCAACCCGCTCCGACGCACCCCCGGCCACAAGCTCAACCCGCTCCGACGCACCCCCGGCCGCCGGATCGGCCCGCTCCGACGCACCCGCGCTCGGACGACCGGCCCGCTCCGACGCACCCGCGCTCGGACGACCGGCCGCGGGATTGTCACGCTTCGATGCGCCGCTGATCGGTCGCGTGAGCCTGGCTGCTGCCGGTGCCGCACTGGTGGGGGCGCTGCTGGCCCCGATCCTGCCGAGCAACAGGCTGCCACTGGACCTGGGCGGCTACGTCGTGGGGCTCACCGGGGTCACAGGCGCGCTGCTCCTCGCGTACACGATGAGGACACGGACCAGACGCCGAGCCGGACCGAAGATCCAGGTCTTGATCATGGTGTACGCCGCCGCGATCACCGTGCCCCTGCAGCTCGGCGTGACCCACGTCGTGCCCACGGGAATCCGCTGGTGGCTGCTCCTGGCGGTCTGGGCAGCTTTCACCCTCCTCACGTACGCCACCGAGCGCGCCACCAACGGCAACGTCTACGCCGCCCTGGCCGTCTCGGCGGTGACGCTGCTGGCCCTGACCGGAGCGGCGATCACGGGCCTGACCTCGTCCTTCGTCCTGCTGGTCGTGCCGCTGCTGGCCCTGCTCATGCTGTGGCAGGCAGCCTGGAGCACCCTCCTGAACCGCGCCGGCGCCTCCCCCTGGCTGACCGCCGCCGCCGGCTCCCTCCTCCTCGCCTGGCCCATCGCCACCGCCCTCCCGATCACCGGCGGTTGACCGGGCGGGCCGGCGGTTGACCGGCGGGCCGGCGGTGCCGCAGCCGTCCGTGACGGTCAGTTCGTGCGACCACGGTTGCGTTCCGGCCACCTCGATCCGCACGCCGGTGTGCTCCCCCTCGGTCTCCAGCCATATCCCTCCCGCTCGACCGCTACCGTCCACGCGTGACACCGCTGATCTTCCTCGACGTCGACGGCCCCCTGATCCCTTTGCGCGCGCGGCCGGGCAGCCGGCCGGCGACCGCGCCGGGTGACGGCGGCAACCCGCTGCTGGATCGGCTCGACCCCGTGGAGGGGCAGCGGCTTCTCGGACTGGGGTGCGAGCTGGTCTGGGCGACCACGTGGATGCACGAGGCGAACGAGATCGTGGCGCCGCGGCTCGGTCTCCCCCGGCTACCCGTCGTTGACTGGCCGGACGAGGATGATGACCCCCGGGACGGCCTGCACTGGAAGACGATCGCGCTGACCCGGTGGGCGGACGGACGGCCGTTCGTGTGGCTGGACGACGAGACGACCGGTGCCGACCGGCGATGGGTGGCGGCGAATCACCCCGGCCGCGCGCTCGTGCACCGCGTCGACCCCCTGATCGGCCTGACGAACGCGGACTTCACCGCGGTGGAACGGTGGCTCGGTCAGGCGTCGCCGCAGACCTGGTCCCCCAGGTCTGTGCGGGCGTAGCGCACCTGGCGCCCGTCCCTGTTGCCCACGACGAGCCCGGCATCGCGCAACGTCGTCAGGTGGTGCGACGCCGTTGCCGCCGAGATCCCGAGCGCCGCAGCGACCTCGCCCGTGCTGTGCGGTGCGGCGACCAGCGTCAGCACGGCTGCCCGCGTAGCCCCGAGCAGCGCCGACACCGCCGCTCCCGGAACCGGCCCCGGGGCGTTCCACAATGTCCCGAAACCGCGCGGTGGGTACCAGAGGGCTGAGCCGCGCGGTGAGGATGTAAGGGCGAATACCTTCGGCCCGGCGAAGGCTGACGGGAGCAGGGTCATGGCCTGGCCGGCGTACGTTTCGGTGGCTTTGTGGCTCTGCAGGGCCAGGACCGAGCCGTCCCAGCGAACCGTCGGATGCAGCTCGTGCAACATCGCCGGGCCGGTGCGGGTGCGCATCTCGCCCTCGGCCGCCGCGCGCAGGCGTGGCCAGAGCGGTGCGACGGCGACCTCGAAATACTGCCGTATGTCCCGCACCAGCAGGGCCAGGCCCCGCGCCGGATCGGTGGCGAACATCGAGATCTCCGGCGGCGGCTCGCTGCCTTTCCAGGCCAGGTCCATCTCGTACGCGACCAGGTCGAGCGGGGTCGCCGCGATCTGCGCCAGCTCGTCGCGGAGCCGGGGGCGGGGATGCCCGATCGCCGGGACCGGGGTGAGGAAGTCGGGAAGCCACACGTGCGGGTGCGCGACCACGGCGGGCAGCGTCCTCAGGCCGAGGGCGGCGAGGGCCGGTGTGACGCGGGCGCGCCAGGACGCGTACATCCAGAATCTGTCTGTTTCCTGGAGCGCGACCAGACTCGCCATGGTCTCCGCCATCGGGGAGTGAGCGAAGCGGACCTCGGCGGCGGTGAGCTCGAACGTGAGCATGCGACCATTCGAGCACAGTCGAACGGTTACCCGTCAGCGCGTACCCGGAGCCAGGATCGCGGCATGAGGTACACGAAGCTGGGGCGGACCGGCCTGCGGGTGTCGCGGGTCTGTCTCGGGACGATGAATTTCGGCTGGCTGACCACCGAGAGCGAGAGTCACGCGATCCTGGACCGGGCGCTCGCGGAGGGGATCAATTTCGTCGACACAGCGAACATGTACGGGGGCGTGGACGGCGACGGCACGGCTGAGAAGTTCATCGGGAGCTGGTCCGGGCAGCGTGACAAGGTGGTGCTGGCGACGAAGGTGTACGCGCCGATGAGCGACTGGCCGAACGACGGCGGCCTCTCCGCGCGGCACATCATCGCGTCCTGCGAGGCTTCGCTGCGGCGGTTGCGGACCGACTGGATCGACCTGTTCCAGCTGCACCACATCGAGCGCGGCACCCCGTGGGAGGAGATCTGGCAGGCCCTGGAGACGCTGACCCAGCAGGGCAAGATCCGGTACGCGGGTTCGTCGAACTTCGCGGGCTGGCACCTGGCCTGCGCACAGGCCGCCGCCGACCGCCGCAACTACCTCGGCCTCGTCTCCGAGCAGGCTAAATACAACCTGCTCACCCGGCACGTGGAGCTCGAGGTGCTACCCGCGGCGATCGAGCTGGGGATCGGCGTGCTGCCGTACTCCCCGCTGCACTTCGGCGCGCTCTCCGGGGCCCTGCGCAAGCAACGGGAGAACACCGGCGTCCGCACGGCCCGCGACGCCGCGATCCGGGTCGAACCGCACGTCGCAGCGCTCGAACGCTACGAGAAGCTGTGCGCCGGGCTGGGCCTGGAACCGACCACGGTCGCCCTGGCGTGGCTGCTGTCCCGTCCCGGGGTCACCGCCCCGGTGGTCGGCCCGCGCGTTCCCGGGCAGCTGGATCAGGCCCTGCTCGCGCTGGAGACCACGCTCTCCACGGAGACGCTGAGCGCGCTGGACGACATCTTCCCGCCGATCGGCAACGGCGGCCCGGGTCCGGAGGCCTGGGCCTGGTAGACGTAGTGACATGCACACCGTCGAACTGCTGCCCGACGAGCAGCTCGAGGCCGGCGTACGCCACCTGTGGTCACTCCTGGCCGCCGCCGGCCTGCCGAGCCTGGCCACCCACCCGCACCCGACCAACCGCCCGCACCTGACGATGATCACCGCGGCGTCGCTGGAAGGGCTGAGCCCGCTGCCACTCCCCGTCCCGGCGGAACTCGGCCGGGTACGCATCCTCGGGCGAGCCCTGGTCCGCGAGGTGACACCGACCGCCGGCCTCCGCGCCCTCCAGTCCGGCATCTGGACCTCCCTGACCGGCGCGGACCCGTGGCCGCCACCACCGGACTTCGTGCCGCACATCAGCCTGGCCCTCAAGATCACAGAGACAGCCCGTGACCAGGCACTTCATCTGCTCGCCGGCCTGCCACCCGCGCATGGGAGCTTCGTCGCCGCACGCAGTTACGACTCGGGGATGCGTACCGTCACCGGCCTGTAGCCGGTTGTCCTCACCTGGCCGGGGGGACTGCCGATTATGGGCGTCATGCAACGGCCGGCGATCGACGACCACACCGCGGAGTACTGGGCGCGGCAGGTCCGGCTGGGGTCGGGAATCGCCGGTGGGGTGACCCTGCTGGCCTCGGTACGCGTGGCGGTGAACTGGGCGCCCGACGTGCGGTGGTGGGTGGCGCCGCTGCTGGTTGCCGCTGCCGTGGTGCAGGCCGCTGCGGTGGCGCTCCCGTGGCGGCGGTACGTCCGCAATCATCGGCTGCGTCGGTGGCTTTTGCTCTGGTGGGTGGCCGAGCTGCCGATCCTGTGGCTGTTCGCGGCGAACGACCAGCAGGGCGTGACGGCGTACCTGCCGTGTGTGGCGTTGCTGTTGATCACCTCATCGATGCTGTACGGGCCGGCCGTGGTCGTCGCGATCGGCGTGACCTCGGTCGTGGGGCTGCTGGGGCTGGTGCAGCTGCGCGTCGGCGGCAACGCCGTCGCGGTCGTCACGCTCGCCGCGATCCTGGCCAGCGTCGCCGCCCTCTGCGCGGTCGGGGCGCAGAACCGACGGCGGCTGCACGCCCGGCGCCGCTCGGTCGAGCACCGCGCCGAGCTGCTGCTCGAGGCGTCGTCCGACGCGGTGTTCGCGATCGACAGGAACTTCCACATCCACTACGTGAGCCCGTCGGTGCAGACCGTCCTGGGGCGGGCGCCCGCCGAGTTCACCGGGGAACTGCTCGGGCAGCTGATGCACCCCGACGACCGGATCCTCGCCCGGTCCTGGATGGCCGCGCTGTTCGAGGCCCCGGAAGGCGGGACCAGCCGCATCGAGATGCGGATTCAGGGCGCGTACGGCACGTGGGTGCACCTCGACGTCATCGGCACGAACCGGCACGGCGACCCGGACCTGCGCGCGGCCGTGATCAGCCTGCGGGACATCGGGAGCCGCCGCGCCCTGGAGGCGGAACTCAGCCGGCAGGCGTTCACCGACTCCCTGACCGGCCTGCCGAACCGGGCGCTGTTCCGGGACCGGCTCGCTCAGGCCGTCGCCCGGATCGACCACACCGAGATCGGCGTGCTCCTGCTCGACCTCGACGACTTCAAACTGATCAACGACGACCTCGGGCACAGCCTCGGCGACGAACTGCTGGCCACGATCGCCACCCGGCTCAGCCGCGAGATCGGACCCGGAGACGTCCTCGCCCGGCTCGGCGGCGACGAGTTCGCGGTGCTGCTCGAGGACACCGACGAACCGGCCGCGGTGGCGCTCGCCGAACGGTTGCTGCGCGCCGGCCACGAACAGATCCGCCTCGGCAGCCGCGAGGTCACGTGCTCGCTGAGCATCGGCATCGCCGGTGGCACCCGCCCCGCCGAGCAACTGCTCCGCGACGCCGACCTGGCCATGTACGCCGCGAAACGGGCCGGCCGCAACGCGTACGCCGTGTTCGACCCGTCGATGTCACGCTCGGTGCTCGAAGAGGCGCAGCAACGCGTCGACATGGAACGGGGCCTCGCCGAGGACCAGTTCGAGGTGCTCTACCAGCCGGTCGTCGACATGCGCACCCGGCGGGTCACCGGGGTCGAGGCGCTCGTGCGGTGGCGGCATCCGGAACGGGGGCTGCTCAGCCCGTACAGTTTCATCGCCGCGGCTGAGGCGAACGGCCTGATCGTGCCGCTGGGTCGCTGGGTCCTGCGCCGCGCCTGCGCGCAACTCGCCCGCTGGCGCGCCGAAACGCCCGCCGCCGCCCACCTGAAGATCAACGTCAACCTCTCCGCCCGCCAGTTTCAGTACGCCGGCCTCGTCGACGATGTCGCCGCCGCCCTCTCCGACGCGGGCATCCCCGCGAACCACCTCACCCTCGAGATCACCGAATCCATGCTCATGGCGGACATCACCGCGGCGATCGAGACCTTGGGCGCCCTGCGCAGCCTCGGCGTCAGCCTGGCCATCGACGATTTCGGTACGGGCTACAGCTCCCTCAGTTACCTCAAACAACTCCCCGTCGACATCATCAAAATCGACAAATCCTTCGTCGACGGCGTCGACACCGACCCCAGCGACCACGCCCTCGTCAACGCCATGGTCGGCCTCGGCAAAGCCCTCCGCATGCAGACAGTCGCCGAAGGCATCGAAACCGACGCCCAATGGTCCGTCCTGCGCCGCATCGGCTGCGACCACGGCCAGGGCTACCTCTTCGGCCGCCCCGCCGACCACGCCACGGTCCTCGGCCTCCTCACCACCCAGGACCTCCCCGCCGCGGCCTGAGACTGCCACGGCCCGGAGGATTGCGCGGCCAAGGTTCTGGCCCGCTCCGAGGGCGGCGTCCTGCACTTCGTCGGGCGTTCGCTGGACTCCATGCACGACCCTGCTCACCGGCGTGCTGGCGTGCTGGCCGACAGCTCGCGGTTGCGACGGTTGCCGTTCAGCACGGCCGGATCGATGTGGGTGCCGCATGACGAATGGCGTGAGGCGGCTCGCATCAACCTGACGCGAGCCGGCATCACGCCGTACGACCTGGCCCGTACCCGTGATCCGGTCTCGTTCGCCGACATCGTGTCCACCGGCCGGTCGTACGGAACCCTGTACGCCCTGCTCCGCGACTGGGCCGACGACGAGCGGGAGCCGTGGGACGTGATCCGCCGCAAGATCCGGTTCATCGGGGTCGTCTCCCGGCGAAGGACGAGCCCGAACACGCAACGCTGGCAGCAGCGCGCGGTCTGGACCTCCGGCCTGCCGTCGAGCATGGATCCGGTGCTGTACTCGTACCTCGCGGATCGCCAGGAGAAGCTGACAGTTTCGTTCGGCCCGGTCCCCTGGGCCCCGCCCGGGGTCCGGCGCGACGACGGCGTCCAATACGCGCTGGCGGAGGCCGTCGCCCTGGTGGACCACGGCCGCCGCCCCCGAGACCCGCGCGACGTTGATCCGGACCGTGTCGGCGCAGAAGCCGTACCCGGGGAAATGGGTCGCGATGCTCACTAGCGCGTGACGGATGCACCGCTTTCGCGCCAGGCACGTTCCTTGGCGACCCACTCGTTGTCCTGCGGGAATTCCTCGATGCCGGGCACCCGGCGGATCTCGACGCTCGAGCCGGGGAAGGCCGGGATCCGCTTGGCCCACTCGACCGCCTCCTGCTTCGAGGCGACCTCGAGCAGGTAGAAACCACCAAAAAGTTCCCTGGTCTCACCGTACGGCCCGTCGGTGACCACCGGGCTCTCGCCGCCGAGGTCGACCACCACACCCTGCCCCGGATCGTCCAGCCCCTCGGCGGCGAGCAGCACACCCGCCTTGATCAGCTCCTCGTTGAACCGGCCCGTCGTGGCCAGCATCTCCTCGAACGGCGTGGCCATCATGGCGGCGGTCGTCTCGTCGGTGCCCCGCATGATCAGCATGTACTTCGGCATCGGTCCTCCTCATCGGGCAGGGCCGCCCCTCGGCCCTCGCCCCCACCCGTCGAACGAGCGGCGCGCGGATCGACACGGCCCCGGAAAAAATGTCGCACCCCCACCATAAAATCCCGGCTATGTCATACGACCTCGCTGTCCGGGAAGGGGACCGCCCGGCGAACGACGCTGCGTACGCAGAGTGCCTGAAACTGTCCCCGGACCAGCGCTTCCGGGCCGGGGTGGTGAACATCGACAGGGTCGTGCGGGCGTTCACGGGTTTCCCCGACGGGGACCCGGCCATCGCCGTCCGATATTCGTGGCGGCCGTTCGTGGTGGGGCCATGAGCGAGTACGTGACGTTTTTCCTGGCGCGCGAGGACTCGGCGGCTGTTGCTACGCGGAATCGGGGGCCGGTGGGCGGCGTCGTGGGATCTTTCTTCAGTGCGGACGATGCGGTTGTCATCTGGGAGAGCTTGCTGACCGGCCGGTCCGTCGAGGAGCTGTGGGAAACCGGTGGGCCGCGGGTGGTGGCGCCGTGGGTCAACGACGGCAGCGCGGTCTTCGCCTTGTCCGATGAGCTGACCGGCCGGTTGCTGCACGCCGATGCCGCTCAGCTCGAAAAGCTGGCTGCGCAGTGGTCAGCGATGGTGGCGCGGGACGGGGACGAGCTCGCTGCGGACGTCGCGTTGCGGGTTGTCACGGGCGTGGCCGGGCTGGCCCACGAGGCGGTCAGGGCCGGGTGGCCGGTCTACTGCCGGGTTGCCTGCTGATCGGGGTGGATCGGGGTGGTGGCGCTGGGTGCCGCACCGGTCAGGACAGGACGGCGTAGGTGGTGATCCACGCGATTTCCAGGATGACGATGGCGATGCCGGCGATGCGGCCGCGGCGGGCGACCCGGGGGTGGTCCGGGTGGGAGCCGATGCCGGGATCTTTCGCGGAGGGCATGTCGGCGGGGAGTTTGCCCATCCAGAACAGAGGCAGGGCGGCGACCGCGAAGCCGCCACCGCCGAGCACCAGCTGTCCGGACGACGGACCGGCGGTGAGGGCGAAGAGGAGAAAGATTCCCAGGGCCGGGAGGACCCGCCCGGTCATGCTCCGGCGCCGGCGGTACGGCGGGGTCATCCGGAACAGGGCCGCGGCCAGCAGGGCTGTCCCGCCGAGCCCGAGGGACCATCCGAGCCAGGCGGGCGGGTTGGCGGCGCTCATCGACCTCACCTCACGGACGTGACTTCAGCCGCCATGTTTCCACGAGCCATCCCGAGGTTTCCCACGAGCCATCCCGGGCCTCCCCGGCCAGACCGGCCTCCCACCTACGCGCCGGGCCTCCCAGCCAGACCGGGCCTACCGGCCAGACCGGGCCTCCCAGCCATGCTCGGGCCTCCCAGCCATGCTCGGGCCTCCCAGCCATGCTCGGCATTCCCACCGGACCGGGCATCCCACACCACGCCGGGTCTTCCCAGCCATACCGGGCCTCCCCAGCTGTGCCGGGCCTTCGATGAGGCCGGGAATAGGGCCGGGATGAGGCCGAAGCGCCGCCGCCCCTGGCCGACGAGCGGGGGCGGCGGCGTCCGGGTGGGGTCAGCCGAGTTGTTTGCCGACGAAAGCCGTGGCGTCGTCGGCGAATTTGGCGTAGTCGAGGTGGGCGGCGAGGCTGGTGCCGCCCTGGCAGAACTGGTCGTTGCGGTTGCAGAAGGACTGGGTGCGGCCGGCGAAGGTGTTCAGGCGGCCCGCGCCGCGGGGGAAGACGCCGGAGCGGGTGCCGTCGGTGACGTTGAAGGGTTCGTTGCGGGTGAAGGTGGGGTCGCCGAAGAGCAGGACCGCCGCGACCCGGTCCTGCAGCGCGGCGGGCAGGGCCGACTGGCTGGTCAGCGCGTCGCCGACCACGTCCGCGCCCTGCGAGTAGCCCATCAGGACGAAGCGGGTGTTCTTGCAGGCCGCGGCCGTGCGCTGGACGTCGCCGGCCAGTGCGGTGACGCCCTGGCGGACGCTGGCGGTGTAGTTGAAGTTGGCGGGATAGTCGACCGCCGTGGTCCTGATGCTCTGCGGCAGCTCGCGGGTGAGCTGCTGGGCGAGCGGGGTGAGCAGGATGCCCAGGCCCGGTCGTTCGGTGGTGCCGCGGGCGCCGATCACTTCGACGTCGGCGCAGGCGTTTCCGGGTGCCTGCGCGGCGAACGTCAGCGGGGCCACCACGAGGCCGGCCGCGCCGACCACGCCTGCCGCTGCGAGGCTGAGAACTGTCCGTAACCGCATGCCGTCATCCCTTCATAGGCGGGCAACTTCATGCACTAACTACGCACATAGCTCCGCCACAGGATGTGTCCTGCTTGTTTCTTCACAGTGCCGAGGAAAGTTGAACCGCCGGGGTGGCCCCGATGGGGGATCAGGTGTCGTAGTCGACGATCACCTTGGGTGACAGCGGGAGTGACTGGCAGGTCAGGACGAAACCGGCTGCCACCTCCGCCGGCTCCAGAGCGAAGTTGCGGCGCATCTCCACCTCGCCCTCCGTGACCATGGCCCGGCACGTTCCGCACACGCCGCCCTTGCACGCGAACGGCAGGTCGGGCCGGGACCGCTGGGCACTCGCGAGGATCGTCTCGCCGTCGGCGACCGGGACCGTCGTCGAGCGGCCGTCCATCATGACCGTCACCTCACGGCTAGCGCCCAGGTCCGCCGAGGGCCGGTCAACAACCGGCGGTGGCTCATCCACCCAGAACAACTCACGGTGGATCACACCCACATCCGTCCCGTACGCCCGGAGCACCTCGGTAGCGTCCGTCACCATCCCGAACGGCCCGCACAACCACCAGTGATCCACCGCCGCCACGTCGATGAGCAGCGGCAACAGGGTGCGCAACTTCGCAGCGTCCAGCCGGCCGGACAGCAGCGAAACCTCGCGCTCCTCCCGCGACAGCAGGTGCACCAGCTCCAGCCGCGACGGGTTCGCGTCCTTCAGATCGGCCAGCTCCTCGGCGAACATGACGGTGTCCGCGCGGCGGTTCCCGTACAGAATGGTGACCTGAGAAGTGGGGTGCCGCAGCAGCGACGACGCGATGGACAACACCGGGGTGATCCCGGAGCCGGCGGCGATCAGCACATGCCGGCCGCCCGCCGCGAGGTCCGGGGTGAACGTCCCGCTGGGCGGCGCCACCTCGACCACGTCACCCGGGCGCACGTCGTGCACCAGCCACGACGAGACCAGGCCGCCGGGCACCTCCCGCACCCCGATCCGGGGCGGGGCACCGGCAGCGGAACAGATCGAATACGTACGCCGTTCGTCCGCAGCCCCGGAACGCTCAGCCCCGGAACCTACAGCGTCAGAACGCACGGCCCCGGAACGCACAGCGTCAGAACGCACGGCTCCGGAACGCACGGTGAGAGACTGGCCGGGGCGGAATGCGAACGTGCCGGACAACTCACGGGGCACCTCGAAGGTGACGGCGACGGCATCTGCGCAGAGCCGGTCGACGGTCGCGACACGCAGTGGGTGGAAGGGCACCTCAGATCTCCTTGACGTGCTCGAATGGCTCCCGGCACGCGGGGCAGCGGCGCAGCTCGCGGCAGGCGGTGGCGCTGAACGCGGCGATCTGCTCGGTGGCCGGGGCGCCGCAGCGGGGGCAGGGCACCTGGGGGCGTACCGGGAAAAGGGTCAGGGGCACCGGCCCGGCGGCCCGGCGCGGTGCGGGACCCGGCGGGGCGATCCCGGCCGCGGTGAGCTTGTCCTTGCCCGCCGGGGTGATCCAGTCGGTGGTCCAGGCCGGGGTGAGCACCGTACGCACCTCGACCCGCGGATACCCGGCCGCTCGCAGCGCACCGGTGAGGTCGTCGCGGATCGCACCCATCGCCGGGCAGCCGGAATACGTCGGGGTGATCGTCACGACGACCCGGTCGGCCAGCTCCTCGACCTCGCGCAGGATGCCCAGGTCGGCGAGGGTGAGCCAGGGCAGCTCCGGGTCCTGCACGCGGGCCGCCACGGCGAAAGCGGTCACCAGGTGCCGCCCGGGTTGTCCCGTGCCACTCCCTGCAGCTCGGCGAGGATGTCCGCCATCGCCGGCGTGTGCGCGCCCCGCGGCTCGCCGCCACGCCACGGCGCCGCCTGCAGCTTCGCGGCGTCGAGGACCTGTGCCCAGACCCGTTCGACCTCGGTGCGGGTGCTCGCCGGGTCGACGCCGAACCCCGCCGCCGCCATGCTCAGCTCGGTCTCGTGCGGGGCGAACAGGTCCGCCGCGGACACCGCCTCGGCCGCGTCCTGCATGCGGATGTGCGAGATGTCCGTGCCGTCGCCGAGCCGCACGACCCACTGGGCGGCGTACTCGCGGTGGTAGGTCAGCTCCTTGGTGCCCTTCTCCGCGATCGCGGCCAGCACCGGGTCGGCGGACTTCGTCAGCTGATCGAAGATCGCCAGCCGCCATGACGAGAACACCACGAGCCGCGCGACCAGGTGCGCGAAGTCGTCGTCGGTGCGCTCCACCAGGCGTACGTTGCGGAAGCCCGCCTGCTCTCGCAGATAGGCCAGGGAATCCTCGTCCCGGCCCGCGTCCTCGACCACGGCCGCGCGGCTGAGCAGCAGCCGGGCCTGGCCGAGCAGGTCCAGGGCGATGTTGGCGATCGCCAGCTCGTCCTCGATCTCCGGCGCGCGGGTCACCCACTGCTGCAGCCGGTGCGACATGATCAGCGCGTCGTCACCGAGCATCAGGCAGTAGTCCGCGAGTGCGGCCCGGTCGGCACCGGCGGGCACCGCCGTGTCCACCCCGGCGAGAGGGTCGGCGAACCCCGTCCCGTATGCCCACCGCGCGTCGTCGTCGTGGTCGGTCAGCGCCTCGTAAGCGTCGTCGAAGGACATCGTGCACCGCCTCAGATGTGCGGCACGGAGCCGGGGATCGTGTAATACGTGGGATGCCGGTACGACTTGTCGCCGCTCGGCTCGAAGAACGCCGCCTTGTCCTCGGGACTCGACGCGACCACGTCGTCGGAGCGCACCACCCAGATGCTCACGCCCTCGTTGCGCCGTGTGTAGAGGTCGCGGGCATGGTGCACGGCCATCTCGTGGTCGGCGGCGCGCAGGGAACCGACGTGCACGTGGTTGAGCCCGCGTCTGGCTCGGACGAACACCTCGAACAGTGGCCACTCGTGGTTCATGCGACGACCTTCTCCCTCTTCCGCGCGTGCGCGGCTGCCGCTTCCCTGACCCAGGCGCCGTCCTCGTCGGCGCGGCGGCGGCGCTCGATGCGGGCGGCGTTGCAGGGTCCGTCGCCGGAGATGACCCGGGTCAGCTCGGCCCAGTCCGGCGTGCCGAAGTCATAGTGCCCGCGGTCGGCGTTCCAGCGCAGTTCGTCATCCGGAAGGGTGACACCGAGGGCCTCCGCCTGCGGGACACTCATGTCGACGTAACGCTGGCGCAGCTCGTCGTTGCTGTGCCGCTTGATCTTCCACGCCATGGACCGCGCCGAGTTGGGCGACTGGTCATCCGGCGGCCCGAACATCATCAGCGACGGCCACCACCAGCGGTTCACCGCGTCCTGGACCATGGCCCGCTGACCCGGCGTCCCGCCCATCATGGTCATCAGCAGCTCGAAACCCTGCCGCTGGTGGAAGGACTCCTCCTTGCAGATGCGGATCATCGCGCGCCCGTACGGACCATACGAGCTGCGGCAGAGCGGAACCTGGTTGCAGATCGCCGCGCCGTCCACGAGCCATCCGATCACGCCCACGTCGGCGAACGTCAGCGTCGGATAGTTGAAGATCGACGAATACTTCTGCCGGCCCTCGATGAGCCGCCGCGTCAGGTCGCCGCGGTCCGCACCGAGCGTCTCCGCCGCCGAGTAGAGATACAGCCCGTGCCCCGCCTCGTCCTGCACCTTCGCGAGCAGGATCGCCTTGCGGCGCAACGACGGCGCCCGGGTGATCCACTCCCCCTCCGGCTGCATGCCGATGATCTCCGAGTGGGCGTGCTGGGCGATCTGCCGGATCATCGTGCTGCGGTAGCCGTCGGGCATGGCGTCCCCGGGCTCGATCCGCTGATCCCGCGCGATGGTGTCCTCGAAGTCACTCATGAGACATGCCGCCGCGACTGCAGGGTGTAGAACCGGCCCGTTATGTAAGCCGCGTCGCTGAGCGATGCCGTAGCCGCGGGATTCGCGCCCGTGCCGTGCAGATCGCTGAACGCCGCCGTCTGGTTGACGAACACCCCGCCCGTGAGATTCTCGGACAGATGCACGCCGGCATCCAGCGCGGCATTTCGGGCTTGTTCCAGAATGTCATCGGAGGTCGAGTGGACCAGTGCGGTCAGCGCGCCGTGATGCCCGACGGTCTGCTCAAAGATCGAGATGCTCTCCGCAGTGGAAGCGGTGGTGATGACGAACGAGATCGGCCCGAACCACTCCCGGGTGTAGACCTTCTCGTCGGCGACATCAAGACGCACGATCAGCGGCGTACGACTGGACTCGATCTCTTGTGAGGGGTGTAGCACCCCCGGGAGCGTCCCCGCCTCGGTCAGCCGGGCGAGCACTCCGTCGTTGACGATCGCGCCGAGCGTGCCGACCGCCCGCTGCGGATCGCCGAGCAGCTTGTCGACCGCCGCACCCAGATCGGCACCGAACTCCGCGGGACTCTTGTGCCCGGCGTCCGTGTCGATGCCCGTCGCCGGGACCAGCAGATTCTGCGGGGTCGTGCACATCTGCCCGCTGTAGAGCGACAGCGAGAACGCCAGATTGCGCAACATCCCCTTGTAGTCGTCGGTCGAGTCGACGATCACCGTGTTGAGCCCGGCCTTCTCCGTGTAGACGACGGCCTGCCGGGCGTTCGCCTCCAGCCAGTTGCCGAACTCGCTCGACCCGGTGAAGTCGACGATCCGCACGTCGGGGTGGGTGGCGAGGGTCGCCGCGATACCGTCGCCGCGCTCCTCCACGGCCAGGGTGACCACGTTGGGATCCAGGCCCGCCTCGGTCAGCACCTCGCGGGCGATCTGCACGGTGATGGCGAGCGGCAGGACCGCGCCAGGATGCGGTTTGACGATCACCGGGTTGCCGGTGACCAGGCTCGCGAACAGGCCGGGATAACTGTTCCAGGTGGGGAACGTGGTGCAGCCGATCACCAGCGCGACCCCGCGCCCCACCGCCGTGCTGGTCTTCTCCAGCCGCAACGGATCCCCGCCACGCTGCGGTTTCGCCCACTGCGCGGCAGCCGGGATCCGGGTCGACTCGGCGAGCGCGACCGCGACGGCTTCCAGGCCGCGGTCCTGCGCGTGGGCGCCACCGGCCTGGAACGCCATGACGAACGCCTGCCCGGTCGTGAGCTGCACCGCGTGCGCCATCTCGAAGATGCGCGCGTTGATCCGCCGCAGGATCTCGGCGGCGACTCCGGCACGCCCCTGCGGTCCGGCAGCACGCCACCCCGGGGTCGCTGCGCGCGCTGCCGCGACCAGATCGCCCGGGTCACCCTTGGGATAGGAAACGTGCGCACCGGGCTCAGTCGACACAGTCGTGGTCGCACCGGGCACCTCGATCGGGAACTCCGCCCCGAGCAGTGCCTGGAAAGCGGCCTCCCCCGCCGGCGCAGCCTCCTCGCCGTAGACGGACTTGCTCGGCGACTCGGGATAGGCCGACCAGTAATCGCGGGCGGCGGCCGCCTCGATCGCACGGTCGAGCAGCTCGCGGTGCCTCTGGTAGAACTCAGCGGGGGTTGTCACCAGCGCTCCTTTGCGATTGGCTGTACCTATTATCTACCGTCCGTTCGGTCGGTTAATCAAGACCTGGGGGTGGGGATGGCACAAAATTCCAGTGGCCGCCGCGGCCGCCCCGGCCATGACGTGCAGGCCGTGCTCGACGCCGCCGTGGAGCTGTTCAACGAGCGGGGCTACGACGCCACCAGCATGGATGACGTCGCCCGGCGCCTCGAGATCACCAAATCGAGCATCTACCACCACGTCCGGGGCAAGCAGGAGCTCCTCCGGATGGCGATCGACCACGCCCTCGACGGCCTCGACGACGCCATGACCCAGGTGCGCGGCCTCGACGACTCGACCGCGCTGGAACGCCTGGAGACCCTGATCAGGCTCAGCGTGCTGGTGCTTGCCGGCCGCCTGCCCTACGTCACCCTGCTGCTGCGGGTCCGCGGCAACAGCGAGGTGGAGCTGGACGCACTCACCCGCCGCCGCGCCTTCGACCACGAGGTGACAGCCCTGGTGAAAGCCGCCCAGACCGAAGGCGGCATCCGCCCCGACATCGACCCGGCAACGGCCGCGCGCGTGCTCTTCGGCATGGTCAACTCGCTCGCCGAGTGGTACAGCCCCGCCCGCGGCAACGCCGGTGAACTCGCCACCATCCTGACCACCGTGGCCTTCGACGGGCTCAGCATCCGGGAGTGACAGGTTGACCATGGAATCCCGAACGCCACCTCCACATTCCCTGGAGCCGATCGAACGCGCCTCGGTCTCCTCGCTCCGCGACCTTCAGCTGTCACGCTTACGCTGGTCGCTCGCCCACGCTCACGCGAACGTCCCCCACTACCGCGACGCATGGGGCTCTCCCGAGATCGCGGATCTGTCTGACTTGGCGCGCTTCCCGTTCACGGACAAGGCGGTCCTGCGCGCCAACTATCCGTTCGGGATGTTCGCCGTGCCGCGCACGTCGATCGCCAGGCTGCACGCCTCGTCGGGCACCACGGGCCGGCCCACCGTCGTCGGTTACACCCGTGAGGACCTCGATACGTGGGCCCGCCTGATGGCCCGGTCGATTCGTGCGGCGGGCGGGCGGCCCGCTGACCGCGTACACATCGCATATGGATATGGACTCTTCACCGGAGGACTCGGCGCGCACTACGGGGCCGAGCAGCTCGGATGCACGGTCATCCCGGTCTCGGGTGGCATGACGGAGCGTCAGGTCACGCTCATCAGCGATTTCGAGCCCGAGATCATCATGGTCACCCCGAGTTACATGCTGGCCATCGTGGACGAGATGCGCCGGCAGGGCATCGACCCGCGTACGACCTCTCTGAAGGTCGGCATCTTCGGCGCAGAGCCGTGGACCGAGGATCTGCGTACGGAGATCGAGGACCAGCTCGACCTGCACGCGGTGGACATCTACGGGCTGTCCGAGGTGATGGGCCCCGGCGTGGCCAGCGAATGCGTCGAGACCAAGGACGGCCTGACCGTCTGGGAGGACCACTTCTACCCGGAGATCATCGACCCGCTGACCGGCGAGGTCCTGCCGGACGGCACCCTCGGCGAACTCGTTCTCACCTCTCTGACCAAACAGGCCATGCCGGTGATCCGCTACCGCACCCGCGACCTGACCCGCCTGCTCCCCGGCACGGCCCGCCCCATGCGCCGCCTCGAGAAGATCACCGGCCGCACCGACGACATGATCATCCTGCGCGGCGTCAACCTCTTCCCCACCCAGATCGAAGAACTCATCCTCCGTACGCCCGCCCTGGCCCCCCACTTCCAATGCGTCCTCACCCGCACCGGCCGCCTCGACGAGCTCACCGTCAAGGTCGAACGCCGCCCCGGCGCCGTCCCCGAAACCGCCTTCGCCGCCGGCCAGGCCTTGGCCGGCCACATCAAGAACACCATCGGCGTCAGCGTCACCGTCGACGTCATCCCCCCGGACGGCATCGAACGCTCCCTCGGCAAGATGCGCCGCATCGTCGACAACCGCTGAGGCCTACGATGACGGCCTCGCCATCCACCATGGAGGTCCCGGATGACCACGCCGCCCGTGATCGACACCTCTGTGGCCCACCCGGCGCGGCGTTACGACTACTGGCTGGGCGGCAAGGACAACTTCGCCGCCGACCGGGAGTCGGGGGATCAGATCGCCGCCAAGTTTCCCGGCATCCGCACCGCCGTGGTCGAGAACCGGCGATTCCTGCACCGCGCGGTCACCCACCTGACGACACAGGCGGGAGTGCGCCAGTTCCTCGACATCGGCACCGGTCTACCGACCGTTGACAACACCCACGAGGTCGCTCAGCGTACGGCGCCGGAGTCCCGCATCGTCTACGTCGACAACGATCCGCTGGTCCTCGTGCACGCGCGCGCCCTGCTGACCAGCTCGCCGCAGGGCGCCACGGCCTACGTCGACGCCGACCTGCGCGACCCCGCCACGATCCTCGAGCAGGCCGCGAAGACCCTGGATCTCAGTCAGCCGGTCGCCCTGATGCTCCTCGCGATCCTGCACTTCATCCCCGAGAGCGATGATCCGTACGCCGTCCTGCGCACCCTGACCGCAGCCCTCCCGCCCGGCAGCTACGTGGTGCTCTCCCACGCCACCAGCGATTACCTGCCGCCGGACCTCGTCGCGGATATCTCGTCGGGGCGTCACGGGCAGGGCCGGCTGCGTACCAAATCCGAATTCGCCTCTTTCTTCGACGGCCTCGACCTGCTCACCCCCGGTGTCGTCCCCCTCGCCGAATGGCACGCCGAAGGCGAGCCCGTCCCTCGCCCGGCCGCCGACGAGGTCGCCATGTACGCCGGCGTCGCCGCTATTCCGAGCCGGTGAGGACGAGCCTCCGCCTCGCCGCCGAGAACCTCCTCGCCGCCGCCGCGAAGGCCGACGTCGTCTAGGGCCACGTCGAGGCAAGGCTCCCGGGAGTTATCCACAGGGGAGCACATGAGGGCGGCGCGGGGTCGGCGGACGTCGCTAGGGTGGCGGGTGTCGAGCTGCCTGCGAGGAGGTCTGATGATGAGACGGCTATTGGCTGCGCTCACGGCGGGGCTGTTCCTCTGCGGGTGCTCGTCCCCCTCCCCGTCGCCTTCCTCCGCTCCCGCTCCGGTCCTGCCCGGAGCTTCCGCGGCCTCTACCGGCCCGTCCCTCGCTGATCCCTCCCTCACCGGTCCCTCCGTCGCACCGGTGCCGGTCGAGACGCGGCGGGTCGACGCCGGTGGCGATGCGCTCACCATGGCGGTCGGGCCACTGATCCGCTCCGGCGACGTCGTCGTGCTGAGCATCGGCACCACGCTCCAAAGCGCGGGCTCGGCGCAGGTGGGCCGCCAGTTCTCCGCCTCGCAGACGACCTCGTTCGACGGCGCCCGCCTCGTCGACACCGCGGGCCGCCGCGTCTACCTGACCGCCGAGGCCGGCGGCAACTGTGTCTGCACCACCAGGGTGCGGATCGGCCAGGGCGAGACCCGCCCGTTGCAAGCCGCCTTCTCCGGAGTCCCGGCGACCGTCACCAGCCTGTCGGTGATGCTGCCGTATGCGGGGGTGTTCGCCGACGTGCCCGTCGTCGCCGGCCCGGTGCCCGCCCCGCCCACCGGGCCCGACTCGCTCGGCCGCACCCAGAAGCCGCTCGACCTGACCGGTGCGGTGTCGGTCAGCGCCGCGCTCGATGCCTACTCGGACCGCTCCGACGTCGGTCTGCGCACCCGCAGCGGCGCTGACGGCGTCGACCTCAACCTGGACACCGACGTGCTCTTCAAACTGGACAGCTCGCAGCTCACCGCCCAGGCCGGCAAAACGATCGCCGCAGCCGTCGCGGACGTGAAGGCCGCCGGCGCCGGCCCGCTCACCGTCACCGGGCACACCGACGACAGCGGCAGCACCGCTCACAACCAGACGCTGTCGAAACAACGCGCCGAGGCGGTCGCCACAGCGATCACCGGCCCGCTACCCGACGCGACATGGCCCAAGACCGTCGCGGCGAAGGGCGAAACCCAGCCGGCCGTGCCCAACACCGACGCCGCGAGCCGCGCCCGCAACAGACGGGTGACCATCTCCTTCCAGGGCGACGGCCGGTCCGCCGCCCAGCGCGCCAAAGCCACGCTGCCGAAGACAGCCGGCGCCGTCGGCAAGGCCGCAGCAGGAGTCGAGGTGTCACTCCCCCTGCACCGCGGCACGATCCGCTTCACCCCCGGCCGCGCCCGGCTCAGCGGCCCGTTCCTGCAGCTCGACCTGATCGCCACCACCGTCGGCCCGGACAAAGCCACGATCCACGACTTCCTCGGCCAGGGCGTCTTCACCGCCCGCGACGAATTCGACCCCTACGCCCGCTACGGCGCCGCCGGCATCCGCCTCTTCGACGGCACCACCACCTCCTACAACCTCGACTACGAACTCCACCCCGGCGACCACCGCTGCCTCTGCGACCGCCTCCTCAACCAACCCATCCCACCCGGCAGCAGCCAGACCCTCTCCCTCTGGTTCCCCGCCCCACCCCCGGCAACGAAATCAGTCACCCTCGACGTCCCCGACAAACTCCGCCTCACCGACGTCCCCATCGGTTGACCCCCTGACTGCGCACGCCTCCGCGAGTGAACCGCCGACGCAAACCACGCCGTAGCCGTCGGTCTGCGGCTCGGCGAGTCGGCGAGTCGGCGGGTCTGCGGTCTACGAGTCGGCGGCTCGGCGGTCTGCGAGTCGGCGGTCGGCGGGTCTGCGAGTCGGCGACACGCCAGCCCGGGTGCGGAGCCGGTCGCACGGTGCCGGTGCCGGTGCCGGTCACGCGGAGCCGGTCACGCGGAGCCGGTGCAGGTGCCGGCCGAGCGGTGGGCTTGCCCGGTCACGCTCAACGTCCGACCCCGCGGGCACGAGATCACCAGATTCAGCCGCGGCCAGAGTGTCCGATTGAGCCCGGCCTTCTCGCGGTGCTCTCTGTAGAAGCTGTGGACAAATGGCTGGACCAGAGTCAGTTCCTCCGCCGCGCGCATGGGGGAGCTCAGTCGTGCATGGAGGCGGAGATGTTGCGGAGGATCGACTGCGTCATGGTGCGGGTGGGGGACCTCGGGGCGGCGACGGAGTTCTATGCCCGGGTTTTTGGGCTGCGGACGCTCTGGCACGACGAATTGGCTGTCGGGATGGGGATGCCGGAGACTGACGCGGAGGTGGTGCTGCACACCATGGACCTCGCACGGGATGTCGGCGTGCGCTACCTCGTCGATGACGTGCTGGCTGCGGTGGCGGCGTATGAACACGGCGGCTGTGTGATTCGCGAGCCGCTGTTCGACATCGCCATCGGCCGGTGCGCTGTTCTGGAGGATCCGTTCGGCAACGCGGTGTGCATCCTGGACATGAGCCGCGGTGCTCCTCAAGTAGCCCGACCGTGACTTACTAGGCTTCCTGGGTGCGCTACCTGACTAGGCATCCTGGATGCACTACATGACTAGGCTTCCTGGATGCGCTATCTGACCCGACAGTTCTCCGTCGCGGCTCTGCGACGTGGGAGAGCCGTTGAGCAGTTCCTCGGCGGCACGGAGGTGCACGGCGAACGCGCCGTCCGATGGGTGGCGATCAACTCCGAAGACGGGCAGTGCCGGATCTCGCTGCACACCGTCCGGGATCCGGATGACGAGAAAGCCGGTGACCTTGCCAACTTTTGGTCCCTGGATCCCGTCGACGAGGCGTATGCCGGCGAAGGTCGCGAAATCGGAACCCGTGCCGGCGAACGGGAAGCGCTCCTGCTCGCGGAACGGTTGACCGGCGCTGATCCCGGCCGCTGGGTCAACGAAGGGGTGGCCGGCGAGGAGTACCGGGATCACGTCCGCGGGCGGCGGGATGCGGATGGGGCAGGCAGATCTGAACCTGCGCTCGGTAGTCCATGAAGGACCTTGTAAAAGTGGGCGGTCGGAGACAGCGGCGGTCGATAGGGTTCGGATGTGGTCAGTTTTGGGGTTGATGATGTGGTCCGGGCGGCTGAGGTGCTGCCGGTGCGGCCGCTCGGTGGGCTGTTTCCGGATGCGTTGACCGTGGGCGGGGATGCGGGGGTGGCGGTTGTCGAGCCGGACGGGGTGCATCCTCTGCTGAGTGCCGTGGGGCAGGCGTTTGCCGGGCATCGGCCGCTGGTGTTGTCGCCCGATGCGGTGTGGCTGACCATCGCGCAGGGCGTTGCCCAGCATGTACGGCTGCACGAGGAGGAGTTGCGGGCGCGGCTCGTTGAGCATCCGGGGCGTAAGCGGATTGAGGTTCGGCACGTCGGGCCGATGCCGACGGACGCCGAGTCGTGGCGCTGGCTGGTGGAGGGGTTGAGCAGCCAGCTCGATGATGATGACTTCTTCGCGTGCGACTTCTCCACCAGCACGGACGTGGAGCGCATGGCGGGGCAGGTTGTGCTGCTGGATGCGTACTCTCCGTATTTTTCGGTGTGGCTGGTCTGTGTCTGCGGGATTCCGGAGATCATGCTGACCGGGACTGTGGACGATTGGCGCAGGATCCGGGAGCGGGTGGACGGGCTGGGGCGGTTCGGGCTGGAGCGGTGGGGTGAGTCGCTGGGGCCGATCGCCGGCCAGTTCGTGCGGGCGGCGGGCGGTGACGTTGATGTCGCTTTCTGGCGGAGGATCTACAACCCGGCTGACGCGTACGGCGCGAAGGTGATCACCGGGTGGATCGCACGGCTGTATCCCTACCTTGAAGGGGGCGGGAGCGTCGACCGGCCGAACCCGTTGCTGGAGCTGCCCCTCGACGAACCTCGCGACCTGACGTCCGGAGACCGGATGGGTTATGACGGGCCGGGAATTCGCAGCAGCAGCGTTCCGGCCATGCTTTCGCGCGTGATCGTGCACGTCAACGACGGCGACATCCACACGGTTGCCCTGCACGCCGGTCTGGTCGGGGTCGCCCAGGATCCGGGCGGGGCCCTGCGCCCGATCGCCGGCTGGCACCTCACACCGGCCGAGCCGTTGATCGACGACGTGATCGACCGGATCATCCGCGAGCATGTCACCACCCCGCCGACCGACCGGCGCATGTTCCACGCCTCCGCCGATCTTGCCGCGCTATACCGGCGCATCGGCTCGGGCACGCTCTTCGACGGGGCCTGGCGCCTGCGCCCGATCGCCGAGCACGGCCGCATCTACCGGGGCGAGACCCGCCCGGCCCTGCTCACGATCATCGACCTGCCCGACGGCAGCAGCATCGGCGCCGCCATCGACGCCACGACCCGGGCACTGCACTGGCTGATCTATCGTGTCGAGCCATCCGCCGGGACCGGGTCCGAGATCAGGACCGGGGCCGAGACTCTGCTCGACGACCCGGCCGGCATCGCCGTGCACGGCACCTCGCTCACCCTGCTGCTCACCGCGGCGCTCGACAACAACGGCGACATCAGCCACCTGCAGACCGGGCGCCTCGCCGACCTCGACGACACCCCCGCACCGGTCACGGCCAACCTGCGCCGCAAGTCCCCCGCCGCGCCCCTGCGAGACGTGGAGCCGGACGGTTCCGAGCTCGACAGGGAGATCTTCCGGATACGGCGCGCCAAGGAGAAAGCGATCGACGGAGAGGACTTCCAGCGGGCGGCCGATCTGCGCGACCGCGAAAAGGAGCTCCTTCGCGACATTGCCGCTACGACACCACAACCATGACTCGCCTTCACTACTGGAAAGCAGCTTACTGTCGGGAAGTACGCTGGTGGCGTGACGGAACCCCACCAGCTCGGCGTGGCGCAGCGGTTGCTGGCCAACGACACGTTCGACAAGAAGTGTGCGTATCGGCCGATCATGGATCAGGTGACCAATCGGTGGTCGACGCTGATTGTGGCGGCGTTGATGGGTGGGCCGTACAGGTTCTCGGCGCTGCATGGGCGGGTGGGCGGGATCAGCGAGAAGATGCTGTCGCAGAACCTGAAGGCGCTGGTGCGGTACGGCCTGGTCGCCCGCGATGTTGAGCCGACCGTGCCGCCGCAGGTGACGTACAGCCTGACGGAGCTCGGGGTGAGCCTGGCCGGGCCGCTCACCGAGTTGCTCGGCTGGTTCGGGCGCCACCGTGACGAATTGTTCGCCGCGCAGGGTCGTTACGACGAGGGCTGACGGCATGAGCCGGTCGTGGGCGGGTCGCCTTCGGCAGTGATGGTCCGGGTGGCGCCGTCGGAGGACATGGTCACGGTGCGCGAGCCCGAGTGGCCGTAGAGCGCGATGGTGACCGACCCCTTGCCGGCTGTGGAGCGGATGACGATCGGATATCCGGTGTCGTTGGCGATCTCGGAGGCTCCGGAACAGGGGAGCCCGGCGAACCGGGCCGCGTAGAACAGGGCGGGCGGGGCGTCCGGCAGCGTGAGGGTGGTTGAGTCGCGGACGGTCACCGTCACCGTCGCGGCGACGACGACGGTCACGGTGTGCGACGACGGGCCGGGGGTTGAGCCCGCCGACGCCGAACGGATCTTCGAACGGTTCACCCGGTTCGAGGAGTCCCGGCAGCGCGACGCCGGTGGAACGGGATTAGGACTCGCGATCGCCCGGGAGCTGACCAGCAGGATGGGCGGCACGCTCACCCTGACCGGCCGCAGCTGCTTCGAGGTGGCGCTGGACCTCGGCCAGGTTGAACCGGCAGCTTTCGGCGGCGCGTTCCTCCCACGCGAAGACGCAGACCGTGGCGATGCCGTCGAAGGAGAGCGCGGTGAGCGTACGGAAGAAAAGATCCCAGTCGACCTCGCCCTGGCCGATGTCGAGGTGCTGGTGGACGCGGGCCGTGGAGCCCGGCGGGTTGACGATGTAGCGCAGGCCCGAGCCGCGGTGGTCGAACGAGTCGGCGAGGTGCACCTGGGTGAGCAGCGGGCCGGCGTAGGTGAGGACGTCGGCCAGGTCGCCGCCCTGGTGGAACGTGTGCGGGGCGCAGTAGAGGAAGCTGACCAGCGGTGAGGTGATGCCGCGGACCAGGTCGACGCCCGCGCGGCCGTCCTCGACGAAGTCGTCGGGGTGGGGTTCCAGGACCAGGCGCACGCCCTCGCGTTCGAAGATCGGGAGCAACTCCTCGAGGGAGCGCCAGAACTGGGCCTCCGAAGCGGCGGCCGACGAAGGAGCGGCAGGGGCAGAGGGGCGGCCGTTGAATTCGGAGTTCATGACGCCGACGCCGAGGTCGACGGTGATCTGGAGGGCGCGTTTCCAGTAGCGGACGGCGGCCTGGCGTTCGTCCTCGTCCGGGCCGGACCATTTGTAGAGCGGCAGCACCGACGCGACCTGGACCTCCGCGGCGGCGAGGGCCTTCCGGAATCCAGCGCGATCCTCACGCGACCACCTCGTACAGCGCGGGCCGCTCCATCAGGCTGACCGCGACCAGGGAGCCACTGCGCAGCGCCTCGACACCGGCGTCGGAGACCACGGCGGCGGCGTACCCGTCCCAGGCGCTCGGGCCGGCCGGTGGGCCGCCGGAGGCGATGGAGTCGATCCATTCCTGCAGTTCCACGTCGTATGCGCGGGCGAAGCGTTCGCGCCAGTCGAGCGGCACCGGGCTGGCGACCCGGCCCCCGCCGCGTACGACGACCGGGCTCTGCGAGCCGAGTGAGGCGGTGCCATCTTCTCCCACGACCTCGCCGCGGATGTCGTACCCGTAGCGGATGTTGACCGACAGCTCGACGTCGATCAGAGCGCCGCCCTCGGTCTGCAGGATGAGCAGCAGCGGGTCCTGCAGGTCTCCCCCGTTGCGGTTCTTTCTCGGTACGAGCACCCGCGCGGAAGTGATCTCCTCGCCGAACATCCAGCGCACCATGTCGATCTCGTGCACCGCCGTGTCGGTGATGATGCTTTCCCTCTCATAGAAACCCGGCACCCCGGCGTTGCGGTGCGCGCAGTGCATCATGAGCGGGTTGCCGATCTCGCCGCTCTCGATCGCGGCCTTGAGTGCCCGGTACGCCGCGTCGTAGCGGCGCATGTAGCCGACCTGCACGAGCCGGCGCCCCGCGGCGACCTCGGCGGCGACGATCCGGCGGCAGGCCTCCTCGGTGGTCGCGAGGGGTTTCTCGCAGAAGACCTGTTTGCCCGCGGTGATCGCGGCGAGGACGTACTGCTCGTGGGTGGGTCCCCACGAGCAGACGACGACCGCGTCCACCGCGGGGTCGGCGATCAACTCTTCGCCCGTCTGGTGGACGACCGCGCCCGGGAGGCCCTCGGCGACCCGTTTGGCGAGGTCGGCGTCCACGTCGGTGACCGCCGTGACGGTCGCGCCGGCGAGGACCCTGGTGATCCGGCGGAGATGGTCCTGGCCGATCATGCCGGTTCCGATGACTCCGACGGTCAGCATCAGCGCCCCAGTTCGTGGGAGAGCTCGGCCAGCTCGTCGCCGCCGGCCATCTGGGTGGTCAGCTCGTCGAGGTCGACCTCGTCGCGGGTCTTGTCGAGGACGGCCTCGCCGAGTTTGAGGATGATGAAGTGATCACCCACGAGGTACGCGTGGTGCGGGTTGTGCGTGATGAACACGACGCCGAGCCCCGCGTCCCGGGCGGCGGCGACGTACTTGAGCACGACACCCGACTGCTTGACGCCGAGCGCGGCGGTCGGCTCGTCGAGGATGAGCACCCGCGCCCCGAAGTAGACGGCGCGGGCGATCGCGACACACTGCCGCTGGCCGCCGGAGAGCGTACCGATGGGCTGGTCGATGTCCTGCACGACGATGCCCATCTTGCGCAGTTCCTCGTCGGCGATCCGCTTCATCTGTTTGATCCGCAGGCCGGCAAGGGGGAACCGGCCCGCGGAGATCTCGGCGCCGAGGAAGAAGTTGCGCCAGACTTCCATCAGCGGGACGACGGCGAGGTCCTGGTAGACCGTGGCGATGCCGTGGTCGAGGGCCTCGCGCGGGGAGCTGAACGTCTGCTTCTCGCCGTCGACGAGCAGCGCGCCCTCGTTGTGCGGGTGCAGCCCCGACATGATCTTGATGAGGGTGGACTTGCCCGCGCCGTTGTCGCCGAGCACGCAGGTGACCTCGCCCGCGTTGACCTTCAGGCTGATGTCCCGCAGAGCGCTGATCGCGCCGTAGGACTTGCCGACGTTTTCCATCTCGATGAGCGTCGTCATGACAGCCTCCGGCTCGTCGCCATCCGCTTGATGTAGAGGTTCACGAGCACGGCGAGCAGCAGCATGACGCCGAGGAACGCCTTGAACCAGTTGGGGTCCCAGCCCGCGTAGACGATGCCCAGGCTGGTCATGCCGAAGATGAACGCACCGATCGCGACACCCACGGCGTTGCCGAAGCCACCGGTCAGCAACGTGCCACCGACGACCGCCGCGATGATGTAGAGGAACTCGTTACCCACCCCGTTACCGGCCTGCAGCGTGTTGAACCGGTACAGCGTGTGCATTCCCACGAACCAGCCCAAGAACGAGACACCCATGAAGAGGCCGATTTTGGTACGCACGACGGGTACGCCCACCGCGCGTGCGCTCGCCGCTGCGCCGCCCACGGCGTACACCCAGTTGCCCGTCCTTGTCCTTTGCAGCAACCACGCGGCGAGGGCGACGAACAGTGCCCACCAGAGCACCGTGATCCAGACCGTGACCGGGCCGACCTTGAAGCTGGACGCGAAGATCTTCCCCAGCGAGTCGTAGCCCTGGATCTGGCTGATGTCGGGGCTGGAGACCGAGCCGCTGACCAGCTTCGTCACGCCGAGGTTCGCGCCCTGCAGCACGAAGAAGGTCCCCAGCGTGATCAGGAAGCTGGGAATGCCGGTGCGCATCACCAGGTAGCCGTTGACAAAGCCGATGAGCAGGCAGAACGCGAGCGACAACAGCGCGCCGACCCACAGGTTGACCCCGAAGTACCAGCAGAACATGGAGTTGACCAGGCCGGCCGTGGTGGTGATGACGCCGGCGGAGAGGTCGAACTCGCCGCCGATCATCAGCAGGCCCACGCCGACCGCGACGATACCGATGGTCGACGACTGGTAGAGCACGGTGAAGAACGACTCGGCGGAGCGGAACGACGGCGCCGCGATCAGGAAGAAGACGAAGATGAGGATCGCCGCGACCAGCGCGCCCACCTCGGGGCGGCCGAGCACGCGGCTGGAGAGACTGCGGCGGAACCTCGGGGGTCCCGCGGGCGCCGGCATCGGCGGCGCCGCCTGCACGCTGTGACTCATCGCGTGTTGCTCTTCGTGAACGGCAGGATCTTCGCGATGTTGTCCTTGTCGACGAACGACGGGCCGGTCAGGACGGGCTTGCCGCCGCCGATGTCGTTACCGTTCTTCAGGTAGAGGTAGAGCGAGCTGACCGCCAGGTACCCCTGCGCGTACGGCTGCTGGTCGATGGAGAACTCGATCTTCCCGTCCGCGATGTTCTGGGCGATCTCGGCGTTGAGGTCGAAAGTGATCAGCTTCGCCGCGCTGCCGGCGGCGGCGAGGGCCTTGATCGAGTCCTGGGCGATCGGGGCGCCGAGCGTGACGATGTAGTCGATCGACTTGTCCTGCGACAGCTTGGCCTGCAGCGTCGACACCACCGCCGCGTCGTCCGCGCCGTTGACCTGGATGTTCTCGGTGCCGGGCACGGCGCTCTTCACCCCGGCGCAGCGGGCCTCGAGCGAGACCGAGCCGGCCTGGTGGATGACGCAGAGGGGGTGCTTGGCCCCGGCCGTGGCGATGCGCTGCCCGGCGGACTGCCCGGCGACGGTCTCGTCCGAACCGAAATACATCAGCGCGCCGAGCTGCTTGTACTGGTCGATGCCGGCGTTGAGGCCGACCACCGGGATCTTCGCGTCGGTCGCGGACTTCACCGCGCCGGCGAGCGCGTTCGGCGTGACCAGGGTCGTGGCGATGCCGTCGACCTTCGAGTCGACCGCGTTCTGGATGAGCACCGCCTGTTTGGTGGCGTCCGGGTCGTTGGAGTACTTGAGGGTGACGCCCTCGTCCTTGGCGGCCTGCTGCGCGCCCGCCTTGATCTTGTCCCAGAACGTGTCACCGGGCGTCTCGTGGGTGACGAACGCAACCGTGAAGCCGGAGCTGCCCGCGGCGTTCGCGCCCTCCCCGCTGCCGTTGTCGTCGGTCTTCACCCGTCCGCCGCCGCTGCACGCGGTGGCACCGAGGGTTACGACTGCGGCGAGCGCGACGATGCGCGCACCTCGCGAGAAGATCATCTTGGTTCTCCAAAGGTTCTACAGAGCTGTCGGAAATTGCAGCGATGCGCCGTGCGCGCTGGTGACGTGCGGCCACCGGGAGGTTACGACCTTGCCACGGGTGTAGAACGAGACACCCTCGGGACCGTGGATGTGCCGGTCGCCGAACAGGGAGTCCTTCCAGCCGCCGAAGGAGTAGTACGCCATCGGGACCGGGATGGGCACGTTGATCCCGATCATACCGACGTGCACGCCGCGCTGAAATCGCCGTGCGGCCTCGCCGCTGCCGGTGAAGATGGCGGTGCCGTTGCCATACGGGTTCGCGTTCACCAGGGCGATCGCGGCGTCCACCGAGTCGGCCCGCACCACGGACAGCACCGGGCCGAAGATCTCCTCGGTGTAGACGTCCATCCCGGTCTCCACCTGGTCGATCACGGTCGGCCCGACGAAGAAGCCGTCCTCGAACCCGTCGACGCTCAGGCCCCGCCCGTCGACCAGCACCTTCGCACCCTGCTGCTCCCCGGTGCCGATCAGCGACTCGACGCGCTCCTTGGCGGCGGCGGAGACGACCGGGCCCATCTCACTGCGCGGATCCCGGCCGGAGCCGACGACCACCTCGGCAGCCTTACGCGACACCAGCTCCATCAGCGGATCACCCGCACCACCGACCGCAACCGCCGCCGAGATCGCCATGCACCGCTCCCCGGCCGACCCGAACGCCGCCGCAGCGAGGTGGTTGGCCGCGAACTCCAGATCGGCGTCGGGCAGCACGATCGCGTGGTTCTTGGCACCCCCGAGCGCCTGCACCCGCTTCCCGGACGCGGCGGCCTCCTGGTGGATGTAACGCGCGATCGGTGTCGACCCGACGAACGAGATCGCGGCGACACCCGGATGCTGCAGCAACGCGTCGACGGCCACCTTGTCGCCGTGCACGACGTTGAACACCCCGTCGGGCAGCCCCGCCTGCCGCCACAGGTCCGCGACGAAGTTCGCCGCCGAGGGATCCCGCTCGCTGGGTTTGAGCACGAACGTGTTCCCGCACGCGATCGCGACCGGGTACATCCACATCGGCACCATCGCCGGGAAATTGAACGGCGTGATCCCCACGCACACCCCGAGCGGCTCACGGAAACTGAAAACGTCCACACCGTTCGAGGCCTGATCGGAATAGTCACCCTTCAACAGCTGCGGAATGCCACACGCGAACTCGACCACCTCGAGCCCGCGCTGCACCTCCCCGGCCGCGTCACTGAGCACCTTGCCATGCTCGTCCGAGATGATCCCCGCCAGCTCCTGCACATTCGCATTCACGAGCTCTCTGAATGCAAACATCACTTTGGTACGCGCGGAAAGCGACGCCTGCCCCCACGACCCGAACGCCGTCGTGGCAGCCGCAACGGCCGCGTCGACATCCGCGTGATCGGCGAGCACCACCTCATGCTGCTGCCGCCCGGTTGCGGGGTTGAACACCGCACCACGCCGTCCCCCGGCGCCCGCGGTGGGGCTGCCGCCGATCCAATGCTCAATGATGGACATGGGCAGGTCCCTCCCGGAGATACTGACGTTGGCCACGCTTCGCAGCCTCGTAACCCGCCCGCGCCTCCCGGGTGCTCCCCAGCTCGGAAACCGCACTCACCGGCACGTCCCACCACGACTCGGAGGACGGAATCGGCGAATGCGCATCGGTCTCGATATACACCACGGTCAGCCGATCGGCGTCCCGGGCGCGCTTCAGCCCCTCGGTCAGATCGGCGATGGTGCGGCACCGGACAACCGCGGCACCGAGGCTCTCGGCATTCGCAGCAAGATCAACGGGCAGATATCCGCCGTCGTAATCGTCGTCCGCCCCGCGATAGCGATAACTCGTGCCGAAACGCTGCGACCCGAGCGATTCCGACAGCGCGCCGATCGACGCGAAGCCGTGGTTCTGCACGAGCACGATGACAAGCTTCAGACCCTCGGCGATGGCGGTGACGATCTCCTGCGCCATCATCAGGTACGACCCGTCGCCTACCAGGGCATAGACCTCCCGGGTCGGGTCGGCAAGCTTGATCCCCACGGCGCCGGCGATCTCGAAACCCATACAGGAGTAGCCGTATTCCACGTGGTACTGCTTCGGATCGCGAGCACGCCAGAGCAGTTGCAGGTCACCGGGCATGCTTCCGGCTGCTTGCACGACAACGTCCCGCTCCCCACACGCGTCATTGACCGCACCGATCACCTCACTCTGCGCGGGCAACGGCCCATGATTCAGGTGATACGCCACGTCAACAACCCGCTGCCAAGCCACCACCTCCGCCTGCCAGACCCCCACCTCCCGCTGCCAGAGCGCCCCTCCCCGCCGACCGGACGCCGCTTCCCCCTCCCCGGCGACCTCCTCGCGCCGGGTGGACGCCACTCCACCCTCCCCGCCGGCCCCCTCACTCCGGCCGGGCACTTCCCCCTCCCCGGAGATACCCTCACTGCGGGCGGGCACTTCCCACCCCCGGCCGGCCCCATCACGCTGACCGGGCAGCCCCCGCTCCCCGCCGACCCCATCACGCTGACCGGGCAGCCCCCGCTCCCCGCCGACCCCATCACGCTGACCGGGCAACGCCTCGCGGGGGCTGGGCATCACTTCTCCCTGCTCGGACACCGCGTCGCGCCCAGCGGCCGCCATCCCCTGCCGCCAGGCCGCCGCTCTCCACTGGCCCGGCGCGGCCTCCCCTTGCTCCGAAACAGCCTCACGCTGCCCGGACACGACCTCACGCAGCCCGGCCGCCCCTTCTCCATGTTCGGGCACCGACTCATGCCGCCCGGACACCAACTCACGCTGGTCTCTCGCCACCTCACGCTGGCCTCTCGACACCTCACGCTGCCCTGTCGACACCTCACGCTGCCCTGTCGACACCTCACGCTGCCCTGTCGACACCTCACGCGGGCCTATCGACACCTCACGCGGGCCGGGCACCACGTTTTCCTGCCCAGCCATCGTCCGCCGCCCAGACACCGCCGTCTGCTCGCCGGACACCGCCGTCTGCTCGCCGGACACCGCCGTCTGCTGGCCAGACACCCCCGTCTGCTGGCCAGAGGCGATTTCCTCCGGGCTGGCTACCACTTCGCGCTGACTCACCACTCCCGTCGCTGTGTCATTATTTATCGCTATATCACTAAGTTCAGCGGTTAAAGCGGTCAGCCCAGAACGAGCATCGGCGACGACGGCGGTGGCTGACTGTTTGTGGGCGTCGAAGCTGGTGACGTTGAGGTTGACGAAGTGGACGCCGGGGTTGGCGAAGGCGGTGCGGGAGGCGGTGGTGAAGTCGCTGTAGCGCGTGCCGATGCCGATGATGACGTCGGCGTCCCGGGCGAGGTGGTTGGCGACCGGGGTGCCGGTGGAGCCGATGCCGCCGACCGACTGCGGGTGGTCCCAGCTCAGGGCGCCCTTGCCGGCGTGGGTGTCGGCGACGGGGATGCCGGTCGCGCGGGCGAACGCGTCGAGTTCCGCGGAGGCCTCCGAGTAGATCACTCCTCCGCCCGCGATGATCAGCGGACGACGGGCGGAGCGGATCGCATCGGCGGCACGGATGACGGCGGCCTGTTCGGGTGCCGGGCGGGCGATGTGCCAGACGCGGCGCGCGAACAACTCGTCCGGGAAGTCCCATGCCTCGGCCTGCACGTCCTGCGGGAGGCTGATCGTGACCGCACCGGTCTCCGCCGGGTCGAACAGCACACGCATCGCGGCGAGCAGTGCGGACGGGAGCTGCTCGGGGCGCCAGATGCGGTCGAAGAAGCGGGACAGAGGGCGGAAGGCGTCGTTGACCGTGACGTCGTACGTGCGGGGGTCCTCCAGCTCCTGCAGCACCGGGGCGGCCGCGCGGGTGGCGAAGACGTCGCTCGGGAGCAGCAGGACGGGGAGACGGTTCACGGTGGCGAGGGCGGCGCCGGTCAGCATGTTCGTCGAGCCGGGGCCGATCGATGCCGTGCAGGCGTACGTGGAGAGCCTGTTCTTCATCTTCGCGAAGCCGGCGGCCGCGTGCACCATGGCCTGCTCGTTCCTGGCGAGGCGGTAAGGCAGGTCCGCCGAACCCGTGCGCTGGGCCTGCAGCAGTGCCTGGCCGATCCCGGCGACGTTGCCGTGCCCGAAGATGCCCCACGCGCCCGCGATCGCGCGCTGCTCGACGCCGTCGCGCTCGGTCCACTGGCCGGCCAGGAACCGTACGACAGCCTGCGCGACGGTCAGCCTCACGATCGTCTCCTCTCGCGGATGGAAGTGAGCGGCAGCCGCGGGTCCATCTCCTGGTGGCTCCACGAACCCCGGACCCAGCCGTGCACGGGGTCGTCGGAGAACAGCCACCTGCGCTCGCCCGCGCCGGCCATCACGTTGAGGTAGTACAGGTCGTAGCCGGGGGCGGCCATCGAGGGGCCGTGCCAGCCGTACGGGATGAGGACGACGTCGCCGCTGCGTACCTCGGTGCAGATGTCGATGTCGTGGCCCGGGTGCCCGTACACCCTCTGGAAGCCGGCGCCCGGCGCACCCGAGGGCGACCCCGCGACCTCGAAGTAGTAGATCTCCTCGAGGGCGATCTCGTCCTCGGTGGTCTCGTCATGCTTGTGCGGCGGGTACGACGACCAGTTGCCGCCCGGGGTCAGCACCTCGACCGCGATCAGCCGCTCGGCCTCGAACGACTCCGGCGTGCAGAAGTTGTTGACCTGCCGGCTGGCCTGCCCGGCGCCGCGCAGCTCGACCGGCACCGACTCGGCCGGGCCGTAGCGGAACGGCAGTTTGCTCGTCGCCAGGGCGCTGGGCAGCGCGAACCGGCCGCCGTTGCCCGCCCGGATCGTCACCGACGAGTCCCGCGGCAGGTAGGCGAAATCGGTCACGCGGGAGAACACCGAGCGCCGCCCGGTCAGCGTCAGCCGCTCGTCGTCGCAGGTCACGTCGCAGCCCCCGGAGAGCGGCAGCACGATCGTCTCGGCGTCGCCCGTGTGGAAACTGACCCGCTGGCCGATGCCCATGTCGAGCACCCGCAGCCCGCTGTACCCCCAGCCGGCACTCGCCGGCGTCACGGCCAGCTCGAACGGCCCGGTCCCGCCCTCGCCCCGGCGCAGCAGATGGCTCACAGCAGGCTCACCGCCCGGTCGACGGCGTCCGCGACGTCCCCGCCCGCCGGATACAACAGGCTCCGGCCGATCACCAGACCCTGCACGGTGGGCAGGGCCAGAGCCTTGGCCCATTGGGCGTACGCGGCATCGGCGTCCTCGGAAACCTCACCGCCCAGCACCAGCGCGGGGAGCGTGGTCGCCGCCATCACCCGCTCCATGTCCGGGACCACAGGCACCTTCAGCCACGTGTACGCGCTGGTCGCCCCGAGCCCCGCGGCAACCGACGTCGCCCGGATCATCGCCTCAGCCGTCAGCTCGTTGCGCAGCCGCCCCTCGGCGTCGCGGTGCGAGATGAACGGCTCGACCATCGCCATCAGCCGGTGCGCCGCGAGCTCCCCCACGGCCTGCCCGCAGCTCTGCAGGGTCCGCGCGGTGCCCGCGTCCGCCGGGTCGATGCGCAGCAGCATCTTGCCGCCGTCGAACCCGGACGCGTTCAGGCTGTCCGCGTCGTACGCGGTGAACCGGTCGTCGACCTCGAACACCGTCCCGGCGAGCCCGCCCCGGTTCATCGAGCCGATCACGACCTTGTTGTCGAGCACCCCGAGCACCAGCAGATCCTCGAGGATGTCGGGGGTGCCGAGCACGCCGTTGACGCCGGGACGGGCGAGCGCGGTGCAGATGCGGTCGAGCAGGTCGGCCCGGTTTCCCATGGCCAGGGGATCGGCACCGGCCCGCAGCGCACCCCGCGCGGGGTGATCCGCCGCGATGATCATCAATCGGCCATGCTCCCCGCGCCACGACGCGGGACGATGCCGGCGCCGGGCCGCGGAGGCGATCGCATACGGCCGGTCGACCCGCGCCGTGATCAGGTCCTGAAGGTCACGCACGAGCCATCACCGCCCGGACCTCGTCCTCGGTCGGCATCGCATCCGCACACGCCATCCTCGACGCCACGATCGCCCCGGCCGCGTTGGCGAAACCGATGATCGTCGCCAGATCCCAGCCACTCAGCAGCCCGTGACAGAGCGCCCCACCGAACGCGTCCCCGGCCCCCAGCCCATTCACCACATCCACCGGGATCGGCTTGGCGCTGACCTCCTCGCGGAGGCCCGCGCCGGAGCCGGCGCGATCGTCGTCACCCCCCGCGTCGGAGCCGGCAGGCGCGGCGCCGGTCCGGCCGTCGCCGCCTGATTGGCCGCGGCGGGCCGTTACTCCGTCCGGGCCCTGCTTGACGATGACCAAGCCGTCGTCCGGGGTGGTGCCGGCCGTTTCCCACTCGTCGCGGTTGCCGACCACGATCGATGCGTGGGGTAGCGCCTGCTGGTACCAGCGGCGGGCCTCCTCACGGGACTCCCAGAACATCGGCCGGTAGTCGAGGTCGAAGACGGTCGTCTGCCCCTCGGCGCGGCATTTGAGGGCGCTGAGCGTGGCCGTCCGGGACGGCTCCTGACTGAGGCCGGTGCCCGTCACCCAGAATATGTCCGCATTTCCAATGGCTTCCAGATCTAATTCGGACTCGTGGATCTCGAGGTCCGGGGCCTTGGGGAAGCGGTAGAAGTACAGCGGGAAATCGTCCGGCGGGAAGATCTCGCAGAACGTCACCGGTGTGGGCAGGCCCGGCACGGCGGTCACGAACCGGTCGTCGACGTGGAAGCTGCGCAGTGCCTCGTGCAGGTAGGTGCCGAACGGGTCGGCGCCGGTCCGGGTGATCACCGCGCTGCGCCGGCCGTAGCGGGCCGCGGCGACCGCGACGTTCGTGGGGCTGCCACCGAGGAACTTCTCGAACGTGCGGACCTCGGGCAGCGGCACGCCGATCTGTTGTGGATACAGATCAACACCGATACGTCCCATGGTCAGTACTTCGTCAACGGCCACGCGTCCTCCTTGCGGAAGGATGAGGGCTTGCTCGAAGCGACCTTCAAGCCGCGGATGCCGCGCACGATGACGGCGCCATGAACAGGTTTCGATGTAATAACGTGGATGCTTCCAGGTCAATACTTTGTCCTGACAAACTCACATGGCGGTGTACGCCTGTCGAGGAGGGTCCACATGGCACCCGAACTGCACGCCCGCCTGGACAGATCCAGTCCGGTGCCGCTCTACTTCCAGGTCGCGTCGCGGCTGCAGGCATTGATCGAGCGCGGGGAGATCGGCGTCGGCGCCCGCATCGAGAACGAGATCGACCTCGCCGAACGGCTCGGCGTCTCCCGCCCGACCATCCGTCGCGCGATTCAGTACCTAGTCGAGCGCGGCATGCTGATCCGCAAACGGGGCGTCGGCACGCAGGTCGTGCATCCCAAGGTCCGGCGTCCGGTCGAGCTGTCAAGCTTGTACGACGATCTGGTCAGCTCCGGGCGTACACCCCGGACTGAGGTCTTGCAGTTGACTGTCATGCCCGTGCCGGCGCAGGCGGCCGCCGCCCTGGAGATCGAGCTCGGCACGGAGGTCACCTGGATCGAGAGATTGAGGTACGCGGGCGGCGAACCCCTCGCCCTCATGCACAACGCCATCCCCCTCGGCGTCCTGCGCCCGGACCGCGCCGACCTGGCCGAACACGGCCTCTACGAGCTCCTGCGCCGCGCGGGCCACGTCCCCAGGATCGCGACGCAGATGATCGGCGCCCGCTCGGCCACCTCCGCGGAGGCCCGCACACTCACGGAGAAACGCGGCGCGTCACTACTGACGATGAGCCGCACGGCCTGGGACGCCGCCGGGCACGTGCTCGAATACGGCTCGCACGTCTATCGAGCCAGCCGCTACAGCTTCGAGCTCAGCCTTTCGACTCACTGAGCCCTGTCCATCTACTCACTGAGCCCTGTCCATCTACTCACTGAGTCCTGTCTATCTACTCACTGATCTTTGTCTTTCGACTCACTGACCCTTGTCAGGAGTGCGTCCACCACGTCCTTGACCGGGCCCGCCAGCTCCTCCGCCGTCGCGCCGCTCAGCGGTTGCAGCCCCACCCCCGACCGGATGACCGCCACGCCCACACCCAGCGCCAGCAACAACTGGGCCCGCAGCATCTCGCCGTCCCCCGACACCTCCAGCAACCTGTTGCTGAAGTCCTCCATCGCTGTGCGGCGCAGCTCCTCGACGTTCTCGTTCTCAGAGACGCGCAACAGCATCAGCACGGGATGCTCGCCGAACTCCGGCCACGCATCCACGGACAACTGCCGGCTGAGCTCCTCCACGAGCGCATCCCGGTCACTCGGAAACTCACCGGGCCCGGGCGTCGCCGCCAGCGCCGCCTTGAACAGCCCTTCCTTCGAGTCAAAATAACGCTTGATCAGCGCCAGATTCACCCCGGCATCCGCCGCCACATCCCGCAACGTCGTCCCATCAAACCCCAACCGCATGAAACGTACGCGAGCAGCCCCCAACAAATCCCGCTTCGTCTGCCCCGAATCCCGCCGCCGCTCCACCACACCCCCATCCCCATGTCATCACTTGTTGACACCATCCCCCAGCATGACTACCTTATCAAGTCATCATGTGATTACATCCCCTGCGCAACCACACCCGCTC
The DNA here is from genome assembly GCF_016862215.1 of Winogradskya humida. GTDB lineage: Bacteria > Actinomycetota > Actinomycetes > Mycobacteriales > Micromonosporaceae > Actinoplanes > Actinoplanes humidus. Next base: position 103,488 of record NZ_BOMN01000100.1, read on the forward strand.
CTGCCCAACCGCATGTCCTGCGTAACCACACCGCCCTGCCCAACCACATCGCCTGCGTAGCTGGACCGCCCTGCCCAACGACATCGCCCTGCGTAGCTGGACCGCCCTGCCCAACTACATCGCCCTGCGCCACTACATCGTCTTGCGCAACTACATCGCGCCGTGTACTTACACCGCCCCGCGTACTTGGAGCCGCCCGCTATGACCCAGGCCCTGCTCGTCATGGACGTCCAACCCGTCGTCCTCAGCCGCTACCCCGACGACACCTACCTCCCCCGCCTGGCCGACGCCATCGCGGCCGCCCGCACAGCAGGCCTCCCGGTCATCTACGTGGTGGTCGGCTTCCGCCCCGGCTACCAGGAAGTCAGCAAAACCAACAAAATGTTCGGCGCCCTAGCCATAGCCAAGCCCCCCGCACCCCCGGAAGCCACCGCCGTCCACCCCGCCGTAGCCCCCGAAAAAGACGACATCATCATCACCAAACGCCGAGTAAGCGCCTTCACCGGCAGCGACCTGGACCTCATCCTCCGAGCCGGCGCCATCACCCACCTCACCCTCACCGGCTGCGCCACCAGCGGAGTAGTCCTCTCCACCCTCCGAGAAGCCGCCGACCGAGACCTCACCCTCACCGTCCTCTCCGACGCCTGCCTAGACAACGACCCCGAAGTCCACCAGCTCCTCACCGAAAAAATCTTCCCCACCCAGGCCACAGTCACCACCATCGCCACCTGGAAACAATCCCTCTAACCCACCCCACCCGCACCCACCCCGCCCGCACCCACCTCACCCGCACCCACCCGCCGCCCGACTCTCGACGCCGCACCGCCCGTCCTTCCCGGACGGGCTTCGGGTAAGCCGGCACCACGAGACCACCGCGCCAGGCGGTGGGTAAAACCAGCAGCACGAGACACCGCGGCGGCGAACCGCGGCTTCGGCATCGGTTCGGACATGCAGATCTCCGGCATCCTCACGGCATGCAGGGCTTTGGCATCGCTGTCGGCAAGGCGGGCCAGTCCCCCTGACCTCGACCATCGCGATAGCAGCAGCCGGCGCCATGGCCGATCAATCCGGCAGGGTGAACCACCCCAAGCCGCACGCTTGCCCGACACCACCGGGGGCGACCGCTTCAGAGCACAAGAAGTGCCGCCTCAAACTCAAGCGCACCGAAATCAGCTAGCGCGCACCAAGAACTCATTGCCGCCGGGATCGACCATCACAACCACACCACCCACGCCGCCTCCAACCTCCGCGCCGTCCGCACCGCTCCCAACCCCTGCGCCGTCCGCACCGCTCCCAACCCCTGCGCCGTCCGCACCGCTCCCAACCCCTGCGCCGTCCGC
>NZ_BOMN01000101.1 GCF_016862215.1 Winogradskya humida
GCACCGCTCCCAACCCCTGCGCCGTCCGCACCGCTCCCAACCCCTGCGCCGTCCGCACCGCTCCCAACCCCTGCGCCGTCCGCACCGCTCCCACCGTGAGCGGGGCCTGCGCCGTCCGCAAGGTCTGCGCGGACTTCGGGCAGCGTGGCCCCGAGGGCAATCAACCGCTCGATCTCCGACAGCTGATCGCCGCTGGCAGGAGTGACGTCGAAGCGCTGCCGACTCGTACCCGGCGTCGGGGCCGGCGAGGGCCCACCCCACGCAACCTTCGTACCTCCGTGCGGCGACTGGATAGCGGTCTCCTCATCCTGGTCCCACACCAACGGCCAGCCCATCGCCTCGCTCCAGAAGACGCCGACTTCCCGCCCGCCGTCACAGGCAACCTCACCAAGAAACCCACACCCGGCCAGAAACTTGTTGCCCGCCTCGATCACACAGAACTCGTTGCCCTCCGGGTCAGCCAGCACGATGTGCCCCTCCTCGGGCAGCTGCCCCACATCAAGATGCGCGGCCCCGAGCTCCAGAGCAACCGACACTGTGCGCTCCTGGTCGGCGCTGGTGGCACTGGTCAGATGCAGATGCAACCGATTCGCCCCGGCCTTCACCGAATCGCTCGGCACAAACCGAAGCCCCACCTGCGTGTCATCGCCCGGCAGAAGCGCCTCACCGCCGGCCTCGACAACCACCCGGCCGAGCAAACCGCCCCAGAACTGCGCCAGACGAACCGCATCGCGCGCGTCAAAAGCCATCGTCAGCGTCCGCATCACCGCACAGTAGACACGCCGTCACCTCGACAACAAGGCATTAACCCCCAACGCGCTCAACCCCACCTCCCACCCGCCCCATCCCTGCTCGCCCCACCCCACCCCGCTTGCCTTCTTGCTTGCCTTCTTGCCTGCCTGCCTGCCTGCCTGCCTGCCTGCCCAGTTCATGCCCGCCCAGCGATACGCGTCAGCAGCCTCTCCCGGCACTCAGGCCATTCCGAGGCGACGATCGAAAACATCGCCGAGTCCCGCAACATCCCCTCCTCCCCCGGCGCCCACGATCGGGACCAACTACGCAGCACTCCCTCGAACCGAGCGCCCACCCCAGCGATCGCCGCACGCGAACGGGCATTCCGCGCGTCCGTGTTGAGGTCCACCCGGGCCACCTTCCACACCTCGAAGGCACGCTGAAACAACAGGAACTTCGCCTCACTGTTGACCGCCGTCCCCTGCGCCGACGCCGCCAGCCATGTGAACCCGACCTGAACCGCAAACAGCGCACCTCCATCCCCGAGAACCCGCGGATCCCAGTACGCCGTCACCCCCACAGCCCGCCCCGAATCCACCACAACCTGAGCAAACGGCATCAGCGACCCAGCCGCGGCCAGCCCCAGCTGAACCCCGATCCGCTCCTCGACCTCGCCCACAGCAGGCACCGAGGTGAACCCATATGACCGCCGATCCTCCGCCGCAGCCACTGCAAGATCCTCGGCATGCCGGTGCGCCAGTGGTTCAAGCCGGACTACCGACCCCACCAGCATCGGACTCTCGATCACAGAACCCATGCCCACCTCCCGCTTTCGCCCACCCCGATAAGCGCCCCGCCGCATAGGTGCGCACGGGTCACCCTAGCCAAGCCCTGAGCAATCAATGATCACGCGTGGCACTCAATTCCACAGCCATCTAAATTCCACAGCCATCTAAATTTGCTGCAGAACCAGGCCCATAGTATCCGTGCCAGCCGTAACCATCGACCCTCATGTAGCTCAGATCACGTTCACCGAGAGCGCGCTCCCGGTCACTCTGATTTGGCATGATCAAATTGCGTTCGAGGTGGATTGATCATGCGGGGCGGCGCCATAATCGACGCGTGGGGCAGTTGCAGATTTTCAGCGCAGCACAGGTCGCCGGAATGCGCGACCGGACACGATCGCGCAATTATTCAGCCGCGCGCGACGAATTCCGTCGCGACCATGAACACCGACGCGAATGGGGCAAGTACCGGCTCCACAAGGAACGCCTGCGCCAGCTACGTGCCGCCGAGGGAAACCCCCGCATCCACCAGAGAAGCGGGCTCCTCTGGGACGACATCGCCCGCCTCCCGATCCCGCCCGCGACCCCACGCCCACGACGGCCCCAACCATCGCTAGCGTCATCGCCGACGTCGCCGCAACCTCGGTCGCCGCAACCCCGGTCGCCGCAACCCCGGTCGCCACAGCGTCGGCTGCCGGGGCCGCAACCGCAGCCCCTCCAGCAGCGACCATGGACGTCGTCGGCGCCTCCATCAACGCCGCCACGGCCTCCATCGCGACTGCCTCAGCCACCGCTCCCTCAGCAAGAAGCGCCTGCGCAGTCGTCACCTCAGAAACAGTTACTCCAGAAGCAGCACGCCCCAGCCATCCAGCCGGCCGCTGCCTCGACAATGCCCGGCCGGCAGCCGCCATCGCCGCTTCCGAACAAGCCACAACCGCAGGCCACTCCAGCACACGCCGAGCCTCCGCGGTCGGAAACCCTCAGGCCGGCCAGACCAAAATCAGGAGCGGTTCCGCGGTCAGGAACAGTGCCGCGGTCAGGAACAGTGCCGCGGTCAGGAGCAGCCCCGTTGACTGAGCGCACACCGCAGGCCCAACCGTCGTCACGCTCGTCACCAGCGCAGAAACCGTCGGACGCGTCGACGCAGTCCAAGCCTGTTTCGCCCGGTCTCGCCCCTGCCTCACGCCCACCTGAACTGACTCCGCCCGGACCTGCACCAGCGGCGGGGCTGAAGTCTGTGCTCGGAACGCGGTCACTGTCGCCGCCGACGCAGGAAAAGCCATTGCCATCCCGGCCGCGGCCGGGAATACCACTACTAATGGGAACGCTATTGCGTGCGCCAGCTGGGTGGATGCGAAAAGCCAGAAAGACGAGAGCTGGCGAGAGAGTGCGACACGCTGGACTGACTCGTTCGCGTCAAGTCGACAAGCGCACCGTTCCACCTAGGATTACTGGACCGGATGTCACCACGGCCAGACGCAGTCGCGTCTTCCTTGAGACAGGCAATTTTTGGCTTACGAATACAGGAAGATCTCCGCCTGAGGCCATCTATCTGTCAAATTCGATGCTCGGCCGAACGCGGCGGCCGCTTGAAGTCTAAAGAGCGGGTTCACATTACCAACCCCTGCATGGAACTCTGCGCGCTATTTACGAGTCTTGGGGAGCGGGAGAATGCGTGGCCTTGTTCAGGGGCGGCGCCACATTCGGTAGAAAGGGGTGCCGTCCGGCAGGTGGATGGCGAAGGGGTGGAGCGTTTTGTAGCCGTGGCGGCGGTAGAGGCGGATGTTGGCTTCGTTGGTGGCTTCCAGGTAGGCCGGCGTGGTCAGGGTGGTGTGGGTATGGGCGAGTAGGGCTGCGCCGTGGCCGGTGTGGCGGTGGTGAGGGTGGACTGCGAGGAAGGCCAGGTGCCAGTGGGGTTCTGGTGGGTGGTGGGCGGCGAGGAGGTTGTCGAGGGCTTGGAAGTTGGGGAGGTAGGGGCCGGTGATGGTGGCCAGGTGGTTGTCGTAGGTGGGGTTCGGGGGCTCGGGGTGGGTGCGGTCGAACCAGACCGATGTGGCTATGGGGTGGTCGTGGGGGCCGGGGATCACGTGGATTGTTGCGGTCGTGATGGCTAGTTCGAAGTAGGCGGTCATCACGGGGAGGCGGTGATCGGTGTCCGGGACGAGGGAGTGGGTCTGGGCGAGGTTGTTGAAGGCGTGGGCGATGAGGGCTGCTACCGAGGGGATTTCGTCTGGGCGGGCGTGGCGGATCGGTGGGGTCATTGGGCGCCGCCGGGGGTATCGCCGCCGGATACGTCATGGTCCCTGGGGTCGCTGGGGCGGCCGCCGTTGCTCAGAGAAACGCCGCCCGGGGCACCGCCGCCCGGGACACCGGTGGACGGGACACCGGTGGACGGGACACCGTAAGCAGCGACGTTGGTTCCAGGGAGGTTGCTGCTTGGGGCCGCGCTGAGGGGGACGGTGATGTCGGGGGCGGCGTTGGCTGGGGAGTTGCTGGGCCGGGAGTCACTGGTGTCGGGGATGGTGCCGCGCGGGGAGTCGCTGGGCCGGAAGTCGCCGGGTTGGGAACCGCCGGGCCGGGAGTCCATGGGCTGAAGGTCACCGGGTTGGGGACCGACGGGCCGGGAGTCCATGGGCTGAAGGTCACCGGGTTGGGAACCGCCGGGCCGGGAGTCAATGGGCTGAAGGTCACCGGGCCGGGAGTCGCTGAGTTGAGGGTCGGTGAGTTGAGAGTCGCCGGGCCGGGAGTCGCTGAGTTGAGGGTCCGTGGGCTGAGGGTCGGTGGGTGGGGGGTCTTCGGTGGGGTGGAAGCGGGTGCTGCGGGCGCCCCAGCCGATTCCTTCGTAGGTGGTGGGGCGGGTGAGGCGGAGGGTTAGGGCCCAGGTTGCGCCGGCGGCGGCGAGGAGGGTGTAGGCGAGGGGGACTGTCCAGGTGGGAGGGGAGCCCGGGGTGACGCCGAAGAGGGTGGCGATGGTGGTGAAGGCGGCTGTGGTGATTGCCAGGAGGAGGAGGGTGCCGCAGGTGGGGGCTATGGCGCGGCGCCAGAGGGTTTCGTCGCAGGGGGTGCGGAGGAAGAAGCCGATTACTGCTGCTGAGGTGACCGTGATCAGGAGTAGGACGCCGAGGGCGCCTGTGGTGCCGCCCCAGAAGAAGAGCTGGACCAGGGGGTCCCAGCCGAGGAGGGCGTACGTGAGGATCACGAGCAGGCCGAAGGCGGATTGGGCCAGTGAGCCGTTTTTGGGGGCTCCGGTGGCGGGGACCGTGCGGCCGAAGGTTCGGGGTAGGACGCCTTCGCGGCCCAGGGAGAAGGTGTAGCGGGCGATGATGTTGTGGAAGGAGATCATGGCGGCGATGAGGGAGGTCAGGAACAGGGCGTGGCCGAGGTCTACGGCCAGGTCGCCCAGTTGGGCGGCGGGGAGGGTGAAGAAGAGTTCGGGGCCTTCGGTGGTGGCACGGTGGACTGCGTCCGGGCCGGCGGCGGAGATCATTGCCCAGGCGGAGAACGCGTAGAGCGCGGTGATCAGCAGGATGGACAGGTAGGTGGCGCGCGGGACCGTGCGGCGGGGGTCGCGGGATTCTTCGCTGAAGACGACGGACTGTTCGAAGCCGACGAAGCCGGTGACCGCCATGACGAGCAGTGCGCCCGCTCCCGCACCGGCGAGGCCGCCCGGGTCGAGTGGGGCGGCGGAGGGGACGAAGCCGGCGGTGGTGAGGTCGGCGAAGCTGAAGAGGACGACCAGGATGATCTCGGCGACCAGCAGGGTGGCTAGGACTTTGCCGTTGACGGCGACGTCGCGGACGCCGAGGACGGCTACGAGGGCCCAGGCGGCCAGGGCGATGAGCCACCAGGGTGGCTGGATGCCGAACCATTCGGCGAACAGGGGTGCGGCGATCGCCCCGATGCCACCGTAGCTGGCGACCTGGAAGCTGTTGTACGCCGCGAGTGCGACCCACGCGGCGGCGACGCCGAGGGGACGGCCGAGTCCACGGGAGACGTACGCGTAGAAGGCTCCCGCGTTGGCGATGTGTCGTGCCATGGCGACGTAGCCGACCGAGAAGACGGCCAGGACGAGGGCGACCGTGACGAAGGCGATCGAGATCGCGGTGAGGCCGGTGACGGCGAGACCGGTGGGTACGACGCCGGCGACGACGGTCAGCGGGGCGGCCGCCGACATGACGAAGAAGACGACAGAGGCGACGCCGAGCCGGTTGCGGGCCAGGGCGTTCGTGAGCATGGCGGATCCGTGTGGCGTGTAGGGCATGAGGGGTGCTCTTCCTGAAGAGGGCATGCAGACCAGACCGATCGGCGCGAAACGACCAGCGCGGAGCGGGGTTGAGGGGGTTCAGTGCCTGTTTCGGAAAGGGAGCCGGCGGTGCTCCGGCTTCCTTCACGAGGCAGGCGCACGGTTCTCAAAGCGAGCCAGGCGCAGGGTTCCCAAAGCGAGCCAGGCGCAGGGTTCCCAAAGCGAGCCAGGCGAGGGGTTCTGAAAGCTAGGCAGGCGCGGGGTTTTGAAGGCTAGGCAGGCGCAGGGGTTCTGAAAGCTAGGCAGGCGCGGGGTTTTGAAAGCTAGGCAGGCGCGGGGTTCCAGAAGCGCGACAGGCGAGGGGTTCTGAAAGATGGACGGGCGCCTGGTTCTCAAAGCGGGAGGCGGCCGGAGCCGAACGGGGGCGGAAGCTAGGCGCGGCGGGCCATGACGGCGTCGCCGACGGCTGCTTCGGCGTGGCCGACGAGGTGGTGGAGGGGGAGGGGGAGGCGGCGGTGGATCTGGTCGAGGAGGTGGTTGCGGCCGGTGGGGTGGAGGGCGATCAGGGCGTGCTGGTCGAGGCCGGTGGCGAAGACCAGGCCGGTCAGGACGATGTCGGGGACGGCGAGCAGCTCGCGCCGGTCGGCGGAGATGCGGATGCGGGTGGCCGGGCGGCCGGAGGTGACCGTGTCGACCGGGATGAAGGTGAGGCGGGTGCCGAAGAGGCCACGGCGGGCGTGGCGTTCGACTTTTCCTTCCTTGGCGAGGCGACGGGCGACGAGGTCGGTGGCGATGCCGGTGGCCAGGTAGGCGATCCAGTCGCGGACGCCGCGGCGGTTCTCGTGCTCGATCTGGCCGAGCACCGCGGCGGAGGCGATGTCGCCGGTCGGGCGGGGGTCGAGCAGGCTCAGCCGGTCGCCGCGCAGGCCGACGCGGCGGCGGAGGATGAGTTCGGCGAGGAGGCCGCCGGAGAGTCCGAGGCCGAGCGTGGCCGGGGTGAGCACGCATTTGCCGTGAACGGTGTCGTGGGCGGCCAGGTAGAGGTCGTCGGCGAGCAGCGATTGCGGAGAGGTGCGTTCGGGAAGCACTCCGAAATTCTGCCTTGAGTATGACTAGTTGCGCAATGCACAGTAGGCATAGGGAAAGTGTTTCATTTCACGTGAGTCGCTACGGGGGCTGACCTTGTTTAGTTGACGGCTCAACTAAAGCGCCGTATCGTCGGAGGCAGTTAGTTGAAGCATCAACGGAGGCCAGCATGAGCACCCTGCCCGCGCTCTTCATCAGTCACGGCGCCCCGCCGCTGGTCGACAACCCCACGTGGGTGGCGCAGCTCAAGGAGATGACCGCGGGTCTCCCCCGGCCCAAGGCGATCCTGATGGCCTCCGCGCACTGGGAGTCCGCGCCGCTGATGCTCGGCGCGACCGAGCCTGTGCCGCTGGTGTACGACTTCGGTGGCTTCCCGCAGAAGTACTACGAGACGCAGTACCGGGCGCCGGGCGCACCCGAGCTGGCCGCTCGCATCGAGAAGCTGATGCCCGACAACGAGCACGTCGTGCGGACCACCCGCGGTCTGGACCACGGGGCGTACGTGCCGCTGACCGTGATGTATCCCGACGCCGACATCCCGGTGCTGCAGATGTCGCTGCCGACCCTCGAGCCCGATCGCCTGCTGGAGCTGGGTCGCCGGCTCGCGCCGCTGCGCGACGAGGGCGTACTCATCGTCGGGTCCGGCTTCACCACGCACGGCCTGCCGTTCCTGCGGGACTGGCGGGAGGACGCGAAGGCGCCGGGCTGGTCCCGGGAGTTCGACGCGTGGACCGCCGAGCTGCTGGCCCGCGGGGCCGTCGACGAGCTGGCGAGCTTCCGCGACAAGGCGCCCGGGATGCCGTACGCGCATCCGACGATCGAGCATTTCGCCCCGATGTTCCTGACGCTGGGCGCGTCGAGCGACCCGGAGCAGAGCGCCGACCAGCCGATCGACGGCTTCTGGATGGGCCTGTCGAAGCGCTCGTTCGTGGTGCGGTAGCTAAAAGGTCAGACCGGCTTTACAGGTTTCTCCCAGTCTGAGCAGGGATTCTATGGGTATTCATAAGCCGAGTACCCCCTCGCAACGACGCCCGGAGGTTGTTACCTGATGCTTGAGGTCACCGCGCTCGGCTGGACGCTGACCATCGCGGTCATCGTGGCCCTGCTCGCCCTCGACCTGACCCTCGGTGTGCTGAAACCGCACGCCGTCGGGTTCCGTGAGGCCGCTGCCTGGTCGGTCTTCTACATCGCCGTCGCGATCGCGTTCGGCGTGGTGTTCGCCCAGGTGGCCGGCTGGAACTACGGCACCGAGTACTTCGCGGGCTACATCGTCGAGAAGAGCCTGTCGGTCGACAATCTCTTCGTCTTCGTGATCATCATGGGTACGTTCGCCGTGCCCGAGAAATACCAGCAGGAGGTCCTGACCTTCGGGATCATCATCGCGCTGGTGCTGCGGGTCATCTTCATCGCTCTCGGCGCGACCCTGCTGTCGCTGTTCTCGTTCATGTTCCTGATCTTCGGACTGATCCTCATCTACACCGCGGTGCAGCTGTTCCGGCATCGGGCGGAGGATCCCAGCGTCGAGGACAACGCCCTGGTCAAGGCCACCAAGCGGTTCTTCCCGGTGACCGACGACTACGACGGCGGCAAGATGTTCACCCGCATCGGCGGGAAGCGGATGGCCACCCCGCTGTTCATCACGCTGATCGCGATCGGCAGTTCCGACCTGCTGTTCGCGCTCGACTCGATCCCGGCGGTGTTCGGCGTGACGGAGGAGGCGTACATCGTCTTCGTCGCCAACGCCTTCGCCCTGTTGGGCCTGCGGGCGCTGTTCTTCCTGGTGAAGGGCCTGCTCGACCGGCTGGTCTACCTGTCGACCGGCCTGTCGCTGATCCTGGCGTTCATCGGCGTGAAGCTGGTGCTGCACTGGCTGCACGAGGACATCTGGCACGACGCCCCGGTGATCAGCACCCCGGTCTCCCTCGCCGTGATCATCGGCGTCCTGGCCATCACGACGGTGGCCAGCCTGTTGAAGACCCGTAACGACCCGTCGGCCAAGGCCCACGCCGGCAGCCTGAGCGCGCGGTCCCACGAGGACGATCCCGCGAAGCACTGACAAGGCGTCAGGGGCCCTCGGCGATGCTGCGCAAGGCATCTCCGAGGGCCTCGTGGTGTGCCGGGTCGATCAGGTCGAGGACCTCGCGGCGGGCTATGGCGAGATACTGAGCGCGCGCTTCCCGCGTACGGTCAAGGCCTGTGCCGGTAAGAACGGCCACCGCGCTGCGTGCGTCATCCGAGTGTTTTTCCTTGATCGCCAGTCCGTCCTTGGCCAGGCCGTCGACGACGCGGCTCACCCGGCTCGGGGACAGGCCGCACGCGGCGGCGAGGTCGGTCATCCGCATCCGGTGGTCCGGGGCCTCGGTCAGGGCCTGGAGGACCGCATATTCGGTCATGGTGACGCCTGTCGCCCGGACCATGGCGGTGTCGAGGCGCCGGGGCAGGCGGTGGACCGCGCGGCCCAGCGACCGCCACAACGCGTCTTCGGCGGGGGTCAGGTCCCCCGTAGTAGCTCTGCTCACATCCCCAGGATCTTGCATTATGCGTGCGCACGCAAGCATCATAGAAATTGCGTGCGCACGCACGCAATTTAACAAGGAGCAGCCCGTGAGGATCCTCGTCACCGGAGCCACCGGATACGCCGGCGGCACCATCGCCCCCGCCCTGCGCCGCCGCGGCCACACCGTGCTCGGCCTGACCCGCGACACCACCTCGGCGACCGCCCGCGCCCTGACCGCCGCGGAGGTCGAGCCGGTGGCGGGCGAGCTGGGCGACCCGGACAGCTACCGGGAGCACCTGCGCGGCGTGGACGTCGTCGTGCACGCCGCCATGGACTTCGGCGACCCGGCGGGGAGCGACCGCAAGCTCTTCGCCGCACTGACGGACCAGCATCTCGTCTACACCACGGGAATCTCGCTGCACGGCCGTATCGACCAGCACGGCCGTATCGACCAGCCCGTCATCGACGAGTCCACGCCGTCGAACCCGGCGAACCCGCTGCACTTCCGCTACCAGCTCGAGCAGGAGCTTGCCGCTTCCGGCCTGCGGCACACCATCATCAGGCCAGGCTTCATGTACGGCCACAGCGCGCGCACGTCCCAGCTCGGCAACTGGTTCGCCCTGGAGAGCCCCGTCTTCCTCGGCGACAAGGACAAGCGCTGGTCGTGGGTGCACGTGGACGACCTCGCGGAGGCGTACGCGCTGATCGTCGAGCGACGGAACGCCCCGCACGCCGACATCTTCGTGATCGGCGAGGAGAACCCACCGGCGGCGCTCGACGTCTTCACCGCAGCCGTGCGCGCGGCCGGGCACACGGGCGAGATCCCCCTGGCCGCGATCCCGCCGGAGAACTGGCTGGAGCAGGCCGCCGACCAGGACGAGATCGTGTCCAGCGCCAAGGCCCGCACCGAGCTGGGCTGGCAGCCACGCCACAGTGGACCGGTCGCCGAGATGGCCACGTACTACGCCGCCTGGAAGGCAGCCGCTACATCGTGACGGTTGTGCTGGTCGAGCCGGTGAGCGCGCTGGTGGCGGGCACGACGACCCGGTAGCGGGCTCCGGCGACAAGGCCGGTGACGGTGCGGGTGCCGGCCGCCCGGTAGGACGTGACCTGCTTCCAGCCGCTCTTCGTCGAGCGCTGCAGGCGGACCAGTTGCCCGGCAGCCCCGGTCAGGGTGATGGTCAGGGTACGGGCGGCGGCCCGGGTCGCGGTGACCTTCGTGCCTACCGTGTACGTCGTGACGGGTGACGTCACGGCGAGGGCTGCGCCGGTGGCCGGCACGGTCAGGCGTACCCGTCGCGTGCCGGTTGCCGTGGCCGTGACGGTGATGACGCCGGCCGCAGTAGTGGTGGTGTCGGTGCAGGTGAACGCCGAGGACGCGATTGCCGTGCAGACCTGGACCGCCCGGTTCGCGGCGGCGCTGCCGTCGGCGGTGACCGTGTATCGGGTGGTGACCGGGGTTCCGTAGAGGACGCTGCGGGGGCCGGTACGGACGGTGACCGCTGTGGTCTCGGTGACGTTCAGGGCTGCGGCGGCGTCGACTCTGCCCCAGCCGTAGCTGGTGTCCTTGCCGGCGACGCCCAGGTCGACGGCGGTGTCCTCGAGGGTCTGCTCGATCTGGTCGGGGGTGGCCGCCGGCCGGTACGCCTTGATCAGCGCGGCAACCGCAGCGACGTGCGGGGTGGCCATCGAGGTGCCGCTGTCGGTCGCGTAGCCCGAGCCCGTCGGATACGTGCTGAGGATCTGGACACCGGGCGCGGCGATGTCGACGTAGCTGCCGCGGTTGGAGAACGAGGCGACCTGGTCGGACGAGTCGGTGGCGGCAACCGCGATGACGCCCGGGTCGGCGCCGGGATAGTTGACCGGGCTGCCGTTCTCGCCGTCGTTACCGGCGGCGGCCACGACGGTGACGCCCTTGCCGCGCGCGTAGGTGATCGCGGTGGTCATCGCCGTGATCTCTTCGTCCGCGCCGAGCGACATGTTGATGATGTCGGCGCCGTGGTCGGCGGCGTAGACGATGCCCTTGGCGACGTCGGCCATGTTGCCGCTGCCGTCGGCACCCAGGGCCCGGATCGGCATGATCCTCGCGTCCGGGGCGACCGCGGAGATACCCACGTCGTTACCGGTGATCGCGGCGATCGTGCCGGCGACGTGGGTGCCGTGGCCGTTCGGGTCGGTGCTGGTCCCCGTGGTGCCGGCGACGTAGTCGATGCCGGGCAGGATGTGGCCGGCCAGGTCCGGGTGGGTCGCGTCGACACCGGTGTCGATCACCGCCACGATGACGCCGGAGCCGGTCGAGTGCTCCCACGCCTGTGCCACGCCGATCTTGGTGAAATCCCACTGATCGCCACGGTACGGGTCGGAGCCCGCCGGCACGTCCGCGACGGTCACGCGAGTGTCGAGCTCCACCGTGGCCGGCCCCTGCCGCCCTTCCCGGACGTAGCGCAGGGCGGCTGCCTGGCTGGTCGCCGTCCGCGTGGTGATCACCGGCCGGCCGGCGCTGTCGAGGGTGGTGCTGACGACCCGGGTGGGACGACCCGCCAGCGCGGCGTCGGCAGCCGGGGCGGTCACGACGGTTGCGGGGCAGTCGGGCCGGGTGCGGAACGGTTGCGGGGCACGAGAAAGCCCCGGCGGGATCGCCGGGGCTTCGTCGTTGGGGGTGTCGCGGTCAGCGGCTATAACCGGTGACCACGGGCCAGGCGCGCTGGCGTTCGTAGTCCTGCTGGTTGAGGATCTCGCGGATCTCGCGGGTCTCCTCGACGGTGTGGCGGCCCAGGATGAGGTCGAGCTCGGCGCGTTCGGCCGGGGTCTGGAAGGCCGCGAGCTCGGCGCACAACTGCTGGCGGGCGCGGCGCTCGGTGCGGCGGTTGGCCAGGGTGACCTGAGCGGACTTGATGATCGTCTTGAGTGGCATCTGCCTTCTCCTTATGGACTGGTGGACGAGGGCGGCATCGCCCTCGAACACAAGAGTTGCCGGTCCGGGAGACAGCGCCAAATCACGCAGGTAAAACCCTCGATGGGAAAGTGACCCCGGCCACCGAAAACGGGTAGCCCAGGTCACCTTTGACGCCTACGCCGCAGGTCAGGGCGCTGCCGTGTTTTGCACCACAACAGAGCTTATTCTAACGACCATTAAGCGTTGATCGACGTTTCTGGATCCGGGAAGATACGGACCGCGGGCAGGCGCTGGGACAGCTGGGTGCGGGAGCGCACGCCGAGTTTGCGGTAGACGCGGGTCAGGGTCGCCTCGACCGTCTTCACGCTGAGGAACAGCTGGGCGGCGATCTCGCGGTTGCTCGCGCCGTCGCGGACCAGGCCCGCGATGCGGGCCTCGGTGAAGGTCAGGCCGAGGTCCGCGGGGGGTGCGGTGGTTCCTTCGGTACGCGCCAGCGCGCGCTCGGTCTGCTCGGTCCACGGTTTCGCCTCGGCGGCCAGGAAGATCGCGAGCGCCGCCCCGATCGCCACCCGCGCGGCGGCGTAGCGGCGGCGACGGCGTTCCGCGCCGCCCTGGACGAGCAGGGCGTGGGCCTGTTCGAGGGGCTGGTGCAGGCCTTCGAAGCGCTGCGCCGCCGACTCGGAGAGGCGTACCGCGGAATCGGGTTCGCCGCTCTCCGACATGACCATCGCGGCGGCGCGGTCGAGGTAGCCGTCCAGCGCGGGACCGGCACCGAGGCGTACGGCTGCCGCGCGGGCGTCGGCGAGGGTCGCGGCGGCTTCCTCGTGCTCCCCCAGCGTCGCCAGGCCGGCCGCCAGATCACCCTGCCAGCGCACGATCATCGGGTCGCCGGCGTCGCTGAGGTCGCGCAGCCGGCGCAGGGCGGCGACCCCGGCCCGTGCGTCGCCTGCGCGCAGTTCGGCCTGGCCCAGGGCATGCAGGTTGCGGCGCAGGTAGAGGGCGTCACCCTCCTGTTCGGAGGCTCGTACGCCGCGGCGCGCATATCCGGAAGCGGCCGCGAGACTTCCACCGGCGAGCTCCGCGACAGCCGCCGTGTACCAGGTGGGTCCCGGGCTGAGACCCGCGCGGCCGGCGGCGGCGACGGCGCGGTGGGCGTACCCCAGGGCGTCTCTGCAGCGGCCCGCCCGGGTCGCCACCTCCGACAGGCTGCGCAGCACCTCGACCAGAGCCTCGCCGGTGCGGTCCTGTTCCGCGACCGCGAGCAGCATGAGCAGTTCGGCGCGGGCCTCGTCGAGGCGGTCGTCCATCATCGCGAACCGGGCGGCCGCGTAGCGCGGGCTCATGTGCAGCCAGCCCGGCAGCAGCGTGGCGGGCAGGCGCAGGGCCCGCTGCAACGTCAGCCGCCAGGTCTCCTCCCCGCGCAGCCGCTGGACCTGGGCGAGCGCGCACAACGCCATCGCCTCGGTGCCGCTGTCCCCCGCCGTGCGTGCCGCCCGGGCCGACGCCGACGCGTGCCCGACTGCGGCGTTCACGTCACCGATCAGGAACGCCGCCCAGGTCTGGCGCAGCCGCACGGGTGCGAGCAGCGCCGGATCGTCGCCGGCCTCGTGCACCGCCGCGGCGAACGTCTCCCCCATGTCGGCGAGGGCCTGTCCGGCCAGGTCGAGCAGCACGACCCTGGCTCGTACGCGGAACGGCGCCGGCGCATCGACGGCGGCGATCACGGCCTCGGCCGCTCGTCCCGCGATCTCGGGAGCGCCCGCGGTCGCGGCGGTGCCGGCGGCGGCGATCAGCCAGCCGAAGCGTTCCGCGGCGAGGCTGCGCGGGCACCTGTCGGCGGCCAGCAGGTAGAGCTCGGCGGCCGTACGCCCGGCGCTGCGGGCGAGGGCACGCTCGGCGGCGGCGACCAGATCGCGGGCGACGTCGGCGTCGGGGCGTCCGCTGCGCAGGGCCCGGTGGCGCACCGCCACGGTCTCGTCCAGCGCCGCGTCGGCGAGCGCGTCGTGCACCCCCGCGCGGCGGGCCGCGCCGGCGTCCTCGGCCAGCACGGTGGCCAGCGCCGGCGGCGTGAACCGGATCGTCTCCCCGTCCAGCTCCACGATGCCCGCGGCGGCGGCCGTGCGCAGATCGCGGACGGCGTCCTCATACCCGGCGCGCACCAGCGTGGGCCGCACCGGCTCGGTGGCCAGCGCCGCGACCAGCAACGTCGACTTCACCGCCGGCGGGACGGCGTCGAGCCGGCGCCGCAGCAGCGCGCGCACCGGCTCGGGCAGCGGCGCGGGCCGCCACGCGGGACCCGGGGCGACCGCACCGCCGAGCTCCAGGGCCAGGAACGGGTTGCCGCCGCTCGCCTCGTGCAGCCGGGTCGCCGTGCGGCAGGGCAGCCCGCGCGATTCGAGGAGCTCGGTGAGGTCGTCGGCGCCCAGCGGCGGCACCAGCAGATCGGAGACGGGGGCCGGGCACAGCCGCGCGGCGCGGTGCGGCCCGGCGTCACCCGGGTGGCGCTGGGCGGCGACCACGCGGATCCGCGGCCCGGGACCGCGGCGCATGGCGAACCCGATCAGCCCGGCGGACGCCGCGTCGAGCCACTGCACGTCGTCGAGGACCAGCAGCACCGGAGCCGTGCGTGCGCACCACGCGAGCAGGCCCGGCAGCACGAGCCGGCGGGCCAGGGCGGGGGCACCGGCGCGCGGCGTGGCGCCGCGGCGCAGACCGGTCAGGGCCGCGCGGTGGGCCGGGGGCAGGGCGGCGACGGCGGCGCTCGGCAACTGGGCCACGAGGTCGGCGATCCCGGCGTACGGAAGGAGTCGCTCGGCCTCGACGGCCCGCAGCCGCACGACGAGCTCTCCCCGCGCCGCGGCCGCGGCCGACACGACGTCGAGCAGCGCGCTCCTGCCGATGCCCTCGGGACCGCGCAGCGCGACCCCGCCACCGGCGCTGAGCCGCGCCTCGATGGCGGACAGCAGTGCCGCCCTGCCGAGCACAACCACGAGTCATCTCCCCGGTGAACACTTGTCGATGCATTCAGACTAGGAAGGTTCCGTTACACGCATCAACAACTATGCATACGGGTTTGGTCAGATCACCGGTGTGATGGTTCCCGTTTACGCTCCATCCTGTGAACAGCTACTTCGCGCGCACCGGCGAGCACCGGTTCCAGCCGTCCGAGCTGACCGGGGGCGCCTGGGCCACCGACGAGCAGCACATCGCCCCGATGACCGGGCTGATCACGCACGAGGTGGACCGGCTGGTCGAGGCTCGGGGCGGCGACGGGCTGGCGACCGCGCGGATCAGCATGGACATCCTCGGCGTGCTCAAGCTTGAGGAGTTCGAGCTGACCGTCGAGGTGGTGCGTCCCGGCCGCACGATCGAGTTGCTGGAGGCCGTCGTCGTGGCACGCGGGCGCCCCGCCGTCCGCGCGCGGGTCTGGCGGATGGCGGGTGCTGACACGTCCGCGGTCGCCGGGGGCCTGCCGGAGCCGTTGCCGGATCCCGCGACGCTGCCGGCGTACGAGATGTCGGATGTCTGGCCCGGCGGTTACATCACCTCGATCGAGACCCGCCCCGCCGGGGAGGTCCGGCCCGGGCGCGGCGCCGTCTGGGTCGGCTCGTCGGCAACCCTGGTGCGCGACGAGCCGGCGAGCCCGCTGGCCGAGTGGGTGAAGCTGGTCGACACCGCGAACGGCATCGTGGTGCGCGAGTCGCCGAAGGAGTGGATGTTCCCCAACCTGGACCTCACGATCCACCTCTACCGGCAGCCGTCGGGGTCGTGGACCGGGCTGGACACCACGGTCACGTTCGGCCCCGACGGCCACGGCCTGACCAGCACGGCACTGCACGACGTGCACGGGCCGGTGGGCCGCGCCGAGCAGATCCTGACGGTCAGGCCGCTGTGACTACTTGCTCTTGGTAACGGTGGTCGCGGTGACGGTGCCGTCGGCGTCGGCGCTGCCCTGGACGCTGACCGGGTCGCCGGCCTTGAAGTCCTTGAGCTTGCCGGTCGACGCCGTCTGCACCTTGGTGTCGCCGCTGGTGCGCACGGTCACGACGCTGCCGTCGGAGGTCTCGACGTAGATGGTCGTGCCGTCCACCAGCTTGATCTTGCCGGTGGTCGGTCCGGCGGCGGCAGCGGACGCCCCAGGGGCCGCCGCTCCAGGTGCCGCGCCGCCGCCGGAGTTCTGGCCCCCGCCCGGGAAACCGCCACCGTTGGTGCCGCCATAGCCGCCGAAGTTTCCGCGGCCGGCAGCACCGCCCGCGCCGCCCGCGCGTCCGGCGGCTGTGGCGCTGGTGCCGTAGTTCTTCTGCACCTCGAGGCCGCCGACGAAGCCGCCGACCAGCAGCACGCCGCCGAGCAGGCCGATCGTCACCTTGTTCCACCACTGCCGGGGTGCGGCCTTGGCGAGCTCGGTGGCGAGGCCGTCCTCGTGGTTGAGATCGTCGTCGGCCGGCGCCGGGGGCACCCGCAGGACGGCGGTGTCGTCGTTCGAAGGGGTCACAGCGGTCCTCACTCGTAACGCAGGGCGTCGATGGGGCGCAGCCGGGCGGCGCGGCTGGCGGGCAGGCCACCGAAGAACAGTCCGATGGCGATGGAGACGCCGAGGGCGAGCCCGACGGAGCTGGGCACGATGACCGGTTTCACCCCGACGATCGTGAAGCTGCTGCCGATCAGCGCGGCCGCCACCCCCAGCGCGCCGCCGAGGACGCTGAGCAGCGTGGCCTCGATGAGGAACTGGGTGAGGATGACCCGCCGGGGTGCCCCGAGCGCCTTGCGGATGCCGATCTCACGGGTCCGTTCGGTGACCGTGACCAGCATGATGTTGGTGATGCCGATGCCGCCGACCAGCAGGCTGATCGCGGCCACCGCGCCGAGCAGCGTGGTGAAGGTGTCGGCCGTCTCGGTCTGCGTCTCCAGCAGCTGGGAGGCGTTCTGGATCCGGTACGGCGTGCTCGTGCTGCCGCTGGTCGCGTCGACCTTGAGCTGCTGGTTGAGGATCGTGGTGACCTCGGACTGCACGGCGTCGACCTTGCCGGGGTCGGTCGCCTCGACGAGGATCGAGTTGATCGAGCCGTACCCGGTGAGGACCTCGCGCACCGCCGACAGCGGGGCGACCGCGGTGTCGTTGCTGTCCTGGAAGCCGGTCGAGCTCTTCTCCTTCAGCACCCCGACCACCGTGAACAGGGCGCCGCTGACGGTGACCTGCTTGTCGATCGGGTCGACGCCGGGGAAGAGCTCCTCGGCGACGGTCTGGCCGATGACCACGACCCGCCGGGCCTGGGCCTCGTCGTCGGCGGTGAAGCCGGCCCCGGTGCCCACCGGGGTGTTGGAGGCCGTGAACCAGCCCGCGGTGGTGCCGACGAAGCTGGTCACGTCGTGGTCGGTGCCCTCGTACGTGAGCGTGGCCGAGGAGCTGACCACCGGCGACACCGAGGCGACGTCCGGGGCCAGCGTCGGGTCGATCAGCGCGTCGGCGATCTCCGGGGTCAGCTTGGCCGTGGAGCTGCCACCGCCACCGCCGCCGGAGCTCATGACGGTGATCGTGTTGGTGCCCAGCGCCTCGATCCGGTCGCTGATCGCCTTCGCCGAGCCGTTGCCGACCGCGACGAGCAGGATGACCGCGGCGACGCCGATCAGGATACCGAGCATGGTCAGCGCCGACCGCAGCTTGTTAGCCGACAGCCCGCGCAGCGCGAACCGCACTACTTCGAAGAAACTCATAGACTGTGCCGTCCTGCCGCGCTGAGGACCGGGGCCTGGCGCCGGTCGAGGACGATGCTGCCGTCGACGAGGCGGATCAGCCGCTTGGCGCGATCGCCGACCTCGGTCTCGTGGGTGATGATCACGATGGTCCGGCCGGCAAGGCTGAGCTGGTCGAAGACCTCCAGCACGTCATCGGTCGAGCGGGAGTCCAGGTTGCCGGTGGGCTCGTCGGCGAGCAGCAGGGCCGGCTCGGTGACCAGGGCCCGGGCCACCGCGACACGCTGCTGCTGGCCGCCGGAGAGCTGGTTGGGCTCGTGCTTGGCGCGGTCGGCGAGCCCGACGACGTCCAGCGCGGCCATCGCCCGGCGGCGCCGCTCCTTGGGTTTGACCCCGGCGTACGCGAGCGGGAGTTCGACGTTCGCCACGGCCGACGTACGCGGAATGAGGTTGAACGCCTGGAAGATGAACCCGATGAGCCGGTTCCGGGCCAGGGCGAGCTGGCGGTCGGCGAGCCGGCTGACGTCCACGCCGTCCAGCAGGTACTGACCCGAGGTCGGCACGTCGAGGGCGCCGAGGATGTTCATCAGCGTCGACTTGCCGGAGCCGGACGAGCCCATGATCGCCACGTAGTCGCCGCGTTCCACGGTGAGCGAGACCCCGCGCAGCGCGTGCACGGTGGCCTCCCCGGTGCCGTAGATCTTGCGGAGCTCGCGGACGTCGAGGACGGGTTTGCTCATCGGGTGCCCCGCCCCTGGCCGCCGCCCTGGAAACCGCCGCCGCCGGCGGGCGCGCCGCCCCCGCCGGTCAGGCCGCCGAAGCCGCCGCCGGTCCCGGTGCCGCTCGTGGTCGTGGTGGTGGTCTTGATGACGACCTGCTCGCCCGCGGTCAGCCCGGAGGTGATCTCGGTGGCCTGGTCGCCCTCGAGGCCGATCTCCACCGAGCGGGTCTCCTCGACGCCGTTGGCCAGCACGGTGACCGTGTGCCGGTTGCCGACGCTGGTGAGCGCCGCCGAGTTGACGTAGAGCGCGTCGGTGACCGAACCCGTGGTGACCGAGACCGAGACCGTCTGGCCGGGCTTCGCGCCGGTGGGCACCTTGTCGAGGCTGAGCGTGACGCCGTACGTGACGACGTTGTTGCTGGTGGTGGCCTGCGGGTCGACCGCGACGACCTTGGCGCTCTGCTCGGTGCCGCTGAGCGCGTTCCAGGTGACGGTCGCGGTCTGCTTCTCCTTGAGCTTCGTCGCGTCGGCCTCGGCGAACGCGGCGGTCACCTGCAGCTTCGTCAGGTCGGCGATGTCGATGAAGCCCTCACTCGTCGAGGACGACGAGGACGTGGTGGTGGAGGACTGACCACCGCCCTGGCTGCCGCCGCCCTGGCTTCCGGAGGAGGACGACGACGTGCCGGTGCCCGAGGAGGAGCTGCCGAGCGTGCCGTTGACGGCGACCACGGTGCCGGTCATCGGGGCCTTCAGCGTCGTGCCGGTGACCCCGGCCTCCGCCTCGTCGACGGCGAGCTGGGCCTGCGTCACCTCGTTCGACGCGGTGCTCGTGTCGGAGCCGGCGTCCTCGGCACGGGCCAGGGAGTCCTGAGCGGCGTCGAGGTCGGCGTTGGCGGCGTTCAGCGTACGGTTCGCGGCGGCCGGATCGACCTTGGCCAGGACCTGGCCCTTCTTGACCTTGTCACCGACCTTGACCGAGATGCTGGTGACGGTGCCGCCGGTGACGAAGCTGGCGCTGGCCGAGCTGGCGCTCTCCAGCGAGCCGTCGGCGGTGACTGAGGCGGTGACGGTGCCCTGCTGGACTTGTACGGAACGGGTCGACGCCGCTGCGGCGGTACCGGTGTCCGGGCCGGACAACGTCTCGTACGCCCAGAAGGCGCCACCGACGAGCAGGAGCCCGAGGGCGGCGTTGACCGCCACGGTGGGGCGGCGCAGGGAACCCAGGCGGGGGGCAGGCATGACGGACACTGTGGCGACGCCCCCTCAAGGGAGGTTCGGCGTAACCTGGGAGCCACCTTAGAAGTTCACGGCCGGTCACCCTCAGCGGGGATCAGTACCCGGAAAGTGGCGCCCTTACCCCTCGTGGAGTCGAGTTCCACCCACCCGCCGTGGCCGGTGACGATCGCGGCCACGATGGACAGACCCAGGCCCGAACCGCCGCCCTTGCCGCGGGTCCGGCTGGAATCGGCCCGGTAGAGCCGTTCGAAGACCCGGGGCGCGTGCTCGGCGGGCACGCCCGGGCCGTCGTCCGAGACCTCCATGACCGCGAGGGGTACGCCCAGAGCGGCCACGCCCGACGACACCACTCCCCGTCGTGGCACGTACCGCTCGACCCGCCCGACCCGCACCGTCACGGTGGCCGACGTGGTGTGCTGCAACGCGTTCGCGACGAGGTTCGTGGCGACCTGGCGCAGCCCGTGCTCGTCACCGAGAACCGTGGGCGGCTCGAACGTGTCGCTGTCGTCGTCCAGTGCGGCGAGGCGTACCGGGCGGTCGGGCACCCGGGCGTGCGCGTCGCGGATCGTGTCGGCGGCGATCTCCAGCAGGTCCACCGGGCGCAGCACCGGCGGCCGTTTCTGGTCCAGCCGGGCGAGCAGCAGCAGGTCCTCCACGAGGACGCCCATCCGCCCGGCCTCGCCCTCGATCCGGCTCATCGTCTCGTCGAGCTGGGGGCCGGGCGGTGCTCCCCCGCGCCGGTACAGCTCGGCGAAGCCGCGGATCGACGTGAGGGGCGTACGCAACTCGTGGGAGGCGTCCGCGACGAACTGGCGCAACCGGCGCTCGGAGGCCGTCCGCGCCGAGACCTCGGCCTCGATGCGCGACAGCATCAGGTTGAGCGCCCCGCCGAGCCGGCCGGGCTCGGTGTGCGGATCGGTGTCCGCGACCCGCCCGGAGAGGTTGCCGGCCGAGATCGCCGTCGTCAGCCGTTCCATGTCGGTGAGCGGGCGCAACCCGATCCGCACCACGAACGCCGAGCCGGCCGCGAGCAGCGCCAGCACGAGCAGCGTGACCCCGGCGTCGATGGCCATCAGCCGGTCGACGGTCTGCGCGACCTCCGACATCGACGAGCCGATCACCGCGACGCCGCCGGTGTCGGTCATGGGAACCGCCAGCAACCGCCAGTCGGTGCTGCCGTCGGTGGCACCCACGGTGTACGGCTCGCCGCTCGCGGCGCGCGCCTGCACCTCGCTCAGCGGCTGCACCGGCGGCATGGTCGCGTCGGCGGTCGAGCTGCGCTCCGGGTCGAGGGTGCCGGTCGCCGTGTAGACATACACGACCTGGTCCGGACCGAGGCGCAGCATCCGCCGCGCGGCGAAACCGTTGCCGGC
Organism: Winogradskya humida; assembly: GCF_016862215.1. Taxonomy (GTDB): domain Bacteria; phylum Actinomycetota; class Actinomycetes; order Mycobacteriales; family Micromonosporaceae; genus Actinoplanes; species Actinoplanes humidus. The sequence continues at coordinate 21,264 of NZ_BOMN01000101.1, forward strand.
CGGAAAGTCCGGGCGCGCGCTCGACGAGAACGGCCGGACCATGCCGGTGAGCTGCTCGTCGATGCGGTCCCGCAGATAGCCGCGGATCAGCACCAGCCCGGCGATGTTGGCCAGGATCAGGGCGACCGCGGCCAGCGCCCCGACGACCAGCACCAGTCGGGAACGCAGGGTCCAGTGCCCCCACCGCCTGATCATCAGTCGTCGTTTCGTGGCAACCTCAAGGCGTACCCCACCCCGCGGACGGTGTGGATGAGTGGCTGGCCGGTCTTGTCGATCTTGCGGCGCAGGTAGTAGACGTACGACTCGACGATGCGCCCGTCGCCGCCGAAGTCGTACTTCCAGACCCGGTCGAGGATCTGGGCCTTGCTGACCACCCGGCCCGAGTTGATCATCAGGTACTTGAGCAGGTTGAACTCGGTCGGCGACAGGTCGATCAGCCGACCGGCGCGGCGCACCTCGTGGGCGTCCTCGTCCATCTCCAGGTCGGCGTAGCGCAGGACGCCGGTCTCCTCCGGGCCCAGCTCGGGCTGGCTGCGCCGCAGGATGGCCCGGATCCGGAGCACGACCTCCTCGAGGCTGAACGGCTTGGCGACGTAGTCGTCCGCGCCGGCGGTCAGCCCCGCGACCCGGTCCTCGACGGTGTCCCGGGCGGTCAGGAACAGCACCGGCGTGCCGCGCCCGGCGGCCCGCAGGCGCCGGGCGACCTCGAAACCGTCCAGGTCCGGCAGCATCACGTCCAGGACGACCAGGTCCGGGTCGAAGTCCTCGACCGCGACCAGCGCCCCGTGGCCCGATTCGGCGACCCGGACGTCAAAGGCGACCAGGCGCAACGTGGCCGAGAGCAGCGCGGAGATGTTGGGCTCGTCGTCGACCACCAGGACCCGGGTCGGCCGGGCGACCGGCGGCTCGGACAGGGCGACGGAACCTCGCGTATCGGAATGCACTGGGAAGAACTATCAACGGTTCCTTTGAATTTCCCATGAATTGCGTGAGAGCCCGCTGAGGTCACCACGATCGGACCACTGCCTCGCCCTCGGTGAGCCCGGACTTGATCTCCGTGTACTGGTCCCCGCGCAGCCCGATAACGACCTTGACCTGAGCCCCGTCGCGCAGCACAGTTCCGCTGTCCCCGGCCACGTCGTGCACGGCGGTGCTCGGCACCCGCAGGACGTCCTGCGCCGAACCGGTGGTCACCCGCACCGAAGCGCTCTGCCCGACGAGCAGATCCTTGGGGGCGTCGTCGAAGGAGAGCACTACGCCATAGCGGACCAGCGTGCCGTCGCTCGTCCCGATCGGGTCGACCTGGACCACGGTGGCGCCGAGGGTGTCGCCCGCCCGGTCCGCGAGCCCGATGGTGGCCTTCTGGCGCACGGCGAGCCGGTCCGCGTCGGCCTCCGGGAAGTCCGCGCTGACCTGCATGTCGTAGACGTCGGCCAGGGCGATGAACGTGGAACCGCTGCTCACCTGGCTGCCGACCTTGCCGGAGACCGAAAGGATCCGGCCGGCGATCGGCGCGGTGATCGTGGTGCCGTCGAGGTTGTCCTCGGCGTTCTCCAGGGCCACCTCGGCCTGGTTCACCCGCTGCTGCGCGCTGAGCACCGCGTCGCCGCCGCTGCCCTGTCCCCCACCCTGCTGCCCGCCGCTGGTGTTCCCGCCGCCGGTGCTCCCGCCGCCGGTGCTCCCGCCGCCAGTGGTGGTGGTGCAGTTCTGGTTCGACTTCGTGGTGGGGGCCGCCCCGCCGCCGCGTGCCGGATTCGTGGTTCTTGCCGGCGCCTTCGTCGGCGCCTTGGTGGTGGGCTTGGTGGTCACCGCCGGGGTCGGGGACGTGCTGGTCCGGCTCGGCGTCGGGCTCGCGGTGGCGCTGCTGCTCGCGCTGGGCGCCGGATCCGCGTACGCCGCCGGGGCGACACACCCGGTCGTCGACGTCGTCGGCGTGGACGTCGCCTCGGCCGCGGCGTCCTGAGCCTCGGTCAGCGCGTCCTGCGCGTCGGCGAGGGTGTCCTGAGCCTCGTCGACCGTGGTAGCGGCGTCGTCGTCACCGATACTGGCCAGATCCTGACCGGCGGTGACGACCGTGCCTGCGCGCACCTTCACGCTCTCCACGGTCCCGGCGACGGTGAACGACAGGTTGCGCGTCTGCGCCGGCTGCAACGTCCCGGTCGTGGCGACCTCCGAGGTCACCGCACCCTTGTCCACCGCCACCGTCGTCGCGGCGGCCACCGGTTTCTCATCCGCGTCGGCGGTCAGCGCCCACACCACTCCCGCGACGAGCACCAGCACCACGACCACACCGGCCGTCAGCCACACCCATCGCCGGTTTCCCCCGCGCCAGGCGGCCATACCGATACCCATGTCGGCAGAGTGTTCCGGCCCGGCCTCGCCGTGGGCTCGGTCCCGCCTGGGAGTTACCTCGGAAGCTCCGGCCGCCGCTCATAGCTAATTCCGAGGGTCGTCCCACGTAGCGAGGAGGTGGGCGGTCTTCTCTGGACCGTCGTGTCCGCGTACCCAAGGAGAGACCCGTGCCGCTGAACAAAAGAATGACCCCGCGCCGCCTCGCGGGCCTGTTCGTCGCTTCCGCGGCGCTGCTCGTCACCGCGGCGTGCGGCGGCGGATCGGACTCCTCGTCCACCGACGCATCCGGCGGCGGTAACGGCAACGGTGCCAACGGGTTCGCCGCCTACCAGAGCTGTCTGAGCCAGAACGGCGTCACCATCACGATGCCGTCCGGCATGGCCCGCAACGGCGGAGCGTCGCGCGGTGCCTTCCCGTCCGGTGGTCCCCAGGGTGGCGGCTTCCCGTCGGGTATGCCGCGGCCCTCCGGCAGCGCGGGCGCCGGTGGCCAGCGTGGTGGCGGCTTCCCGGGTGGCGGGGGCGGCTTCCAGAAGCCCGAGGGCGTCGACGACGCGACCTGGGCAAAGGCGCAGACCGCGTGCGCGTCGGTGCGGCCCAGCGGCCGGGCGGGCGGCGGCAACGGAAACGGCCAGGGCCGGGGCAACGGCATGAGCGCCGCCTACCGCACGTGCCTGACGGACCACGGTGTGACCCTCGGTGAGGGCACGCCGCTGAACACCACGGACGCCACCACCAAGAAGGCGGTCGAGGCCTGCAAGGCCCTCGCCCCGACGCCCAGCGCGTCGCCGACCCCCTGACCCACCGCCCTCCGCACGAGCTGATGCCGGCGCTCCCACGGGCGCCGGCATCTTTTTGTTCCGGACGACTGGATCTCGGGGCCCAGGCGATCTCGGGGCCCAGGCGATCTCGGGGCCCAGGCGATCTCGGGGCCCAGGCGATCTCGGGACTAGGCGGTCTCGGGACTAGGCGATCTCGAGGTTCATCCAGCGGTCGGTGAGCTGGCGGCGGCGGCAGGCGACGAGGTGACCGGCGAGGATCGCGGGCTGGCCGCCGCGCACGCAGACGTCCGCGCCGGCGGACAGGACGCCGGCGACCAGCTCGGCCGCAGCGTCGTCGTCGAGCAGGGCCACGATCCTGGTCCGGCGCGGCAGGACGGCCCGCGCACCCACGACGTCGAGCACCTTCGCGCCGCTGACCAGGACGATGTCGTCGGCGCGGATGTCGTCGAGCCCGGCCGCGTGCCGCACCGACCACCCGCTCGGCAGGTGCGCGCCGAGCCCGGCGACCCGCCCGTGATAGCCCAGCACGGCGACGACCGGATCGGGCCGCGGTGTGTTGACGTCGGCCTTCCCGGTCACGTGGTTGGGCGCGAACGCCTCGTTCTGATCGGTGCGATTCAGCTGCACAAGCATCTCGGACTCCCCCAAGCCGTGTCCCGTTCCCAACACCCCCTACCTTTCGCCACCAGCCTTGGGGCTGCGTGTGCAAAACCTGTGGGTCCCATGACAAACGGGAACCCCCTCGCACACGTTGACCGCAGCCGATACCTTGGGTGACGACCCGACCACACAGCTGGGGGCGACACGTCTGGGGGCGGCATGGTGCGGTCCGCGTATTTCGGCGCCCTGGACCCCGTCGGGTTCGCGCCCGCCGCCACCCAGGTCGACCGCCGCATCGTCGAGGCCGCCGGCGTACTGATGATCCACATGCTGGCCGGTGGGGTGACGCCGATCCTCTCCCCCGCGCAGGCATTCGACGGGCCGCTCGTGCTCGGCGCGGTGCAGCGCTACGACGACGAGACCCTTGCCGTGCTCGGCCTGCTGCGCCGCGGCGCTATCCAGGTGCGCATCGTCGACAACCCGCTGCTGCGCGACACCACTGACCCGGCCGACCGGTTCAGCCTGCTCAACGCGTTCGGCTCGGCGCTGCTGCGCGACGACTTCGAATTCTCGTCCTGGCCCGAGCTGCACGAGCACCCGGAGCTACGCCGGGAACTGGCCGCCCAGCTCGCCCGGGACGTGCCCGGCGTGGACGGCATCGCCGACGGGCCTCTGCGCCAGCGCCTCGCCGCGCTGGTGGAGATCGACCGGGCCCTGCGCGACGCCGGGCTGCCGATGCGCGTGACGGCACCGCCCGGCGACGGTCTCGCTGCCCGCGTGCAGGCCGGCCTCGAGACACTCCCCGAAGATCCGGTCGTCGTCGCGCTGCTCTCCCGCGTACGGTCGGATCCCTCGTCCTTGCGGACCCGCAGCCAGTGGCGCAGCCTGATCCGGACCCTGGAGCCCGGCCCGGAAGCCGTCGCGAAGCTGAACGGGCTCGTGAACATCTCCTACAACGGCCTGGTCCGGGCCACGCTCGGCGCCGAGGGCCTGAACACCGACGCCCCCGACTACGAGACGGCGATCCTCGCGGCCAAGAACGGCATGGGCCTGGCGCTCAGCGCCAAGACCGCCGAGCTGGTCGACGACCGGGCGCTGAGCGGCTGGCTGACCTGGCAGGAGGTACGCCGCCTACGTGACGAGCTGCTCGAGATCACCTCCGCGGACGGGCGCATCCGCTACCTGATCAGCCGGCACGCCGAGCACTCCCTGGAGATCGCCCGCGCCACGAACACCGGGACCAGCATGTGGGCGCATGTGAAGGCCGCACCGCTCAACATCGGCGGGAGCCTGCTCGGCGGCGGGGTGGGCGTGCTGACCGGCGACCCGGCCCTGGTGCTCGCCGGTGCCGGAGCGGGAGCGGCCCTGGCCAGCGTCGCGAACTACCTGACCGACGTGTTCCGCGAACGCGAGGCCGTGCGCCATGCCGCGGCGCGCGCGGGGGAACTGTCCGACCGCTGGTCGCCGTCGCTCGTATCGGACACGATGGACTATCGCTGACCCCGGGAGGGCCGCATGATCCGTACGCTGCGCGAACGCCGCGTCTACGAGAACAGGTTCGTCACCGTCTACGACGACGACGTGGCGTTCGCGGACGATTCCCGGGGCCGTTACCTGCGCATCGTCGAGTCCGAGGGGCGGCCGGGAGTGGCGATGCTGGCCTCGCACGCGGGCCGGTTCGCGCAGGTGCTCACCTACCGTTACCCGACGCGGTCGTGGGAGTGGGGCATTCCGCGCGGGTTCGCCGCCGGCGTTCCGCTCTACTCGGCGGAGCTGGAGCTCAAGGAGGAGCTCGGGGCGGCGCCCGACACGCTCGAAGCGATCGGCGCGGTGACCCCCAACTCGGGACTGCTGGCCTCGACCGTGCACCTGTTCCACGCCACCTACTCGGAGTTGCCCGGCGCGCCGGACGGCACCCGGGAGGTCGCGGACGTCCGCTGGCTGACCGCCGCCGAGCTGATGGCGGGCATCGCCGCCGGCGAGATCACCGACTCGTTCACCCACTGCGCCCTGCTGAGCGCCCTGGCCCGCGGGATCATCGGCCGCTGAGGGGGTGTCGGTCCCGGCGCCGCTCCCGCGACCAGCGAAGATCATCGGGTGAAGTCGTCGGAGAGTGCGGGTCGCGGTGCGCTTGTCCGGTCGTTGCTGCTGCCGGAGAAGGTCACGCTGCTGACCGGCGCCTCGGCGTTCACGCTGGCCTCGCGGGAGTCGATCGGACTGCGCGAGGTGCGGGTCTCCGACGGTCCGGCCGGGGTACGGGGTGCCACGTTCAGCGGCGGGCCGACCGCTGTGCTGCTGCCCAACCCGACGCTGCTCGCGGCGTTCTGGGACGAGGACGCGGCGGCCGAGGCGGGCCGGATCCTCGCCGAGGAGGCCCTCGCCCGCGGGGTGCACGTGGTGCTCGGGCCCACCGTCAACCTGCCGCGCTCGCCGCTGGGCGGGCGGCTCTTCGAGGCGTACTCCGAGGATCCGCTGCTCACCGGGAAGCTGGCCGCTGCCGCCGTCCGCGCGATGCAGGACCTCGGTGTCGGTGCCGCCCTCAAGCATCTGGTCGCCAACGACAGCGAGACCGCGCGCAACACCATGAGCAGTGAGCTGGACGAGGCGACGCTGCGTGAGGTGGCGCTGCTGCCGTTCGAGATCGTGGTCGCCGATGCGGACCCGTGGGCGATGGTGGCGGCCTACAACCGGGTGAACGGTACGCCCGCCACCGAGCATCGTGAGCTGATCACCGGCATCGTCAAGGGCGAATGGGGCTACCGGGGGCTGGTCATGTCCGACTGGTTCGCGGCCCGCTCGGCCGGCCCGGCCGCGAACGCCGGGCTGGACCTCGTCATGCCCGGGCCGCGCGGGCCGTGGGGCGAGGCGCTGGTCGCCGCGGTGGAGTCCGGCGAGGTCGGTGAGGCGGTGATCGACGACCATCTCGGGCGGTTGCTGCTGCTCGCCGCGCGGGTGGGCGCGCTCAAGGAAGGCACTCGCAGCGACCACCGTGGCCCGGCGCCGGACAGTGCTGCGCGGCGGGCTCAGCTGACGCGGCTGGCGGCGCAGGGGATGACGGTGCTGGTCAATGAGAACGGGACGTTGCCGCTCGATCGGGCGCGGACCGTTGCGGTGATCGGGCGGCATGCGGTGGAGACGATCGGCATGGGCGGGGGGTCGGCGCATGTCACCCCGCCCTACCAGGTCAGTGTCGCCGACGGGCTGCGTGGTGCGCTGGGTGATCGGGTCACCGTGGTCGACGGGGTCGAGGTTCGGAGCAGGCCGGTGCCCGCGCGCAGTGGGTTTCTCGAGGACGGGGAAACCGGCACTTCGGGCGTACGCGTGAAGCTGCTCTCCGAAAGCGGCACCGAGCTGGAGCGGCGGCACGCGGCCGACGCCACCACCACGGCCGGCCTCGACGAACGCTACGCCGAGCCGGTCGCCACCGTGGTCCTGTCCGCCGTGATCACCCGGTCCGGCGCGGCCGAGCTCGGTGTGCTCGGCTCCGGCGACTGGACCGTCCGGATCGGTGACAGCGAGTCATCGTTCTCGCTGTCGACCACGGGGCGTAACTTCGGCGAGGAACTCGTTGTGCCGCCCCTGTCCACGGGGGTGCACACGGTGACGGCGGGCACGACGTTCGAGGCGTCCGTGCGGCTGGGCTCGGGAACCGACGCGTTCAGCGCCGCGGGCCTGTTCGGCCTGATCGGACGGCCGGCCCGGCGGGAAACCGTCGACGTGATCGACGACGCGGTCCGCGCGGCGGCTGACGCGGATGTCGCCGTCGTAGTGGTCGGGCTGACCGAGGAGCAGGAGACCGAGGGCGTCGACAAGAGCACGCTGCACCTGCCCGGAGCACAGGACGCGCTGGTCGAGGCCGTTGCGGGAGCCGCGCGGCGGACGATCGTCGTGGTCAACGCGGCCAGCCCGGTGATCATGCCGTGGCGTACCCGGGTCGACGCCGTTCTCTGGGCCGGGCTGCCCGGTCAGGAGGCGGGTCATGCGATCGCCGCGGCGCTGCTCGGGGACATCGAACCGGCAGGGCGGCTCGTGACGACGTTCCCGGATTCGGACGGGGGATCACCCGCGTGGTCGGTCACCCCGGTGGACGGTGTGCTCGCCTACTCCGAGGGGCGGTTCGCGGGGTATCGGGGGCATGACGCGGGGCTGGCTCCGGCGCCGGCCTTCTGGTTCGGGCACGGGCTGGGCTACACCACCTGGGACTATTCTTTCGCTGAGGTCGTTGCCGGCACGCCGCCGTCGGTGGCCGTGACAGTCACCAACACGGGGGCGCGCCCCGGCCGCGAGGTGGTGCAGGTCTACTTCAGACCGGACGACACGGCTCATCCCGTACGCCTCATGGGCTGGTCCGCCGTTTCCCTGCCCGCCGGCGGGTCCGCCCGGGTGACCGTCCCCACCGATCCGCGCATGTGGCGGGCCTGGGCCGGGACCTGGGTGCCACTGGGCTCCGGCGAGCTGATCGTGGCGCGCGGCCTCGGCGACGTCCGCGCCGTAGTAGGTTTCCTCTCGGCTACATAACGGTTACATTGCCTTCCAGGACTCATCGAAGAACCTGGATGGCAGCCATGTCCGACCAGTTCACGATCGTGACCGACCCCATCGCCGATTCCGTCGGGCTCTCGGCGCTGTTCGCGGTGCTCCCCCTGCTCACGCTCTTCCTGCTGCTCGGCGCGCTCCGGATGCGCGCCTGGCTGGCCGGGGTGATCTCACTCGTGGTCGCGCTGATCGTCGCGATCGCCGTCTACACGATGCCGGTCGGGCAGGCCCTGCTGTCGGCGAGCGAGGGCGCCGCGTTCGGCTTCTTCCCCATCCTCTGGATCGTCATCAACGCCATCTGGGTCTACAACCTGACCGTCGCGAGCGGGCATTTCGACGTCCTGCGCCGCTCCATGGAACGGGTCAGCCCGGACATGCGCATCCAGGCCATCATCGTGGCGTTCTGCTTCGGCGCGCTGCTCGAAGCCCTGGCCGGATTCGGTACGCCGGTAGCTGTCACCGTGGTCATGTTGATGGCGCTGGGGTTTCCTCCGCTGCGGGCGGCGACGGTGGCTCTGATCGCCAACACCGCGCCGGTGGCGTTCGGTGCGCTGGCCACGCCGATCGTCACCCTCGGGACGGTCACCTCGGGCGCCAGCGATGACCCCCGGCTGAACACCGACATGCTCGGCGCCATGGTCGGGCGGCAGACTCCGTTGCTCGCGGTGGTCGTACCCCTGGTGCTGGTCGCGGTGATCGACGGGCGCCGCGGCGTTCGGCAGACCTGGCCTGCTGCGCTGGTGGCGGGCGTTGTCTTCGCCGTGGGGCAGTTCGTCGCGTCGAACTACATCTCGGTTCCGCTCACGGACATCATCGCGGCGTTGCTGGCCGCGGCGGCTGTGGTCCTGCTCCTGCGCTTCTGGCACCCGATCGAATCCCCCGACCTCGCTGTCCCTCCCCCGGCGCCCGCATCATCCAGCTCGGGGCCTTCCGCTCCCCGGCCGTCCACTCCCGTACCTTCCGCTTCTGGACCGCCCGCTTCTGGACCCTCCGGCTCGGGGTCCTCCGGCTCGGGGTCCTCCGGCTCGGGGCCGTCCGGCTCGGGGTCCTCCGGCTCGGTTACCGCGGTGCGGGATACTCGGGTCGAGGTTGCGCGGGCCTATGCGCCGTACCTGATCATCATCGCGATCTTCTCCGTCGCGAACATCGGCGTGGTGAAAGCAGCCCTCGCCAAGGAACCCTGGACGGTCGCGTTCGGCTGGCCGGGCCTGCACGTCTTCGGTGCCAACGGAAAGCCCCTCGCGTCGACCACATTCACGCTGGGCTGGCTGTCCGCCGCCGGGACCCTGATGATCCTCGCGGGCATCCTCACCGCTCTGGTGCTCCGGGTCCGCCCCGGCCGGGCTGTGCGCGCCTACGCGGCGACCTACGCCGAGCTCCGCCACGCGATCGTGACGGTGATGGCGGTGCTGGCGCTGGCTTACGTACTGAATCAAAGTGGCCAGACCACCACCCTGGGCCAGGCCCTTGCAGAAACCGGTGGTGCCTTCGTCTTCCTGGCCTCGATCCTCGGCTGGATCGGCGTGGCGGTGACCGGCTCGGACACCTCGGCCAACGCCCTGTTCGGCGCCCTGCAGGTCCAGACGGCGACCAAGGCGGGCCTCGACCCGCTCCTGCTCGCGGCGGCCAACTCCTCCGGCGGCGTCCTCGGCAAAATGATCAGCCCCCAGAACCTCGCCATCGCCGCCTCCGCAGTCGGCATGGCCGGCAAGGAGGGCGACATCTTCCGCCGCGTGGTCGGCTGGAGCCTCCTGCTACTGCTCGTGATGTGCATCCTTGTGGCGTTGCAGGGAACCCCCGTCCTCGGCTGGATGGTCCCCGCCGCCTGACTCCAGGATTCCGGCCTGGCGCTTCAGGTCTGCCGCGATATCGTCCCAGTCCGGGCCGTACGTCCACAGATTCAACGCTGCCTCCCGCATCAGCTCCGGCTCACCGGGCCGCTGCAACACCACCAGCCGGTACGCCAGATTACGCACCCACACCGGCAGATACCCCTCCAGCTGGTTCGGCGACAACTCCCGCAGCATCGCCAGGATGGCGTCCGCATCAGCAAAAGTCAGTGCCTCGATGAAATAGTGCGGATCGTGGTTCGCGGCGCACGGGACCGCATCCGGCTGAAACTCATCGCCGTACACGCACCGGGCGTGCTCGGTCAGGCTGCTGTGCATACCGGGACCCCATCTCTCAGAGGTCGAGGACGCCGACGGTCTGGCCGTGGCTGACTTCCCCGGTCGCCCGGAAACCCAGCCTGAGATAGAACCCCTCCGGCCCACCCGTACCCTGAGCATCCGCGGCGATGTTCAACCGCCACAGCCCGGACCGGCGACCACCATCGCTCCAGGGAATGCCGATGAAGGCCATCACAAAACCCACCACCCGGTCGCCGTCGCAGATCAGGCGCGGCCATGCGAAATCCGGGAAAACGTACGCCTCCGCGAGCGACTTCACCACCGGCGCAACAAGATCCTCCTGCCCCGGAGCCACCGCGATGTCCAGCGCCGCCTCATAATTCTCCGGCGTGATCATCTCAAGACGCATGGAACGCACTGTATTGAGCCCTCGACCGGCGCGCGACGAGATTTGCCCGCGGTTCCCGCCTCCCCCGGCTTCCGTGAGGGGACAGGGGCGCCGCGCCCCGCCCGCCGCTATCCGGTCCGGCCAACCACCAAGGACGCCGTCACGATCCCGCTCAGTCCGTGACCGCGGGCGTCCGGCTGCGTGCCGCACGATCCATCATCAATAGTGCGCGAGAATCTGGGCGACAGGATGCCCGAGCAGGCTCGCCACCTCGGTGAGTTCTGCGCCGTCGAGCTCATACCCGGCCCGCGTGGCATTCATGGCGCACACCTCGAAGCGGGCGAACCCCACCGGCCAGTCGTAGCGATGCGAGTCCAGAGCGGCGACGGCCCCACAGCACGGCACCTCGAAGTCGAGGCTGTCGAAGGCCTCGCCCTGCTCCTCGATCAGGTCGAAGAACCAGCCCACCCCGATGTCCGCACCGCACTGCGAGCAGAACACCCGGGTGGTGTTCTCCCCGGCATCGACCAGCGTGACCTGGTCATAGAACTCCGCCTCGACCTCTTCGACGTCATCCTGCGGCCCCGAGAACAGACCCGCCACGTACCTCACCGCCGCAGCAGCAGCATCGGGATCCGGCTGCCATTGCCTGTCCGTCGGAATCAACCGGATGTATTGATCACTCACCCGCGCCAGCATGCCGCCCCCATGATCATGATCAAGTGTGCAGATGCACTCACCGCGGCCACCGGGGCTCGCCTTCGGCCCTGCGGGGTGCGCGGTTCAGCGGCGACGGGGACCCCTGGGAAAAGGCGCGCCAGTGGCCGGACCTTCACCTCCGTGCAGGCCAGGCGACGAAGGACAGAGCCGGGGCGGCGGCCGGGCCCCACGAGCACGACGCGGGGTGGCCCCGGCCCCAGGCCCCGGGTCAGGCCAGCCCCCACAAACAACGCGCAGGCGGGCTTGCCCCCAGGACAAAGCCTCAGGCAGGTCAGGTCCCACCACCAAGGCGCGGGGTGAGCCCGGCCCCAAGGACTGACAAAGCCCGGGGTGAGGTCACGCCCCCACGAACGAGGCGGGTCGGGTACACCCCAAGGACCGAGCCTGGGGTCAGGCCAGGCCCCACGAAGCCGGGCGCAGCCAAGACCCCGGAACAAAGCTCGGGGCAGGACGCTCTCCACTACAAGGTCCGGCGGCAGGTCATATCGCACCAAGCCCGGGAGCGCAGACGAGACCCCCGGACGCAGCCGGGGAAGGCCAGGCACCAAGAACGAAGCGCGGGGGCAGGCCAAACACCAAGAGCAAAGCGCGGGCGCAAGCCAAACACCAACAACGAAACGCGGGCGCAAGCCAGACACCAACAACGAAACGCGGGCGCAAGCCAGACACCAACGAAACGCGGGCGCGGGCGCGGGCCAGACACCAAGAGCAAAGCGCGGGCGTGGCCGGATACCAAGAGCGAAACGCTGGCGCGGGCCAGACACCCTGCGGAGAGTGCCTGGGGGTGGGTTGGAGCTTGCGGTGGGTTATTGGAGGGCGGGGAGGGGTTTATCGGGGGTGGAGTCCGGGTGGGGGTGGGGTTTGGGGTCCAGGGCGAAGCTGGTGGCGGCTAGGGCCAGGCCGATTATGGCTAGGGCTACGCCGACCCAGGCTGGGGCGAGGTAGCCGAAGCCTCGGGCGATGACCAGGCCGCCGAGGGCTGCGCCGAGGCTGTTGGCGATGTTCATGGCGGACTGGTTGAGGGCGGCGCCCATGAGCTGGGCTTTGGGGGCGACGGTGATCAGGCGGGCCTGCATGGTGGGGCCGAGGAAGAGGCTGGTGGCGCCGATCAGGAAGGCTCCGGTGAAGAGGCCGATCGTGGTGGAGGCGGCCAGGCCGAAGAAGATCGTGGCGGCGATGACGGCGGGGAAACCGATCAGCATGGCGCGGCGCAGGTCGCGGTCGGCGAACCAGCCGCCGAGGGCGTTGCCGACCGTCATGCCGAGGCCGACGGCGACCAGGACCCAGGGGACGGTGCCCGAGGAGAGGCCGGTGACGTCCGTGGTGATCGGGGCGATGTAGCTGTCCACGGCGAAGAAGCCCGCGAAGCCGATAGCCGCCGTTGCCGCGACGAGCCAGACCTGGGGGCGTCGCAGTGCTTCGAGCTCGTTGCGCGGGGAGCCGCCCTCGGCTGCCTTCACCTCGGGGACGGTCAGGGCGACGGCGAGCAGGGTGAGCAGGAAGACGCCGGCGATGACCAGGTAGGCCACGCGCCAGTCCGTCGCCTGGCCGAGTTTGGTGATGAGGGGGACGCCGACCACGTTGGCCGCGGTCAGGCCGCTCAGCACCGCCGCGAAGCCGCGGGCCTCGTTGCCGGGGCCCATCAGGGTCGCCGCGAGCAGGCCGGCCGCGCCGAAGTAGGCGCCGTGCGGCAGTGCCGCGACGAACCGGGCGACGAGAACGAGACCGAACGTGGGGGCGACCGCCGAGCCGATCGTGCCGGCCACGAACAGGACCAGGAGGCCCAGGACCAGCTTCTTGCGGGGCACGCGTGCGGTCAGCGCGGCGATCAGCGGGGCGCCGACGACGACACCCAGCGCATATGCCGTGATCATCCAGCCTGCTTTGGCCACCGCGTCGGTGGAGGAGGCGGCGTAGTCGTCGGGGAGCAGACCGCGGGCGATGTCGGGGAGCAGCCCCATGGCGACGAACTCGGTCAGGCCGACTGCCACACCGCCGAAGGCGAGGGCGAGCAGGGCTGTCCAGCGGTGACGGGGGCTGAGATGTTCCACGGGGACGACTTTAGCAACGCTGTTGCGTTAGGGGGTAGTGTGATCCTATGCACCGCATCGCCGCGGACCTGACCTTCCTCCGGGACTACAACGAAGCCCTGGTCATGGCCCTTGCCCGCACCTGGCGCACGTTTGAGCGCAACACCGTCTCGGACGCGACCGGGCTGACCCCGCAGGCCGTCTCCAAGGTTCTCGCCCGGCTCGTCGAGGAGGGTGTGGTCGCGCCCGCGGGGGTGCGCCGGCCCGCGATCGGCAAGCCCGCCGGCGTCTACGAGCTGGTCCCCCACAGTCGCTATGCGATCGGGGCGCACGTGTCACGGCGTACGGTGCGGATGGTCTTGGTTGATCTTGCGGGGACCGTGCTGTGGTCGAGGGTGATGCCGCTGCCGGCCGATTTCACGCCGGGGGATCTGCTCGACGGGATGGCCGGGCTGATCGACAAGGTGCGCGCGGAGCATGCGATCGACGGGCGGCTGACCGGGGTCGGCATCGGGATGATCGGGCCGCTGGACCACGCGGCCGGCACCGTTCGCGACGCGCACAGGATGCGGCATTGGCACGATATCCCGCTGGGGGCTTTCGCCGAGGATGTGCTCGGCCTGCCGGTTCACCTCGACAAGGACGTGACCGCGGGGGTGACGGCGGAGGCCTGGCGGCGCGGCGCGGCCTTCCGGGACGCCGCGCTGATCATGGTGGAGTCGGGCGTGGGGGCGGGGCTGTGGCTGGGCGGCGCGGCGCATCGGGGCTCGCACACGAATGCCGGCGAGTTCGGGCACACGGTTGTCGCGCTGGACGGGCCGCGGTGTGCGTGCGGGCGGCGTGGGTGCATCGAGGCGGTGCACGACGCGGCTGTTGAGGCCGGTGATGTGGCGCGGGCCGCGGAGGTGCTCGGGGTCGGCGTGGTCAATCTGTTGCAGACGCTCGATCTGGAGCATGTGGTGCTGGCGGGGGCGGATCTGCTGCGGCACGCGAAGGTCTACCGGGACGCGGTTGAGGAGGCTGTCCGCACTCAGGTGCCGCGGGCGGACTGGCTGACGGTGGAGGTGACGCTGTCCAGTTTGGGTGAGGATGTGATCGCGGCAGGGGCGGCGATGCAGGTGCTCGACGCGCGCTACGGCATTCCGGGGCTCGCGCCGCTCTGACCCGCCGCTGGCGGGCTGGCAGGACAGGGCCCTTGCAACGGCCGCCCGGCACGGGCCGCGGGCCACGGACGGCAGGCCACGGACGGCAGGCCACGGACGGCAGGCCACGGACGGCAAACACGGGCGGCAAACACGGGCGGCAAACACGGGCGGCAAGCCGTAGGGCACCGACCGGCGGGCGGCAGGCCGTAAGGGACGGGCCGCGGAAGGTAGCGCGTTGAACGGTCGCGGCGCGGGCGCCGGGGTGGGTCCGGCTAGCAGAGTGGCCGGCCACCGATGTCCCGCGAGGGAAGATCCTGGCTGTGGAACGGCAGCCGGCCGGCCCCGGGAAGAGGGACCGGCCTGCGGGAGAGCGCTCAGGAAGCGGCGTTCCAGGTGTCGATGGCGGGTTCGCCGTGGTCGAAGCCCAGGGTGGACAGCGTGGCGGTGTCGAGGCGGAAGAGGGCTCCGCCGGCCGGGGGGAGGCCGATCCAGCGGGCGCCGGCGACCCGGAGGCTGTGGCCGTGGGCGATCAGGGCGACGTCGCCCTGGTCGAGGAAGGTGCGGGCGTGGGCCAGGACCTTGTCGAGGCGGTCGGCGACCTGGGACGGGGATTCGCCGCCGGGGGCGCCGTCGGTCCAGAGTTTCCAGGTCGGGTCGGTCTCGTGGATGGTTGCCGAGGTGATGCCCTCGTAGTCGCCGTAGTTCCATTCGGCGAGGTTCTCGGTGGTCTCGGTGACCGTGAGGCCGGCCAGCTCGGCTGTGCGCAGGGCCCGCTTGCGCGGGCTGGAGATCACCGCTGCGAACGTGCGGCCCTGCAACCGCTTGCCGGCCTCGCGGGCCTGCTGTTCGCCGGTCTCGGTCAGGTCCAGATCGGTGTACGAGGTGTGGCGCCCGTTGGCGCTCCACTCGGTCTGGCCATGCCGGATGAGCACGATCTCACCCATGGTGTCCCCCTGTCGTCCCGTTATTTCTACCCCGCTCGGAGCACGCGCGAAGCGAGACGAACGTCATGCATGTTGATCTTGCCACGCCCGGGCAGGCCGATCCGGGCCCGAGTCTGCCGACCCAGGGCGGGCCGAGCCAAGCCGACCCGGCCAGGCCAGGCCAGGCCTACCCAAGCCAGGCCGACCCAAGCCAGGCCGGGGCGGGGCGGGGCGGGGCCGGCTCAGGCGCCGAGCAGGTCGGCGAAGGACGCGGTGAGTGCGAACGGGTCGGTGACCACGGCGGGTTCGCGCCGGGAGATCTCCCTGGCCAGTTCGCCCGCGGCGCGGTTGACCCGGCTGTGGAGAAGGTCTTCGGAGCCACCCCAGTCGTCGGTGGCGGCGAAGACGGATGTCGGCATGGTCACAGCCCGCAGGTACGCGAACATGGGCCGCAACGCGTGCTCCAGGGCCAGCGAGTGCCGCGCCGTGCCGCCGGTGGCCGCGATCAGCACCGGCTTGTCGGCCAGCGTGTCCTTGTCGAGGATGTCGAAAAACGATTTGAACAGCCCGCTGAAGGAGGCGTTGAACACCGGGGTCACCGCGATGATCCCGTCGGCAGCCGAGACCGCGTCGATCACGTCCTTGAGCGCCGCCGGCGGGAAGCCGGTCAGCATATGGTTCATGAGGTCGTGCGCTACGTCACGGAGCTCGACGACGCGCACGGTCAGGTCGACGCCGAGGGAGGCGGCCTGGTCCACCGCCGCCGCGGACAGGCGGTCCGCGAGCAGGCGGGTGGACGACGGCTGGCTCAGCCCCGCCGAGATGACGACGAGAGAGCGCTGGTTCATGCGACCGAGACCTCCGAGGAAGACTTAGCGGCGAGCAGGGATGCGTGGGTGGGGGCGTCCGGCACGTGGGCCGGCTTGAGGTTGGCGAACTCCTTGCGGAGCACCGGGACGACCTCGGAGCCGAGCAGGTCGAGCTGCTCGAGGACGGTCTTCAGCGGCAGGCCGGCGTGGTCCATGAGGAAGAGCTGGCGCTGATAGTCGCCGACGTAATCGCGGAAGCCGAGCGTACGGTCGATGACTTCCTGGGGGCTGCCGACCGTGAGGGGCGTCTCCCGGGTGAAGTCCTCCATAGCCGGGCCGTGGCCGTAGACGGGGGCGTTGTCGAAGTAGGGGCGGAACTGCTTGACCGCGTCCTGGCTGTTCTTGGCCATGAAGACCTGACCGCCGAGGCCGACGATGGCGGTGTCCGGGTCGCCGTGGCCGTAGTGCGCCCAGCGCTCGCGGTAGAGGGCGATCATCCGCTGGGTGTGCGACGCCGGCCAGAAGATGTGGTTGGCGAAGAAGCCGTCACCGTAGAACGCGGCCTGCTCGGCGATCTCGGGGCTGCGGATCGAGCCGTGCCAGACGAACGGCGGGATCTCGTCGAGCGGGCGCGGGGTGGAGGTGAAGGACTGCAGCGGCGTGCGGTACTTGCCCTTCCAGTCGACGGTGTGCTCGCGCCAGAGCTTGTGGAGCAGGGCGTAGTTCTCGATGGCGAGGGGGATCCCCGCGCGGATGTCCTTGCCGAACCAGGGGTAGACCGGCCCGGTGTTGCCGCGGCCCAGGGTCAGGTCGACGCGGCCGTCCGCCAGGTGCTGCAGCATGGCGAAGTCCTCGGCGATCTTGACCGGGTCGTTCGTCGTGATCAGCGTGGTCGCCGTGCTGAGCTGCAGCGTCGAGGTCTGCGCGGCGATGTAGGCGAGGGTCGTCGTGGGCGACGAGGAGAAGAACGGCTCGTTGTGATGTTCGCCGAGGGCGAAGACGTCGAGCCCCACCTCCTCCGCGTGCTTGGCAATGGTGACGATGTCCTTGATGCGCTCGGCCTCGGTCGGCGTGTGACCGGTGGTCGGGTCGGTGGTGATGTCGCTGACGCTGAAGATCCCGAACTGCATGACCCGCTCCTGGCTTTCCCGCCGGGACCCCTCGTCCCGATCTGACCCGCACAACCTCTTTGCTTCGTCAAATATTTCACGAGCAAAGACTTTTTGGGAAGTGCGACCTGGGTCACCCTCAGCCGATCGCGGCGATCAGGGCACCCAGCCCGGACGCCTGGGTGCGCCAGTCCCGCGCGTTCGGGTACGCCGAGGACGTCTGCCCGCTCCACCGCTGCCCGATCCGGTTGAGGGAGTCACGGTCCGCATTCCAGATGCTGTCCGCCTGGGTACGCGCATAGGTCCGGTACCCGGCCTCCCCCGTGGCATCGGCGAGGTCACCCAGATAGCGCATGAAAATGCCCTTGAACTGCTTCCCGTTGTCGTCGCACGTCCGATCGGCGGCGTCGCACGACTCGGTCAGGATGCCGTTCTTCGTCAGCACGGGTGACGCGATCGCCGCATCCGCCAGCCTCCGCGACGCCGCGAGCGCATTCGCGTTTCCCGTCGCCCGCCAGACCTCGAGCGAGGCCCCGATCGCGAGCCCCTGGTTGTAGGAGTAGACGGTCTGCCCGTTGTTGGTGCACGCATTGGTGAGCCCGTCGTTCACGAGCCCGGCGGCATTGATCAGGCCGCTGGCGGCAAACCAGTTCCACCCGGTCACGGCCCGGTTCAGCCACGTCGTGTCGCCCGGCAACCGGTTGTGCAAGGACGCGGCCAGCCGCACGTACAGGCCGCTGGTGACGGCATTCTTATAGGTACGCTCGCGGTCCCACCACACGCCACCACCGCACGTCGACGTGTCCCAGAAACCGTTGACGTAATTGGCGATCGTCACCGCCTCGTCGCGGTATTTGGTGTTGCCCGTCAGGTCATAGGCCTTCACCCACGCGAGGCCCCACCACGCCGCATCGTCGATGGCGCGGCTGATGAAATGCCCCTCGATGGCGTCGCTGCTCCTCACCCCGGCGGGGAAAGCCACCTTGTTCACTTCGAAGGTCCGATCAACTACCCACCCATATTCCTGGGTACGCCCTGAGCGCGCCATCCAGTCCATCACAGTGGTCACGGCGACGGCGGAATTCCACCAGCTCGACGGCCACCACGCGGTATCCGGCTGATACGAGAACATCAACGCGTCAGCAGCCGCGGCGGCACGGTCGGCGGCGGGTCGCGCCCATTGCGTACAACTGCCATTGGAACCGGTGACCGCCCGGCCGCAGGCGCGCACGCTCCCCGCGTACATCAAGGCCTTGGTGTCTCTGGAGGTAAAGAGTGCGGTGCGCGCCGAGCTCGCGCCCGACGGGGTGCTCGTGCGCCCGAGCGACGAGCCTCCGGGCCAGCTCACGCCCTCGTCCCACGACCGGTCGAGCCAGATCTCGTCGCCCGGGGCCCCGCCGGAAATGGTTCCCCAGAGCATTCCGCGCTGATCGGCGTGCAAAGAAATGGTGCGCCCGCTGAGCGTGGCGGAAGGGACGGGCACAGTGTCACCGACATTCGCGGTCTCGCCGTCACAGACCACATCGCACGCCTTGAGATGCACCCATTCGGTGCACTGGATCCCGCTCGCGTCCCCGCACGCCCGGACCATGCCACGCTTGTGATGCGACGGATCGGCGAGGTTGTACATCAGCGTCCGCGTGCCGGTCCAGGTCGACGGAATACTCGCCTTTCCGAGCAGCCCGTCCCAACTGGAACCCCCGTCCCAGCTCCGATCGAGCCACACGGAATCCCCGGCACCCCCGTTGTCGATACTCCCCCACGCCATCGCGTCGGCATCGGAGAGATGCAGCGAGATCCGCCGCCCGTTCTGCGTCTTGTCGGGCACTGGGAACGTGTCCTGGCGAGCGGTCGAGGGATCCCGGGTGTCACAGGAGACCGAGCAGACGGTCGCGGCGGCGGCCACGGCGGCACTGACGGACGAGGGCGGGGCGACGGCCGGCACTGCCGTGGCCATCAGAGCGACAACAAGCAGGGTTCGCAGCATCTGTTCATATTGACGCTTATCAACGTCTATGAACAGCCTTGTTAACAGAATCAATGAGCCGCCCGCCCGATTGCGGCCGGGGCGCACCATCGGATGGAATCAACGTGACTCGGCTCAGGGGGCGCCCGTGAAGGTCCGTTTCAAGATTCTCGTCACCGCGATCGCGGGTGGCATCACCTATCTGCTCACCAGCGCCGCGGGCCAGGCGGCGATCTGGCAGCTGACGATGGCGGTCTTCGTCGCCGGCATCGTGCTCGTGGCCCTGATTCTCATCGATCTGAATCTGGCCGTCTCCGAGCTCTACACCGGGCCGGGGAAATCGCGCCTGCGGGCGGATGACATCGACCGGCTCGTCGCGGCGTCCGCGAGCATCGACTCCGCGGATGTCGTGCTGCGCCGCTTCGCGGATCACGAGCTCAGCCGGCTCGCCCAGACCCTCGACGGGTTGCGCGAGGGGTGGGCCGTCTACGAGGGCGAGGACCGGGACTGGCTGCTCAATCTCACCGAGTGCGCGTTCGAGACGATCGACGCCACCAGCATGACCTCGTTCGACGCTCCCGGCAACTTCGCCGACGCGGGCCTGTTCTGGGCAACCGACCTCGGGCGGCACTACCTCGCCCGGCAGCGGCAGGCGATCACCGAGCGCCACGTCGCGATCCGCCGGATCTTCCTGATCGACGACGCCTCCGACGCGGGCGAGGACTGGATCGACGACCTGGTGAAACCGCACAAGGAGATCGGGGTACGCACCCGGGTGCTGCGCTCCTCGCAACTGGACTCGCTGACCCGCACAGACCTCTACGACTTCATCGTCTTCGACGGCCGGCTCAGCTACGAGCTGCGCGCCGCGTCCGCCCCGGACCCCGACGTACCGCCGCTGATCACCAGCGTCACGCTCGTCGCGGACTGGCGGGTGGAGGATCGCAAGCGGCGCTTCGAGCAGATGTGGAACGACGCCGCCGACCGGTGAGGGGGACGGCCCGCTGCCGCCCTGGGGACGGGGCGACAGCGGGCCGTGGCAGGTGCGAGCGTTTTTTCAGCGGCCCTGGAGGGCTTTCACGTTGTCGCCGAAGGTCCAGCCGCGGGAGCCGTCCCAGTTGGCCGACCACGTCATCAGGCCCTTGAGGCTGCCGTTGAAGCTGTTCCACGACTGGGAGACCAGCGCCGGTGTCATGTAGCCGCCGCCCGCGCCGGACTGGGCGGGCAGGCCGGGGACCTGCTTGTCGTACGGAACGCGGATCGTCGTGCCCTGGATGGTCAGGCCCGCGTTGAGGCACTGGGTCTGCGCGACGAAGCCCTGGACGGTGCCGGCGGAGTAGCTGTCGCCGCTGCAGCCGTACATTGATCCGTTGTAGTACTGCATGTTGAGCCACCATAGGCGGCCGTTGTCGGCGTATTTCTTGATGATCGGCAGGTACGAGCCCCAGATCGAGCCGTAGGTGACGCTGCCGCCGGTGACGTACGCGGTCTCCGGGGCCATCGTCAGGCCGAAGTTCGACGGCATCTGGGCGAGTACGCCGTCGATGATCCGGATCAGGTTGGCCTGCGAGGCCGAGAGGGTGGTGATGGTGCCGCTGCCCGTGAGGCCGGTCTCGATGTCGATGTCGATGCCGTCGAAGTTGTACTGCTTGAGGATCGGCACGATCGTCGCGATGAACCGGTCGGCCACCACGGCGGAGCTGAGGTCGATGCCGGCCGCCGCGCCGCCGATGGACATCAGCAGGGTCGCGCCGTTCGCCTTGGCCTGGCACATCTGCGCCGGGGTGGACACCTGCACACCCGCGTCCATGCCGTTCTCCCACAGCACCGTGCCGTCGGAGCGGATCACCGGGAAGGCCGCGTTGAGCACGTTGTAGCCGTGCTGCGCGAGGCGGCTGTCGGTGATCGGGACCCAGCCGAGTCCGGGGTGGACGCCGTTGCTCGCGCCGTCCCAGTTCTCCCAGTATCCGGCGAGGACCTTACCGGTCGGCCTTGACTTGACGGCGCAGGTACTACCACCGGGCGGCGTCGTGGTCGGCGGCGTAGTAGTGGGAGGCGTCGTCGTGGGAGGCGTGGTGGTCGGGGGCGTGGTCGTCGGGGGCGGCGTGGTGGGGGTGCCGGTGCAGGCGCCTAGGTCACTCCACAGTGAGGGCGTCGCGGCCGGGTTCCAGCCCGCACCGACGTACGCCGTATGTGTGACAAGTGCCAGATAGAGCCGCCCGGAGTAGGTGACCTGCGTGCCTACTGTGTAGGTGTTGCCCTCTGCCCACGCCGGAGCAGAGCAGGTTACAGCCGCCGCGCGAAGAGGAACACCCACAGTGGTGGCTGCCATGCCGTCGGGAGCCAGGGCCACTACGGCCGCCAGCGCCAGCGAGATGCCGGTGGCCAGCACGGATACGGTACGACGTTTGCCCATGGCGACTCCCGATACATCGATGACCAGGCAGGTCCTCCATATCTTGACGTTTGTGAACATCTTTATCAAGGGTTGTTAACAGATTCAGCGCGGGCAATACCCGACCCCCGCGAGTTGACTCATGACAACCCCCTGTACTGTGCGTTTCCTGAACGCCATAGCGCTCGTTACCGCAATCGGGTCCACGCGCCGGCCGCCAACGCGACAATAAAACCTAAAAGCCACACCTGGGCCGGCCCGCCAGCCGGTGACGTCATGTGAAATTTCGTGCCTAACGGCCGCCACGCGGGAGACCTACGCTCAACAAGAGCGGCGTGAACGGGACTCCAGCGTTGACCGCCCAGATCGCCGGAGGAAGAACCGTGGTCAACCCTGCCGGAGCAGCACAGGCGGAGAGCGCGGCAGGCCCGCGGCTCAACGAGGATGTCGACTGGGATCTTTTCGACTCAGCGGCGTACTTCGCGCACAACTACAGCACCCTACGCCCGGACGACGGCGAGATCATCCGGATCGTCGCGGACTTCTTCCAGCAGCAGAAGCAGCAGTGGCCGGACACGTGGCGACCCAAAGCGATCGATGTCGGGGCCGGCGCCAACCTCTACCCCGCGCTGACCATGCTGCCGTTCACGGGCGAGATCACGTTGTACGAGCGGGCGTCGTCCAACCGGGCCTGGCTGACCACGCAGATGGAGCAGCCGGACGGGCCGAGTCCGACGTGGAAGCAGTTCTGGGCGGAGATGATCCGGGGCCGCAGCGCATACCAGACCATCAACGACCCGTTGAACCTGCTGACGCGCCGCGCCCGCGTGGTCAAGGGAAGCGTCTACGGACTCCAGCCGGACCAGTACGACATCGGGACGATGTTCTTCGTCGCCGAGTCGATCACCACGCGCGACGACGAGTTCGAGCGCGCGACCCGCATGTTCGTCAACTCGCTGCGGCCGCACGCGCCGTTCGCCGCGGCGTTCATGAAAAATTCCTCGGGTTACCGCGTCGGGGGAAACACTTTCCCGGCGTGCTCGGTCGACGAGAATGACATCCTCCGGGCGCTCTCAGGGGTTGCGCGGGATGTCACAATCAATCCGGTCGAGAGCAACGATCTGCGCGACGGTTACGGCGGCATGATCGT
Source organism: Winogradskya humida (assembly GCF_016862215.1). Classification (GTDB taxonomy): domain Bacteria; phylum Actinomycetota; class Actinomycetes; order Mycobacteriales; family Micromonosporaceae; genus Actinoplanes; species Actinoplanes humidus. The sequence continues at coordinate 44,295 of NZ_BOMN01000101.1, forward strand.
TGTTACGGGACGCAAGAAGATGTAGCGGACCGATGGACGGGTAGGTGACGGCACTCCGATGCAGATCCAGCCACGGCAACAGCTTCTCGACATCTGGCGCGCCACGGCGCGACTGTCCTATGCCGACGATCGGTGGCGGTTCGGTGGCCGCGACGGCGCCAATTCCATCAGCGACGCCGAGCAACTGCTCTGCATCCTGGCGCCCGCCACGGAGATCCCTCTGTTCCGGCTCGACAATCCCGACGTGGCCAACCGCGACGTGCTGGACGCGCTCGACGCCCTCGGCGACGACATCCAGGTGCCCCAGCGCATCATCAAGGCGCTCACGATCTATCTGGAGCGTTACACCTCCGCCGACGGGACACCGGTCTTCTCCGGCGGCAGCTACTTCCGGTCCGAGGACCTCGACGACACGATCACGCCGGAGCAGCGTGGCCTGGACGTCGTAGACTCCTTCTCGGTGAGTATCACCCTCACGCTGGCCATCGTGGGTTTCACCCGGGTCTTCCGCCAGGTCGTCACGCGACCGGCGTTGCAGGCCGAGGTCGACATCCTCGAGGCGATGGCCAGCAAGCGGCTGACCGCGGCGATGGTCGGCCTGCTGCGCAGCTTCGCGGTCAACGTCTTCTCGGCCGACGACGCGTTCGGCCGGGAGCTCGTCCGCATGGTCAACCAGGAGCGGCGGCCGTCGCGGGTCGTCGTCGAGGAGCTGCGCGCGGCGCTGCGGGAGATCAACGCCCGGCTCCGGGACGACGTCACCATCGGGTCCGGTGCCGCCGAGAGCAGCGACCTCGACCTGCCCAACCGGCTCTTCGAGTGCGGCTGGTCCTGGGGCATCGTCCGGGAGGCCCCGCAGATCGAGACCTCCGACGTGGGGGTCCAGCGCGACGGCGTCGCGCAGAACGCCCCCTATCTCTACTTCACCACGGTGGCCCTGGAGGCGATCCAGGCGCTCAGCTCGGAGCGCACCCGGCTGCTGGGCCTGCTCGACGAGGCCCAGCTGAAACTGGCCCAGGCGTTGCAGCTGCGTTTCGAGCTGACCCGGTCCTACTGGGCGGCGGTGGCGACGTTCGGCTCCGGCCGGTGGCCGCTGGAGGACCTGCCGTGGCGCACCACCGACGGCATCGAGTTCGACTACTTCACGCTGCTGGTCGGCGGGATGGTCATGCAGAACATGATCGCCACCCGCGCGCCCAACGCCGACATGGCCCGGATGGCCAACGTCCTGGAGGAGCTCGCCAACCGCAGCCGGATCACCCGGCGCTCCTCCGAGCAGGAGACGGCCCTCGACGTGCACCATCCCGGTCTCAACTTCCCGCTGGAGGGCAGCGAGAGCCCGGGCGGCCCCCGGCTCTCGTGGACGGTCGCCGACCTGTCACCGCTGCTGCTCAAACGGACGCTCAGCCTGGCCGGTCTGCTGTCCGACGGCACCGAGCGTGGCCGGTTGCTGGGGCTGTCCGACGAGATGTGGAAACACCTCAGGGAGCGGGTGCTGCCCGACGGTCTCTGGGACCAGCCGGCCGGCGCGTACCCGCAGCTGGACGTGAAGTTCACCGACGCATCGTGGTATTTCACGAAGCGGGTCGTCGACTGCCTGGTCACCGCGTCACGGGTCATCAACGAGTCGCCGCTGCGCAGCGAGCTGCTCGCCGACATCGCCGCCGACCTGCTCAACGAGGCCGAGCACCTCTACGACCGCGAGCTGCTGAACAACTCCACCTACAGCGGGCAGTCGCTGGGCGAGCAGCTCAAACAGATCGGCGTCGACCTGGAGCGGGCCCGGACCCAGCGCCGGGACCGGCCGGGTGTCGCGGTCGCGGTGACCGAGGAGGTGCTCCGCAAGCTCGACCGGCTGTCCGCGGCCCGGCGTGCCACCGCGGGGACGATCTGACGTGCTCATCTTCTCGACCTCCGACAAGGGCGGCACCGGGCGCTCGGTGACCAGCAGCAACCTGGCGTACCGCACGGCGCTGGACGGCACGGACTGCTGCTACCTCGACTTCGACTTCGGCAGCCCCACGTCCGGCGCGATCTTCGACCTGCCGGACGCTCCCTCCGGGGTCACCGGCGGCGACGGGCTTCACAACTACTTTCTCGGGCACACCGACCTGCCCCGGCGCATCGACATCTGGGCGGAGTCCGAGCGCGACGTGCTGCGCAGCCGCCCGGCCGGCGCGGGTCGGCTGACGCTGCTGCCCGGTGACCGTGGCGGCGGCGAGTTCCAGGCCACCCCCGACATGGTCGAGCGCTGTGTGGAGCTGTTCCTCAAGCTCGCCGAGGAGTTCGGTCTCACCATCGTGGATCTCAGCGCGGGCCGCTCGTACGCCACGGACATCGTCCTGGCCGCGACGGCCCGTCCGGAGCTCGCGGGGATCAGCGCCCGGTGGCTGGTGTTCCACCGGTGGACCCGCCAGCACATCATCGCCGCCGCCGGCCTGGTCCGCGGCGCGCAGGGGCTGCTCGACGCCGGCACCAGCCGGGGCCATGACCGGCAGGCCCTGCTGAATTCCATCCGGTTCATCCGCACCGCCGTGCTCAACCCGGCGGCGCAGGGTCAGGCGGGTCTGCGCCCCGAGCAGCTGGCCTGGCTCGACCGCATCGACCGGCGGCTGCACGAGCTCGCCGGCAGCACCGGGGTCGGGCGTTCGTGGATGCTGGGCGAGATCCCGCTGGACCCGGTGCTGCAGTGGCAGGAGCAGCTGCTGTCCAACGAGGACGTCCTGCTGCACGGCACCGCCAACCAGGAGACGGTCACGGCGTTCGAGCAGCTGGCGAAGAAGATCTTCGACGACGACGCCTGGGTCGGGTTGTGACGCTGCCCGACGGCGTCTTCACCGAGGAGTCGGCCACCCCGGTCGTGCGCTCGGTGGCGCTGTCCCATCTGTCGATCGAGCTCGGCCACCTCTACATGGACGACTTCGAGGCCGGGCCCGCGCATCTGCTCGACCAGTTCCGCCGGGTCGCCCCGTGGGCCACGGCCGCCCGGGACATCGCCGCCGCCGAGCTGCCTACCGGCAGCACCCCCCGGGTGAGCACCTGCTTCCTGATCGACGACTACTTCACCCGGTTCAGTACGCCCGACAAGGTCGTCGCCATGCTGAGCGCCACGGCGGCCGAGGCCGGTCTGGAGATCGACTACATCGCGCGGGAGTCGGGGTGCGCGCTCGCGGACGGTGTCGAGCTGGCGAGGGTCGTGGAGAACCACCTGGTCAGCGAGCCGCCTGAGGGCGCCGACGGCTCGCGGCCCCCGGTGTCGGTGACGGGCTGGCTGACCAACGGGCAGCGCTCCCCCGGGCAGTCCGGCTCCGCGATGGCGGCACCCCGGCAGTGGCAGCCGCCGCGGCAGAGCGCCGTGCAGAACCACTCGATCTTCCTCGACATCGAGCTGTGGAACGAGAAGGCCGGCACCCGCCTGTGGTCGTGCCCGTTCCTGGCCGCGGTCTGGCAGCTGCAGCGCCTCGGCCTGATCCGGCACCTCGGGGAGCCCGTGGCGCAGCCGGAGCCGATGCCGCTCGACGAGTTGCCGGCCGACTGGGACCAGCTGCCACCGGTGATCCAGCTGAACCCGGGTGCGGCACCGTTCCGGGCCTACCGCACGTTCTCGGTGCTGGGCGCGCGGTTCCTGCCGATCGAGGTGGCGGTCCGCACGATCCTCGGTCAGGTCGCGGTCACCGCGGCGGTGGACGAGCAGATCAGGGGCCGGGCGAAGGGCGAGCGGATCATCCTGCCGGACGAGTTCGTCGACCGCATCCGGTACGCCTTCATGTAACGTCCGGCCGTCCGGCCGGCCGGACGCTCACGCTCAGGTGACGGCAGGGGCCGGATGCTCACGCTCAGGTGACGGCAGGGGCCGGATGCTCACGCTCAGGTGACGGCTTTCGGGTCGAACGCGACTTCCCACAGGTCGCTGAAAAGCTGCACGCACTGCTTGACGCGGTCCGTGGTGAGGACGAGCCGGGTCTCGGAGATCTGCGCGAGCTGCGGGTCGGCGGTGAGCGTCGGGGTCGTCTCGTAGGCCAGGGTGTCGTCGAAGACGATCAGGTCCCGGACCTGCACCCGCTGGTGCGGCGGCACCTCGGGGCGGGCGAGCAGCCGGGCGCGGATCCCCATCCTGGCCTGTTCGGCGCAGACCCGCAGCAGATCCGGGTCGTCGGCACCCGCGGCGGTGTCGAGCACGAAGATCCGCCGCACCCGGCGCCCCGACGCCGCGGCCCGGCGCTGGGCGTCGAGGTAGCGCTGGCCGATCTCGCTCTGCCAGAGGCTGTGGTCGACGGCGGCCATGCTGATCGCGTCGATGCCGGTGGTGGCGTTGCGGGTCAGGCCCAGAAGCCATTCCCGGTCCTCGCCGTAGTAGGTGATCGTGCCGCCCTCGGAGATCTGTTTCAGCAGCCCGGACGTCTCCTGGATCTTGGCGCGCACGAAGTGCTGCACGATCTGCGGGGAGTCCGGTGAGATCCGGGCCGAGTTGTCGACGAGTTCGGTCACCAGGGTGGCGCCCAGGGCCGAGGTGTCGATCATCCTGTACAGCTCGGTGGCCCGGCTGATCTGCGGGAACGTGTCGTCGATGAGGTGGCGCATCTCCGCGATGCTGTCGCCCTCGATCTTCTCCAGCGCGGCGAGCCGTTTCTCGAAGTCGGCGAGGAAGCGGGTCAGCAGGGCGATCCCGCCGATGAGCACGGACAGCGTGATGCTGGTGGCCTGCGGCTGGTCGAGGGCGTTGGTGATGAGGAACGTCAGCCCGCCGGTGGCGACGGTGAGCAGAATCTTGCGGGTGACGCCGGAGCTCTCCCCGGTCCCCCTGGCCATCGACGCCATCACCGGGGTCCGGCTGCGGCCAGCGCGGCCACCGCACCGGCGGACAGCTGGTCACGAATGCGGCTCTCCAGGGTCCGCCACTGCCGGGTGAAGCCGGGACGGCTCTCCAGCACCGCCCACACCCGCGCGGACAGGTCACCGCCGCGTGCGTCCGGCATCCACAGGTGCAACAGGTAGTCGATCACCGGGTCGAGCCTGCGCAGTGCCTCGTCGCGGGCCAGCACGCCGGGCGCGGCTTTGCGTACGGCCTCGATCAGGGTGGTGAGCAGCCAGTCGTGCAGGGCGATGTCCTCACACAGCGCGGCGACCTCGGCGGGCGGGCAGCCGGCGTCCACCGTCAGCCTGATCGCCCGGAAATCACCCTTGCCGAGCCCGAACCGGACCAGTGGGGCGTCGCCGCCGGTGTCCGCGAGCCAGCGCAGCCTGGTCCGGGCGCTGCGCAGCCGCGGGGTGCCCGCGCGGGCGCTGACCCGCTGCACGCGGTCCAGGGCGCGGGCCGCCACCGCCCCGATGTCGAGGCCTTCCCGTCCGGCAGCGAGCGTGCCGGCGAGCTCCGGGCCGCGTACCCTGCCGATCGTCTCGACAACCCCGGGCCGGCTCAGGTAGTGCGACCAGGCCCGGCGGGCGGTCCCACCCGAGGGCACAATCTGCGTGTACGCGGACCCCTGCACGATATGCCCGCCGGTGACCGCCGAGCGTTGCAGCAGCGTGCCCACCCCGCGCACCTGTCTGGCCGCGCCCGGCGGGACCAGTGCACAGTCGACACCCACGGGTACGGCGGGGGAACGCACGTAGGAGATGGGCCGCTCGGACACCAGCACGGGTTCCCCCGCCACCAGGTCGACGAAGCGGCCGGCCTCGTCCTGGGTCGCCGGATCCCGCCCGCGCAGCAGTCCGGTGTGCACCTCACCAACGATGAGCATCGGTCCCCCATGGTCGCGACGGCTCACCGGGGAGACGCCGGACGAGGCTGCAGGGTCAGCGGTGACCGGTGACTCCCCCAGCGGCGCGACCCGTGCCGCGCATGCCGCCAGCCGTTCGATTGGACCGCATCCGATCCAGGAATGCAACGGGGCGTATTCACGCGTACGCATTCCGTAGATCTCGCTAGCATCAAGGCGCACACCGGGACAAGCGATGTGTGCCGTTGTCCGCAATCGCCGTACATTTACGTGCGTCTCCCTGTCAGCACTCCGGACCCGGTTAGCGTCGATAGATGACCGCTGCCCGACCCGATCTTCTGATTATCGGCGCCGGAGTATCAGGCATGACCACCGCGGTGCGACTGGCCGAGGACGCGAGCCACCCACGCGTACGCGTGGTGGCCGAACATCGGCCCGAACGCAGCACCTCGGCGTCGGCCGGCGCCATCTGGGATCCTATCTACGCCAGCCATCCCGACGTTCCTCTCTGGAGTATGTACACGTACGCCGTGCTGCGTGACCTGGAAACCGCCGGGCGCCCCGAGGTCCGCCTCGTCGACGGCGTGGAGGCGTCACGCCGGGAGATCCGCACCCCCGCATGGGCAACGAACCTGCCGGGTTTCCGGGAATGCACTCGCGCGGAACTCCCCGCCGGTTTCCTCAGCGGATGGCGTTATCGGGCACCCATTGTCGACATGCCGGCGTACCTGAAATATCTTGAAAATCGCTTCCTGGCCGCCGGCGGAATGATCGAGGCCGGCCGTTTCGAATCACTCGACCAGGCCCTGGACCGCGCCCCGATCGTCATCAACTGCAGCGGCATCGGCGCCCGCGAACTCGTCCCCGATCCCACGGTCGAGCCGATCCGCGGTCAGCTGGTCGCAGTCCGGAATCCGGGCGTCACCGAGTTCTTCGCCGAGCACACCGACGAACTCGACGAGATGACCTATCTGCTTCCACAGGGTGACGTGCTGCTGCTGGGCGGGAATGCCGACAAGGGCCGCGACGACCCCGTTCCGGATCTGGCGGTCGCGCGGGGGATCATCGAACGCTGCGTGTCGGTGCTGCCGGAGATCGCCGGCGCGGAGATCCTTGGGCATCGGGTCGGCATCCGGCCCCAGCGTGACCAGATCCGGGTCGAGCGGGTTGATGGCGGCGGCGGGCGGGTGCTGGTGCACAACTACGGCCACAGCGGCGCGGGGGTCAGCTTGTCCTGGGGTTGCGCCGAGGCTGTTGCGGCCCTGGCCCTCGGGTAACGGCGCTCGGTCGGGATCGCTGGGCCGCCCACGCCTCAGAGCGCTCGGATCGGGCCGCTCGGGAACGGCCGCCCGGAACCGCCGCCCGGAACCGCCGCTCGGGAACGGCCGCTCGGAACCGCCGCTCGGGAACGGCCGCTCGGAACCGCCGCGTTGGTCTGGCCCGCTCGGGTCGGGGCGCCCGGCCACACTTGATCGAAATGCCTGACCTGAGCGTCTGCTCGGCTCGGCTCGGCGCGGCAGGGCGCTGGGATCCGTCAGTCGGTCGGGTTGGCGGTGGAGGCACTCGCGCGGCAGGCAGGCGCGGGGTCGGAGCGGTTGGGGATGGTGGCGCCCGGTTGGGTTGGTCTGCCGGACGGGCGCAGTTGGGACGTTCGGGCGGGGGTGCCCCTGGCAGCCTTCTCGTGGAGACCTGAGTCAACGTGGCGTCAACTGCAGCTGCGGCCCCTGCAGATCGCTGCCGCAGCTGCGGTGCCGCTGCAGATCGCGGCCGCAGTGCAGATAGCGGCCGCCGTACCGTGCAGCGCAAATCCCGGACGCGGTACAGACAGCAGCCGCCGTGCGATGCGGATCGCGGGGGCGTCGATGGCGAAGGACGTCAGGGGCAGGGAGACGGGGCAGCGCGGCATGCTCGCGTGGGGTGTGGGGTTAGGTCCAGGTGATCTGCAGGGGCAGGCCGGTGAAGGTGGCGTAGGGGGTGAGGGCGGTTTCGGCGCGTTTGCGGGTGGCTGGTTTCAGGGGGACCAGCGGGATGATCTCGACGGCGGCGGCTTTTTTGGTGAGGGTGCGTTTCCAGGTGGCGGCGACTCGGCCGTTTTCGATGAGGGTGGATTGGAAGATGCCGTTGCCGCCGGGGACGACGGCTTCGAAGTGGGCGGGGTCGAGGAGCATGGTGCGGTCTTTGTAGCCGAGCATGTATTCGTCGAAGCCGGGGAGGGCTGCCCAGTCGTCGAGGGGGGCGGGGTCGGGCTCCAGGAGGGTGGGGTCGGCGTACATCGTGGTGGTTTCGACGGTGAGCGGGGTGAGGGCGGGGCCGGCGAGGGTGATGGCTTTTTTCGAGTCGGTGAGGGTGAGGCCGGTCCAGCGGGCGAGGTCGTGGACGGTGGCGGGGCCGTGGCTGCGGAAGTAACGGTGGGCGATCAGGGCGAGGGCTTCGTCGCGGGTGGGGCGGTGGGGGGACGGGACCCATTCGTCGAGCAGGACGAAGGTCTGGTCCTTGCCGCGGTGGGGGGCTATGCACGTGACGCCGCGCTGGGCTGCGTACCACAGGAGGTGGTAGCCGCGTTGGCCGGTGACCTCGATGCCGCCGTCGGTGAGGGTGGCCAGGCACTCGGCTCGCGTCAGTCTTTTTCCGCCCTGCAGGGCGGTGGCGAGGATGTCGACGGCCTGGTCGACGGTCTTCTCGGTGAGGCCGAGGGTCTCGCGGCGTTTGGCGGCGCCGGCGAGGGCGCGCACGCCCATCAGGTCGAGCATCCAGTGGGCGTCAGCGGGCGGGACGAGGTGCACGGTGCCGCGCATGGGCCAGGTGCGGATGGCTTCGCGGCGCTCGAGGGCGGCGTCGATGTCGGCGCGGGTGGAGCCGGGGAGGCGGACGCCGAGGGACCAGAGGCCGCTGGCCATGTCCTGGGCCTGCATCGCGCCGAACCACTCGACGATCCCGGCGACGCTGGTCAGCCGCTTCTCAGGGGTGAGCAGCAGGCTGCGCATGCGCACGGCGAGCGCCGTTTTCAGGTCCACGAAAAGCAGCTTAGGGCGGCCCTACGACAAAAATAGGACCGCCCGGAGGATCAACGGCCGCGTTGCGTGCGATAACGCCCGATCAGCGCGTCGGTCGAGGAGTCGCTGCTGCCCGTTGCGAAAGAATCGCCGGTGAGCAGGGGGGCGAGCTGGTTGGCCATGACCTTGCCGAGCTCGACGCCCCACTGGTCGAAGGAGTTGATCTCCCAGATGACGCCCTGGGTGAACGTGATGTGCTCGTAGAGGGCGATGAGCTGGCCGAGCACCGACGGTGTCAGCTTCTCGGAGAGGATCGTGGTGGTCGGGTGGTTGCCCGGCATGACCTTGTGCGCCACGATCGCGGCGGCGACGCCCTCGGCCTCGATCTGCTCCGCGGTGCGGCCGAACGCGAGCGCGCCGGTCTGGGCGAAGAAGTTCGACATGAAGAGATCGTGCATCTCGCCGGTGTCGTGGTTGGGCACGCTGAAGCCGATGAAGTCCGCCGGGATCAGCTTGGTGCCCTGGTGGATCAGCTGGTAGAACGCGTGCTGGCCGTTGGTGCCGGGCTCGCCCCAGAACACCTCGCCGGTCTGGAACTCGACCGCGGAGCCGTCCAGGCGCACGTGCTTGCCGTTGCTCTCCATGGTCAGCTGCTGCAGGTACGCGGCGAAGCGGTGCAGGTACTGCGAGTAGGGCAGCACGGCGTGCGACTGGGCGCCGAGGAACGTGTCGTACCAGACGTTGAGCAGGCCGAGCAGGGCCGGCACGTTCTGCTCGAGCGGCGTGTTGAGGAAGTGCTGGTCGACGACGTGGTAGCCGTCGAGCAGCTCGCCGAACTGCTCCTTGCCGATCGCGATCATGACCGAGAGGCCGACCGCGGACGGCAGCGAGTAACGCCCGCCGACCCAGTCCCAGAAGCCGAACATGTTGGCGGTGTCGATGCCGAAGCCGGACACCTTCTGCGCGTTGGTGCTGACCGCGACGAAGTGCTTGGCGACCGCGGAGTCGTCACCGCCGAGACCCGCGAGCAGCCAGTTGCGCGCCTCGGTGGCGTTGGTCAGCGTCTCCTGGGTGCCGAAGGTCTTGGAGACGATGACGAACAGCGTGCTCGCCGGGTCGAGGTCGTGGGTCTTCTCATACAGGTCCGTCGGGTCGATGTTCGACACGAAACGGCATTCGATGCCCTGCTGCGCGTACGCCTTGAGCGCCTCGTACGCCATGACCGGGCCGAGGTCGGAGCCGCCGATGCCGATGTTGACGACCGTCTTGATGCGCTCGCCGGTAGCGCCCAGCCACTCGCCCGAGCGGACCTTGTCGCTGAACGCGCCCATCCGGTCGAGGACCTCGTGCACGTCGGCGACGACGTCCTGGCCGTCGACGACCAGCGTGGCGTCGCGCGGCAGGCGCAGCGCGGTGTGCAGAACCGCCCGGTCCTCGGTCACGTTGATGTGCTCGCCGGCGAACATCGCCGCGGTGCGCTCACGCAGCTTCGCCCTGCCGGCGAGCGCGATCAGCGCGCTGAGCACCTCGTCGGTGACGAGGTTCTTGCTGTAGTCCACGTAGAGGTCGGCGACCTGGGCGGTGAGCCGCTCGCCGCGCCGTGGGTCGCTCTCGAACAGCTCGCGCAGGTGCACGCTCGAGAATTTCTCGGCGTGCCCCTGCACAGCCTGCCATTCGGCGCTGTCGGAAACGTGTTCGCTCATTGCCTTTTGACTCCCGCCTGAACCGAACTATCGGTGCCATCGTGGCACGGATCGACGCCCCCCGCCGTGCATCTCGGAGGGCGAGACCTGTCACAGAGAGCAGAACGGGCCGGCGGGCCGAACGGATCATTCAGAACGAGTACGGCCCGAAGCGCCCCCACGCGACGAATGCGGACAGCAGCAGGAGCACCACGTTGGGCGCGAGGGCCTGGAATTCCTTGCGCCGGGCATGCACCACGATCGCACCGATCATCATGAGCACCAGGCCGGTGGCGGCGAGCGGGACGAAGATCGGGGCGATATCGAGCACGGCGGGCAGGATGAGCCCGATCGCGGCGAGGATCTCCAGCCCGCCGATGACCTTGGGCGGGAAGTCGTCGACCCAGCCCATGCCGGCACCCTTGAGCGCTTCCTTGTCCCGGAGGACCTTCATGGAGCCGGCGGCGAGGAACGCGGCCGCCAGCAGCCCGGCGACGATCCAGAGGGCGATGTTCATGGGGGATGGCCTCTCGATGAGTTGAACGTTCCAGTGAACGTAGCGGTTCGCGGTTGAATGTTCAAGTCAGCTACGATCGGGCGGTGGCCGAGGACGTGAACTGGTTGGACAGCGAGCAGTTGCAGTCGTGGATGACCTTCATGGGGCTGCTGGTCGTGCTCCCCGGCGAGCTCGACAGCCGGATGCAACGCCAGGCGGGCATCACCAACTTCGAGTACACCGTCATGGCCGGCCTGTCCGAGGCACCCGGGCGCACCCTGCGGATCAGCGTGCTCGCCCAGTTCGCCCAGGGCTCGCTGTCCCGGCTGTCGCACCTGATCAAGCGGCTGGAGAAACAGGGCTGGGTCCGCCGCGAGCCCGACCCGCTGGACGGCCGCTACACCAACGCCATCCTCACCGACGCCGGCTTCGCGAAGGTCGTCGAGACCGCCCCCGGGCACGTCGGCGCCGTCCGTGAGCTGGTCATCGACGCCGTCACCCCGGCACAGCTGCGCAGCCTCGGCGAGATCAGCGGCCGCATCCTGCGCGGCATCCACCCCGACGGCGACTGCCCCCTGTGATCCACGCCTCATAGAGGCCACACAGAACGGACACAGAAGCTCGCCAGGCGCCGTCGCGAAGGTAAGCGCATGACGACGTTGATGGACCGTCCGGCCACCACACCCGAGGAAGCGGCGCCGAGGCACCGCCACCGCCGCGGGCCCGGATGGGAGAAGATCGCCCTCGGTGTCCTGCTGGCCGGCACCGCCGTGCTCTACCTCTGGAACCTCTCCGCCTCCGGATGGGGCAACAGCTTCTACGCCGCCGCCGCGCAGGCCGGCGCGCAGAGCTGGAAGGCCTGGCTGTTCGGCTCGCTCGACGCGGGCAACGCCATCACCGTCGACAAACCCCCCGCGGCGATGTGGGTGATGGGCCTGTCCGCGCGCATCTTCGGCGTCAACAGCTGGTCGATCCTCGCCCCGCAGGCCCTCATGGGCGTGGCGTCGGTCTACCTGGTCTACGCGAGCGTCAAGCGCTGGTTCGGACCGGTCGCCGGGCTGCTCGGGGGTGCGGCGCTCGCGCTGACCCCGGTCGCGGTGCTGATGTTCCGCTTCGACAACCCCGACGCGCTGCTGGTGCTGTTGATGACCGCCGGGGCGTACACCACGATCCGGGCCGTGGAAAAGGCCTCCTGGAAGTGGCTCGCCCTGACCGGTGTCCTGCTCGGCTTCGGCTTCCTCACCAAGATGATGCAGGCGTTCCTGGTCCTGCCGGCGTTCGCCCTGGTCTACCTCGTCGCCGCCCCGACCGGCATCGGCAAGCGCATCCGCGACCTGCTCATCTCCGGTCTCGCCCTGCTCGTCTCGGCGGGCTGGTTCGTCGCCCTGGTCTCGCTCTGGCCCGCGTCGTCGCGGCCCTTCATCGCCGGCTCCACCAACAACACGCTGTGGGAACTCGCCATCGGCTACAACGGCCTCGGCCGCATCCTCGGCGGCTCCGGCAACGGGGGCGGCGGCGGAGGTGGCGGCCAGAACACCAGCTTCGGCGGCGCCACCGGCATCGGCCGGCTCTTCGGCTCCTCGATGGGCCTCGAAATCTCCTGGCTGCTCCCCGCCGCCCTGATCGCCATGATCGCCGTCCTCGCGATGACCTGGCGCGCCCCCCGCACCGACCGGGCCCGCGCCGCGGCCATCCTGTGGGGCGGCTGGATCCTGGTCACCGGCATCACGTTCTCGTGGATGAGCGGCACGATCCACCCGTACTACACGGTCGCCCTCGCCCCCGGCATCGCCGCGATGGTCGCCGTCGGCGGTCGCGTCCTCTGGCTCTACCGCGCCGCCCTCGCCGCCCGCCTCACCCTCGCCGCGATGATCCTCGGCACGGCCGTCTGGGGCTGGGTCCTGCTCGGCCGCAGCGACTGGCTGCCGGCCCTGCGCTGGATCACCCTGGTCGCCGGCGTGATCGCCGCGGTCGCCCTGGTCATCAACTTCAGCCCCCTCAAGGCCCGCAAGCTCGCGGTCGTCGCGGTCCTGGCCGGCGTTCTGTCAGCCGGAGCGGGCAGCGCGGCCTGGGCGACGGCCACGGTCGGCGAGGCGCACACCGGCAGCATCCCCACCTCGGGACCGGCCTCGGCGAGCGGCGGCGGCATGGGCGGCTTCGGCGGCGGTGGGACCGGTGGTCCCGGTGGTCAGCGACCTTCCGCCAATTCTTCGGGTACGCAGTCAGGCGACGACGCCACCGAAGGCTCCACATCCGCTCCGTCCGGCTCCTCGTCGGGCTCCTCGTCGGATGATGCTGCGGCGGACGGCGGTGCGACGCAGGACGATGCTGCAGCCGGCGGCGCGACCGAGGACGGTGCCACTACCGGCGGCGGGCGGACGGGTGGTGGCGGCATGGGTGGTCAGAGCACCAACAGCGAGCTGACCGCCGCGCTGAAGGCAACCACCACCAAGTGGGCGGCGGCCGTCAGCGGAGCCACCTCGGCAGCCGACCTCGAACTGGCCAGCGGCACCTCGGTCATCGCCCTCGGCGGCTGGAACGGCAGCGACCCCTCCCCCACCCTCGCCCAGTTCAAGGCCTACGTCGCCGCCGGCCAGATCACCTACTTCATCTCCGGCGGCGGCATGGGTGGAGGCGGCGGCCAGGGCGGCACCGCCACCGAAACCTCCCAGATCGCCACCTGGGTCTCCGAGAACTACACGGCCACCACGGTCGGCGGCACCACGGTCTACAACCTGACCACCGCCAACTGATCCACCCCCTGTGGCCCCGCACCCCTCATCGGGTGCGGGGCTTCGCCGTGTCCGGGAGAGTCAGGCGTTGCGGACCTGGGCGGTGCATTTCTTGTCCACCTCCGGCCACGGCTTGCCGAACGCCGAGCGGGAAGCGCCGTCCATGCCCGTGCCGTTCTGGATCGCTCCCTGGAAGAACGCGAGCGTCGGCTCCTTGCCGTAACGCTGGAAAAGGCAGTTCAGCGCGTAGTAGCCGACCGCGTAGCGCCCGCTGGCGTCGCTGGTCGTCGCGTCGCGGGCGGGTGGGGTGACCACGACCGTGGTGAGTTCGTGCCGGCTGAGGAAGCGGTGCAGGGCCGCCTTGTTGTCGCGGTCCGACGCCCCGGCTGCCTGCTGGTCGACGTAATCAGCCATGCCCTCGACCAGCCACCACACGTCGCGCCTGCCGTAGTAGTCGTTGGAGCGCAGCGTGGACACGTGGGCCAGCTCGTGGCGCAGCAGGACGTCCGTGAAGCTCGAGGTCAGCTGGTCGGCGTGGATCTCGACCTCGATCCGGTCGCGGGCCGTCGGGTAGGCGGTGCCCGCCACCCAGCTGCCCGGGTAGCCGCAGTACCAGAGCCGCTCCGAGCGGGCGTCGGAGACGAACACCCGGTAGCGGTCGACCGTGCCGGAACCGACCTTGTAGCGGTCAGCGAGCGCGGCGGCGGCCTCAGCCCGGCGGGACAGGTCCGCGAGCCGCCCCCGGTACTGCAGCGGAACCGCCACCAGGGTGCGCTTGCCGACCTGGGCGACCAGCTCCGTCGTCTCCCACGGGCGGGTGAAGAGGGTGGGCTGGGTGGAACAGTCGAAGCAGTACGAATCGCGGTCGTGAACCTTGAGCGCGACGAGCTCGACGCCCGTCGCGGTCTCCTTCCACTCGGAGTCGAGCACGGCCTCGTCGACGGTGCAGTCCTTCTCCACGAGGCAGATGTCGGCGAGGTGGACGACCCGCCAGGACCCGGGCTTGCCGGCGATCGCGAACGGCTGGCCGTCGACGCGCTGGTCGAAGCGGGTCACCCGCAGCGCTCGAAGGGTCCGGAAGCGGCGCTGCAGCTCGGCCCTCAGGGTCTTGTTACCGGGCTGCGCGTGGGTGGCGAAACGGTCGAAGTCCCCGGCGAGCAGTCCCGCGGTCTGGTCACGCAACGCCGCAGCGGCCTCCTGCGTCACCCACTCCTGGTGCGCGGAGGTCGGCGCCCCCGCGGTCGGTCTCGGCAGGGACGCCGGGACCACGACGGTCGAGGGCGCCGCCGCAGCCGGCGCCGGGGTGTTCTCAGAGGGCCACAAGACGACCGTCGCCACGCCGGAAGCGAGCACGACGACGATCCCCAGGGTCCACAGCAGACGCGATTTCATCGACCGGGAGCATAGCGGCGGTCAGCTCACGGCGGCTGCTGCGGCTCGGCCGGCGGTGCGGCCGGAGAAGATGCAGCCGCCGAGGAAGGTGCCTTCGAGGGAGTTGTAGCCGTGCATGCCGCCGCCGCCGAAACCCGCTGCTTCGCCGGCTGCGTACACGCCGGGCAGGGGGGTGCCGTCGGGGCGCAGGACGCGGGCGTCGAGGTCGGTCTGGAGGCCGCCGAGGGTTTTGCGGGTGAGGATGTTGAGGCGGACGGCGATCAGGGGGCCGGCTGCGGGGTCCAGCAGGCGGTGCGGGGTGGCTACCCGGACGAGTTTGTCGCCGCGGTAGCGACGGGCGCCGTTGATGGCGGTGATCTGGGCGTCCTTGGAGTACGGGTTGGTGATTTCGCGGTCACGGGACTCGACGATCCTGCGTACCGCATCGAGGTCGAGAGCGGGACCACCCGACGAGGCCGCCAGCTTGTTCATGCCTTCGACCAGGTCTGGCAGGGTGTCGGCGAGGATGAAGTCCTCGCCGTGCTGTTTGAAGGCCTCCACCGGCGGGGTGGCCCCCGGCCGGATCCGCTTGAGCACGTCGCGCACGCTCTTGCCGGTCAGGTCGGGGTTCTGCTCGGAGCCCGAGAGCGCGAACTCCTTCTCGATGATCTTCTGGGTGAGCACGAACCAGCTGTAGTCGTGGCCGGTGCCCATCAGGTGCTTCAGCGTGCCCAGCGTGTCGAAGCCCGGGAAGAACGGGGCCGGCAGCCGTTTGCCGGTCGCGTCGAGCCACAGCGACGACGGGCCCGGCAGGATGCGGATGCCGTGGTCCGGCCAGATCGGGTCCCAGTTGCGCAGGCCCTCGGTGTAGTGCCACATCCGGTCCGGGTTGATGATCCGGCCGCCGGCCGCCTCGGTGATGCCCAGCATCCGGCCGTCGACGTGCGCGGGGACGCCCGCCACCATCCGCTTCGGCGGGGTGCCGAGCCGGGCCGGCCAGGCCTTGCGGACCAGCTCCGGGTCGCCGCCGATGCCACCCGAGGTGACGATGACCGCGTGGGCGGCGTACTCGAAATCCTCGGCCTCCACCCGCGAGCTGGACACACCACGGGGCACGTCGCTGGCTTCCAGGACCTTCCCGCGCACCCCGGTCACCGCCCCGGCCGAGGTGACGAGCTCGTCGACCCGGTGCCGGAACGCGAACGTGACCAGGCCCTTCTCCGCCGCCGCGCGTACCCGTCGCTCGAAGGGCGCGACCACCCCCGGGCCGGTCCCCCAGGTGATGTGGAAGCGCGGCACCGAATTGCCGTGACCGTCGGCAGCGGCACCGCCACGCTCCGCCCAGCCCACCACCGGGAAGAAGCGCAGGCCCATCGCGTGCAGCCAGGACCGTTTCTCCCCGGCCGCGAAATCGACGTACGCCTCAGCCCAGCGCCGCGGCCATTCGTCCTCGGGGCGGTCGAACGCGGCGCTGCCGAGCCAGTCCTGCCACGCCAGATCGTGCGAGTCCTTGACGCCCATGCGCCGCTGCTCGGGCGAGTCGACGAGGAAGAGCCCGCCGAACGACCAGAACGCCTGACCACCGAGGCTCTGCGGGGGCTCCTGATCGAGCAGCAGCACCTTTTTGCCCGCGTCGGCCAGCTCGGCGGTGGCGACCAGTCCGGCCAGCCCGCCACCCACCACGATCACATCTGCGTCCATCCCCCCAAACTAGGCACCGGGGTGCCAATATGATGCTCCCCCGGCACACAAAAGCAGCGCGTGTTTATCACCGAGGTGACAAGTGTTTGACAGCGCGACGATCAGCGAACGACTCCTGCGGACCATCCGCACGCAGATGAGCGCGCAGGGCAGGTCACTGACCGGCGGCCAGGGCCGCGGCCTCACCCTCGGCGTGGAGACCGCCGCCGACGCGTTCGCCCACCTCGTCGCCGACCCGGCCCACAACCTCGGGCCCGCCCGCGCGGTCTTCACCCGGCTCGGCCGCACCGAGTTCCGCGAGGGCCACCGCGTCGACGCCCTGCGCGCGATCCTGACCGTCGGCGCCCGCGACCTGTGGGACTACCTGACCACCCTCGACCTGCCGCCCCGGTTGCTGTACGGGCTGGCGTCCACCCTCTTCGGCTTCGTCGACACGCTCGCCGGCGCCGCGGCCCAGGGATACCTCGACGAACAGGAGAGCCACGGGCGCGACTGGGACACCACCCGGCGCAGGCTCATCACCCTGCTCGTCCAGCCCGACCCGCCCGGCGCCACCGTCCTGCAGGCCGCCGCGGACGCCGCGCGCTGGCCTCTGCCCGCGACGGCAGCCGTGATCAGCGCCGAGGGCACGGACGGCGCCAACCTCAGCCGCACGGCGGGCCACGGCACCGTCGCCACGGTCATCGACGACGCCACCGTCATGATCGTCCCGGCGCCGGAGACCCCCGGGCGGCTCACCCATCTCGGTGCGGTTCTGCTGCGCCGGCATGCCACTCTCGGCCCGGCCGTGCCGCTGGCCGCGACGCGGGAGTCGTACCGGCTGTCGCGGCGCGCGCTGCGGATCCTGCCGGGCGCCGGGCTGCAGCGCTGCGACGACCATCTCTTCGACCTGGTCACCGGCTGGGAGCCGGGCCTGATGGATCGGTACGCGGCCACGTGGCTGGCCCCGCTCTCCTCGTTACGCGCACCGGAGCGGGAAACCCTGCACGCCTGGCTCCGGGCGCAGGGGCAGGTGCTGGCGACCGCGGAGGCGCTGCACGCCCACCCGCAGACCGTCCGTTACCGGCTACGCAAGATCAGGCAGGTCCTCGGCGGCCTGCTCGACGACCCCGACGCCCGGCTCCACCTGCAGCTGGCGCTCGCCCACACCCTCCCTAGAGCGTCCTAGGAGGCTAGTGCGAGCTTGGTCAGGCCCTCGTCGAGGACGCGTCCCGCCTCGGCGGCCGGCAGTGGGCGGGACAGGTAGAAACCCTGCGCCAGGTCGACCTGGAGATCGCAGAGCACGCCCAGCTGCACGGCGTCCTCGATGCCCTCGGCGACCGTGGTCATGCCGAGGCTGCGGCCCAGCCGGACGATCGTGCGGACCAGCGCCTCGTCCTCGCGGTCCCCGCCGAGGCGGTCCACGAACGAGCGGTCGATCTTCAGGATGTCCATCGGGTAGCGGCGCAGGTAGGCCAGTGACGAGTAGCCCGTACCGAAATCGTCCATGGCGAGGGTGACCCCCAGCGCCTTGAGCCGGTGCAGCTGGGTGAGATTCTCGTCGGTGTCGGTGAGCAGGACGCTCTCGGTCATCTCCAGGCACAGCCGCTCGGCCGGCATGCCCGTCTCGGCGAGCACCTCGGCGACCATCGCCGACAGGTCTCCGTGCTCGAACTGGCGGACCGACACGTTGACCGCCATCTTCAGCGGGCGGTCCCCCGCCGCGCCCCACGCGACCGCCTGGCGGCAGGCCTCGGTGAGCACCCACCGGCCCAGCGGCACGATCAGGCCGGTCGCCTCGGCGATGCCGATGAAGTCGAGCGGCGACACCATGCCGCGCACCGGGTGCTGCCAGCGGACCAGGGCCTCGAACCCCACGATCTCGAACGTCCGCAGGTCGACGGTCGGCTGGTAGTGCAGGACCAGCTCGTCGCGGGTGAGCGCCACGCGCAGATCCGCCTCCAGCTCGAGACGCTCGACGAGCCCGGCCAGCATCGCCGGGTCGTAGGCGGCGAGGCAGTCCCCGCCGGCCGACTTGGCGCGGTACATAGCCAGGTCCGCGTTGCGGATCAGCGAGTCGAGGTCGGCGGCGTCCTCCGCGCAGGCCAGCCCGATGCTCGCCGACGTGCGCAGTTCCCGCTCGCCGACCAGGAACGGCTCCTGCAGGGCGGCGACGATCCGCTCGGCCACGATCTCGGCGTCCCGCCGCGCGGTCGGCGACGACTCCACGACCACACCGAACTCGTCCCCGCCGAAGCGCGCCACCGTGTCGCACTCCCGGACGGCCTTCAGCAGCCGCCCCGCCACCTGGATCAGCAGCTGGTCGCCGACGGCGTGACCCAGGCTGTCGTTGATCTCCTTGAAACCATCGAGATCAATAACCAGGATCGCCACTTCACGGGTACGCGTACCGCCCGCGACCGCTTCCGTGACCCGCTCGGTGAACAGCGCCCGGCTCGCCAGCCCGGTCAGGCTGTCGTGATACGCCTCGTGCACCAGGCGATCCTGCAGCTCCTTCGCGTCGTGCACGTCGCGCGTGTTCAGCACGAGCCCGCGTACGCCCGGATCGTCCAGCAGGTTGGTCATGGTCATCTCCGCCAGCCGGATCCGGCCGTCGGCGTGCTGGACGGGAAGCTCGAAGACCATCGCCTGTCCCGGCGCACCGAGCGCGTCCACGAGCGCGGCCCGCAACTGCGGCAGCCCGTCCGTCTCCACGATGTCGACCAGCCGGCGGCCGATCAGCATCTCCGCGGGCCACCCGAAGATCTTCTCGACCGACTCGCTCTGATACCGGATGGTCGAGTCCGTCTCGATGATCGCCACCGAGTCGGAGCTCTGCTGCACCAGGGCCCGGAACCGCAGCTCGCTGGCGCGCAACTCCTGCGTGCGGGCGCCGACCCTGCGCTCCAGGTCCCCCGTGAGCTGCCTGTTCTCCAGCAGGGTGAGCAGCTGACGGGCGACGATCAGCAGGATCAGCACCGACCGGGAGCCGGAGTAGAACGCGTCGACGTGCCCGGTGAGGGCGTAGAACACGACGCTGCAGACCAGCGCGGTGACCACGGCGACATACGGCACCAGCACCGCGAACGGCTGCCCGGCGAACTCCCGGACCGGGCTCGTGCGCCGCTGCGGACGGCGCCCCGGGGCCGGCTCGGGACGGCGGGCGGCCAGCAGGACCAGCCCGAAGCAGAGGAACCAGCCCGTGTCGAGCCAGCCCCCGGAGGCGTACGCGCTGTGCAGGGCGAGGTATGCGTACACACTGTCGGCCACGCCCACGACCACCATGGCCGCGCCGATCAGCATGAGCGGCCCGTAGTCCTGCCCCTCGCGGCGCAGCTGGGCGAGCATGTACAGCACGACGGTGATCAGGACGACATCACCGATCGGGTACGCGAGCAGCACACTCAGCGCGAGCGCCGAGTCGGCGCCGGTCTCGATCAGCGGGTGCAGCACCGCGATCCAGCTGATCAGCAACAGCGAGCTGGCGATCATGAGCCCGTCGACCACGCTGCGGACCCGGTTGGCCAGTGACTGACGGGTCACCGGGATGAACAACAGTCCCAGCGTGATCAGCGGGACCATGCCGAGGTAGCCCACGTCGGCCAGGCCCGGGGAGGCCACCACCTGGCGTTCGACGGTCTGCACCCACGTCCAGACCGTCTCGCCGAACGCGTACGAGACACACCCCAGCCCGATCCCCGCCCAGGCCACCCTGGTGCGTCCCCGCCGCCGGGCAGCGCGCACGAAACAGGCGCTGCCCGCGGCAACCGTCATCAGCAGCGACGCGACGTTGGAGACCGCCTCGGTGGCCACCTCGCCGCCCGGGGCCAGCAGCATGACGGCCGCGAACCCGGCCACCAGGAGCGCGACGGCCACGGTGCAGGAATTCCGGCGCAGGATGCCGGTCATCGCACGCCCTCCCCACGCCGGATCACGGTGCCGTGCGGCACGCCTTGTCAGACGAGATCGGGCAGGCAGCGGGTCATCTGAGAGGATTCGCCGGAGACCTCGCAAAGTCGCCGGCCAACCCCTCTCCGTAATGGGACGGTCAGTTCACCTCGCGGCGCAGGACCCGGACCGTTCCCGCTACCAGCGGCAGGAGAATCCAGACCGCTGCCGACACCGCGAGTCTCCCCCACTCACCGGCGCCCATGTCCGGCTCGCTCAGCGGCGTCGAGGTCATGTTGATGTCGATCCACTCCGCTGCCGTCGCCAGCCACTTCACCAGCGACGAGAGCACCGTCCAGGCGGTCGGGATCGCGAAGAAGAGCACGATCGCCAGCGGGGAATTCATCAGCAGCGCACCGAACGCCGAGCCCATCAGGACGAAGATGACCTGGTTGAGCAGGAGCCGCCCGGCCTGGTCGGCGGTGAGGTGCCAGCTGCCGTCCCCGCCGATGCCGATCGCGATCAGGTTCGCCGCGGCACTCAGCGCGGCCGCTGCCACCGTGGCGGCGACGGCGATGAGGACGCAGGCCAGCAGTTTCGCCAGGATCACCCGGCCCCGCTCGGGCACCAGGGTGAACGTCGTCAGCGCCGTGCGCTGCGACCACTCGCTGGTCATCGACAGGATGCCGAGCACCGGGAGCAGCACACTCGCCGGCAGCAGCGCGAACGCCAGCAGCGGCTGGAACGCCTGTTCCTCTCCCGGCGCCGCCAGGAGCATGATCGCGGCGGTGGCGGCCCCGGCCAGGCCGATCACCACCAGCATCCAGAACCCGGAACGCGTATCCGCCAGCTTGCGCAGCTCCACGCGGGTGAGTGTCACCATCGAGATCCTCCCCGCGCGCTCGCCCGGCTCGGGGCTCGCGACACCGGCCGGAACGGTCTGCGGACTCTGCACGGCGGTCATCGGACTGCCTCCTTCACCGAATCACCGGCGGTCAGGGTCAGGAACATCTGCTCGAGCCCGCCGCTGCCGGCCGGCCGCAGCTCGAGGAGCACGAGCGCGGCCTGAGCGGCGGCCCGCCCGATGGTCTCCGCATCGGCCTGCACGACAACGCTCCCGTCGGCCGACGTCACAGCGGTCAGTCCCGCGCGGGAGAGCACCGCGTCGAGTGCCGCCGTGTCGAGCGCCCTGACGACCGTGCCCGAGGCTGCCAGCAGTTCGTCCTTGTCGCCCTGGGCGACCACCCGGCCGCCGCCGATCACCACCAGCCGGTCCGCGACCGCCTCCACCTCGCGGAGCAGATGGGACGAGAGCAGCACCGTGCCGCCCCGGTCCGCGAAGTCGCGCAGCAGACCCCGCATCCAGAAGATCCCCTCCGGGTCGAGGCCGTTGGCGGGCTCGTCGAGGATCAGGATGCCGGGATCGCCGAGCAGCGCGTATGCCAGGCCGAGCCGCTGGCGCATGCCGAGCGAGTAGGCCTTGACCCGCCGTTTGGCGGCGGTGTTGTTGAGCCCGACGCGTTCCAGGCTCTCGCCGACCCGGCGGCGGTCCAGGCCCTGGGTCATCGCGGCGAGGGTCAGGATCTCCCGCCCGGTCCGTCCGGCGTGCTGCGCGGACGCGTCGAGCAGCACACCGATGCGCCGCCCGGGGTTGGCCAGGCGCTGGTAGGGGCGGCCGTCGATGGTCGCCGTGCCGGAGGTGGGCGCGGTCAGCCCGCAGATCATCCGCATGGTGGTGGACTTGCCGGCCCCGTTGGGACCCAGGAAGCCGGTCACCGTGCCGGGTTCGCAGGTGAACGACACGTCGTTCACGGCCGGGTGGGCCCCGTACCGTTTACTCAGGTGGTCAACCGAAATCATGCGCCGAGCCTGCCGGGACCGGCCGGTTGCCCGCGACGGCCATCAGTCTTTCCCGGCGCCTACCTTGGTCTACGGGTCCGGCAGACCGAGGTTACGGCAATCCGCGACTTTGGTCGGTATCGGTGCCGATCCCGCCCGACCTACCATGACGGGCATGGGAGAACTGGCGGTACACCCGGCGGCAGGGCCGTCCGGATCAGGGCCGTCCGAATACAGCTTTTTACTCCCGGCTGCCCTGCGCGACCAGCCGGTCGGCCAGGGCGGCCCGCGCTCCATGCGCGACTGGTTCGTCGACGCCACCTGCTTCCTGCTGAGCCTGGTCTGGGCGCTGCTCTGCACGGGTGACCTCTTCAGTGCCGAGCCGTCCATGATCGGCCAGTGGGCGGGAACGCCCACGTGGCTGATCTGGACCGACCTGTTCCTCGGGGTGCTGTGCTCGGTCGCGCTCTGGTGGCGGCGCCGGTGGCCGGTGGCGTTCGCCGTCCTGATGCTGGTCCTCAGCCTGGTGTCGGTCACCGCCGCGGTCGCCATCCTCATCTCCCTGTTCACGGTGGCGGTGCACCGGACGTTCGTGACGGCCCTCTGGGTCGGCGCGGCGGGGTTCGTCACCAACGCGGTGTTCTGCGTGGTGCGCCCCGAGCAGGGCGGCACGTTCGTGGAGTCGCTCGTGTGGGGAATCGTGTTCATCATCATCGTGCAGCTCTGGGGGATGACCGTGCGCGCCCGCCGCCAGCTGGTGGTCTCGCTGCGCGACCGCGCCGAGCGCGCCGAGTCCGAGCAGCGGCTGCGGGTGGCGCAGGCCCGTGCCCTCGAACGCACCCGCATCGCCCGCGAGATGCATGACGTGCTCGCCCACCGCATCTCCCTGCTCAGCCTGCACGCCGGGGCACTCGAGTTCCGGCCCGATGCGCCCCCGGCCGAGATCGCCGGGGCGGCCGGCGTGATCCGGGCCAGTGCCCACCTGGCCCTGCAGGACCTTCGCGAGGTGATCGGGGTGCTGCGCGAGTCGACGGACGACTCCGCCCCGGAGCGGCCCCAGCCCACGCTGCGCGAACTGCCCGCCCTCGCGGCGGAGTCCCGGGCGGCCGGCGTGAAGGTGCGCCTCGACGTGGCGGTCGACGAGGACCAGCAGATGCCGGTCGGCACGGGGCGCACGGCGTACAGGATCATTCAGGAGGGCCTGACGAACGCCCGCAAGCACGCCCCCGGCACCGCGGTGAAGGTCGCGGTCGGCGGTGCGGCGGGTGCGGGGCTCACCATAGGCATCCGCAACCCGGCGCCGGTCGCACGGCCCGTCATGACGATCCCCGGAACGGGCACCGGTCTGATCGGCCTGGCCGAGCGGGCCACCCTCGCGGGCGGGACCATCGCCCACGGTCACGACACCCAGGGCGACTTCGTCCTGGAAGCCTGGCTCCCGTGGCCGCCCGCATGACCGTGCGGGAGCGGGGGACGGCGCGAGCCCCGGGATCGGAGCCGATCCGGGTGCTGATCGTCGACGACGACGCGCTCGTCCGGGCCGGGCTCTCCATGATCCTGTCGGGGGCCGGTGACCTCGAGGTGGTGGGCGAGGCGGCGGACGGGTCGGAGGTTCCCGGGGCGATCGCCGCTCACCGGCCGGATGTGGTGCTCATGGACATCCGCATGCCGCGCGTGGACGGGCTGGCGGCCACCGAGATACTGCGGGGGCTGGCGGGATCACCCGAGGTGATCGTGCTGACGACGTTCGACGCCGATGAGTTCGTGTTGCGGGCGTTGCGGGCGGGGGCCAGCGGATTCCTGCTCAAGGACACGCCACCCGCGGCGATCCTGGACGCGGTCCGCAAGGTGGCGGGCGGCGAGGCGATGCTCTCCCCCACGGTCACCCGGCAGCTGATCGCCCACGTCGCCGGCCCCGGCCAGAATCCCGGTCGTCGTCAGGCACTCACCATGCTCGGCTCCCTGAGCGAGCGCGAGCGGGACGTCGCGCTCGCCATCGGGCAGGGCAGGTCGAACGCGGAGATCTCCCAGGAGCTCTTCATGAGCGTGGCCACGGTCAAGGCCCACGTCTCCCGGCTCCTCGTCAAGCTCAGCCTGAACAACCGCGTCCAGGTCGCCCTCCTCGTCCACGACGCGGGCCTGGCCTAGCGCCGGCATCAGAGGGCGGTCCGGCATCAGAGGGCGGTGGGCCACATGGGTTCGGCGGCGTGGTTCTCGGATTCCCGCAGGACGCGCAGGATGTTGCCGCCGGTGAGTTTGGCCAGGTCCTGGGGGGTCCAGCCGCGGGAGGAGAGCTCGAGGAGCAGCCGGGGATAGCCCGAGACGTCCTCGAGGCCCTCGGGAAGAAGGTCGCAGCCGTCGTAGTCGCCGCCGAGTCCCACGTGGCCGGGGCCCGCGACCTCACGAATGTGGTCGATGTGATCCGCGACCTGGGCGATGGTGGCGGTGGGGCGGGGGTTGGCCGTGAGCCAGGGGGCGAAGGCGGGTGGCACGTCGTCACCCCAGATGCCCTTGCCGGGCGGGTCGGCGACGAGGTCCTCGCCGGGGCGGGGAGCCCGGGGCCATTCGTAGGGGGCGGGGAGGTCCAGGCGGGCCCATTCCTCGTCGGCCGCCGCGGCCCAGGCCTTGACCTCGGAGGAGACGAAGGGCGGGACGAAGGTGGCCATGCAGACGCCGCCGTTGCCGGGGAGCCGGGACAGGACGTCGTCCGGGACGTTGCGGCGGTGGTCGCAGAGGGCCCGGGCGGAGGAGTGGCTGAAGATGATCGGGGCGGTGGCCACGTCCAGGGCGGCGTGCATAGTGGTGGCGGCGACGTGGGAGAGGTCGACGAGGACGCCGATCCGTTGCATCTCCGCGACCACGGCGCGGCCCTCGTCGCTGAGGCCGCCGGCCGCGGGTTCGTCGGTGGCGGAGTCGGCCCAGGGCGTGTTGTGGTTGTGGGTCAGCGTCACGTAGCGCACGCCGAGGCGGGCGAAGGCGCGCAGCACGCCCAGGGACGAGGCCAGGCTGTGGCCGCCTTCGATGCCGATCAGCGAGGCGATGCGGCCCGAGGCGATCGCCGCGGTGACGTCGTCCGCGGTGAACGCGATGGCCAGGTCACGGGGGTAGGCCCGGACCAGGCGGTAGACGGCGTCGACCTGTTCCATGGTGGCGGCGACGGCCTCGGGTTCGGTGAGGTCCGACGGGACGTAGACCGACCAGAACTGGCCGCCGACCCGTCCCTGGCGCAGGCGGGCGATGTCCGTGTGGAACTCCGGGCGGTTCGCGGCGAGCCCGGCGACCCGGTAGCCCGCCTTCGCGCGCAGCGCCATGGGGAGGTCGTTGTGCCCGTCGATGACCGGCATGGCGGCGAGGGCGGCGTCGACGACGGGCGAGAGGGGTTCCACGGAGCCTCCTGGAGTTGATCAGGGCCTGCGAAGCATATGACCGGAACTGCCCAGGTGCCCGATATCCGCGGCCGGGAAATCCTCAAGTCCCGCCGAAAGGCTCATCCGCAACCTCCGCGCACCCTCGCAGAACCGGCCCGCGCTCCCCCCGTCCCGGAATCTTCACCGCATGCCCGGCCGGAACGCCGGGCGCCTTGCCCGGCCGGAACGCCGGGCAAAAGCCCGCCCGGCCGAGACGCCGGGCAGACGCGGGGGAGAAAACAGATGCTGAAGAAGTCGATGACCGCCCTGATCGCGATCACGGCCGGCGCGGGCGCGTTCGGACCGGCGGCTCACGCCGCGACCCCAGCCGCGGACAAGACCGGCATCACCCTCGCCGCCACCGACGACACGTACGTGTCGAGCAGCCGTAAGAACACCGTCTTCGGCGCCGACGTAAAGCTGGCCGTCGGACGCCTGGGCAGCGACAGGAAGGTCGGCTTCCTGCGTTTCGTGGTTCCCGCCGGCACCAAGGTCACCGGCGCTGTGCTGAAGCTGGCCGTGGACGGCAGCGCCGCCGGCAAGTACACGCTGAACCGGGTCGCCGGCACACGCTGGTCCGAGAAGACACTGACCGCGGCGAACGCCCCCGCGCTGGGTGCTGTCGTGGCGTCGGCGACCGTCACGAAGGCCGCCGACGTGAGCTTCGACCTCGGCAAGGTCGTGACCGGCCCGGGTGTCTACTCGTTCGCGCTGCAGTCGGGCGCCAAGGACGTGGTGACCCGGTTCCGCAGCGCGGAGAGCAGCACCGGACCGGCGCTGCGCATCAGCACGAAGACGGCGGCCCTGCCGGCCGAGACCATCCCGCCGGCGATCGAGGACGAGGACATGCCGCCTCCCTCGTCGTCAGCGGGACAGTGCACGACGGGCGCTCTGCTCGTACCCTCCTGCGGGGTGCTCTGGGGTGCCGCCGCCGGTGGTTTCACGACGGCCCCGCGCGATGCCGCGCTGCAGGACTGGGAGAAGCTCAGCGGTCGCACGGCGAGCATCTTCCACACGTACCACAAGGGTGATGAGCCTTTCCCGACCCGGGCCGAGATGGCCATGGCCCGCGACACCGCCCACCCCCGGGTGCTGCTGATCAACTGGAAGATCGCGTACGGCTCCGACTGGGCCAGGGTCGCCAAGGGTGAGCAGGACGCGCGCATCGACCGGTTCGCCGCCCGGATCAAGTCCTCGTTCCCCGAGAAGTTCTTCCTCGTCCTCAACCACGAGCCCGAGAACGACGTGGCCGAGACCGGCGCGGGCATGCAGGCCAAGGACTTCGCGGCGATGTACCGCCACACGATCCTGCGGCTGCGCGCCCAGGGCGTCACCAACGCGATCAACGTCCTCGCGTACATGGGCAACGAGAAGTGGATGGCGAAGTCCTGGTGGAACGACCTCTACCCGGGCGACGACGTCGTCGACTGGATCGGCCTGGACTCGTACGTCAGCGCCGAGCAGGGCGCCTACCACGCCGGCCTCTTCGGTGACCTGCTCGACCGCGCCCCCAAGGGTGGCCAGGGCTTCTACGACTGGGCCGCCACCAAGCACGCGTCCAAGCCCCTCATGGTCGCCGAGTGGGGCGTCTACCACCGCGTCGGCATGACCGCCGACAAGACCGCCGCCTTCCGCAGCGTCCTGCCCGAGCTCGCCAGGCGCAAGCAGATCAAGGCCATCGTCTACTTCGACACCAAGCACGACGACCAGGGCGACCGCGACATCAGCATCGACAGCACGCCGGCCAACCTCGCCGCCTTCCGCAAGCTCGCCGCCGACAAGCTCTTCGACGTCACGATCGGCTGAACCATGAGATCGAGCCGCCCCGCGATCATGCGGGGCGGCTCATCGGCGTTGGGCGCGGCGGGGGCGCTAGGGTTGAGGGATGCCGATCGGAGCGCAGCCGCGTGGGCGGCGGGGGACGGTGGGAGAGCCTTACAGTGCGCTCAACCTCCGGCTGGTTCTTGCCGCTTTCGGGTTTGTCGTCTGCGGCGTGTTGTCGGTGCTGTTGTTCCGGGCCGGGTGGACCGTGCCCGGGTGGTTGCTCGCCGCGTGGGCGGTGGTGGCTGTTGCAGACGTCGTTGTCGTTCAGTTGCGGCGGCGGGCGCGGGCTCGGGACGGCGGGGATCACTCCCTGTTCGAGTAGCTCTAACAGGCGAGGGTTGTCCGGAATAAGAAGTTATGGGTGTTAAGTCCCTGTAGCGTCCTGCGGGTGCGCGCATACGTCCGCCCCTGCCTCGCCGCCGCCGCAGCCGCTTCCCTGCTGCTGACGCCGCTGCCCCTGCAAGCCTCCGCCGCCTCCCGGCAAGCCCCGGCCGCACCAGAGCAAGCCGCTGTGCCGGAACACGCAGGCGGCTTGGTGGACGACACCCGGGAGCCGGTGCGGAGAACCTATTCGACGGCGGGGCTGGGCTTCGGGCGTACCGTCAGAAAAGGACGGGCGAACGTCGAAGTCGGTGCCGTCCGGCAGTGGCTCGGTCTGGACGATGCGAACGGCAACTATTACCGCAAGGATTTCACCCTGCGGGCGGTCGGGGAGCACATCGAGGTCTGGGTCGCGAACGATCTGCGGTTCCCGGAGCGTGACTGCCGGCCGCGCGATTCCACCGATGTGACCGACGCCCAGGTGGGTGCGCTGGTGCACGAGTTCGACACCACGATCTGGCCGCGGGAGACGAGTGCGTTCAGCACGCCGCCCGGGCGGGACGGCACCGATCCGCTGATCACCGGGGACTTCACCGGGGACGGGGAGAAGACGGTGACGCTCGTCGACAATGTGCGCGACGACAATTTCTACACGTTCCCCAAGGCGCCGACCTATATCGCGGGCTTCTTCTCACCGCAGATCAACGAGCTGGTCGACCGCAATGTGATGACGATCGACGCGTACGACTGGAAGCATCGCACCGGCGCCACCCCGCCCGATGAGCCGACCGGGGACGTGTGCACGAGCCGGCCCGCGCGGCCCCGGATGTACGAGGGGACGTTCGCGCACGAGTGGCAGCACCTGTTGCAGCAGTACACCGATCCGGACGAGGTGACCTGGGTCAACGAGGGGTTGTCCGACTATGCGCAGACGCTGGTCGGCTATGTGGACGCGAGTGCCACGATCTACCACCCGGGCGCGGACACGCATCTGACCTGTTTCCAGGGGTTCGCGGTGGTGGAGACGAAGTACAACGCCAATCCCCGGGAGTGCGGGGGTGCCCAGAATTCCCTCACGCTGTGGGACGAGGGGTCGCCGGCGGAGGTGCTCGCGGACTACGGGAACGCGTACCAGTTCATGCTGTATCTGCGGGACCGGTTCGGGGCGGAGGCGCTGTCGCGGCTGCACCGCGACGGGGCGCATCAGGGGCTGGCGGGGGTGCAGGCGGCGCTGGGTGATGCGGTACGCCTCTACGGCGTCCTGCACGATTTCCAGACGATGAGCCTGGTCGACAAGACGGTCGGCGATGACGGCGTCATGGTGGGCGTACCCCTGGCGAGGGTGACGGCGCCGAGTCTGCGCGCCACGGTCAACCTCGCGAACCCCGCCTCCTACGACTGGGCCGGCGCGGCGCCGAACGGTGCCGACTACGTGCGGCTGCGCGACGCGGACGGGCATTACCTCACCGGTGCCGAGGTGACGTCGGCGCGGTTCACGGGGGCGAGGACGCTGCCCGCTCTGCCGCTCACGTGGACGGTCCGCGACGGCGCGCTCTTCTCAGGGCGCGGTAACACCATCGACGCCACCGCGGTGGTCGCCGTGCGGGTGCCCAAGGACGACCCGGCGCTGACACTGCAGGAGGCCTACGGCGCCGAGAACGGCTACGACTACGGGTACGTCACCGTGTCCACGGACGGCGGGAAGTCCTACACCGCGGTCGCCGGCGATCACACGGTCGACGGGCCGCTCGGTCCCGGCGTCACGGGCAGCACGGACGGGCTCCAGCCGCACACCTACGACCTGTCCGCGTACGCCGGGAAGAAGATCCTGCTCGGTTTCCGCTATGTCAGCGACGGCGCGGTCGACGAGGGCGGCTGGTACCTCGACGACATCTCACTGGGCAGCGTGACGATCAGCGACGGCACCAGCCTCGCGGCGTTCCGCTCGCCGACGCAGATCGTGCCGGACGCGGTGCACGCGTGGAGCGTACGGCTGATCGGGCTGGACGACGACGGGCCGCGCGCGCGGCAGGTGCCGGTGACGCAGGTGAGTGCGCTCCGGGCGTACGAAAAAGTGGTCGCTGTTGTGTCCTACGACGAGCCGACCGGAAAGCTGAAGCAGTACGCGCCCTACGTCCTGCAGGCGAACGGCGTGATCCAGCCCGGCGGCAGTTAGGGATCGATCAGGCGAAAACCTCGTCGAGGAAGCCGGTGAGCCGCTGCCAGCTCCGGGCGTCGGCCTTGGGCCGGTACGCGTCGATGCCCGGCAGCGTGAACGCGTGCGGCGCCCCGGAGTAGCTGATGATCTCGAAGTCGGCGCCGGCCGCCCGCAGTTCGTTCTCGTAGGCGACGAGCGCATCGTCGGGGACGACCGGGTCCGCGGCTCCGGTCAGGATCAGCAGCGGCGCCTTGATGTCACCCGGGTCGCTCGCGTCGTGGGTGCTGAGCGCGCCGTGGAACGAGGCCGCACCGCGCAGCGCCGCCCCCGTGCGCGCGAACTCCAGCGCCGCGGACCCGCCGAAGCAGTAGCCGATGATCGCGATCCGCTCGGGGTCGACGCGCGGGTCCGCGGCGAGCTGCTCGTAGCCGGCCCGGACCCGCTCGCGCATCAGCGGCAGGTCGCCGTAGTACTTCATCGCCTCGGCCTGCGCCTGCTCGTGCTCCGTGGGGCGGATGCCGATGCCGTAGACGTCGACGGCGAACGCCACGTAACCGAGCCGGGCCAGCATCTGCGCCCGGACCTTCGGATAATCCCGCAGTCCCGTCCAGTCGTGCACGACAAGGATGCCGGGGCGGCGTTCGCTGATCGCGGCGTCGTGCGCGACGTAGCCCTCGAGGGTGACGTCGCCGTGCCGGTAGCCGACGGTCTCCTCCTCGATCCGCGCGCCCGCGCCGGCGGGGACGGAGTCGAGGAGGGTCTGGTGTTCTGGTGTCATGCCGCCACCGTAGCCGTGATCTTGCGCAGGATCTCGGCGGTGGTGCCGGTCTCGCCGAGGCGGGGAAAGATCCGCTCCACGCTGTGGGTGTGGGCGTCGGCGCTCCGGTCGGTCATCGCGTCCGTGGCCAGCGTGACGTGGTAGCCGTGCTCGTAGGCGGCGCGGGCGGTCGACTCGACGCCGATGCTCGTGGCGATGCCGGTGAGGACGATCTGGGTGACGCCGCGGCGGCGCAGTTGCAGGTCGAGATCGGTGCCGTGGAACGCGCCCCAGTTGCGCTTGGTGACCAGGATGTCCTCAGGGTGCCCGGCCAGGTCGTCGACGATCCGGTCCCAGCCC
Organism: Winogradskya humida; assembly: GCF_016862215.1. Lineage (GTDB taxonomy): Bacteria > Actinomycetota > Actinomycetes > Mycobacteriales > Micromonosporaceae > Actinoplanes > Actinoplanes humidus. The sequence continues at coordinate 75,520 of NZ_BOMN01000101.1, forward strand.
TGCGGCGGCGTGGCGCCCCGGGTGCTCGGGATGTCCGTGCGGCCGGGTGCCGCGTCCGCGCCGTCCGGGGCGAAGCTCACGCGCACCAGCACCACAGGCAGGCCCGCGGCGCGGAAGGCGCCGGCGAGCTCGGCCGAGCGCGCGGTCACCTCGGCGGTCGGGTAGGGCGCGCCGGTCGCGCCGACGATGCCTTTCTGCAGATCGATGACGACCAGGGCGGTCTTCGGGTCGAGGGTCGTGACGGGCATGCGGATCCTTACTTCTCTGCGTTGACCAGTTTCAGGGACCGGTCGGGGATGATCACGACGAGCATGAGCGTCGCCGCGCCGAGCATGAAGATCGCCAGGTGGTGCAGGCCGGCGGTGCCGGCGTCCGCGCCGAGGAAGGCGCCGTTCGCGGCGGAGGCGAGGATCGCGCCGAGGTAGGTGAACGTGCGCAGCAGCCCGGCGCTCTGCCCCATCCGGTCGGCCTGCGCCTGATGGAACACGGCGTTCTGGTTGGCCAGGTTGTTGAGGCCCTGCGGGATGCCGACCACCAGACCGAGACCGATCAGGGCGATCAGCGGGGTGCCCTGATCCACGACGAGCAGCAGCGCGCACGCGACGATCTGGGCGGCCGCGCCGACGAGGAGTTTGGCGCGCACGCCGCGGTGCCGGCCAGTGATCGTGGAGACCACGATGGCCATCAGGAACGAGGGCAGCAGGATCAGGCCGGCATGCGAGGCGCTGAGGCCGCGGCCCGCCTCCAGCCACTGCGTATACCCGTAGATGAAGGCATAGGAGACGGCGTACGCCAGCAGGTTGCGCCCGTACGTCGTCAGCAGCGGCCCGTTCCCGCCGAGGACCCGGAGATCCAAGAACGGTTCCTGGGTACGCAGTTCGCGCAGCGCGAAGCCCGCTCCCCCGGCGACGGTCAGCGCCAGCAGCCACAGCGTGACCACGTGCGGCTCCATCAGGAAGAACAGCAGCGCCGTCAGCGACACGGCGAACAGTCCGATGCCGATCACGTCGAAACGCGGCCGTTCCCGCGGAGCCACCGTGCGCGGCAGCCGCCAGATGCCGAGGACCAGGCACAGCAGCGCCATGGGGACGTTGATCGCGAAGATCGTGCGCCAGCCGCCGAGCCCGATGAGCAGCCCGCCCACGGTCGGCCCCACCACGGCGACGGTCTGCGCGCCCACGGCCAGCGCGGTCAGCACGCCGGCCGGGCTCTTCGCGCCGGTGCGCTCGGCCTCGCGGCGGACCAGGTACATCGCGGCGGGGTAGCCGGCGCACGTACCGAATCCGATCAGGACCCGCGCGATCACCAGGACCCACAGGTCCGGGGCGAGCGCACCGGCCAGGCCGCCGAGACCCAGCAGCACGGCACCGCCCAGATAGAGCTTGCGCGGACCGTACGTGTCGACGAGCTTGCCGACCACCGGCTGCCCCACGGCGGTCGCGAGGTAGAGGCCCGACACCAGCCAGGCCGTCTGCGCCGGGGACGCCCCGAGCGCGAGACCGATCGGGATCAGCGCGACGGCGATCATCGACGAGTTGACCGGGTTGAGGACGGTGCCCAGGAGCATCGGCGGGATCAGCCGCCGGTCGAACGCCGCGGGCGCGGTGGTCATCGTGGTCACTGCTCGCTCACCTTCTCCAGCAGGGCGAGCGCGGCGATGATCGTCTGACGTTCCTGCTCGGTGCAGCGCTCGTCCAGCGCCTTCGCCAGCCATTCCTCCCGCGCCTGCCGGCTGCCCTCGATCAGCTCGCGGCCGTGCGTGGTCAGGGAGATCAGCTGGCGGCGGCCGTCGTGCGGGTCGGGTCGGCGCTCGATCATGGCGCGTTCGGCCAGCACGGCGAGGGTCGCGGCGATCGACTGGGGGCGTACGCGCTCGGCGGCCGCGAGATCGCTGGCCGAGGCGGCGCCGTCCTTGCTGAGCCGGCTCAGCACCGAGGTCTGTGAGGGGGTCAGGTCGTCCAGGCCGGCGACCTCTTTGAGCCGGCGGCGCAGACGGCCGACCACGACCCGGACGTCACGGGCTGCTTGAGCGGCGGATGCGGAGGTCATGGTGCTGAGCGTAAAACCTTCAGTTCAAACTGTCCAGTCTTAACTGTCTTTCTGCGCTGACGTCTCCTGGATGTCCGCGACTCCTCGGTGAGCGCGACGTTGACAGTGTCATGATGACAGTGTCAGTATGGTCGGCATGTGGACGATGGACGAGTTGGTGGATCGGGTACGCCAGGCGCTGGCGGCCGAATACGCCGGTGCGCCCAACGGCCGGGTCCGCGACGTCCCCGACCGGCGGGCCATCCGGTGGTACACGACAACCGGCCTGGTGGACCGGCCCTCGGGGATGCGCGGGCGCAGCGCGCTCTACGGCCCGCGGCACCTCGCGCAGATCGTGGCGGTCAAGCGGCGGCAGGCGCAGGGACACTCCCTGGCCGCCATCCAGGCCGAGCTGACCGGCGCGAGCGAGGCGGAGCTGGCAGCCGTCGCTCAACTTCCGGTTGTCGCGCCTCTTTCGGGGGAATCCTCTCCGGCACCGGCGCGCTTCTGGGCCGCCGCACCGTCCCTGCCTGCGGCGCCGTCCCCCGGCCCGCGCCGCCCGGCCGCATCGACCGAAGTCAGTGGCATCACTCTAGGAGGCGGAGCCGTTCTGGTCCTTCCCGTACGTCTCTCCGCCGGCGACCTGGACGCGGTGACCGCCGCGGCCGCACCCCTGCTGGCCCTGCTGCACGACCGGGGCCTGCTGATCACCACCGAAGATGGGAGCCCGTCATGACAATTTCCGTCACGCCGATGGAGCCGGCGGAGCTCGGCCGCATCCGGATCCTGCCCGACGCGGGGCTCGGCGCGCTGCGCACCGAGCGCGGCAACCTGCCCCTCGACCGTCTCGACGTGCAGGCCAGGATCAGCGGCCTGGTCGCCCGCACCACGGTGACCACCGAGTTCGTCAACGCGTACGACACCTCGCTCGAGGCGACGTATGTGTTCCCGCTCCCCGACCGGGCCGCGGTGACCGGCATGACCATGACCGCGGACGGCCGCACGGTCGAGGCCGAGCTGCAGGAGCGCGGTGCGGCGCGGCAGACGTACGACCAGGCGATCGAGGCCGGCAAACGCGCCTCCATCGCCGAGGAGGAACGCCCCGACGTCTTCACCATGCGCGTCGGCAACATCCAGCCCGGCGAGCGCGTCACCGTCGAGCTCACCCTCGTCGGCCCGCTGCCGTGGGAGGACGACGCCGCGACGTTCCGGTTCCCGCTGGTGGTCGCGCCCCGCTACGTGCCGGGCAGGCCGCTGCCGGGCGAGCCGGTCGGCGACGGTCAGCTCCGCGACACCGACGCCGTACCCGACGCCTCCCGCATCTCTCCCCCGGTGCTGCTGCCCGGCTTCCCCAACCCGCTGCGCCTGTCCATCGGCGTCGACATCGACACCGCCGGCCTGCCGCTGGGCGAGGTCCGCTCCAGCCTGTACACCGTCACCACCACCGGCGGCCGCGTCGAGATCGCCGAGGGGGAACGCGCCGACCGCGACTTCGTCCTGCGCCTGCCCTACGAGGGAAACGGTTCCGGCGCGGTGTTCGTCCCCGATGAGACCGGCGGCACCTATCAGCTCGTGGTGACGCCGCCGGTTGTCGCCGACGGACCCGCCCGGCCCAAGGACGTCGTGCTGCTGCTCGACCGCTCGGGCAGCATGGGCGGCTGGAAGATGGTCGCCGCCCGCCGCGCCGCCGCCCGCGTGGTCGACACGCTCACCGCCGGCGACCGCTTCGCCGTGCTCACGTTCGACCACCAGGTGAGCCACCCCGACGACCTCGGCACCGGCCTGTCCGACGCCACCGACCGGCACCGCTTCCGCGCCGTGGAGCACCTCGCCCGCGCCGACGCCCGCGGCGGCACGGAGCTGCTCACCCCGCTGCGCGACGGCCTGGCGCTGCTGTCCGACGTGAAGGAGCGCGACCGGGTGCTGGTCCTGGTCACCGATGGCCAGGTCGGCAACGAGGACCAGATCATCGCCGAGGTCACCAAGCTCGTCGGCACCACCCGCATCCACACGGTCGGCATCGACCGCGCGGTCAACGCGGGCTTCCTCGGCCGCCTGGCCGCGATCGGCGCCGGCCGCTGCGAGCTGGTCGAGAGCGAGGACCGCCTCGACGAGGCCATGGAGCAGATCCACCGCCGCATCGGCGCACCCCTGGTCACCGGCATCACCGTGACCGGCGTGGAGCAGGACCGCCCCCAGTCGATCTTCCCGGGCGTCCCGCTCGTGCTCTTCGGCCGCTACCAGGGCGACGCCCCGGCCACCGTCACCGTCACCGGCACCACCCGCGACGACCAGCCGTTCACCGTCGACGTCCCGGTCGACCAGCGCGACGAACCCGCGGTGACCGCCCAGTGGGCCCGCACCTGCCTGCGCGACCTGGAGGACCGCTACGCCGCCGGCGACCAGACCCTGGAGGAGCAGATCGTCGCGATCTCCCTGCGCTACGGCGTCCTGTGCCGCTTCACCGCCTTCGTCGCCGTCGACACCGAGATCGTCGCCGAAACCGGCAAACCCCGCCGCGTCACCCAGCCCGTCGAGTCTCCGTCGGGCTGGCAGCGCTACGAATCGGTCGACGCCTCCTTCATCGTCGCCGGCGCCGCCCCGCCCGTGCCCCCGTCCTTCTCGGGCGCTCCGGCGGCTCCCCCTGCCCCCAGCTTCGCCCCGGTCCGCGCCCAGGCGGCCCCCGCCGGTGCCCCCGGTGCGCCCGGCGGCCCCGCACCCTTCGCTGCCGTGCCCTCCGCGATGATGCGCGCGGCCCGCACCCCGGCTTCCGGCCGCATGGCGAAACTGGCCGCTGCCCCCACCAGCACCGGCCTGACCCTCGACGAGCTCACCGCCATCGTGAAACTGGAGGCCACCCGTCTCGACGAGGCCCGCGACCGCTCCGCCCTCGAACGCCGCGACCTCCTCGCCGACCTCGCCACCCGCCTGACCGCCCTCCTGGAAAACATGACCGGCCCCGAGCTCGAACCCCTGCGCGACCTCACCCGCCGTCTGTCCACCATCGACGACCTGGCCGGCGCCTGGGCCGATGCCTACGAAACGCTCACCGCGTTCAGCTCCGGCTCCGGCTCCGGCTCCGGCTCCGGCTCCGGCTCCGACGGGTCCTCCCGCAAGCCGTTCTGGAAACGCTGACCCCACCCGGTCCGCAGCTCCCGCCGTCACGCCGCGGGAGCTGTGGCCAGGGTCAGAACCGCTTGGTGATCCAGCTGACGCAGCCGTCGCTGAGCTCGTCGAACGGGACGCCGTAGTTCTTCTGCGCGGCCCTGTCGAGGGTCATGCTCCGGGTCCGGTACATGTCCTTGATGAAGCCGAGCATCGCCGGCTTGCCGTACTTCTGCGCCATGCAGTCGACGGCGAACGCGCCCCAGCCGTAGAACTGGTTGATGGTCGGCAGTTTCGACGTCACCGACGGGCGTCCGACGTCGAGGGAATGGTAGGGCTTCCGGCTCTTCACCAGGGTACGCACGGCCGGTGCGCGGTCGCTGGAGGTGGCCGGGCGCCCGTCGTAGGAGACGTATTCGGCGAAGCCCTCCGACAGCCAGTCGTAGTACATCGTGACGGGGACCTGCCCGACCCCGGTGCCGTCGAACGCGACGACGTGACCGAGCTCGTGCTGGATCACCGCCCGGGCGTCAGCGGCGCCACCCAGCGCCGAAGCCTTGAGCACGACCTCCGACTGGATGTCGTTGATGGAGAACGCCTGACCCCGGTAGCCCTCCTCCTCGCCCGACGTGAACCAGGCACTCCACTCCTTGTCGGTGGCGAGGTAGATCCGATACCGGTTCGGGGAACTACCCAGCTTCGCGGCGTACCGGTCCGTGACCGCGGCTGCCTTGTCCGCGATGGCGGCCAGTTCCTTGATCCGCCTGTCGTGCCCCCGGGTCGCCCCGATCGTCACCCGCTTGCCCCGCGCGAACACCATCCCGCCGTTCTGCCACGGCGTCGGCTCGTACTGCCCGGGCTTCTTCGACTTACCGACGCCCTCGATCAGCCATCCGCCAGTTGCCTTGCGCAGGCTCAGATGCTGGGTGATCGACGGCGAGCCCAGCGGCCCGGCCCTGTCCCCACCGGCGCATTCGGGCCGGCTGAAGCAGTAGGTGATGCCATAGTCGGACTGCCAGCGCAGATCGTTCTTGCTGGTGATGTCGATCGACCCGGTGTTCTCGTAGGCGAAGCCGGTGACGTCCAGCGCCTGCATGGCCGTGTAGAGATCCCGGTAGTACGCCACGACCTTCGGCTTGGCCGGATCGACGGTGGCGAGCCACCCGGTGAGGTCGTGCCGCAGCAGCGCCTGGGCCTGCCGGTCGAGCACGTCCTTCACGATGAAAGAGGTCAGCCCCGAGTAGGGATCGTTGGCCGGGCTCATCGCCGTCCGCCCGGCGGGCAGTGTGAACGGCTCACCCGTCGCGACGTACCTGGTGAAACCCTCCGCCTTCCCGCTCTGCGCCGGACCCGTCACCACTACAGCCACGGCGCCGCCCACAGCGATTACGGCTGCGAGCGCGCCGCCTAGAAGCAGTCGCTTCCGGGACCGGCGGGCCGTCGATGCCTCCGGATGGGGCTGAACGGGATCGGGCGTCACCGGCTTGTCGGGCCGGGCGCCGGAACTGTCGTCGAACGAGGAGGATCGTAGGTGCACGATCGCCGATCCAACCAGCTCACGACGTTCCGCGCCGCCCCGCTCCACACGACCACGGTGATGTTCGACGAGATTGCCGACCCCACAGGCCGGCAATCATCGATCTCTAGACCGCTGTGCCGCTCGGGACGACCGCGGTGATTTCGATGGAGATGCGGCGGCCGCCGGCGAGGCCGACGACGGCGGCGGTGCGGGCGGGTGGGTCGGTGGGGAAGGTGTCGGCGAAGACCGCGTTGATCACGGGGAGGTCGGCGGGGTCGGTGTAGAGGACGACGGCGCGGACGACGCCGGGCAGCCCGGAACCGCAGGCGCGCAGGATGGTGTCGATGTTGGTGAAGGCCTGGCGGCATTCGGGTTCGAAGCCGCCCTCGGGGACCGTACCCGTGGTCTGGTCGATGCCTGTCTGGGCAGCCAGGAAGAGCAGGTTGCCGACCTTGACCACGGGCGAGTAGTGACCGTTCGGGCGGGGCAGGCCCTCGGCTCGGACCACCTCGTGGGTCATCAGACCCCCTCGGCGAGCAGCTCGGCCAGGCGGGCCGCGCCGACGTTGCCGCCGGAGAGGATGACACCGATGCGGGCGGGGACGGGGGTCACGCGGCCGGTGAGGAGGGCGGCCAGGCCGGTGGCGCCGCTCGGTTCAAGAACGAGTTTGAGGCGGTCGACGGCGAAGCGGAGACTGTCGCGCAGCTCGTCATCGCTGACCAGGACGATCTCGTCGACGAGGTCCTTGTTCAGGGCGAAGGTCAGTTCGCCGGGGGCGGTGGTGGCCTGGCCGTCGGCGATGGTGCGGGGGACGTCGATGGTGATCCGTTTGCCCGCTTCGAGGGAGCGCAGGGTGTCGTTGCCGGCTTCCGGTTCCACGCCGATGACGCGGATGGCGGGGTGCAGGCCTTTGGCGGCGATGGCGGTGCCGGCGATGAGGCCGCCGCCGCCGACCGGGACGACGATCGCGTCGAGTTCGCCGGCTTCTTCGAGCAGTTCCAGGGCTGCGGTGCCCTGGCCGGCGATGACGTGCGGGTGGTCGAACGGCGGGATGAGAGTGAGGCCGCGTTCCCCGGCGAGGGTGCGGCCGATCTCCTCGCGGTCGGCGGTGTAGCGGTCGTAGAGCACGATCTCCGCGCCGTAGCCGCGGACGGCGTCGAGCTTGGCCACCGGGCTGTCCTGCGGCATCACGATCACGGCGGTGCTGCCCAGTTCGCGGGCGGACAGGGCGATGGCCTGGGCGTGGTTGCCCGACGAGAACGTCACCACGCCCCGCGCGAGCTGCTCCGGGGTGAGCTGGGAGAACGCGTTGTAGGCGCCCCGGAACTTGAACGCCCCGACGCGTTGCAGGTTCTCCGCCTTCAGGAAGACGCTCGCGCCGACGAGGTCGTCGAGGGTCCGGGACCGGATCACCGGGGTGCGGTGCGCGACCCCCTTCAGTCGCTCGGCCGCGTCGCGTACATCCTGCAAGATCACCATGCCGGTCAGCCTAGTACTCAGTAGAGGCCCTGTTTGGGGGCGTCCGGGGCGGGGAGGCCGGCGGCGACGATGTCGGCCTTGGTGGCGGTGAGCAGGTTGAGCTTCGGCGTGGCCGCGGAGTCCGTGCCGGTGTCGAGGGTGGTGGTGAAGGGCTGGGTCGCCGTGCAGACCGTGCCCTTGGCCGGGAGCGTCTTGTGGAGCAGGTAGTTGTCGATGCCCTTGGTGACGCAGGGGGACGACGTGTACGCGGTGTGGCCGAAGTTGTTGCTGCTGAGGAGGCGGGCGTTGCCGAGCTGGTTCGCGGAGCCGACCGCTTCGTAGTAGTTGGTGGCCGGGTCCCAGTAGCTGCCGACGACCAGGACCGTGTTCTTCGTGGTCCTGGTGAAGGGGCCGGTGTAGGCGTCCTCGTCGCGGACCGTCCAGGCGTCGCGGGCGCACGGGGCGCTGGCCCAGGCCCAGGCGGCGCCGAAGTACCTGGCGCGGGCGGAGGCCTTGGCGACCTTCGCGGGCCAGTTGGCGAGGTGGGCCGGGTGGCGGCCGTCGGTGCACATCACGGAGGCGTACGCGTCCAGGGAGTTGTCGTACGCGAAAGCGCGGCGAAGCCCGGTGGAGGCGGCCCCGCCGTGCATCAGCGTCCAGACGTCGGCGGCGAGGCCCGTGACCTGAACCGGTGCGTCCTGGCCGTAGAGGGAGCTGAGGACGGCGCCGATGAAGGCGGCGTACGTGAGCTTCTCCCCCTGGATCGTGAGGGGTTTGGCTTTCAAAGCGGCCGTGATGGTGGCGAAGCGGGCGACCGGGTTGCCCGCCGCGAACTCGCATTTCGCGGTGCCGGCCTGGTCGCACAGGGTCAGGATGCGGTGCAGGGCCTTCTCGGCGCCGACGGCCGAACCGAGGCGTACGTCCTGGACGGTGTTCTGCGTCCTGGCCGTGCCGACCCAGTTGCGGGGGTTGATGACGCCGTCGACGGCGATGACGCGGAACCGGTCGGGGAACATGTTCGCGTAGTACTGGCCGAGGGCGGTGCCGTAGCTGAAGCCGAAGTAGTTGAGCTTGCTGTCGCCGACGGCGCGGCGCATGACCTCCATGTCGCGGGCGACCTCGGCGGTCGACATGGAGCCGGCCAGCGGACGGCCGGTGGTGGAGCAGCCGTGGGCGAGTGTGCGAACGCTCGTCAGGTACGCCTTCGTCTCCGCGGCGCCGACGGGGAACGCGACGTTCATGCCCTTGAGGGCCTTGGTCTGCGTACCCGTGTCGGGGAAGCAATTGACCGGGTCGCTGGAGCCGATGCCGCGCGGGTCCATGCCGACGATGTCGAAGCGTTCCAGGATCGACTGGCTGAACACGCTCGGCGCGGCGAGGGCCAGGTTGGTCGCCGAGGCGCCGGGGCCGCCCGGGTTGACGAACAGGCTGCCGATCCGGTGCTTCTGGTCGGTGGCCCTGACGCGCAGCAGCGCGATCGTGGTCTGCGCGCCGTACGGGTGGTCGTAGTCCAGCGGCACCTTGGCCGTGGCGCACTGGGCCCAGCCGTAACACGCGTACCAGTGCAGCTTCGGCGTGGCCACCCGCCCCACCCGCCGCGCCTCGGTCTCACCGGTCACCGCGCTGCGAGCCGCGCTCGACGACGAATGCGCGGCGGCCTGAACCGGGGCCGGGGACAGCAGGGCCGACACGGCGAGACCGGCGGCGACGAGACGGGAGAGGAGCGGCATGACCGTCTCTTCGGCTTCCCGTCCCGCCTCGTCAGGAAAGGTCCGGTTTCAACTGTGGTGCTTGATCTTCACGCCGTAGGCCTCGGCGGAGACGTCCGGGTCGGGGTGGTCGCGCAGCCGCTGCAGCGCCTCCTGCCAGGGCGGGCTCCACTGCTGCGAACCACCCGGCGCGAGCAGGGCCAGCGCGAGAAGTCCCCCGGCCAGGTCGCCGCGATCGGTGAGCTGCCGGGCCGCGGGCAGGCCGAGCTCGGGCCGGGCCGTGAACGAGTAGCGCCGAATACGATCGAGCTGAGAGGCGAGCCGCACCGCGACCGCCGGTCGGGCGGCGACAAGATCCGCTATCTCGGCGAGCCGGTCACCGAGCGCGTCGGCACCGGCCGGACGAAGATCCGCGAGCGCGGTGAGCAGTCCGGCCGCGTCGCTCAGGAACGCCGGGTGCGGTGCCAGCTTCCGGGCTGCTTCGCGTACGCGCTCCGCGTCCCGGACCACGTTGTCGCGCGCCCACGAGGTCAGCCGGTCAGCGATCGCGTTCAGCCGCCGCCGCGCCGGACGGTCCCGGACCGCGCTGCCGGGTTCGGGGTCCGCGAGGTCCAGGGCCACGAGCAGGTCGAAGACCTCGTGCAGGAACTCGGGGCCGGAGTGCCGCACCAGGGCTTCGGCGAGCGACCCCGCGAGCAGCTCGTGCACCCCGGATTCCGGGTCCGCGAGCACCTCGGTCACCTGGCCGGTCACGTCCGGCGCCCACGGGATCCACGGGACGAGGCTGTTGTACGCCGCCGCAGCGATCTCCGGGTCGGGACCGGTGCAGGCCGCGACGACGAGCGGCGCGAACCGTCGGCGGTCGGGCTCGGCCAGGTCATCGGGATCAACCGCCAGCACGGCCCGCACCTCGGCCCGGTCGGCCGACGCCAGGGCCTCGGCGTAGATCTGCCAGACGGTCTCCGCGGGCAGGTAGGCGCGCACCGACCCGACCACGGCGGCCCGCACGTCGGGGTGGGTGCCGGGGACTCGCCACACCTCGGCGAGCAGGCCGAGGGAGTCCGGCGGCCCGTACCGGCCGAGGAGCCGCACCACGGCCTTGAAGCTGCTCACCCGCAGCGCCGGGGCGAGCAGGACATCGCGCAGCAGGGCGAGCAGCTCGGAGCCGCTGACGAAGCGGGCCGCGCGGGCGGCGGCTTCCAGGGCGACCTTGGCCCGGTCGCCACCCACCTGAGCGAGCAGCACCGGCAGCGCGTCACCGGGCCGGTCCGTCCAGGGCAGCGCGGCCAGCGCGGCTTCGGCCAGGACGGTCCCGGGCGCGTCGAGGTAGACGCCGAGCAGCTCGCGGCCGGCGACCGGGACCCGGGCGAGATCCTTCAGCACCGCCGCCCGGGCGCGTTCCTCCCGGCCGGTGTCAGCGGCGATCGCGGCCAGCACCTCGGCGTAGGCGCGTTGCTGCCGTGGCAGCCACCGCCGCACACGCAACGGCGGCCCGGGCCGCCGGACGCGCGACGCCGCACTGGGCTGCTGGTCACCCGACGAGCCGGATCCCTGATCCGGGCCTGGCGCGAGATCGGCCAGGACCGGGTCGAGCAGGGTGGTGCTGTAGCCGGTCACCTCGCGCCACACCGCGGCGAAGCGCCCGGCTGACGGGTCCGCTTCCAGCAGCTCCGCGGTGCGCGCGGCCCGGGAGCTCGGGTCGTCCAGCCACAGCTCGACGGCGTCCTCGCGCACGTCACCGGAGAAGCGGCCGCCATCGGAGAAGGAGAAAGCGGGCGCGGAGGAAGCAGAGGCGGAGGCAGAGGGCGGCAGCGCGGCGATGCGCAGCAGATCCTGAATTTCCGGCACGTGGCGGGCCCGCGGGCCGAGGAGGCGCGCGAGGGCGACCAGCGCGGTGGTGTCCGTGGCGATCCGCTTGCCCAGAGCGGCGGCGAGGAGGTGTTCCGCACCGGGGAGCAGCGGTTTCTCCAGCCATCCCGGGATCTCCACCCGCGCGGCCATGCCGAGTGCCCACCGCGTGACCGCGTCGTCGGCGTCGCGCCGGGCCAGCACCGCATACGGGAGTTCACCCATCAGCTCCTGGCTGCGGGCCGAGAAGTCCCGGGCGTCGAGCGACGCGTCGGTGAACGCGGTGAGCGCGGGCGCGACCGCCGGGACCAGGTGCGGGATGAGCGTGGGGAGCTGCTGCAGTGCGAGGCGGCGCACCTTGTCGCGCTCGTTGCGGGCCCCGGCGAGGCGCTGCAGCACCTCCGGCAGGGCGGCGGGTTCCCGGCGGGCCACCCCGATCATCTTCTCGTACGCGGCAGCGCGCCGGCCGGGGTCCGGATCGCGCACCGCCCGGTCGAGCACGGGCAGCGCCTCGGCGGCCGGCAGGTACTGGCTCCACTCGATCGTCAGCTGCTCGTCGGCCACGATCTGCGGCAGGGCGAGCACGCGACGCGCCTCGCGATGCCTCCACGCCGCCGGCAGCAGGTCAACCCGATAGGCAGCCGGAACGATCTCCTGCGGCGCCACGTCGTAGACCTCGCCGCGCCGCTGCGGGGCGAGGACCGGCAGCAGGTCGCTGGAGAGCGCGTCGAGGGCGGCCAGTTCCGCGGTGCTCAGCTCCCGGAAGTGGCGCATGAGCGCGCGGCCCCGATGGCGGTACGAAACGCCCCGGGCGATCATCAGTGCCGCGACCCGCTCGGGGAAGCGGGCGGCGAGCGGGACGAGGTCGATCTCGGGGAGCTCGCCCGGCGCGTACCGTTCGAGAAGATCGAGGACCCCGCCCGGTTCAGTTCGCGCACACGCGCCGACCGCATCGGCCAGCGCGTCCCACTCCGGGGTCTCCAGGGCCGCGAGCTGCGCGGCGGCGTGGTCGAGGATCGCCGCGGCGTGCCGGCGGGCGAGGACCTTCCACGAGACGATCGCGTGCGCGAGCTCCGGGAGCAGCCGCGCGACGACCGGTGCGGTGCAGGCGGGCAGCACCACGGCCGCCTCGCGATCCCCGTAGCGCTCGCGGACCAGGTCGATCACGTCGTCGCCGGAGCCCGGGCTCCGGCGCAGCAGCCGCAGCACGAGGTGACGCAGGACGGGAGTGGCGTCGGCCAGCAGCTCCCCGGCCGTGGACCAGCCGAGCCTCAGCGCCTGTCGCGCCGCTTCCCCGCGTACCGACGGATCCGGATCTTGCAGGGCCTGGACCACGACGGACCGGGACCCGAACGCCGCGGCCGCCGTCACCGCCAGGTAGCGCTCGTCAGGGCCACCCGCCGCGAGGGTGGCGATCCCGGCTTGCGGATCGGGAAGCTCACGCAGCGCGCGCAGCAGGGCGGGGATCGTCAGTGGGTAGGGCAGCACCTGCGGATTCTGCCCCACCCACGCAACGGCCCTGGGATCAGGGCGCGGTCAGCGGTGCGGTGAGACCGTCCGGGGAGGTACGCGGGGACAGCTTGCTCGCCGCCGGCACGGGGTTCGGGAAGCCCAGCGTCGCGAGCTTGCCGCCGACCTGGTTCTGCGCCTGGCAGTCCTCGGTGCAGGCCGTCGGCGGGTTCGCCACCTCGGTCGCGTCCTCACCGGTGACCATGCCCAGGCGGCCGCCGCTCGCCACGTCCCAGACGCTCGTCGCGCCGCAGTGGTCCTTGGTCTCGGTGAGGCCCAGCGCGTTGGTGAAGTCAGGGCCGCACGACGCCTGCGGGATGCGCGTGGCGACCTGGGCGCTGTCGCGCAGGATCAGCTTCGGGGAGAGGTCGCTGCCGATATTGACGCGCGGGCTGACGCGTACGCACAGGTCGCCGGCCGGACCGGTCTGCTCGCTCGTGCAGCCGGAGCCCAGCCATTTACCCAGGTTGGCGCGGAAGTTGGGGTTGTCGTAGTAGAACGTGCTGTCCGCGAGGGTGTGCACGATCCGGGTGCGGGTGCCGTCGCCGCGGGCCACCTCCATCTGGAAGATGCCGCCCTGCGCGCAGTCCTTCGCCTGGATCTTCATGCTCAGCCCGCTCGTGCCGGTCCGCGAGATCGTCATGTCCTCGTCGCGCAGTTCCAGGCTGATGCCGCTGGTCAGGGCGAGGCCGCGGTGATCGGGGACCTTGCCCGCGTACACCGGGGTGAGCTTGCCGCCGGTCATGTCGCCGGTGCTGGCGGCGCCGGTGAACGCGTAGTCGTAGATGGCGAACGTCGCCGGGTCGATGGTGAACTGCGTGTACTTGCCCTGCACCAGGAAACGGGTGGCGGGCGCGGCGACCGTACCCCGGAACCGGTCCTTCTGGCCGACCTTGCCGAGCACCGCGTAGCTGCCGCCGGTGCAGAACTTGGAGCTGGCCGCCTCCGCGGGGGCTGCCGCGACGACCGCGGCGAGCGGGACGGCCGCGGCGAGCACGGCGAACGCCGCGAGGCTTGTGGAGCGAAGAGTTGACATGCCGGGGACTCTGTCCGGGTTTGCCCTAAGCGCGGGTTAGTTGCAGGTTAAAGCAACCCTAAGGGCGCCCGATCCTGTATTTCCGGCCACTGATCTTGGCCCGCGGATTCGGTACGGTGACGTCCACTCACGGCGGCGCATAGGGCGGTAATGGACGACACCGAAGATCCACTGCTGGTCCGCCCGTACGTCTCCGCGCCCCCGCCGGTCGCCTCGTCCCCCACCTGGCCCGCGTCGCCTCCCGCCCCCGATCTCGCGGAGGCGACCGTTGTCATCCCCCGCGTTCCGCCCGCGGTCCTCCCCCGGCGTCGCCGCCGCTGGGCGCTGCTGATCGCCCTGGTGGTCGCCCTCGCTGCGGCAGGCCTGGTCACAGCCTTCCAACCCCACCCGCACCGTACGCCGCAAGCTTTCGTCGACGTCTCGCTCCCACCGTGGTCCACCGCGGCAACTCCGGCCGGGGTGCCCTCCTCGGTCGCCGCCACCCGTACTTCCCGTGTCCGGACGCGCTCACCTGGTGCTACGCGGCCGTCAGCGTCCCGTGCGTCGTCCTCGTCCCCCACCCCCTCGTCCTCCGCTGCCCCGTCGCCGGAGCCGTCGCCGTCCGTGGTGTCCGCCGTGGCGCGGACCGGGACGATCACCGAGGCCGGCGGCTACTGCCTCGACCTCAACGGCGGCGTGGCGATCGACACCAACCACGTCCAGGTCTTCGACTGCAACGGCACCGCCGCCCAGGTGTGGACCCTCGACACCGACGGCACCCTGCGCGTCAGCGGCAAATGCGCCCAGAGCAGCGACGACACCCGCGTCCGCATCACCACCTGCCGCGGCCAGGACACCACCCTGTGGCGGGTCGAGGGCGCCACCGTCATCAACGTGGCGACCGGCGACTGCCTCACCGACCCCGCCGGCGGCAGCCGCGTCGGCGCCGGCGTCCGCACGAGCGCCTGCAACGGCAGCGGCAACCAGCGCTGGATCCTGCCGTAGCGCCCGCCGGCCCATAGCATTCGCCGGCCCCTTGCATTCGCCGGCCCTAGCACTCGTCGGTCATGCTTGAGGGTGTGCGAACGATCCTCAACATCCTCTGGTTCATCTTCGGCAGCGGGTTCCTGCTCGCGATCGGCTACGGCATCGCGGCGCTGATCTGCTTCGCGCTGATCGTCACGATCCCGTTCGGAATCGCGGCCATGCGCCTGGCGGTGTATTCGCTGTGGCCGTTCGGGCGCACGGTGGTGAGCCGCCCCAGCGCCGGGGTCGCCTCCGGCATCGCCAACGTCCTGTGGGTCGTGCTCGCGGGGTGGTGGCTGGCGCTCACCCACATCACCGCCGGGATCGCGCTGTGCGTGACGGTCATCGGGATCCCGTTCGGAATCGCCAACTTCAAGCTCGTACCCGTGGCATTCTGGCCTCTCGGACGAGAGATCGTCGAGCTTGACGGGTAGGCCGTGGCCTCGCCGTGATCGACAGGACACGGCCTGAGCGGTCGCCGCGCGTGTATGGTGGCTTTCCCTTCACCGGGCCGGGCCGAGACCGATAGGCAGCGCATGCCACGTGTGCCACCCCTGCTAGTGCCGGCGTACGCCGCTGCCGCGGGCGTGCCCGCAGCGGTCGCCCCCGGCAGTGCCGTGGCGCATTTCTCCTACCTGATCTGCTTCACCAGCCTCGTCGCACTCGGCTGGGCGCGACTGCGCACGATCACCGGCCCCGTCCGCAGCGGCTACGCGTACGTCATCGGGGCGCTCACCGTCTGGGTCGTCGGTGACCTGTTGTCCGACGTGCTGACGTGGCTGCTGGGGCCGATGGGGGACGTGCAACCCTCCGATGTGCTCTGGGTCAGCGGTTATCCGCTGCTCGCGATCGGCCTGATCAGACTGGTCCGGGTGCGGGCCCCCGGCAACCTGCGCGAAGGCATGCTCGACGCGCTCGCGATGGCCACGGTGATGGCGTGGCTGTGCTGGCAGTTCCTGATCCTGCCGGCCGCCGAGCACCAGCAACTCTCCCTGGCGATCGTGTTCGGCGCCTTCTACCCGCTCGGCGACGTCGTCCTGTTCGCCGTGGTCGCCATCCTCGTCCTGGCCCCCGGCTCGAAACACGGCCCGACCCGCTACCTGGTCGCCGCCCTCACCGTGACGATGGTCGGCGACGTCTGCATCTCCATGCTCCCGGCCCTGGTCCCGGAGCTGTCCCGCGCCGTGCAGGCCGAACGCCTCGACGGCGTCCTGCTCGTGGCCAACAGCTTCTTCGTGGCCGCGCTCGTGCACCCCCGCGCCGACCGCATCGAGCCCGACACCGAGCACGAGGACCGCCTGCACCCCGCCCGGGTCGTCTTCCTCGGCATCTCCCTGGTGGCCCTGCCGATGTTCGCCGGACTGCAGACCTTCGACAGCGTCCTGAGCCGCGTCTCGCTGCTCGTGTCGATCGCCCTGCTCACGTCGCTGATCCTGGTGCGTTTCGTCCTGGTCGTCCGCGGCCAGGAGGACATCCGCGCCGTCCTGGCCCACCAGAACCGCCACGACCAGCTCACCGGCCTGGCCAACCGCCAGGCCCTGCGGACCGCCCTCGAAACGTCGCTCTCAGGCGCCCACGCCTACGGCCCGGTCATCTTCTACCTGGACCTGAACGGTTTCAAACAGATCAACGACCGCCACGGCCACGCCGCCGGCGACTTCGTCCTCATCGAATTCGCCCAGCGCCTGCGCGCCTCCCTGCGCCCCGGCGACGTCGCAGCCCGCTTCGGCGGCGACGAATTCGTCGTCCTCGCCTGCGACGTCAAAACCCCCGCCGACGCCCACGCCATCGCCACCCGCCTCCGCAACCTCGTCACCGACCCGGTCTGCCGCGCCGGCGACTCCTACCCCCTCGGCGTCAGCATCGGCGTCGCCGCCGCAGGCGACTTCCCCACCCCCGACACCGACACCCTCCTAGCCGCCGCCGACGCCAGCATGTACACCGAAAAGCACCAGCACCGCCAGGAATCAGCCCCGCTGCCCGCCCCGGGCGAACTCCTCGAACGCTCAGCCACCTGACCGCACCGGCTTCAGCTTCAGAACGTCCTCACGCAACTCCCGCTCAGCAATCGGCAACCGCGCCCAGATCGCGGCCGCAGCAAGCAGGTTGACAGCGGCGTGCGGCCCGCACACCACGTCGGTGGTCAGCGCGCCGCGGTGAAGCCGATCGAGGAAATCGCGGGCCGCGGCCGCAGCGTCCGCGGCGTGTGCGCTGACGCCGACCCGCACCGGCCGACCAGGGCCGGTTTCCCTCCCCGGCGCGGGCCTTACCCAGGTCCTCCCAGCGGTCCGGCACGGGGATGGCCATCGGCGCTTCCAGCAGCAGCGCGACCTGGTCACCCCGGGCGAGAGCAGCCACCACCGCGTCGACCGCCGTCGCAGGGTCGATACCGCCACCGACCGGTTCAGCCGCACGCGTGTCCAACGCAACCCAGGCGAAGCGTGACGGCGGACGAACCGAGCCGACATCTACCGCGACAACGCACACGCCCATGACCGAAGATCCCACCCCGGTTACTTCGGTGGTGTCCAGTGGTAGTGGGTTGAGGTGGTGATTTTGTGGAAGCCGAGGCGGCGCAGGATGGGGGCGCTGGCCGGGGAGGCGTCGACGTGGAGGAGGGGGACACCGCGGGTGACGGCGTCCTGGGCGCGGGCGGCGATCATCGCGCGGTAGATGCCTCGGCCTCGCCATTCGGGCAGGGTGGTGCCGCCGAGGAGGGCGGCGAAGTCGGTGCCCGGGTAGTACAGGGTCCAGGCGGAGCAGGCGATGCGGTCACCGGCCTCGGCGATCAGGATGGTGATCTGGGCGGGGTCGGCCGAGACCTGGGACAGGAGCATGTCCTCGACCCAGGACAGGTCGGCGTTCCACACCTCGCTCTGGTGGCCGGCGATGCGGCGCAGGTCCTCGGCTTCGTGGACCTGTCGCAGCACGATACCGCCGGGCAGGACGGGCTCGGTGGCCAGCTCGCCGGCGAAACCGAGCAGGACCGTGGAGGGTTCGTCCGGCACGAAACCGGCCGCGACGAGCCGCTCGGGGAGGTCCGCGGGCAGGTCGTGGCCCCGGAGCTTCCATTCGACGCCCTGGCCGCGGGCCTGGAAGTAGTCCCGCTGGCGGGTGATCAGGCGGTCGAGGCCGGCGCCGGTGACGCCGAGGTCGCGTGGCGGCCGGATCCTTCCCATGTGGCCGCCGACGATCCGGACGACCGGGCCGTCGTGCTCGTAGGTCACGCCGGCCGGGAGGGTGCCACCGGGCGGCATGCGCATCTGCGAGTCGTAGGCGGCCAGGAGAGCAGCGGTATCCACCATGGTCCCAATATGACAGTCAGGGACACTTTGAGGGTCAGGGACACTTTGAGGGTCAGGGCAGGAGCCGCGTCCACTGTCCGGGGGCCGCGGTGAAGAACCGCATGATGGAGAACAGGCGTGCGTAAGGGGTTGCGGTCCAGTGCCGCCTCCCGGGCGCGGGCACGGGGTGGGCGAGCCGTCCCAGGGCCCAGTGCAGGTGGTGCCAGAGGACGCGAGCGGGCCAGTCGCCCAGGTCGGAGGTGCCGAGGTAGCCGTGCAGCGCCTGGTCCGCCGCCGGCAGCGGGAGTTTCGCGAAGTCGATGGCGGGGTCGGCGAGGCAGGCGTCACCCCAGTCCACGAAACCGGTGAAACGCCCGTCGGGGCCGGCCATGAGGTTCTGGTCCGCGACGTCGCCGTGGAGCAGGACGGGTGGCAGGGGCGGGCGGCGGAGTCTGCCGAACCAGGCGGTCAGCCAGGACGCGGTCGCCGGGTCGATGAGCCCATCGGTGGCGTACGCGCTGACAAGCCGGACAGGATCGTCCGGGGTGGACGCCCGGAGGCCAGGCACGGCGGTGACGGTGTGCAGGGCGGCCAGCCCTTCGCCCACCGCTTCGTAGAACCCGGACGCGACGGGGGCGGTCACGGCGTCAGCGCCGGGAATCCGCGTGACGACCATGTAGTCGCCCGCGTACTCGACGATCGGCGACGTCGGGACGCCTGCGGCTACGGCGTACGGGATGACAAGCGCCTCGCGTGCCAGATCGGTGGCGGCCGCGGTGTCCCGGGGTATGCGGAGGATGAGCGAGTCGCCGAGCGCGTAACAGCGGTTGGCGTCGCCGCCCGGGATCGCGCGGACCAGGAGGGCGTACCGCAGACCGATGGCGTCGGCGGAGGGGTTGGGCATCGGGGCGATCGTAACGGCCCGTTACGATCGCCGGCATGGCGACGCGGCTGGTGCAGATCAACATGAAGGCCCGGGACGATGCCGCGCTGGGCCGTTTCTGGGCTGCGGCGCTCGGCTGGGAGGTCTCCAGCGAGGGGCCCGGCGTGACCAACCTCGAGCCCGCGGGCTTCGTCTATCCCGACCCCGTCGCCGTCGTCGTGGACATCATCGTCTCGCCGGAGCCCAAGACGGTGAAGAACCGCGTGCACCTCGACCTCGCCACCACGTCGGCGGCCCATCAGGCGGAGACGGTCGCGCGGTTGACGGGGCTCGGGGCGACGCTCGCCGACGTGGGTCAGGGTGATGTCCCGTGGACGGTCATGGCCGACCCGGAGGGCAACGAGTTCTGCGTGCTGGACTCGATGTACGAGCAGACCGGCCCGATCGCCTCCGTCGTGGTCGACTGCGCGGACCCGCGGGAGATGGCCCGGTTCTGGGGCGAGGCCACGGACTGGACCGTGCACAAGGTGACCGATGTCAGCGCCGTGCTGCGCTCCGCCAAGGGCGTCGGGCCGTATCTGCAGTTCCTCCGCTCGCCCGACGTGAAGACCGGGTGGAACCGCGTCCACCTCGACGTCCGCCCCTACCCGGCTGACGACCTGGAGGCCGAGGCTGCCCGGCTGAGGGGTCTCGGCGCCACCCCCGTCGACCTGGGCCAGGACATCACGTGGAAGGTCCTGACCGACCCCGAGGGCAATGAGTTCTGCCTGCTCACTCCGGGCTGAATCGCTCAGGGCTGACCGGCGGGAGTGCCTGGTACGCCGGTCGCAGGAGCTCGGCGAGCGGCACACCCCCGTACCGCAGCGGTGGGGTGTCGATCTGGTCGAGGAGCAGGTCGGGGCGGGCCGGGCGCAGGGGGGACGGCGACGGCGCGGTGGGCGTACCCATGTCCCAGAAGTTTGAGATGTCCCCGAGACCGGGAGCGGTCGGCTCGGGCTCGACCACCGCGGGTTGTGCTGTCGCGCGGAGCTGGGTGAGGCGGGTGAGCAGCTCGTCGCGGCCGCGGCCCCGCCAGGTGAAGGTCCCGAACGGGTCGGTCTCGAAGGAATCGGCGAGGGCGTAGACGGTGGCGGCGAGGTGGATGCAGGGCATGGGCCAGCGTTCGCAGGCGCAGTCCATGGCGACCTCGGCGAGCGAGAGCGGGAGCAGGGTGAGCCCGGCGCGGCGGAAGACGGCGTCGATGCCGGTGGGCATGCGACCGGCGAGCAGGTCGGCGACGTAACGGGCCTCGGCGGCCAGGTCGTCCTCGATGCCGGCCCATTCGGCGGCGCCGAACGCGCGGACGGCGATGCGGGACCGGAACGCGCGGGGGTCGTCGGGGCCGCGGACCTGGGCGACGACGAGGCTGCCGGAGATGCTGAGGCTGCGTACGTGCCCGGCGCGGGCGTCGCGGCGGCCGCGGGCGAACGTCGGGGCCATGCGCAGGGCCTCGAACATCGCCACGAACGACGCGGAGAACGACTCAGTCACCGACGGCCTCCGGGGCGAGCCGGGCGAGGTCGAGCAGCTCGTCGCTGGACAGCGTGGTCAGCCAGCCCTCGCCGTTGCCGACGACGCGCTCGGCGAGCACGCCCTTGTCCGCGAGGAGCCGGTCGATGCGCTCCTCGAGGGTGCCGAGGCAGACGAGCGTGTGGACCTGCACGTCGCGGTCCTGCCCGATCCGGTACGCCCGGTCGGTCGCCTGCGCCTCGGTCGCCGGGTTCCACCACCGGTCGACGTGGACGACGTGGTTCGCCGCCGTCAGGTTCAGCCCCGTGCCACCGGCCTTGAGCGACAGCACGAAGATCCCCGGCCGGCGGTCGGCCTGGAAGTCGGCGACCATCGTGTCCCGCGCCCCGCGTGGCGTCCCGCCGTGCAGATACCGGACCGGCACCCCGAACCGCGCGGCGAGATGCGGCACCAGCATCGTCCCGAACCGCGCGAACTGGGTGAAGCACAGCGTGCTCTCCCCCTCCGCCAACGCCGCGTCGAGGATCTCCTCGAGGCGTTCGAGTTTCCCGGACCGCCCCGCGAGCGGCGAACCGTCCCCGAGCAGCTGCGCGGGATGGTTGCAGACCTGTTTGAGCTTCGTCATCGCGGCCAGCACGTACCCCTTGCGCCGGGTCTCGTTGTCCTGCTTCATCCGCAGCAGCATGTCGTCGAGCACCGCCCGGTAGAGCGTGGCCTGCTCGGTGGTCAGCCCGCACAGGTGCCGGGTCAGCCGCTTCGCGGGCAGGTCGTCGATCACGCTCGGATCGGACTTCACCCGCCGCAGCAGGAACGGGCGGGTGGCCTGCCGCAGCCGGGCGGCAGCGTCCTCGTCGGCATACCGTTCGATGGGTACGGCGTACCGGCTGCGGAACGTGTGCGCGCTGCCCAGCAGCCCCGGGTTGAGGAAGTCGAGAATGGACCACATCTCGGCGAGCCGGTTCTCGACGGGCGTACCCGTCAGCGCGATCCGGGACCGCGCCGGGAAGCGGCGGACGGCCCTGGCGGTGCCGCTCGCGCTGTTCTTGATGTGCTGCGCCTCGTCGAGCACCACCCGGTCCCAGCCGACCCGCGCCAGCTCATCCGCGTCGAGCGTCGCGGTCGCATAGGTGGTCAGCACCACGTCGGCCCCGTCCGCGAGCTCGCCGGGATCGGCCCGGTCAGCCCCGTGCAGCACCCGCACCCGCAGCGACGGCGCGAACCGCGCAGCCTCCCGCTGCCAGTTCCCCAGCACCGACAGCGGACAGATCAACAGCGTCGGCCCCCGCCGGCTCCCGAGCAGCAAGGCCAGCAACTGCACGGTCTTGCCCAGCCCCATGTCATCCGCGAGCAGCGCCCCCAGCCCCAGACCATCCAGGAACGACAACCAGGAATAACCCCTCATCTGGTACGCCCGGAGCACGCCGGCGAGTTCCGACGGCGCCTCGAGCAGCTCGAGGCGTTCCCCAAGCCGCCCGCCCAGCAGGTCAGCCACCCACCCCCGCCCCCGGACCTCGGTCACGGGCAGCGGCACCTCCTCGGGCGGCATCAACCGGACCAGCCGCAACGCATCCCCGGCGGTCATCGTCCCGCCGCCCCGCTTCAGGAACTCCAGCCCCGTCCGCAGCCGCTGGGCGTCGAGATACACCCACCGCCCCCGCAACCGCACCAACGGAACCTTCACCCGCGCCAGCTCCGCCAGCTCGTCGTCGGTCAGCACCTTCCCGCCGAGCGCCAGCCCCCAGTCGTACCCGACCAGCGTCGCCAGATTGGTCGTCTCGTCCCGCAGCACATGCGCCGCGGCCTCCCGGCTCCGGACCTCCAGCGCCAGCCCGAACCGCAACGGCTCCCGCCACCACTTCGGCAGCAGCACCCCGAACCCCGCCTGCTCCAGCACCTCCGCATGCCCCAGGAACCGGTACGCCCCCTCGGTATCCAGCACCAGCTCAGCCGGCCGCGCCACCCGCAACGCCGCCTCGAGCTCCCCGAACACCCGAGCCGCCTGCCCCAGCCCCGCGATCAACCGATCCTGCGGCCGCTGCGTCCACCGCCGCAACGGCGCGATCGCGTCCTGCCAGACCTCGGTCGCGCTGACCAGCAGACTCGGCTCCTCCAGCGGCTGCAGCAGAAACTCCAGCAACCACGCGTCCTCAGGCCCTGCCTCCGGCGCCGGCGCGGTGTCATGGGCGGTGGTCGCGTCGGGCTCATCGGGCTCGACCTCATGCAGATGGCTAAGCCGGAACACCACCCGCACCACGGACCCACTGCTCGCCTCGGCATGCCACTCATCCAGCGCCTCAGCCAGAATGTCCAGCTCACCCGGCTTCGCCCGCCACGCATCCACCGCGCCCGCGGTCGGCGCAGCCTCGGCAGCGGCCGCGGTATTGCCGGGTGTCGCAGTGTTGCCAGTAGCCGCGGCATTGCCAGTAGCAGCGGCAGCGGCAGGGGCAGTAGCAGCGGCAGGGGCAGGGGCAGGGGCAGTAGCAGCGGCAGTAGCAGCGGCAGGGGCAGTAGCAGCGGCAGGGGCAGTGGCCTCAGCAGCCGCGCTGTCGGCGGCAGGGGCAGCGTTGGTGGCGGCAGGGGCAGCGTTGGTGGCGGCAGGGGCAGCGTTGGTGGCGGCAGGGGCAGGGGCGGCGTTGCCGTCGTCGGTGGTGAGGGCGGTGAGCCAGGGGGCGCCGGTGAGGGTGATGCCGGCTTCGGCGAGGCGGGTGCGGACGAGGCCGTCGACGAGGCGGTGCAGGGCTGCGTGGAGGGCGTCGGCGGCGGGGAGGCCGTCGACGTCCCCGGGCCGGGCTCGTTCGGCGCGGCAGGCGGGGGGCATGCGCTCGACCAGGGCGGCGTGCCGGGCCGCGTCGGGTCCCGTCAGCACCGGCCGCCAGAACCCCCGCGCGCCCTCCGCGCGTGACCGTCCCCGCGGCTCGCCCGGCCGCACCCCCGGCAGCACCCGCCCCCGCGCCACCAGATCAGCGGCGAACGCGCACACCTCAGCCAGATAACCCACGGACGCAGCAGCCCGCGCCCCGAACTCGTCAGCCAGATCCTCGGTCACGAACGGCACCACCACCGCGGGCACCACCCACGGCCGCAGCTTCGGCACCCCCCGCCGAGCCGCCAGCCCCAGCCCCGGCGACGGCAACGGCCCCGCCGACGTCGACGGCAGCAACACCGTCGACGCCCGCAACTCCCCGACCGTGCTCACTCCCCGCGCCGTCACACCCCCCGGCACGAACGCGAACGGGTGCTCCCCCCGACGCACGCCCGCGCCAGGAGGCACGCCGTCGCCGCTCGCAGCCGAGCCGGAAGCGGAGACCAGGCCGGAAGCGGAGACCGAGCCGGAGCCGGAAGCAGACGCCGGGGCGGAGCTGCCCTCTTCCGGCGGGACGGCACGGGACGCGAGCGGGACGGCACGCACCCGGAGTGGATCGGATGCGGAGGCGGGGTCGGTCTCGCCCCAGAGGGCTAGGGATCCGTCGCGGGCGATGAACCCGTGCAGCACCGTCATCCGAGGCTCCAGACGAGGTCCGGCGCGCGCACGCGGGCGCACCTCGGCCCGCCCTCGGCGTCGGTGAGCCCGATCCGCCCGACCAGCAGCAGATCGCCGTCATGCGCGGCCCGCAGCACCGCGGTGGGGATGTCGCCGAAGAACAGCTTGGCCCGCCGGAACATCGCGAACGCGTCCCCGTCGACGGAACCCCAGCTCAGGTACAGGAAGCGCGCCCCCGGCCGCCCGTGCACGAACGGCCCGCCGACGTCGAGCAGGTCGTCGACCTCGCGGCTCGTGACCTCGAACTCCCAGGTCACGGCGTCGGCGAAGGCAGAGACCCGGTCGACGACGTCGGTGACCCGGCCGGGCCCGGTCCGCTGCACGCCGACGTGCACGTTCCTGAGGCGCAGGGCATCGGCTGCCGCGCCGCCACGACGCCCTGGCAGGTCGCTGCCCTCGATCCGGATCCGCACGCCCTGAACCTTAGGCCGACCCTCCGACATTTCCGGTACGGCCCTCGGCGGCCGAGGCCACGAACGTGCGCGCGACGTCGGCGGCGGGCAGCGGTTCGGCGTACAGATAGCCCTGGCCTTTGTCGCAGCCGAGGGATTGCAGCTCGGCGGCCTGGGCGGGGGTTTCGATGCCTTCGGCGACCGTGGTGAGGGTGAGGGCCCTGGCCAGATGGATGATCGCCTCGGTGACGGCCGCGCCGCCGGGGGTGCCGTTGAGCTCGGCGACGAAGCTGCGGTCGATCTTGAGGATGTCGACCGGGAGGCGGGTGAGGTACTGCAGGGAGGAGTAGCCGGTGCCGAAGTCGTCGATGGCGATGCGGATGCCGTGGGTGCGCAGGGTGCGGAGGGCGCCGATGACGGTTTCGCCGTCGACGCTGGCGGATTCGGTGATCTCCAGGATGAGGTCGCGGGGGTCGCGGCCGGTGCGGTGCAGGACGGCGAGGATGTCGTGGACGACGGTGGGTTCGCGCAGCTGGCGGGGGGAGATGTTGACGCTGGTGGGGAACGGCTGGGCGGCGGCCTCGGCGAGGACCCAGAGGCCGATGCGGGCGATGGCTCCGGAGCGTTCCGCGATCGGGATGAAGCGGTCCGGCGGGATCGGGCCCCGGGTGGGGTGCTGCCAGCGCAGGAGGGCTTCGGCGGCGACCGGGCGGGCGTCGGCGAGGGTGACGATGGGCTGGTAGAGGACGTGGAGTTCGCCGCGGTCCAGGGCGTGGTCGAGGTCCTCGGAGAGCAGGGCGTCGTCGGCGCGGCGGTCGGTCAGGGACGGGTCGTGGACGACGCAGCCGTGGCTGCCGGCCCGTTTGCTGTGGTACACGGCGACGTCGGCGCGGCGGGTGAGTTCCTGGGGTGGTTCGCCGTCGACGGCGACGGCCACGCCGATGCTGGCCCGGACGGGGACGAGGTCGTCGCCGATCGGGACGGGGTGCGCGGCGGTGACGGCGAGGATCCGGTCGGCGACCGCGCGGGCCTGGCCGGCGTCGGAGACCCCGCGGAGCAGGACGGCGAACTCGTCGTCGCCGATCCGGGCTGCGAGGTCTCCGGCGCGGACAGCGTCGCGGAGTTCGGCCGCGAAGTGTCTCAGGACCGTGTGGCCGGCCGCGTGCCCGTACGCGTCGTTGATGAGTTTGAAGCCGTCCAGGTCGATGAGCAGCAACGCCATCGGCTCGCGTTGCCGCGCCGCCCGTTCGGTGCGGTGTTCCAGCCCGAGCCGGTTGGCGAGGCCGGTCAGCGGGTCCGAGACGGGCAGGTAGACCGCCCAGACCGGTGGGGTGGCGCGGGCGGCGTGGGCCGGCCCCGCGGGTCCCCCCGACCGAGATCATCGGGGCGGCCGGAGCAGACATGATCGACCCATCAGACCACGGCCCCGGCGCCCCGGCCCGGGGTTTGCCGAAGAGCTCAGGCGTGGTCGCGCAGCCACGCGTCGATCAGGCCGCGGAAGTGGGCGAGGAAGCGTTCGTGCTCGTCCGGCGGGTAGGTGGCGCGGACCGTCTGGTCGAGCAGGGTGCCGAATTCCGGTGAGCTGACCCAGTCGTGGACCATCTCGTCGACGTGGGAGAGGTGCTTCTCGCAGAATTCCTCGTACCGGTCGACCTCGAAGTAGTCGTCGGCCAGCCGGCGGTATCCGGCGAGCTTCTGCGCGTACGAGAGGGAAGGGTCGTCGGCGATCTGGAAATAGGGGGTGGTGTCCATGTCGAGGCGGGGGCGGCGGCCGGTCACCACGCAGTAGACCGTCCAGCGCAGCAGGGCCGCCATCGCCCACGGGAAGTAGTAGTGCAACGAGGTGACCGCGACATCGGGGCACGCGTTCGCGTAGTCGATCGGGTGGACCTCGTCGCCTTTGACGAGCGATTCACAGGAGTTGAATTCCCACCGGAAGAACGCGTTGACGAGTCGCGAGATGGTGACCACTTCGTCCCCCGTGGAGGGGCTCAGGAAATCGTGCTCCACGGCGTAGCGGTCGTACATGGGGAGTTCGGGCCGGAACTTCATGACCATGGTCTCCGGGCCGATCGTCAGGGAGCGGGCGAAGACGTCGTAGTCCTCCACCGCGGCCTGCAGATGCATGAGCCGCTCCCCGGACGCGTCATACGCGGCGTGCAGTTCGTCGACGTTGCGGATCTTCGAGACGCCGACCCAGGCGCCGCCGTCGTACGGTTTCATGAACATCGGATAGCCCACCGACTCGGCGAGCGCCTCCAGGTCGAAATGCTGGTTGTACCGCCCCGACGTATACGCCCAGCGCGAGTTGTCGAGCGGGTTCTTGAACGGCACCAGCACCGTTTCGGGCACCTTGAGCCCGAGCCTCATCATTGCGCAGTAGGCGGCGTGCTTCTCCATCGACTGGAACGTGAACGGGCTGTTCAGCAGGTAGACGTCGTCCATCAGCGCGGCTTTCTTGAGCCATTCGCGCGGGTGGTAGTACCAGTAGGCGAGCCGGTCGATGACCAGGTCGTGGCGGGGTTTGTCGCGCAGGTTGAACGGCTCGATCGTCACCCTTACCGAATCGATCCTATGGGTACGCCCGGAGCCGTCCGTTATCGTCCCCACCCGCCGCAGCAGCGCCTCATAGGCGCGCGGCCAGTCGTCCTCGGTTCCCAGCAGCAATCCGATGGTGTGCTCGACGTCGGCCACGGGTCTCCTCCTCTAGGAAAACACCTTGTGCAGCAGCGCGCTCAGGTGCGGATCGAGCGCGGCACGCCAGGCGGGCCAGTCGTGACCGCCCCGCACCTCGGCATGGTCCACCTCGTATCCCTGACGCGCCAGGGCTTGCGCCATGGCCCGGTTGTTGGCCAGGTTCTCCTCCACCCTGCCGCAGGTGAGCGCGATCGGCACGCCGGGACCATCGGCGGCCCGTTCCACCCGGCCGGTGAACCGCACGATGCGCAGCCAGCGCCGGAAATCGGATTCCTGCCGGTCGAACCGGGGCTGGAAGAAGCTGCCCGACTGCAGGACCAGGCCGGCGAACCGTTCGGGGTGGCGGCGTTGCGCGTGCAGCATGGCGAGGGCGCCGAGGCTCGCCCCGACCCCGACGACCGGCCGGTCCGTGCCGAGGGCGGCCGCCAGCTGCGGGAGGGCTTCACGAGCCAGTGCTTTCGCGTACGCCGGACTGGCCGAATACCACTCCAGCCGATCGGCGGCGGGGAGCAGCACCACGTGGGCGCCGGGTATCAGCGTCGAGATCGCGGCGCGGTGCTCGTACTCATCGCCGTCATGAACGACGACCACCCGGTCCGTCGGCACCCGGGGTGACCACACGCGGGCATCGACCCTGGCTCGCAGCGCGGACAGCGTCAGCGGGACGTCTCGCCACATTGATGCAGACTAGATCGATGCAGACTAGGGGGTGTACGACTGCGGGCCCGTCGGGTGCTGGGGCAGGCCGAACATCTCGGTCAGGCCGGTGATGCGCAGCTGGTGGTGGACGAACTCGCTGGGGTTGCGCAGCAGGAACCGTGTGCCGGTCTCGCGGGCGGCGTTGTACCCCGCGACCAGCGCGCCGACGCCCATCGAGTCCATGAAGGTGACATAGGTGAGGTCGACGATCATCATCGTCGGGCGCTGCCCGTGCAGTGTGCTGACCAGGGCGTTGCGCAACGCGTCCACGGTCGCGGCGTCGAGCATGCCGCGCACGTCGACCACGATGGCGCCGTCGTCCTGACGCCGGGTGGTCATCACGGCCTCGCCCATGGAATCTTCCGCCCCATCCGCTGTCTCGCCCGTGGGTTCACGGTACAACGCCGTCCTGCCACCTCGCAGGCTGCCGCACCAATCCGTGACCAGGGCGGACTGTCAGTCCGCCCCGGTCTCACGAGGACGTCCGCCAGCTGTGACGGGGATGTCACCCACCGCACGCGGCCAACGGCAACCCGGGCGGTGAAGATTCCCGCATCCCGCAGATCATCTTGCGGCTCTCCCAGGTGAACGCCACGGTGAAACCGATGGTCACCGATATTGCGACGGAGGGTGAGCATGACGACGAGCTCGAGCCGGAAACCGGGGATCTTCGCGATCCGCGACGTCCGAACCTTGATCACCGAGACCACTGAGGAGGGGCAGGGTCTCAAGAAGTCCGTCAGCGCCCTGCAACTGACCGCCATGGGCGTCGGCGCCATCATCGGCACCGGCATCTTCGTGGTCATCGGCGAGGGAGCCGGGGTCGCCGGGCCCGCGGTCATCCTGTCGTTCGTGCTCGCCGCGGTGGCCTGCGCGTTCTCCGCTCTGTCCTACGCCGAGCTGGCGTCGTCGATCCCGGTGTCGGGCAGCGCATACACGTACACCTACGCCACCCTGGGTGAGATCGTCGCCTGGATCATCGGCTGGGACCTGATCCTGGAGTACGGCGTGAGCGTCGCCGCCATCGCGGTCGGCTGGGGCGGCAACCTCAACGCGTTCCTCGACGCCGCGTTCGGGGTCAGCCTGCCGGACGCCATCGCGAAGTCACCCGAGGACGGCGGCATCTTCAACCTGCCGGCCGTGTTCGTGGTGCTGGCGATCACCCTGCTGCTCGTACGCGGCGTCACCGAGAGCGCGCGGGTCAACCTCGTGATGGTCGCGGTGAAGCTGTCCGTGCTGGTGTTCTTCATCGCCGTGGCACTGTTCAACTTCGGCACCGGCAACTTCCACAACTTCGCCCCGAGCGGCGTCGACGGCGTCACCTCCGCCGCGGCGATCATCTTCTTCGCGTACATCGGCTTCGACGCCGTCTCCACCGGCAGCGAGGAAGCCCGCAACCCCGCCAAGGACCTGCCGCTGGCGATCATCGGGTCGCTGGTCATCTGCACGATCTTCTACGTGCTGACCGCGGTCGGCGCGATCGGCATCGCCAGCCCCGAGCAGCTCGAGAGCAGCGACGCGCCCCTGGCCGCGGCCCTCGACGAGGGCGCCGGGATCAGCTGGGCGGCCGGGATCCTGTCGCTGGGCGCGGTCGTCGCCATCACCAGCGTCGTCCTGGTCATCATGTACGGCCAGACGCGCATCTTCTTCGCCATGTGCCGCGACGGGCTGCTCCCCCAGCGCTTCGCCAAGGTCAATCCGCGGTACGGCACCCCCGCCCGGCTCACGATCGGCCTCGGCATCCTCATCGCGATCCTGGCCGCGCTGGTCCCGCTCTCCGAGATCGTCAAACTCGTCAACATCGGTACGCTGTTCGCGTTCATCCTGGTCAACGTCGGCGTGATCATCCTTCGCCGGACCCGTCCCGAGATGCCCCGGCCGTACCGTGTGCCGTGGTCGCCGTTCCTGCCGATCGTCGGCGTCCTCTTCGCGATCTACCTGATGAGCGACCTGCCGCTCTCCACCTGGATCCGGTTCGTGGTCTGGCTCGTCATCGGCCTGGCCATCTACTTCCTGTACGGCTACCGCAACTCCAAGCTCCGCAAGGACCACGCCGCCGGCATCACTTCACCGCCGCCGTCCTACCCGCCGGCATCGGCCCCGCCGCCGCCGTCCTCCTCGCCGGACGCGGGTGGCACCACGGGCGGTGATCCGTCGTGACGGCGCCGGTGATCGTCGGCGTCGACGGCGGTGACTCCGGCCGCGACGCCCTGGTCCTCGGCCAGTGGACGGCAACGGTCCTGGACGCCCCGCTGGTGGTCGCGGTCGTCCACCCGGCACCCGCGGCGCTCGGCTCGGGCCGCGTCGACGCGGAGTGGATCGCCTCCCGGCACGAGGCGGCCCAATCCGTCCTCGACGGCGCCCGCGCCGTCCTCACCGGCCTGTCAGGTAATGCCCCCGGCCTGGGCGTGGAGTACCGGACCGCGGCGTCGACATCGGCCGCGCACGGCCTGCACGACCTGGCCGAGGAGCTGAGCGCGCAGACGATCGTGGTCGGCTCGGGCCGGGCGGGCCCCCGCCACCGCCTCTTCGCCGGCAGCACCGCCGACCGCCTCCTGGCCGGCAGCATCTGCCCGATCGCCGTGGCACCCGCCGGCATGCAACGCCCACCCGGCACCCTCGGCCGCATCGGCGTGGCCTACGTCGACACCCTCGACGGCCGCGCCGCCCTGGACACGGCAGCCTCCCTGGCCTCCCGGACCAGGACCCCCCTGCGCCTCTACACGGTCGTCGCCGACGCCGACGCCACCCTGCCGTTCCTGGTCGGCCAGGACGCCGAACACGCCTTCCGCGACACCGCCCGCGAAACCTACGAACTGTCACTCACCCGAGCCGCCTCCTCCGTCCGCGAAACCACCGCCGACTGGGAGATCCGCACCGGCGACGTCGTCGACCAGCTCGCCGAACTCGACGACATCGACGTCCTCTTCTGCGGCTCCCGAGGCTACGGCCCCACCCGCCGTGTCCTCCTCGGCGGCGTCTCCACCCGCCTCGTCCGCCGAGCCCGCCGCCCCGTCGTCATCGTCCCCCGCAGCGGCTGACCACCCAGCCCCCGGCCGGGCCTGCCCCGATCCCCTCGCAAGGGCGGGGCAGCCGGCCCGGGTATCTCCCTCGGCCCCCACGGCTCGGTCACTTCTTCCGTCGAGGCGCCGGAGGCTTCCCTGTCAGTAGAATCGTTACCACCGTCAGCGTGCCTGCACCTGCCGTCACCGCCCCGTACGGAGCCGCACTGGAGGCTATGAAGTACGCAGAGACGGCAAGCGAACCGCCGAACAGCATGACAGCGGACATGAGCAGGGTCGTCCAGGCGGCGACCGATCGCCATGGTCAGCCGCTCCATCCGGTCCGCCATGCGTACGGCCGCAAAATTCAGTGAACTCTCGCGACTGAGTGGCAGATTGAACCGGTAGGCGAAGCGAGCGCGACGGACCCGGGCGTCGAATGAGGCTGCCCTGACCCTACGACCGAATGATCTGATCCCCCCGGCCAAATGCGGGCTTGCGCCACCCGTCTCACGGACTGCGAGCAAAGCCGCGTTAAGACCACGTCCCTCGCGGATCATGTCCCCGATTTCAACAGCCAGGAGTGGATGGCATGCATCCACGGCCTCGTTCTCCAGCGACACGAGTTTGTCGATATGTGCCGAGAGGATCGAGCTCAAGGTGGGTGGATCCGGCGGCGGAGGCCCCCATGCATACTCTTTCTCCGGAGCACGGGAGGAACCGGAGGCAGCGAGCCGCTGCAGAGACCGCGGTGCTGATCCGTTCGTCGGCTCGGGCCGCCTGGGCCGTCGGCGTTGGGCTGTCATCTCGTCAGTGTGTGCTCGGAGAAGCCGTGGTGCAGTTCGGGACGGCTTGCTTGACGGGGCACTGGTCTCACCCGCCCAGCCGGGAATCCGTCTAGGTCACCGGCATTCCGTCAGGGGGAACGTGCCTGTGAGCGCGGTCAGGCGCGATGGCGCCCGCCGGGGCGGTGCGCGATCGACGGGCTGCCCGAGACGGGCCGGACCGCACTGCACGACGAGCCCTGCGAACCCACCGGGCCGTGCGGATCGACCGGGCCGTGCGGATCGACCGGGCCGTGCGAGCCGGTCGTGGGGTCCGTAACCGGCGGGTCGTCAGAGTCGGCGGAAACCAGCGCGGCCGGTGTGTTGGGCGACGGTGGCTCGGCGGGGGTGACGGCCATGTTGGTGGGGGCTTCGGCGGCTCGCTGGTCCCAGGTGGAGATTTCGGGGCGGGGTGGGCGGGTGCCGATCTCCATCAGGGGGACGTAGACGCGGGCGTCGACGGCTTCGGCCAGGAGCAGGGCTGCTACCAGGGCGGTGGGGCGTTCGGCGGGGTCCTTGTCGAGGCAGCGGGAGCAGAGGTCGAGGACTTCGGGGGCGAGGCCTTCGATGGGGGGCAGGGGGTCGGGGTCGCGGTAGCGCTGGGCGTAGATGAGGGCTGTGCCTGACTCCGCCTGCCAGGGGAGGCGGCCGGAGAGGCAGTGGTAGAGCAGGACGCCCAGGGAGTACATGTCCGAGGACGGGGTGGCGGGGAGGCCCTGGAAACGTTCGGGGGCGACGTAGGCGGGGGTGCCCATGACCGGGGCGTCCGGGTCGGGGTCGTGGCTGCCCGCCGCGGCGGCGATGCCGAAGTCGAGGACCTTCGCGCCGGAGGGGGTGAGCATGATGTTCGACGGTTTGATGTCGCGGTGCACGACGTGCTGGGCGTGGGCGGCGGCGAGGGCCGCGGCGACCTCCGCGCAGACGCGGACGGCGATGCGCCAGTCGAGGGTGCCTCCGGCCAGGTGCTCGCTGAGGGTCTGGCCGTCGACGAGCTCCATCACGATGTAGGGGACCTCGCGGTCGGGGGCCGGGGAGGTGCCGAAGTCGTGGACGCCCGCCACGTTGGGGTGGGCCAGGCGGGCGGCGGAGCGGGCTTCCGTGCGTACGAGATCAATGCTGGTGACCTCGCCCAGGGTGCCCGACATCGCCGGGGCCATGATCTTGACGGCCACCGGCCGGTCGAGGACGTCGTCGTGGCCGCGCCACACCTCGGCCATGCCACCGATGCCGATGCGCTGTTCGAGCCGGTACCGCCCGCCCAGCATCCGCATCGATCCCCCTCGTGTCACCCGGGGACCCGCCCTGATCTCCGGTCCCGGCTTCCTACCCGAGCCTCACCCAGCACAAACGTCACGGTGAGACGTCACACTCACACCGAGTGGCTCGGGAACGAGAATGAGCTGGTCCAGGTCCTTGCCGGTGCCGACCCGCAGGGACGCCGCAGCGGCCAGGCGGGCGGTCAGCAGCCGGCGCAGGCCACCGCGGCGCAGGACGGCGAGACCGGGCCGGACCTCCGCGCGCAGACGAGCCGCGTGCCTGGTCACCGTGGGTGCGATGCGCGGGAAGTCCATGTAGACGGCCCGATTCTCGGCCGAGCCGAGATATGCGAACGGGCCCGACCCCGCGAGCGGCTCCAGCGGGGTGCCGAGCAGACCGATCCCTTTGTACGCTCCGCGGTCGAGCATCGACACCGCGTGCCGCACGCCGCGTCGCGCCCCGATGACGAGGAACGTCCTGTACATCAGCGAGCTGACCAGCAGCGCCGAGCGCGGGCCGCGGTACTCGGGAAGGACCGCGAGCGTGGCGCAGTCCCAGACCGTGCCGCCGTCCATGCCGTGGGCTGTCAGAATCCCTTCGAGGGGTACGCCGATGCACGCCGGCGCGTCGTCGATGGTCTTCACGCCGGGGCCGGTGCTCTCGATCATCCGGGCGACGCCGGCGGGTACGCCGTGCCGGCGGTCCAGGGCGACGAAGAAGATGCTGTTGTGCTCGTACGCGCCGTACTCCGCGGCCATGACCTTGGCGTCGTTGCCGAACGCGTCCTCGAACACGTGGCGTTCCAGGGTGCGTCCCACGGCGGCGAGCGGGGTCGCGGGGCCGACCACGGCCGAGACGAAGCGGCCCCGGCCCGGGTGTGCGGCGAGGAACTCGGTGGTGACCCGCCAGATCTCGGCGGCGGTGAGGTCGTAGCGGGTGTCGTCCGTCGTGGTCACCGGCTCAGAACTCCTTGCCGGTGATCTCGGTGGCCCCGAAGAAATCCCGGGTGAAGCTCAGTACGGCGTCCGGGTCGAAGTCCTTGCAGGTGTAGACGTCGACGCTGAAGAACGCGAGCGGGTGTTCCCAGGCGTAGAAGTGCGCGCCCGAGGTCTCCCAGTGGATCCAGCCGGCCCAGCCGTACCGGTCACTGCGGTGGGTCACCGGCTCGATCAGCGTCACCATGTCCGTGACCTCGGAGAGTGTGCGGAGGTATTCCGTGATGTGGCCGGCCGTGATGGTGAAGGCCGGGTAACCCTCGACGACAAGGCGCCTGCGGACGATGGCCGGCGCGAGATCCCTGAAGTCCTGCATCGGGGGTGGTGCTCCTTCGGCGTGCGGGGTCCGGGCGGTACCACCCTGCTGCGAACCGTACACAGTGGACAAGTCAGCACGCGCAACCTGACACTGGCAGAGAGATCACATGAATCGGCCGAGGCCGGGCATCGGTGACGCTGCGTTGAACCGGCGTCCCACGAACGTTATAAGCGATACCGCCGGCGGACGCCACACAGTGACACGGAAAAGTCACCGAAAGTAGACATGGCGGAACTCCTCCTTGTGGGAGGGGTTCCGCCATGACGGCCCGCCGGCTGAAACCCGCCGATTTTGGTGGCGGAGGCCAGCAGGCCGAATGTTTCGCGCTGATGACGCTAGGCGAAGTCGATCACGGTCCGTCATGCGGGGCCGGGCATCGTGACCGGGCTCTCAATTACGCGATCCCTGACTGAGCGATCCCAGACCGAGCGAGCCCTGACCGAGCGATCCCTGACTGAGCGATCCCTGATTACGCGATCTCGGTACGCAGGTCGTGCGCGCCGTCCGCGCGGGTCGCCTCGTAGTAGAGCCGGGTGCGGCCGTCCGGGAGGGTGACGCCGGTCAGGTAGCGCAGGCCGTTGGGGGCGTGCGGGCTGCCCACCGGCTCGCCGTCCGCGGCGGTGAACTCGCCGAACGTGCCGTCCGCGAGCCGGGCACCGCGGGCCACGCCGGTGCGCTCCTCCCAGTTCTCCCCCGCGGTGGCGCGGCCGTCGTACGCCGCGACGATCGTGTCGCCGTCGACGGTGACCGAGGAGAAGCGGACCCCGCGCGCGTCCCACTGACCCGGGCGGCCGGCGAGGGCGGTGCCGCGCCACGTCCAGGCGACGCCGTCGGGGCTGGTCGCGTATTCCGTGGTCATCCGGTCGGCGTCGTCCCAGGACTCGAGCGGGTGGACCGAGGCCCAGAGATGCCAGCCGCTCCCGTCGTGGTGCAGGACCGGATCCTTCACCCCGATCGTGTCGTCGCCGGCGAGGACGGTGACGGCGGGCGCGGTCGACAGGCCCTCCGGGGTCGCGGCCTCGACCAGGTCGACCCGCCAGTGCTTGGTGCCGGGGGTGGCGGCACTGACGTAGAGCCGCCAGCGGCCTTCCGGCGTACGCACGAGAGCGGGCCGTTCCAGCGACTCCGCACCGAACTGGTCCTTGGTCACCTCCGCGACGACCTCGAACGTGACCCCGTCCGGCGAGCGGGCGACGACGTTGGAGATGCCGCGTCCCTCACCGATCGGCAACCGCAGCCGGTAGGCGAGATAGATGTAACCGTCGGCGACGACGGCCGACGGCGCGCCCGCCCATGCACCCGGTTCGTCACCGGGCGGTTCGACCACCACGATCGAGTCTTCCCAGCGAGGCAGCGACAGAGTCTGAGTTCCGTGGGACAAAGCGGCTCCGTTTCGTGGCGACGTCGGCACAGCGAAGAGTATCCGCCCAAGTTTGCAACATCTATGGGGAAGATAGGGATTACCCGGGCGGGTATTCCCACGGTTCGGGCCCTACTTCGCGCCGGCGTGGCGGTCGACCGAGAGCCAGTCGTCGTAGCGCTCCCCCGTCACGTCCTGCAGCAACGCGATGTCCTCGGCGAACAGCGGCAGCAGAGCGGCGCGCTCCTCCGGCGTCGTGACCGGGCGCTTGCCGTGCTTGCGGTGCAGCAGGGTCAGCAGCGGGCCCCGGGCG
This sequence comes from Winogradskya humida, assembly GCF_016862215.1. Taxonomy (GTDB): domain Bacteria; phylum Actinomycetota; class Actinomycetes; order Mycobacteriales; family Micromonosporaceae; genus Actinoplanes; species Actinoplanes humidus. Next base: position 111,812 of record NZ_BOMN01000101.1, read on the forward strand.
GCGAGCCGCAGCGGCACGGGGAACCGGTGACCGAAGCCCCCGCCCGCCCGCAACAGGCCCCGCAGCACGGTATTGACGGTGTTGTCCTCGACGAGGTGCCGGTTGACGTTCTCCTTGGGGATCTCGCGGAGGACCCCCGTCTGCGCCCCGAGGAACGCGCACACCCGGTCGAGGGTCTCGGCCGGTGCGTCCTTCAGATCGCGGTAGCGCAGCAGCAGAACCTGCTCGCGGTCGAACACCTTGTAGAGATGCTGGACCTGGCGCCCGTACAGGCCGAGGCTCACGTAGTGCCAGAAGTCCGCCCACCCGGCGGCCCGGCGCGCCTCCTCGGCGCGGCAGGCGGTGAGGAAGTCGGCCTCCGGCTCCAGGCCCGCGTTCCACAGGTGCGTCCAGTTGGAGTGCGCCCGGTCGACGGGGTCGCGCAGCAGCAGGATCAGCTTCGCGTCCGGCACGAGGGCGTGGATGCGGTCGTGCGCCGCGTGGTCGTACAGATAAAAGGGGGTGGCCTCGCCCAGCAGCGCACCCGCCGGTGCCGGCTCGAACAGCTTTTCGTAGCCGGCGCGGCGCCAGACGTGCTCCTGGTAGGTCTGCACGTCGCCCGGGCCACCCGTCGCCGGCGGCCGGCCGTCGGAGAGGAAGAACTTCGGCTCCTTGACCGCCGGCAGGAACAGCCCGGGGTGGCGCACGAGCGCGGCGTGCAGCGCTGTCGTCCCGGCCTTCGGCACACCGGCGATGAGGAAGTCGGGCAACGGCATGAGGATCCCCCTTGTCGGCCGGGCTGCGGAGCAGAGCCCCACAGTTAGCCTACAGATCAAGTAGGCATTCGCGATCCCAGCCTTACCCCACGTACGCGGCAGGCATGCCCCGAGGCGCTCAGGCGCGGCGGCGCCGCCAGATCCGGCCAGCATTTGCGCGACGCGCTCAGGCGCGGCGGCGCCACCAGGTGCGACGGCGGAAGCGGGGGCAGGACTGCGGGCCGCAGCGGGTGCATTCCGTGCCGGCGCGGTAGTGCTCGTGGGCGGCGTGCTGATGGCCGCAGACACAGAGCGCTCCGGGCGCGGTCACCGGATCACCCAGCGTGCCGGTGGCCTCGCACCCGCGCGCACCGGACGGTCACTTCGCATGCCCACAGCCTAGGCATAGACGGTCCGGCTCGCCGTTCCCACGCCGAAACAACCGTCCTGCAACCGTCCCTTATACGCACAGTGACAGCACTGAGAGTGACACACATCACCGAGACATGTCGGACATCACGAGAATGCGATGTGCGTACCTCCGCGGTATTGCAATTCCGGAATTGTCTCTGATCCGCATTCCGTGCCCGCGAATGCCGCGATGTCCATTACGCAACGTGACTGGTGGGACAGAAGGGTGATCTTGTTGCCTGTGCGCATAGTCGCAGCTCAGCCGATTGGTCAGAGGTGTCCGCATGGATATCGACTACCCGGCCCTTTAGTTAGTTGACGCTACGTAGCGTGTTGGTAGATTTGGCGACAGACGCCGGCGACCCGGATTCCCGCTCCCGGGAATCATCGAATCCGTCGCTTCTGCCGCCCCCGAAGGGAACGACATGCAGCTCCCCCCAGCTTCTGGCAACACAGAGCGTGACAACACATTGTCACCGACCGTAAGCGTCGTGATTCCGACCCTCAACGAGGAACGGAACCTGCCCCACGTGTTCGCCAAGCTCCCTGAGGGGATCGACGAGGTGATCGTGGTGGACGGTGGCTCGGTGGACCGGACCGTCGAGGTCGCCCTGCAGCTGCGCCCGGACGCCAAGATCGTGCACCAGTCCCGCACCGGCAAGGGCAACGCGCTGGCCTGCGGTTTCGCGGCCTGCACCAGCGACATCATCGTGATGATCGATGCTGACGGGTCCACCGACCCGGGCGAGATCCCGCTGTTCGTCGCCCAGCTCGTCGACGGCGCCGACTTCGTCAAGGGCTCGCGCTTCTCGCACGGCGGCTTCAGCCACGACATCACCGCGCTGCGCAAGCTCGGCAACGACGGGCTGAACGTGGTCGTGAACGTGCTGTTCGGCACCCGCTTCACCGACCTCTGCTACGGCTACAACGCGTTCTGGGCGCGGGTCGTGCCGACCCTGGACCTGCCGGACATCGCGCTCCCGCGGCCCAACGACGGCTCGAAGCTCTGGGGCGACGGCTTCGAGATCGAAACAATGATCAACATCCGCGCCGCCGCCGACGGCATGAAGGTCGGCGAGGTCGGCAGCGTCGAGCACGCCCGCATCCACGGGGCGAGCAACCTCAACACGTTCCGCGACGGCTTCCGGGTGCTGCGGACCATCTTCAGCGAGTACGGCCGGATGAAGCGCATGCGCCACAGCGGAGCCCGTCCCGGCGGTGTGGTCGTGCACCAGCACCCGTCGGCGGCCAACGCGGCGTCGCCCCGCACGCTCAACCCCGCACCCTCCACCAGCAAGGTCGTCAACCGCCCGCCCGCCGCCGGCGTCGGCCCCGCCGGTGACCCGCGCCAGCACGTCGCCAGCATCAACCGCGGCCTGCGCCGCGACGACGACCGCACCAACCGCCGCGACGACGTCGGCACCCGCCGCACCGACGACATCCACGCCATCCAGACCCGCACCACCAGCGACGACTGAGCTCTCCCCCGAGCCCAGCCGTCTCGTGGCCCGACTCCCCGGGTCCCGTTCGCCCAAGCCGTCCGCCCCCGGCCGCCGGCGTTCTCCCACCCCAGCGCCACCACCCCTGGCACGACCCCGGCCGGCCCGTGACCCCCACGGTCACGCGGCCACGGCCCACCCCGCCCGAGGAGCACACCCAGCGTGGAATCCACCCCCCGCCCCGCCGTCAGCATCGTCATCCCGACCCACACCGAGAAGCGCTGGCCGTCGATCGTCCGCGCGGTCGCGGCCGCGAAGTCGCAGACCTACACGCCGGCCGAGATCGTCGTCGTGGTGGACCACAACCCGGAGCTGTACCGCCGGGCGCGCCGGGACCTCAGCGGCGTCACGGTGCTCGAGAACCTCTACACCCAGGGCGTCTCCGGCAACCGCAACACGGGCGCTTTCCACACTTCGACCTCGCTGATCGCGTTCGTGGACGACGATGTGAGCATGGGCCCCGAGTGGCTGGGCAACCTGATCACGCCGTTCAGCGACCCCACCGTCGTCGGTGCGGGCGGCGGCATCTGCCCCGACTGGCAGACCGGCGAGCCGCGCTGGATGCCCGAGGAGTTCCTCTGGGCTGTCGGCGGCTCCTACTCCGGCATGCCGACCACGGTGTCGAAGATCCGCAACGTCTGGTCGGCCGGCATGATCGTGCGCCGCGAGACGTTCCTCGCCGTCGGCGGTTTCCGGGTCGGCTTCGGCAAGCTCGGCAACCAGAACCGCCCCGAGGACACCGAGCTGTGCCTGCGGATGAGCGCCCTCGGCGGCGGCCACTGGATGTACGTCCCGGACGCCGTCATCCGCCACGAGGTCCCCGCCGGCCGCTCCACCTTCGGCTTCTTCATCCGCCGCTGCTACGCCGAGGGCCGGGGCAAGGTCGCGATGGCCGGGCTGCTCGACGGCAACGAGAGCCTCGGCTCCGAACGTGACTACCTGCGCTCGCTGCCCAAGGCCGTGGTGCGCAACCTCGGTGCCGCGGCGCGGGGCAAAGGCGTCGGGCACGCCCTCAAGGCCGGCGGCGTGATCGCCGGTGTCGCTGCCGCCGGTTGGGGAGGCGTCGTCGAGACGGTCGCAGCCCGCCGTACGCCGCAGCGCGTCACCGCGGAGGCCACCCGATGACGGCGGAGACCCCGCTCACCGCGCCGACGCTGAGCACCGGCGCCGGCGAGCTGCCCGCCGTCGTCCTGGACATCGACCTGGCCCAGCCGCTGGCCCCCGTCCCCGCCGTCGCGCCGGACGGACGGCGGGTGCTGCAGGCCTGGATCCTCGTACGCCTGTTCAGCGAACCGCTGGGGACGGCGCTGGTCCGCGTACCCACAGAAGGGCTGGAACCGGCCGTCCTGGCTGCCGCCCTGGAGAAAGAGCTGGCACCGCGCCTGCGGGAACGCGGCCTCGCGACCGTGCCCACCGACGGCATCGTCCCGGACGGCGAACCGGCCTTCCTCGCCGGCCGCCGCGAAGCCCTCGCCACCGCCCCGCCGATCACGATCGTGGTCTGCACCCGGGAACGCCCCGGCGCCCTGGCCCGCTGCCTCGACAGCCTGCTCGCCCAGGACTACCCCGACTTCAGGATCCTCGTCGTCGACAACGCCCCGCTCACCGACGCGACCGCCGAAGTGGTCAGCTCGGCCGCCCGCCGCGGCCCGGTCACCTACCTCAAGGAACCCAAAGCCGGCCTGTCGTTCGCCCGCAACGCCGCCCAGGCCGCCGCCCCCGGCGAGATCATCGCCTGGATCGACGATGACGAGTACGCCGACCCGAACTGGCTCGCCGAGATCGCCCGCGCCCTGCACGAACACCCCTCCGCGGACGTCGTCTCCGGCGTGATCGTCCCCGCGGAGCTCGAAACCCAGGCCCAGCTCTGGTTCGAGCAGTTCGGCGGTCACAGCAAGGGCCGCGGCTTCAAACCCGACGTCTTCAGCCCGGCGACGGCGCACATCCAGAGCCCGCTCTACCCCCTGCCCCCGTTCGGCACCGGCGCCAACATGACCTTCCGCCCCGGCGTCATCGAACGCGCCGGCGGCTGGGACACCGCCCTCGGCGCCGGCACCCCCGCCATGGGCTCCGAGGACACCCTCGCCTTCACCCAGGTCCTGCTGGGCGGCGGCACCATCGTCTACCAGCCCACCGCGGTCACCCACCACTACCACCGCCGCGACTTCGAAGGCCTCCGCAAACAGATGATCGGGTACGGCGCGGGGCTCACAGCCGCCTACACCAGCCTGCTGCTGTCCCGCCCGTCGCTGCTGTGGCCACTGCTCAAGCTGGCCCCCAGCGCACTCAAGGACCTCACCAGCAAAGACAGCCTGCGGGTGTCGACGCTGCAGGACGACTTCCCGCGCGAACTCCTCGGCGCCAACCGACGAGGGATGCTGGCCGGTCCCCGCGCGTACCTGAAGGGCCGGCGCGCCGCCCGCGCCAAGCTCCGGGGCAGCCGCTGATCGTGCAGTTCACCGGACAATCACCCGAGAAACGGGGCATTCTCGGTGCATATGTGGCAAATGATTGGTCTCCCGCAGACCGCTCCCCCACCGCACCCGGGGGGAGCGGCCGTTCCATGGTGAGCTCCGCCGACGATCATTCAGACGACCAACCCGGCCAGCCTGCGGCTTCAGGCGCAGTGCCGGGCGTGGTGCCGGGCACGGTGCCGGGCACGGTGCCGGGCACGGTGCCGGGCACGGTGCCGGGCGTTCAGGATGGCTCAGGCGCTGCAGGGGGCGCTGGGTCTGCTGCTGAACCGACTTCGGGAGTGGCTGAGCCAGCTTCGGGAGTGGCTGAGCCAACCTTGCGGCCTGCGGCGCCGATGACGTCGATCCAGGGCGCCGAAGCGCCTATCGAGCCCGCCCCGTCAAAGATGAATTCGTCCGATAAGTCGGATGACGGGCACCGGGGGCGAATCGTCGAGGCGACTGCCAGCAACGGTTCAAAAGCCATAGAGCAGCCAGTCACCCCTCCGCCATCCACACCAGCTCCCCCATCCACACCAAAGACCTCCACCGAGACGCCGCGCGGTGCAACGCCTGGCTCTTGGCCCCGTGCCACCGGACTGACCGGCCGCGGACCGACCAGCGGCGGACCGACCAGCGGCGGACCGACCAGCGGCGGGCCGACCAGCGGCGGGCCGACCGGCAGCGAGCCAACCGATAGCCGACCGAATGGCAGCGGGCCGACCATCGGCGGGCCAACTGGCAGCGGGCCGAGCAGCAGCGGGCCGAGCAGCAGCGGGCCTAGCAGCAGCAGGCCTAGCAGCAGCGGGCCGGGCGCCAACGGGCCGAGCAGCAGCGGGCCAACCAGCAGTGGGATGGCTGGGGTCAGGGGCAAGCCGTCTGTTGTCGGTGCCGAGGCGCCGCGGGATGAGGTGCCCGCGCGGGGCGAATCTCGGGGTGAAGTAGAGGTCGCCACGGGCAAGCGTGAAGCTCAGGTTGACCCTGATGCCACCGCGATCATCAAGCTCCCGCCCAAGAATCTCCCGGCCCAGGATCGCCCGGCCCAGGATCGCCCGGCCCAGGATCGCCCGGCCCAGGATCGCCCGCGCAAGGATCTCCCGGCTGCAGAGCGGGGTGCCGCGGAGGATGCCGAGGCCACGCAGGTTATCCGGTTGCCGGAGGCCTCGCCGCTCGTCGACGCGACCCAGGTCATCTCGGCCATCAAGGTGGAGAGCGGCGACGCCGAGCGTACCCAGATCATCGAGCTCCCCAACCGGACGACAACCACGCCACCCAAAACCACGCCACCCAAATCCACGCCGCCCAAAACCGCGCCGCCCAAAACCGCGCCGCCCAAAACCGCGCCGGACGGAGCCGGGCCAAACGGAGCCGGGCCGTCCAAAGCCGCGGCGAACGGAGCCGAGCCGTCCAAAGCCGGGCCGACCGGGACCAAGCCGAACCGGGCCGAGCCCAACCGGGCCGAGCCGAACCGGGCCGAGCCCAACCGGGCCGAGCCGGACGAGGGCGCGCCGGACGAGGGTGCGCTGCGGAGGGGTGAGCTGGGCGGGGCTGAGCGGACTCAGGTCATCAGGCTGCCTGCTGCGGATGAGACTCAGGTCATCAGTGGGGTGAAGGCCTCCGCGGGTGAGAGGGACAGCGCCGTGACTGCGCTGATTCCTATCGTGCACGGGCGTAAGGACGGGCAGCGGACGAAGGTGCCTGCGCCGCGTGATCCTGGGCGGGCGCCGCGTCCTGCGAGGCCGCGGCGGGAGCCGCTTGATTTTGGGCACGCTCCGGCCGTACTCACCATCTCGGCTCTGGGTGTGCTCATGATTGCCCTGGGGTACGCTGGGGGGCGGATCGGGACGGGTAACGCGCAGTATGCGTACTGGATCGGGCAGGTGGTTGTTTTCACGCCTGTGGTCGTGCGGTTGCTGAGCCGGCGGATGGCCGGGGTGGCTGAGTCGTTTGTGCTGGTCATGGGGCTGGCGCTGAATCAGTATCTGCTGAAGTGGATGTACAGCCCGGACCAGTTCCGGTTCCCGGACGAGTTGCAGCACTGGCTGGCGACGACCGTGATCGTGCAGTCGGGGGAATTGTTCCAGCCGAATCCGGCGCTGCCGCCCGCCGTGCATTTTCCGGGGCTGGCCGAGATGGGGGCGGCGCTGACGTCCATGACGGGGCTGCCGGTGACTGCTTCGGGGGTCATCGTCGCGGGGATCGCGCATCTGGTGTTCGTGGCGGTGTTGTTCGCCGCGGTGCTGCGGGCCAGTAATTCGCCTGCGGTTGCGGGGGTCGCCTGTGCGACGTACGCGACAGCTTTGCATTATCTGTTCTTCAACTCGATGTTTCTCTACCAGACGGCGGCGCTACCGTTCTTCATGCTCGCGGTCTGGGCGACGCGGCGGTGGCGCACCGAGGGCGGGTGGCCGTTCGTCGTGCTGGCGGTGCTGTCCATGGGTGTCTGCACGGTGAGCCACCATGTGACCGCGTTCGCGCTGGTGCTGACGTTGACGCTGCTGGCGGTGGTCGAGCTGGTGGTGCAGCGGCCGCGGCGGTGGAGCGCGCTGGTGCTGCCGGGTGTGGACCTGGTGATCGTGCTGGCGTGGGTGCTGTTCGTGGCGCGGGACGTGGTGAGCTATCTCGAGGCGCCGGTCGACCAGGTGGTCGACACGGTCAACAACCTGATCAGCGGTACGTCCGAGGCGTCCTCGACAACGGCGGCCATCAGTTTCGGGCAGCTGATCGTGCAGGGGCTCGGGCTGCTCGGGCTCTTCGTGCTGTACGTGGCGCTGCTGCGCGACATGTTCCAGCGCAGCGACCGGGATGCGTGGCGCTGGGCGGCTGCGGTCGGGGGCGCGATCTTCTTCGCCGGGAACGGGGCGCGGTTCCTCGGGCAGAACGGGCCGGAGATCGCGGCGCGGCTGTCGACGTTCACGTACGTGCCGATCTCGATCCTGGCCGCTATCGCCCTGGTCCGGGGCGTGCAGATCATCCCGGCCAAGGACGCGGACGGGCACCGCTGGCGGGCGTCCCCACCGGCGATCGACGTGATCGCGCCGGGCGGCTGGAACCTCTACAGCCGCGTCGCGGCGGGCTCCTTGATGATCACCGTACTGATGATCGGCGCGCGGGCCGGTGGCTGGCCCCCGATCGGCTCCATCCTGCCGGGACCGTACCTGGCGGGCGGTTTCGAAAGATCAGTCGACGCGTACGGGGTGGACGCCGCCGACTGGGAACGTGACTCGCTCGGCCACGACAACCGGGTGGGCGGCGACGTCACCTCGGTGTCGCTGGCGTCCACGTACGGCAGGCAGGACCCGGTCCGCGAGGTCGGCCCGCTGTACTACGCCGACGAGTGGGGCCTGACCGAGGAGCAGCTCGTCAACGACCTCTACATCCAGTACCTGGTCGTCGACAAGCGGCTCGGTGAACAGCTGCCGGAGGGCGAGGCGTACTTCGAGAACGACCCGCACGCGGGCAACATCACCTCCCCGCTGACCGCCACCCAGCTCGGCAAGTTCGACACCCTCACCGGCGTCGACCGGCTCTACGACAACGGCACCGTCCGCGTCTACCGGATGGGAGTGGGAGAATGAACGCCCTGCTGACCCGCATCGTCTGGGCCGCCACCACGCTGTCGGCGCTGGCCGTGCTGCTAGGCCCCCAGCCGCTGCCCATCATCGGCGGCCTGCTGCTCGGCCTGGTCCTGCCGGGCACGGCTCTGACCGGAGCTCTCCTTCGCGACCGTACGCTCACCGTGGTCGAACGCGTCACCCTCGCCCCCGCCCTGAGCATGGCGGTCCTGGTCGTCGCCGGCCTCGTCATCTACCTGTGCCGCCTGCCCCTCGACCGCGTCACCTGGACCGCGGCCACCGCCGGCGTGACGATCGCGGCCCTGATCGCCGCCCTCATCCCGTCCCGCTCCCCTGCGAACTCGCGCGGTGTCCCCGGCTCGGCGGGCCCCGACGCCGGTTCGTCCGGCCGCGCGGCTTCCGACCGCGGCTCGTCCGGCCCAGACTCGTCCGGCCCAGACTCGTCCGGCCCAGACTCGTCCGGCTCCGGCTCGTCCGGCTCCGGGCCTTCGGGCCCCGGCTTGTCCGGCTCCACGAGTTCGGGCCTTGCGAGTTCCGGTCTTGCGAGTTCTGGTCTTGCGAGTTCTGGCGCGGCGAGTTCCGCTGCGGCGGCTTCCGGCCCCGCGGGCGGCGGCGCGGCCGGGGATTCGCCGCGGCCTCGCGTCGCGGCGGCCGAGCCGACGATGACCGAGGCTCACACCATCGTCATGCAGGTCGTTCCGCCGACGACCGAGGAACGGCTCGCTGCCGAGTACAAGATGAAGCGCAACCGCCTCATCAAACAGTCGCTGCCGTTGTTGCTGGTGGCGGCCATCCTGGGCGGCGCCAGCTGGCTCTCGTTCCACACCTCCCGCGAGACCTACAAAACCACCGTCACAGCCCTGTCCGCCGAGCCCGCCGGCGCAGTGGCCTCCGACGGCAACCGCACGGTCGTCGTCTCAGCCTCCGGCCTCCTCGACGAGGACGCCCCGTACAAGGTCACCGTCAACCCGGTCGCCGCCAGCACCAAAGCCAGCCGCACCATCACCGCGTCGGCCGCCGGCACCTGGCGCGAAACCCTCACCATCCCCGGCGACGAACGCGTCACCATCAGCCTCTACCGCTCCGGCGACACCACCGCCTACCGAACCATCTCGATCAGCGCCTCCTCGTAGGCACGACGGATATGAGCCAACGGGCTCGGGCCGCCGTCTTGGCCAGCTTGGGTCAGGCCGGCTGGGTCAGGCCCGCTGGGTCAGGCCCGCTGAGTCAGGCCCGCTGAGCTGAGCCCGCCGCACTGAGCCCGCCGCGCTGAGCCCGCCGCGCTGAGCCCGCCGCGCTGAGCCCGCCGAGCTGGCGTTTTTGCGCGGTTTACTGGTGTTGGTGGTATTGGTTACGGCAGGGTTTTTGGTGAGGGTCGATGTCGGGTGGCGGGATGAAGTCGGGGCGTCGGTCGGGGGCGAGTCGGATCTGCCAGCCGGCTCGGGGGTCGTGGAGAACCTTGTGATGACGCACGCAGAGCAGTACCAGGTTGTCGAGGTTTGTTGGGCCGCCGGCTGCCCAGTGCCAGACGTGATGCGCGTCTGTCCATCGGGGTGGCCGATCGCATCCCGGGAACGCGCAGCCACGGTCACGCAGGTGCAGGGCTCGGCGTAGGGCTCCGGTGGCGTTGCGGCGACGGCGGCCGGCGTTGAGGATCTGGCTTTGGCCGCCCAGGACGAGGGGCAGGATGCGGGCGTCGCAGGCAAGTCGGCGCACCGTGTCAGGTGACACTCGCACGCCGGTGTCGGTCGTGCCGACACCCAGGGCCTGGGCGAGCGGGCCGTAGGTCACTGCTACCGACAATTGGGGTGGCTCGCCGCCGTCGACGGGCAGGTCGGTGGTTCGCAACGCTAGGCGGCAGATCTCGGTCAGGGCGTCCGCGCGCTGCTGGGACGGGGTTCGTTTGTCGTCCGGGCTCGGCGCGCAGAGCGGGTGCAGGGCTGCCTGCACGACTGCGGCGTCTTCGAGACCGAGTGCTCCGGACAGCCGGACCATGCCGTTGACCGGGAGCGACATGGTGAAGCCGCGGCGGGGATGAGCATGCGCTTCCTGGCGGGCCAGAGCAGCCGCTGCGGCCTGGTCGGCGACCTCGGGGGCGACGTGGTCGAGGATTCGTTCCCCGACACGGCGTAGCTGGTAGGCGGGGAACTCGCCCGCCATGTCGAGCAGAGCGGTTTCGGCCTGCTCCACGATCGCGTAGGTGTCCGCCGCCCCGTCGGTGTGGGCGAGGTCGTCGGGCAGGGCGTCGAGGGTCTCTGCGATCACTGCGGCCTGGCGCAGGTCGGCGCGGCCGTCGAGGACGGCCTGGCCGATTGCGGGGCGCTGCAGGACATCGGCGTGGGCGACGAGGTCTCGGGCCGGTTGCGGATCAACCACGAGCAGGGAACGTAGCCAGCCTTTCGCGTTGCGGTGGCCGTGTGCTTCGGGGATGCCGCGGGTGCGGGCCTGGTGGATCAGGCGGGCCTGCAGGACCGTGGCGATCTGCGCGAGGTGGTGCGCGGCGTGCAGCATGCCGGTGAGGTCCTGGTCGGACAGCGGCCACAGCGGAGCTGCGGCGAGGTCCGCCGCGTCTTTGGTCAAGTGCTGCAACTGCGCCAACATGCGACCTAGAATAGAACACC
>NZ_BOMN01000102.1 GCF_016862215.1 Winogradskya humida
CCCCACCTGTACGACAGTTTTCGGACCCGCGGACGCTGTCGGCGAGACTGAAATCTGACACTTTGCGGCTGGGGTTCGACGAGCACTATGTGACGGTGGAGGTCGATTTTGTTCTTGTGCACAGTTTGTTGCTGGGACCGCGAAGTTGGGCTCCCGTGGGGCGGAGGTTAGGGGCCGGCGTGCCGTCCTTGACGGGGGCTCTTGACGCGGGGCCGCCGTTCTGGCCGGGGATCGCGGCGACCGTCGCGGCCGCGGTGCCAGACGGGCAGCCGGTGGCAGTTGGACGGCCCGAGGTAGGCGAACGGCCCGAGCTGGGTGGGCGGCCGGTGGTGGTTGTGGCGCACAGCAATGCGGGGCGGTTTGTGCCGGTGATTGTCGAGGCGATCGGGGAACGGGTCAGCGGGTGCGTGTTCGTTGATGCGGCGTTGCCCGGGGAAGGGGTGACGGCTGAGCGGTTCCGGGCTTTGCGGGGGATGGCTGCGGCGGATGGGCGGGTGCCGCCGTGGACGTCGTGGTGGGACGAGGATGTTGTGGCGGGGTTGTTCGGGGATGCGCAGACGAGGGCTGAGGTGTCGGCGGAGCAGCCTCGGGTGCCGGTGAGTTTTTTTGAGGAGGAGGTGCCTGTGCCGGAGGGGTGGGACGAGCGGGCGTGTGGGTACCTGTGGTTCAGCCCGGCTTATGAGGACAGGGCTCGGGAGGCGGAGCGGCGGGGGTGGGCCGTGGGGCATATCGCTGGCGGGCATGTGCATCAGGTTGTCGATCCTGGGGCTGTGGCGCGGGGCATCGTGGCGGTGACCAGGGGGGTGGGTGGGTGAGGGGGCACGGCATACTGGGGGTGTAGACGCGACTGGCGGCACCGAGGATGGGCAACCATCGGGGAGCTTGTTGTGGGGGCCGTCCGCCTGGGTGCCCACGTGTGGGAGGGCCTCATGTCAGCGGAGACTCAGGCGAAGCTGCTGCCCGGTAAGCCGGTGGCCGACGCGGTGCTCGCCGATGTGGCGCAGCGGGTCGCGAAGCTCAAGGAGGGTGGCGTTCAGCCGTCGCTGGCCACGATTCTGGTCGGGGACGACGATGCCAGCGCGGGGTACATCCGGATCAAGCAGCGGCAGGCCGGCGAGCTGGGGTTCGTGTCGCCGCACGAGCATCTGCCGAGCGATGCGACGCAGGACGACCTGCATCGGGTGATCGATCGGCTGAACGCCGACAAGTCTGTGCACGCGCTGCTGATCCAGTATCCGCCGCCCGCGCACATCGATTATGACGCCGCGCTGATGTCCGTCGACCCGGACAAGGACGTCGACGGCATGCACCCGCTGAACCTGGGGCGGCTGTCCGTGGGGCTGCCGGGGGCACGGCCGTGTACGCCGGCGGGGATCGAGGCGCTGCTCGCGCACTATGAGATCCCGGTGGCCGGGCATGAGGTGGTCATTCTGGGGCGCGGTGCCACTATCGGGCGGCCGCTGGCGATGATGCTGTCGCAGAAGCGGCCGACCGCTAACGCCGCCGTGACCGTCGTGCACACCGGTGTCCCTGACTGGGAGCGCTACACGAAGCGGGCGGACATCCTGATCGCCGCGGTCGGCGTGCCCGGGATCATCCAGCCGGAGCACGTGCGGCCGGGGGCGACCGTCATCGGTGCGGGTGTGCGGTACGAGGGACGCCGCCTGCTGCCGGACGTGGCCGAAGAGGTCGCCGAGGTCGCCGGGGCGCTCACCCCGCGGGTCGGCGGGGTCGGCCCGACCACGGTCGCCATGCTCTTCCGCAACGCCGTCGAGGCCGCGGAGAAAGCAAGCCGCTAGGTGCAGTTCGCGGGCCCTTCCCCGGTCCGGGGAAGGGCCCGTGCGCATCGTGTGATCGCAACCGGAAAAGCACGAGCAAGGGAGGGCCTCAGCGCCCAGCCGAATCGCCGGCACCGGTACGGATCGGGGGGCGGGGCCAAGGCGGGGCGTCTGTGATCTCGCCGGCACGGTCCCACAGCAGGGCTCCGAACTCCGCGTCCGTGACGGCAGGATGCCGGAAGGATTCGCGTTCGAGCCGGTTGTAGAAGACGTTCCGGAGCTCGGCCTGGTCCGTGGTGGCGATCCGTACGAGTGGCTCCGCGCCCTCCTCCGGGGACTGGGTCACCAGGCGACCGGCCAACGACGCTTTCACCGCCGTGACCAGTTTCGAACCGCGATCGAAGCCTGACCGCACAGTGCCGGGGTGAAACGCGGTGGCGGTCACCGTGCGCGGCGCCCGGCGATTGAGCTCGGCAGCGTGCACCACGCCTGCCAGCTTCGCCGTGTTGTACGCCCGCATCCGGGTGTATCGGCGGTGATTGCCGTCGAGGTCGTCCGGGTTGAGTTCTCCGAACCGGTAAAAGCTGCTGCTGGTATTGATGATCCGCGCGGCAGGGGCCTCCGAGAGCCGTTCCCGCAGAAGTGAGGTCAGCAGAAAGGGAGAAAGGAAATTGACCTGGATGGTCTGTTCATGACCATCCGGGGTCATCCGGCGATCCGCGAGGACCAGACCCGCATTGTTGGCGAGGATGTCGATCCGCGGCACACGGGTGAGTAACTCGTCCGCGAGCCTGCGTACCTCGGAAAACCGCGTGAAGTCGGCAGGCAGGGCCTCGCCGCCGACCTCATCGGCGACATCACGCGTCCGGACCGCGGAGCGGCCCACAACGATCACCGACGCGCCGAGCGCGCCCAGGCGCCGAGCGGCGGCCGCGCCGACTCCGGAACTGGCTCCGGTAACAACGGCGGTCATGCCGGCAAGCGTTTCCTTCGTCATACGGGTGACGCTAGGCCGCGGTTTCCGGGCCAGGAAGAGGGAGAAGATCCTGGTACTACCACCACCAGGTTACCGACGTGTCCCGGCACTATTCTTGCGGTCATGGCCAATCGCAACCCGAAACCGCTGGGCGAATATCTCAGGGCGCGACGGGAATTGCTGCATCCCGATGAGGTCGGCCTCCCCCGGACAGCACGGCGTCGTGTTCCGGGTCTGCGCCGCGAGGAGATCGCTATGCTCGCCGGGATCAGCGCGGACTATTACCTCGGCCTGGAGCAGGGTCGCGACCGGCGGCCGTCGGCGGAGATTCTCGCGGCGCTGGCGCGAGCCCTGCGGCTGGATGATGGAGCCACAGCGCACCTGTTCTCGCTCACCAATCCCACCCGGCCGGTCCGCGATCGCACGTACCGCCACCAGGTGGCACCGGGTCTGCGGCAGCTCATCGACTCCTGGGCCCTGACACCTGCCTTCGTGCAGACGCACGCCTTCGAGGTCTTGGCGGCGAATTCGCTGGCCCGGTCGCTGTCATCCGTCTTCACACCTGGGAGCAACCTGGTCCGGGCTGCCTTTCTGGACACGGACGACGCCCTCGGGGAGCCGGATCCCCGGTCCGATCTGGTGGCGTGTCTTCGTGGGCTGGCCGGCGCGGACGTCGTCGACCCTGACCTGGAGTCGCTGGTCGGCGAGTTGTCGGGATGCAGCGAGCCGTTTCGCCGGTTGTGGGCGAGGCACGATGTGCACGGCTGCACCAACGGGACGCTGACGCTCGCCCACCCCCAGGTGGGAACCCTGACACTCACCTTCGAACGGCTGCTTGTCCCGTCCGCGCCGGGACAGCAGCTCGTGGTCTATTCTGCCGAGCCCCGCAGCCGGTCCGAAGAGGCGCTGAGCCTGCTCGCAGCGCCGCGTCAGCCACGACGACGGACCAGGCCGTAGTCGATCAAGCTTTGCCCGGTGTCCCGGAGGATCTCCGCGGGCGGGCGGGCGCTCCACCCGAGCTCGTCTGTCGCCTTCCGGCTCGACACCAGCTCAGGGCGGCCGACGAAGCCGAGAGCCAGGCGCAGAGTGGGGTCGAAACGGGCGGCGAGCCACATCGCCCAGTAGGGCAGGCGCCGGGTGGGGACACGGAAGCCCCTGGGACCGAACTCGGTGGCGAGGATGCGGGCCATCTCCAGCATCCAGGTGTCCGGGCCGGCGCAGATGTAGCGGTTACCGGGGGCTTCCGGGCTCTCCATGGCCAGCCGGTGAGCGACGGCAACGTCCCGGACGTCAACGAGGCTCCAGCTGATGTGCGGTACGGCCGGCATGGAGTGGTTGAGCAGCCGCTGGACGGACTCGTTGGATGTCGTCACCTCGGAGCGTTGCAGGGGGCCGATGACCAGTCCGGGGTTGACGGCGACCATTTCGAGACGGCGCTGCCCAGGCAGCTCGCTAAGGAAATTCCAGGCGGCGCGCTCGGCGAGAGTCTTGCTCTTCTCGTACGGCGAGCAGTTCTCCTCGAGCGACCAGTCGGCCTCGGTGTGGTGGCCGGATCCCGGTTCGGGACGGCCGCCCGCGACCGCCGAGGTCGACGAGGTCAGCACCACCCGGCGGACGGTGTCACTCGCGGCCGCGGCCCGCAGTACGCGCAGTGTGCCTTCGACAGCGGGGCGGATCACCTCGTTCTCGTCGCGGGGGACAGTGGGCGGGTTCGGCGAGGCGACATGCAGCACGTAGGTACAGCCGGCGACCGCCTCGGCCCAGCCTTCGTCGGTGTCCAGCCGAGCGGCGACGAAGTCGAGACTGCCGCCGGTCTCCGCGGCCAGGGCGGTGAGGTGGGCGACCTTTTCGCTGCGCGCCACGTCGCGGACCGTGCCGCGCACGGCATAGCCGTGCCGGAGCAGGTCCTCGACGCAGTGGCCCGCGACGAAGCCGGAGGCGCCGGTGACCAGGACGGTGTCAGGCCGGGTGACGCTCATGGGTTTTCCTTTCGGGATCTTGTCTCTGCAGGGAATGCGCCTCGCCGAGATCCCGGATCACCCCCGCACCGGCGCCAGATCGCGGCTGAGCCGCTCCACCGCGGCGACCGTCTCCGGGTTGTCCGCGCCGCCCAGATCCGCATCGATGCCGAGGACGGTGCCATGTGCGATGTCTTTGTCCGTCGCCGCGGTGAGCGTCATGCGGGCTGCCCTGGCGACGGGGGTGCGGTGGACGTTGAACCAGATCACCGGCCACACCAGTCGCGTCGGCCACGGGAACATGCTCGCCCTCATCGACTTACCCATGTCGCTCCTGGTGCCGGGCGGAGCGGCCGCCACCACGGTGACGCCCGTCCCGGCGAGCCGTGCCACCAGGCCGTGCGTCCAGGCGAGACTGGCCACCATCGCGCGCCCGTACACCGCCATTGCGTAGTACGGACCAGCCACGTCGGCCTGGCCGAACGGGGTCCGGTCGGCGAACACGATGCCCTGGGAGACCGTGTTCACGATGCGGCCACGCCCGGCGGCGACCATGTCCTCGAGCAGCAGTTCCGTCAAGAGATAGCCCGAGAGGTGAGTGAGGAAGAACGTCGCCTCGAAGCCGTCGCCGGTGACGCGGCGCCGCGGATAGAGACCGCCCACATTGTTGACGAGCACGTCGATGCCCCCACGCTCGCGCAGGGTTCCGGCAAGGCCGCGAACCTCGTCCTGCGAACTGAGATCAGCGGCGATGAACGTCGCCGCCGATCCGGCGGCATTGAGCCGTTCAAGCGCGGCTGCCCCTCGGACCTTGTCGCGGCCGACGACGGTGACTGCAAACCCGGCCTCGGCCAGCCCGATCGCGGTATGCAGACCGATGCCGGCCGTGCCCCCGGTGACTACTGCTGTGCGCGTTGACATAACAACCTCTCCGTTGACTAAGTATTTGATACTAGCTATCAAATACTTAGTCAAGTGTGCGGACTACCATCGAGCCGTGGACGAGACCCTCGACAGCGCCGTGCCCATCGCGGCCATGCGGCCGTTGCAGGGCCGCTGGACTCTTCGGGTCATCGCCGCCCTGCTCAACGGGGCTGCCGGCTTCAACGAGATACGCCGCGCGACACCGGGTATCGGGCCCAGCCCGCTTGCCCGGTGCCTCAGCCAGCTCACCCAGGCCGGCATCGTCGAACGGGAACTGGTCGACAGCCAGCCACCCAGCAGCCGCTACCGGATGAGCCACTACGGCGCAGGCCTGGCGCCGGTGTTCGACGAGATGGCGGCGTGGGCGCAGGCCAACGGTCTCACCGTGACCGACGACCAGGCACAACTCTCGATCGCCCTCGAGTTGTTCCAGCGCAGATGGGTGCTGGAGATCCACTGCGAGCTGCTGGAAGGCCCGCAGCGGTTCACCGACCTGTCGCGGCGAATCGGCGTCAACCCCGTCTCGCTCTCGCAGCGCCTCACCGAGCTGGAACAACTCGGCCTCGTGCGCAAGGTGACCGATTCCGCGCATCCGGCCTACGCCCACACCCCCGAAGGGCAGCGCATCCACGGCGTCGGCGAAGCACTCACCCACTGGGCGCTGACCCGGCAACAAGCCGATGCCGCGGCTCCGTGCACAGAGTGATGCGCCGGCGCGACTGATCCGCTACGCCACCACGCGATTACGACCCGTACGTTTTGCCTGGTAGAGGCGCTGGTCAGCGAGGGCCAGTGCCTCCGCTGCGGTGTTGGCGTCCGAGCCGGTGGCGACGCCGACGCTGACCGTGACCGCGAGGCCGGTTGCCACGGCGTTCCAGTCGTAGTCCTCGACGGCTGCGCGGACCCGTTCGGCGGCGGCGCGGACGCTTTCGTCCTCGGCGCGGTGGAACAACAATGCGAATTCTTCGCCGCCGTAGCGGATGGCGACGTCGCCGGCGCGGCAGGAGGTGCGGAGGATCTGGCCCAGGTGGCGCAGGACGGCGTCGCCGACGGGGTGGGAGAACGTGTCGTTGACGTTTTTGAAGTGGTCGACGTCGATCATGGCGATGGCGCGGTCGCCGAGGCCGTGTTCCAGCAGGCGTTCCATGGCCCGGCGGTTCGCCAGGCCGGTGAGGGGGTCCTCGCGGCTCTGCTGGAGCAGGTCCTCGGTGCGGCGGCTGAGCTCGAGGTTGGTGCTGCTCAGGGCCTCGGCGCGGGCGCGTTCCTGCTCGGCTCGGGCGTGGGCCTGGGTGGTTTCCCAGCGTACGGCCGCCACGCGGGCGCCGCGCTGGGCGGACTCCGAGGCGACCTGGACGTACAGCGTGTGGAAGGCCTTGAACTGCATCAGGGCGCGGACGGGGTCGCCGTTGCGTTCGTGGGCCTCGGCGAGGTGCTCGTGGTAGACCATCGCTGACTTCTTCCCCTCGGCCAGTTCCAGCGCCGCCGCGAAGCATTCCACCGCCTGGTCGTAACGGCCCAGGGCCAGGCAGATGGCGCCTCGGGTGTCGAGGTGGTGGGTGAGCGTGTACGCCGTGTCGAGCTCGGGGTCGGCCTGCCAGGACTCGAGCAGGCGCAGCGCCTTCTCCGGCTGGCCCAGCGCGGCCAGGCCCTCCGCGAGGTTGGCGAGCGCCCCGGCCTCGTAGCGCCGGTGGCCGTTGCGGCGGGCGACCAGCATCGCCTCGCGGGACAGTTTCACGGCCCGGCGGAACAGTGCCGCCGCCCCGGTGACGTCGCCGCTCTCCTGGGCGGCCACGGCCTGCTCGACGTACACGCAGCCCGCGGTGTCCATGAGCATGCCGCAGGCGATGTCGTCGCCGGTCATCCGGGCGATCTCCGAGGCCCGCTCGCAGTATTCCAGCGCGAGGTCGAACTGGCCGATCGCGAGGCAGACGTTGGTGAACGCGGTGAAGGCGATCATGCAGGACGTCAGGTCGCCGCTCAGCTCGGCGATGTCCAGCGCGGTGCGGCTCTCCAGGACGGCGTCGTCGGTCTCGCCGATGGTGAGCAGGATCCGGGCGACGACGGAGCGGGCGCGGGCCTCGGTTGCCAGGTCCCCGGTCTGCTGGGCGAGCTCGATCGCGGCCTGCCCGGCGGCCACGCCCTCGGGGTAGCGGTCCTCCATGCGCTCGCAGAACGCCAGGATCGTCAGGGCCCGCGCGCGGACCAGGCGGGGATCGTCGCACGAATCGGCCCGGTCCATGGCACGGTTGGCCAGGTCACGGGCCGCGCGGGGGTTCCAGCGGTCGACGTGTTCCTGCGCCAGCACCAGCAGGGCCGGTGCTGCGGCTTCCACCCGCAGATCCACACCGCTGTGATCGGCCGGGCAGGCCATTACTTGAGCAACTACCCGCTGAAGCGGGCGCTCTTGGCCAGCGCGACGTACGCGGCGAGCGAGGTGCCGTCCGTGTCGAGGCGCCACTTCTCGTCGTACCCGGGATGGGTGTCGGTGTCGAACCAGACGACCGCACCCACCGCGGGGTGGTTGCCGACCCACTGGGCGAGCAGGGCGATCCAGTCGGCCTTGGTACGCCCGCCGTTGTCGACGGCGCCCACCTCGGTGATCATGAGGGGCTTGTGGTTCGCGTACGAGCGGTAGATCGGCCCGAAGATCGTGTCCGGGGTCTCGTGGTGCAGGTTGTAGCCGGAGACGCCGACCCAGTCGACGTACTTGTCGCCGGGGTAGAGGGCCGCGAACGTGTTCCAGTCGGCGACCGGGGAGGAATTCCAGTTCGGGCTCCACACCCACGAGACGTTGTCGGCGCCCTCGTCGGCGAAGATGCCGTGGAGCCGCTTCCAGGACTCGATGAAGCCGTCCGGGCTGTTGCCGTTGCGGGCCGGCGACCAGCCGTACCAGTCGCCGTTCATCTCCCAGCCCCAGCGCAGCAGGACCGGGCGTTTCTGGGCCTTGAGCCGGCGGGCGGCCCGTTTGATCAGGGCGTCGTGCGAGCCGTTGATGATGTCGGCGTAGCCCGTGCCGCGCCACGACACCATCGGGAACGCGTGGTCGGCGATGCCCGTGAGCTTGGTGGGCAGCTGGTCGTCCCAGTCGTAGAAGACGTGCAGGATCCGCTCTTCGCGGCCCATCTGCTTGCGGCGCAGGGCGACAGCCTGGGCGGTGGTCATGCCGGACAGATCCAGGTACGCGCCCAGCAGCGCTTTTCCGTTTCGGAAAGGCACTGTGCCGCCACCCTTGGCCACGCCGGCGGGCAGCGCGTCCGCCGACGGGTTCGCGGCGGGGGTCTCGGCGACCCGGCCGGGTGAGGTGGTCGCCTCGGCCGCCGTCTCCGGGCTGCGCAGCTGCTGGACGGTCGCGGCACCGGCCGGGACGGCGGCGAGCGCGGCGAGGCCCAGGAAGTACCGGCGGCTCAGCGTACGACGAGGGGCGCGGTGAATGCCCTGCCTGCTCATATCAGGGCCTGCTCATGTGAGGTTGCGGCCGGCGACCCGGGCGGCCCGCCGGACCGTACGCCAGCCGGGCTGGGCGAGCTGTTTGAGCTTCGGGACCAGCGCGGAACCGCCCCCGGCGACCAGGGCGACGAGGTCGTCACCGGTCAGGTCGGGGGTCGGCTGGAGCCGGGGCACGGCGAAGCGCTTCTCCCCCGGGGTGTGCAGGCGCCGGCCCACCTCGGTGGCGTTGTCGTGCCCCGCGGCGAGCACCGCGGCGCGGACCTTGGTGCCGTTGTAACCATGGGGGTACGCGAACCCGCGCACCCGCCGCCCGAGCCGCTGCTCCAGCTCGTCCTTGCTACGGGTGACCTCCTCGCGCAGCTGCGCGGCGGGCAGCACGTCGAGCGGGTGGTGCACGAGGCTGTGGTTGGCGATCTCCACCCCGGCGTCGGCGACCTCGGCGAGCTCGTCCCAGGTGAGCAGCTTGCCGAAGTCGGGCGCCCAGCGGCCGAGCCATTCCGCGGGGCGGCCGAGATGCCCGACGGAGGTGTACAGGGTCGCGGAAGCCCCGGTCTTCGCGAGCACGGGGATGCCCGCGGTGAGGAAGTTGCGGTAGCCGTCGTCGAACGTGACCGCGAGCAGTTTGTCGGTGCAGCCCTCGTCGAGCAGGTCGAGCGCCTCGGTGAGCCCGACGAGCCGGTATCCGGCCATGGTGAGGGCGCTCAGCTGCTCCTCGAGCCGGCCGGGCGGGACGGCGAGATCACGCAGGGGACCGGCCACCGCGGAGACCGAGTGGTACATCAGCGCGGGCAGACTCTGCCAGGCCGATGGTGCTACGACGGTCACCGCTTACCTCCCCCACGCTCACGAACATGACCACTATCGGTCAGAATCCCGGTGAGCTTCGAGGTTCGGCGCACTGGTTCCCATTCCGCTCGCCGCGGCGCGTTTCCGCCGCTCAGGCCACGTTACGACGCGGTACCGAACGTGTCCAGCGCGTGTCCGGCGGCGGCTGAGAACATATCGATGACGGTCAGCGTGCTCCTCGCGTACCCGTCGGGGGCCTCTGCCGAAAGTCATAGACCGCCTCGGGCTGCGGAGGGAAGCGCGACCACCCGCGGCCTTGGCAGGGTCGTGACCATGAATGCAGACCGTGCGCGCCGCCTCGCCGAGGCCGCCGCCGAGGCCGGGATCCTGCTGGCCGTCTCCGCGCTGCCGATCGCCTGGCGCACCCTCGACGCCCGGCTCGGGGTGGTGCTCGCCGGCATGTTCGCCCTGCTGACGGCCGCAACGTACGCATTACACACAGTGACGTTCGACTGTCTTCGCTTGACGGGTGACCGGCAAAGGGGCAAGTTTTCTTATACCCAGCGTAAGGAATGAACCGAGCGGCGCCTTGACCCGTACCCCGGGATGCACCCGTTCTTCAACACCCCGGGAGTGACCAGGATGTTCCGTCTCATCCAGCTCCACGCGCAGCACGGCGTACCCCGCATCGGCGTCGATCCCGATGGCTACGGCAGCGAGCGCGCGGCGATAGCCCGTTACCGCGAGACGCCCGCGACCTACTTCGGCGTGGGCCGCTTCGACGAGTCCGGCCGGCTCGCGGAGATCATCATGGATATCGAGTGCAACCCGGCGAACGGGTGCCCGAATCTCGCGGTGGTCGTGCACGCCGAAACGTTCCAGCCGCTCTGCGACACCTGCTCGTTCGGTCTCGAAGTGCTCAGCGTCGCCGAGCTCTCCGACCGGCTCGGCGTCGCGGTGCGGCTCGCGCCGGTGCTCGCCCCCTCCGGGCGCCACGCCGCGCCGGACGACAGCTGCAGCGCCACCAACCGGATCGCCCGGGAGCTGGCCGCCAGTATCGAGGACCCGGTGTGGCGGATGGAGCTCTGTGCGGAGCTCGCGCGTACGCCCGGCTCGGTCAACGGCCTGCTCATCGGTGTCGGCGCGCTCAGCCACCGCGACGTGCTGGACCTGTACCCGGCGCTGTGCGCGCTGGGCAGCCAGCTGCCCGGGCTCGTGCACGGCGACCTGACCCGCGCCACCGCCCGGCCGCTCAGCCCCGCGGGAGTCGCGGGGCTGAGACTGGGCCTCTAGAGGCGGATTTTCACCACTGTGCCGGCGCCGGCGCACACACCGCAGTTCGTGACGTACGCGTCCTTGCCACGGATCGCGATGCCGCCCGGCGCCGTCAGGCCGGCCGACGCGACGACCTTGTGCTCACCCTCGGGGTCCACCCGGATCAGCGCGCCGGTCCGGTCCCCGCTGAGCAGCCCGTTCCTGGCGATCTCCAGGGCGTAGAGGCTGCCCTTCGGCCCGAACGCCAGGTCGATGACGTTGGTCAGCCCGGTCGCGTAGACGACCGGTGCGTGACCGGGCACGACCCGGTAGATGCGCGCGCCACCGGCCGGGAACGGGAAGCCGGTCAGCTCCGAGACGTAGAACGCGCCGTCCGGGCCCTTGACCACCGAGGTGGGCACGGACTGCATCGGGAGCGGGGTGCCCTCGGGCAGGTCCGGGTTACCCGCCGGCGCGGGCACCGTGCGTTTGCCGAAGACCGCGACCGTGCTGACCTTGCCGCGGGCGTTCGCCTTCAGCAGGGTGTTCGCGCCGGCGTCGACCACGTACCGGGTGCCGCCGACGACGGCGAGGCCGGCCGGGTTCGTGTCCGGCGCGGCCTTGTCCGGGTTCGCCTTCTTCTCGTAGACGCCCAGGTCGGCGATCAGGCGCGGGCCGCGGCGCCCCGAGGCGTACAGCTTCGCCATGCCGGTCAGCTTCTTCGTCGTGACCCGGACGTCCGGGTCCGAGGCCAGGCCGACGGTGAACGACAGCAGGCCGAAGCCGTCCACGGCGACGTCCGCCGGGCCGATCGCCTGGCTGCCGTCATGACCGGCGAGCGACGGCAGGCCGGCGCGGACGCGTTGCTGCTGCCCGAGGCGTACCCGGCTGATCGACCCGGTGGTGCCGAAGCAGACCAGGCCCTCGGCGCCGTCGAGACACGGACCCGGGCCGCCGGTGCCGGCCTCGGCGATGTACAGCGTGCCGTCCGGGGCGAACGTGAGCCCGCGCGGGTTGTTCAGGTTCGTCGCCACGACGGTGAGCGCCGGCGTGGTGGTGGTGGCCGGCTCAGTGGTGGCCGCCGCCGGCAGCGCCGGGACCAGGGACACGGTCAGCGCGCCGGCCGCTGCTGCGGCGGCGACTGCGGAACGTCCAGCAATCATGTTGTCTCCCTCAGTGGTGCATTCACCTGGGAAAACGAGGCGCCCGGCGGGCGAGTGGCGCCCGCACTCTTTCGGGGCCGCCATAATCGACCGGTGACGACGCGATTTGATGACCTGGTACGCCGGGCGCAGGCGCTGGTGGTGGACGGGCGCCGGGCGGTGCTCGGGATCGTGGGGCCGCCCGCCGCGGGCAAGACGACGCTCGCCGAGGAACTGGTCGCGGCCGTCGCGGCGATCAGCCCGCCCGGGTGGGTCGCCCACGTCCCGATGGACGGCTTCCACCTGGCCGACGCCGAGCTCGACCGGCTCGGCAGCCGCGACCGCAAGGGCGCCCCGGACACGTTCGACGCGCTCGGCTACGCGGCGATGCTGCGCCGGCTGCACGACGACACCGACGAGATGATCTACGCGCCCGGTTTCGAGCGCACCATCGAGCAGCCGATCGCCGGTGCGATCCCCGTCCCGCACACCGCCCGGCTCATCGTCTCCGAGGGCAACTACCTGCTGGTCGACGACGACCGCTGGAATCGGGTCCGCCCGCTGCTCGCCGAGATCTGGTACGCCGACCTCGACCGGGACACCCGCCTCGCCCGGCTGATCGCCCGGCACGTCCGCTTCGGCAAGGCGGAGCACGAGGCCGTCGCCTGGGCCACCGGCACCGACGAGCGCAACGCGGCCGTCATCGTGGCGACCCGGACCAGGGCGGACCTGATCGTCCCGTCCGCCCTGATCGGCACCACCGTCACCCCTTGACCGGGGGCTTCCAGCTTTTCGCGTCGGTGCAGCTGCTGACGGTCATCTCCGTGGCCATCCGCTTCAGATCCCGCTCGCCGATGACGTCCCGCTCCGGGACGCTCAGGTAGACCAGGCAGTTGCCGGTCTCCACGACCAGATCGGCGCCCGTCGGACTCCCGCTGCTGTTGAGCGTGCTCGGCCGGGGCACGTACCAGACGTTGCGCCCGCCGATCGTCGCCGGTGACCCGAGATCGGCCTTGATGGTGGGCCAGTCCCGGTTCGTGTCCGGCGTCGACGTCACGGACAGCGGCCACCCGCTCGCGAGGTCCTGCATCGTCGGGTAGCCGGACTTCCCGAAGCCGATCCGTGCGTCCGGGTCGATCCCGGGCAGGTCGCGGATGCTCACATAGCTGACCGGCAGCCCCTGCGGGACCCAGCCGAACTGGAACGGCGTCCTGACGCCGGTCACCGCGGGCAGCCGCACATCATCGGCCACCTCGGTCAGCTGCGCCTTCTTCCCGGCCTCGTGCCCCTGCCACCCGTCGTCGCTGGTGTAGACGAGCACCCAGACACCGGAGCTCTCCTCCCAGCCGATCGTCGGATAGATGCCCTCGGGGACCACGTTGCTCGCCGCGAACGTCAGAGCGGTCGAGAACCAGGCCGGATGACCCGCCACCGTCACCTGCTCACCCTGCTTCAGCTTGGCCGGGTCGAACTCGCCGGGGTTGTAGGCCAGCAGCTCCGCGCCCGCATTGAGGCCCGCCTCCCCCGGCCGCGGGGACGTGATGTCGCCTCTGTTGCGGATCGAGGCGAACTGCCCCACGCCGTCCCCGCCCCGGTTGGTGAGCGCGAACGGCGACCCGTCCGCCATCGCCACACTCAACTGCGAAGCATCGCGATAATGCGGTTTCACGACCGAGGAAGGCGGTGGCGGCTCACTGCTTTTCCGGCCCACCGCGACGGGTACGCCCACAGCGGCCGCAACGACCAGAACAGCCGCGACGGCGGACCCCGCCACCCGCCGTCGCCGGCGGATGCTCCCCGCCCTCGCCTCGGCACCCTGCGCGATCCCCGCGCTGTCCTCGGGCCCGCCCGCGTGACGCTCCAGCGTCAGGCGCAGCTCCTCCAGTGTGTTCATGACAGGACTCCCTTCCGCTCGCCGACCGGGGCCAGCTCCACCCGCAACGCCGACAGGGCCCGGCTCGCATAGGCCCGCACGGTCGCCGGCCGGCACCGCAGCACCTCCGCGATCTCCGGATCGGTGAGCCCCTCGTAATACCGGAGCACGATCACCGCCCGCTGCTGACGCGGCAACGTCCCCAGCACCTGCCACATCTCGTCATCAGCCTCCGGCCGCGCCTCCACGGTCAGCCGCTGCTCCCCCGCCCACTCCAACGGCACGGTCACCACCCGCCGGCGCCGCCGCAGCAACGACAGAAACTCATTCGTCACCATCCGCCGCACATACCCGTACGGCTCCTCCATCGCCCCGATCCGATGCCACCTCAACATCGCCCGCGCCAGCACCTCCTGCACGATGTCCCGTGCATACTCCCGATCCCCACTCAGCAGAACGGCATACCGCATCAACGCCGCCAACCGCGCCGACACGAACTCCTCGAACCGCATGAACCCCTCCCCGCTCGGCATTCCGCATAAGGAACGCCCGCCCGCGGCGAGGCGCTGCCCGGCCAAAGGTGAACAATCGGCGAGTGCCAGGAAGCGCTCAGGTGTCGTGGACCCTGGTGCCGTCGCTGCGGTGCGACTTCTTCGCTCACTCAAGGTGAAGCGGAACGAGTCACAAGTTCGGCTGAGAGGGCAACCGGATCAGGCGTTGACCGGCGAGTCAGCTTCCTGGTCCCCTTGACGGGGTGATCGGTCAATGATCTTCAGCGGCACAAGCGACGTACGTTCATTGCGCGGAACGAGCAGGAAGGTCGTCTCAGCGGTCCTGTCGGGCAAGTCCTACTCAGGCGGCGATGTCCTGCCAGCAGGAATCGCATCCGATCCGGGCATCCCGGCCGAGCTCCTGGTCGATCTGTTGCGCGGCAGATACGGCTACCCGGTCGACAACATCGACCTTGTCGGCTTGGTGATTCACGGCGTGAACCTGTCCTATCGACACTGGTCCGGCCGACTGAATCTGGTGAAGTGCCTTTTCACAGGCTCCTTCAACGTCTCTCATGCCGTCGTCCAGGGAAGAATCTGCCTGGACGGATCGCACGTTGCAGGGTTTCACGCCATAGACGCTCGGATCGACGGATCCATCCACCTGAGAGATGGATTTACCGCTCCGGACGGCGTGCGTGGCCTCGGTCTGTCCGTCACAGGATCCCTCAGCGTCCGAGGCTCGACGCTCGGCGCTCCGGCGGAGGTGCCAAGCCGGGCAGCCCTCGATCTCTTCCGCGCTTCCATCGGAGACCTTTTCGTCAATAACAGCGACCTTCGTGGCGGGATCTACGCCAACGGCTCCACGATTCGGCGCAACATCCGGCTACAGGGCGCCCGGATCCAGTCGCGGCAGCTGGCTGGCATGACATCCGCCGCAGACGCCGGCGATGGGATCAGCCTGGTGAACGTCACGGTAGGCGGAGCGATCTACTTCTGGACCAGCGAGGCCGGGCCGACAGATCTGCAGGGCACCGTCAGCTTGAACGGGGCGAGATGCCAAACCTGGACGGTCCACCCCACCCAGCTGGAAAAAGCCGACATCTCGATCGACAACTTTACGTATCGTAGAATTCTTCCCGCAACTGGCTCCGATGTGCTCAGGTTGCTCAGCGGGTCAAGCATCGCGCCCAGCGCATACGGCCATCTGGCTGAGCACTTCGAGGCGCTAGGCCAGCCAGCACTGAGCCGGATCACCCGGATCTCTCTCCAGCGCAGGTTGGCGCGCTCATATCCACTCCGATCCCGTGAGGGCTTCACGCGTAGGACATTGGGCATCCTCGTCGGCTACGGCTATCGGCCCGCCTTGGCACTCCTGTGGCTCTCCGTGGCCGTGACGATGTCCGGGCTGCTCATCATGTTGCACCCTGGATTGTTCCAACCTGCCAAGGGCAGCGCCGCAAAGGCGCCCACCTCGATGTCGTGGGTGGAATCGATAGCGCTGGCCGTGGACAACGTAGTCCCGTTCATATCGACCGGCTCGAAGGAGCAGTGGACTCTCACCACAACGAACCTCGACGACTGGCCCTGGTTCACGGCGCTGCTACTGCTCAAGATCGCAGGATGGGCGTTCGCGATCCTGGGTGCTGCTTCGGTCACCGGAGCAATCAGAAGTAAATGATCTTGCCCGGAGCAGACAGCCGACGGCGACGTTGCTGCGCCCTACTTCGCGGCACCATCACCTCGGGCGCCTAATGCGAGGTTCGTAGGGGTCGTGGTCGGCGTATCGGATCGCCGCTCGGGGGGCCCAGGTAGGGGTGGGCCGGGCGGGATGCCGGGAGCAGCGCCGTGATCACGTCGAGCAGGGTTTGCACGGGGCGGGGGTTCTGCGGGAGAGGAGGCGCAGGGTGTCCCAGATGATGGGGACGAGCGGGGCGGGGGGTTCGGTGGGGGTGGGGGGTTCGGGCTTGAGAGTCCGCATGTGAATCACGGTAGGGGGCGGCGGGTCACGGAGTGGGGCGGCCGGCGGGGGCGGGGGTGCGCCAGTCGAATTCGCCCGCGTCGATCCAGATGTCGTCGCCCGGGGGTGGGGGTGCGGGGGCTTCGGTGACGGTGGGGTGGCGTTGGTGGGCCGTGGGGATTGTCGGGGCAGCGGTGCCGGTCACGGCGATGGCTGCGGTGGTGAGGGCGGCGATCAGCGCGATCTTGCGACGCATGGGTGTCCTTCCGGTGGAGTGCCGGGGGACAACGTAACCAGCGGCCGCGTCGGCGGGGCGGGCGGGCGTGGCAGACTTGCTCCGTGCCTGTGGAAGAGACCGCGTCTGTGGGAGAAGCCGTCGAGACCGAGCCGCGGCGCGGGTCCGGCCGGGCTGCGCGCTTCGCGTTGATCGTGACCGCCGTGCTGGTGCTCCTGTTCGGCGTGCCCTGGTGGACGTTGATCTGGTCCGGAAATGACTGGCCGGGTGCGGTTTTCGTGAGCGGGACCGTCGTCTTCGTGGGCGCTGCCGCTGCGTTCCCGGGGCTGATGTTCTCCGGGCACGGGCAGCATCACCGGGATCTGCCCGCGCGGATCGCCGACACGCTGCTTGGCATCGTCTGGGTGTTCTTCGTGTGGTCGGTGCTCGGTAACGTGCTGCGCCTCGTGCTCGCCGTCGCCGGGGTCGGCGATCCGGCCCGTTCGCGCATCGTCACGGCGGTGGTCGCGGTGGTGGCGGTCGTCCTGCTCGTCTGGGGGAACGTCGAGGCGATGCGCGTCTCTCGCGTGCGCCGCATCGACGTGGTGATTCCGCGGCTCGGCGCCGGGCTGGACGGGTTGCGGGTCGTGTTGCTGACCGACACGCACTACGGGCCGATCAACCGGGCGAAGTGGTCGCGGGGCGTGGTCGACGTGGTGAACTCCCTCGACCCGGACGTCGTCGCGCACACCGGCGACATCGCCGACGGTGAGGTGGCGCAGCGCCGCGAGCAGGCCGCGCCGCTCGGGGATGTCCGCGCCGGGATGGCCCGGGTCTACGTGACCGGCAACCACGAGTACTTCTCCGGTGCCCAGCGCTGGGTGGAGCACATGGCGTCGCTGGGCTGGGAGGCCCTGCACAACCGGCACGTCGTCGTCGAGCGCGGCGGCAGCAGCCTGGTCATCGCCGGGGTCGACGACCGCACGGCGGCCGGCTCGGGAGTGCCGGGGCACCACATGGACCACGAGGCGGCGCTGCACGGCGCCGACCCGGAGCTGCCGGTGCTGCTGCTGGCGCATCAGCCGCAGCAGATCACCGGGGCGGTCGCGCACGGCGTCGACCTGCAGATCTCCGGGCACACCCACGGCGGGCAGATCTGGCCGTTCCACTATCTCGTGCGCATCGACCAGCCGGTGCTGCAGGGGCTGAGCCGGCACGGCGAGCGCACCCAGCTCTACACGTCGCGGGGCACCGGGTTCTGGGGGCCGCCGTTCCGCGTCTTCGCCCCCAGCGAGATCACCCTGCTGACGCTGCGTTCCGCGTAGAGGGACGAGCTCAGCCGCCGAACCTCAGCCGGAAGTCGGCGAGGGTCAGCGAGAACAGCGGGCGCCGACCGGCCAGCCAGGACAGTGGGCCGGCCTCGTCGACGTCCCAGGTGATGCGGGTCGCGCGAACGGCTGCTCTGCCGCGTACCCGTGTGGTGATGTCTTTCTGGACCACGGTGAGTGGGGTGGGCCAGCGGCCCGGCAGACGACGGCCCGGCCTGATCGTCGCGGAAGCGATGGTCTCCGCCACGGCGAGAGGCGGGCTGACCTTGAGCACCGCCAGGTCTTTCGGGATGGCCCACAGCGCGCGGCCCCCGTCGCGGGAGGCCGGGCTGTCCACCCAGATGTGCGTGATCGTCTGCCGGCGCCCGCGGAGCAGGACCGCGGTGAGCAGTTCGCGGTAGTCGAGGACGCCACCGGGTTCGTAGTCCACCCAGGCGGCACCGACCGGGACGCGGCCGGCGACGGTGACCGGTCGCAGACCCGGGTCCAGGGCGGGCAGGCCGCGGGCTGGCAGCAGGAAGACGGACAGGTAGAGCTGTCCCTGAAGGTTCCACGGCGCGGGTGGATACATGCGTCCACAGTAGGGTGTCGCAGCGCTCTGAGCAGGGACAAGTTCGCTACGGTCACTTTATGTTCCAACGTGCATACTTAGCGTGTCTGGTCATCGCCGGCCTGGCTGTCTCCGGCGCGACCGCGACCCCCGCCCCGGCGGCAACGTTCCGGCCCGGGGCGGCCGGCATGGGTGATCCCTACTTCCCGCTCGCGGGCAACGGCGGGTACGACGTCCAGCACTACGGGCTCGACATCACCTACCAGCCGAAGACCGGGGAGCTCGGCGGCGTGGCGACCATCGAGGCGGTCGCCACGCAGGGGCTCTCGTCGTTCAACCTCGACTTCGACGCTCTGACGCTGCGGTCGCTGACGGTGAACGGGCAGCCCGCCCGGTGGAGCCGCGCGAACGGTGAGCTGACGGTGACGCCCGGCGCCGGGCTGCGCAGGGGGCGTGCGTTCACCGTCGTGGCGCGCTACGACGGCGTACCGAAGATCATCGAGGACGCGAACCTCGGCGCTTCGGGGGTGTTCCGCACCGACGACGGCATGGTGATCGTCGGGCAGCCCGAGGTCGCGTCGAGCTGGTTCCCAGTCAACGACCACCCGCTCGACAAGGCCTCCTACACGATCCGGGTGACCGCGCCGCAGGGCCTCCAGGCGATCGCCAACGGGGTGCTCAAGAACCATCTCACCCGCAACGGCTGGACGACGTGGACGTGGGACGCGCGCGAGCCGATGGCGTCCTACCTGGCCACGGCGACGGTCGGCGAGTACCGGGTCACGGCGTACCGGAAGAACGGGATCCGGTTCCTGGACGCCCTCGACCCGAAGCTGTTCACCCCGGCCGCCGCGCCCCGCACGGGCACGCACATGGCGCTGAGCCGGACGGGCGAGCCGGCCTACAAGCGGCTCACCCGGACCATCACCGTCCCCCGGGCCGGCGCGACCGTCAGCTTCTGGGCCGACCGTGACACCGATCAGTACTGGGACTACTTCTTCGTCGAGGCGCGCCCGGCCGGCACCGGCGACTGGACGACCCTGCCCGACATCAACGGCCACACCTCGAACGACACAGGCGGCATCTGTGAGTACGCCGAGCGGCTGCATCCGTTCCTCCTGCACTACGTGACCGTCAAGGGCTGCGAGCCGTCCGGCACCACCGGCGACTGGAACGCGGCCACGGGCGAGAGCGACGGGTACGAGCACTGGTCGGTCGACCTGGATCCGTACGCGTCGAAGAAGGTCGAACTCTCCCTGACCACCGTGAACGACGACGGCTTCACCCTGGCCGGCGCGGCAGTCGACGACGTGGTCGTGTCCACCGGCGACGGCAGCACGTCCTTCGAGGCCGGCCTCGGCGGCTGGAAAGCCGCGAAGGCCCCTGCCGGCAGCAGCACCGGTGACACGACCTGGATCGCGGGCACGGTCGCCGACCTCCCGCCGACCACCGGCGACTTCGCCGCCGGCTCCCTGGCCCGCGAACCCGAGATCCTCGACTTCCTCGGCAGCGTCTTCGGCCGTTACCCGTTCTCCGCCGCCGGGGGCATCGTCGACGCCGACGACGGGTTCGGCTTCGCCCTGGAGAATCAGACCCGCCCGATCTACGCGCAGGCCTTCTTCACCTCACCGGCGGACGGCGACTCCGTCGTGGTGCACGAACTCGCCCATCAGTGGTACGGCGACAGCCTCGCCGTTGCCCGCTGGCAAGACATCTGGCTCAACGAGGGCTTCGCGACGTACGCGGAATGGCTGTGGGGCGAGCACGAAGGACTCGGCACCGCCCAGGAGCAGTTCGACTCGTACGCCGAGTCCTACGACGGCGACGAGTCGTTCTGGGAGCTGCCCATCGGCGACCCCGGACCCGAGCACCTCTTCGACAGGCAGGTGTACACCCGCGGCGCCATGACTCTGCACGCCCTGCGCCTCGCCGTGGGCGACAAGGCGTTCTTCCGCATCCTGAAGAAGTGGGCCACCAGCCGCGCCGGCGGGAACGTCACCACGCCGGAGTTCATCACCCTCGCCGAGAAGATCTCCGGGAAGGACCTGGACGCGCTCTTCGACGCGTGGCTCTACTCCCCTGCCCAGCCCGCCTCGTCGGTCCCGTCCCGGTCCGATCCGGCCGCGGTGCGGCTGAGCGTGACCGGGCAGCGCTGACAAACGGGTGCGTGCGCCGCCGGCTTGCGGCGGGCGCGCACCACAGCGAAAGTCAGGGTCGGTAGTCGCGGACGACGTCGGTGCCGGTGTCGCCGGGGGCCTGGGGGTCGCGGGCGACACGGGCGGTCTCGACGTAGCCCGCTTTGCGGGCGACGGCGGCCGAGGCGGCGTTGGCCACGTCGTGGCAGATGACGAGCCGGCCGGCATCCGGCAGGGTCAGCGCCACCGAGGTCAGCGCGCGCACCGCGGCCGTCGTGTAGCCGCGGCCGGCGTGCGCGGTGCCCATCCAGTAGCCGATCTCCAGGATGCCGGGACCCATCCGGGTCATCAGCCCGATGGAGCCCGCGAACTCGTCGTCCGCCGTCAGGATCGCATAGTTGAATTCGGTGCCCTTCGCCCAGCTCTCCCGCGATCTCTCGATGAACGCGAGCGACTCCGCGACGTCGTGGCCGGCACTGACCCAGGAGAGAAAGGGTTCCAGTTCGGCGAACGACGAGCGGATCGCTGCGGCCGCCGGCTCGGCCCAGCGCGGCTCCCAGCGTTCAGGACAACATTGCCGGCCGGGATTGTCTCAGGGGGTTCCATGCGCGGAATCCTGCTGACCGGGATGCCCGCGCACAACCCGATTACAGAACCTCCGGCCGGGCAGCCTGTTCATGGCGGCGCGGCGCTACTGCATGCTGACATGGTGCGAGAACTGAGAGCTACCTGGGACTTCGCGGGCCACACTCTGACGGCGACCGCGGGCAGCGTGACGGGTAACCGGTACGACGACAACTACGACGTGCTGCACCTGGACGGCGGGCGGGTGCTCGCCGTGGTCGCGGACGGCATGGGCGACGGGGCGGGGAGCCGCGCTGCCGGGCGTACGGCGGCGGATGTCTTTGTGGAATCGACAGCGACCACCCACGGACCGGACGCGCTGCGGGCCGCCGTCGCCGCCGTGCAGCTCGCGGTCCGGGAAGCCGGCCGGGGCATCGCCGGGCTGACCGGCTGCACGCTGACGGCATTCGTGGGTGACGAGTCCGGGGCGTGGCTGGTCCAGCTCGGCGACTCGCGGGCGTACCGGCTGCGGGACGGGCTCCTCGAATTGCTCACCGTCGATCACACCGCGGCGTGGCTGGGCCTGCTGCACGGCTGGTACGCCGCGGGTTCGGCCGAGGCGCACGCGGCCAGTTACCAGCTGACCCGATACGCGGGCCACCCGGCGATGCCGGAGCCCGATCTGCTCAACGTCGGCCTGCGCGCCGGCGACGTGTTCCTGCTCTGCACCGACGGGGTGAGCGACCAGATCCCCTACGAACGGCTCGCCGTGTTTCTTCCGGCCGGCAGCGTCTCCGAGCTGCTCGAGGAGACGCTACGGGCCGGCGGCAAGGACAACGCCACCGCTGTGATCATCCGCGTGGGGCGGTGATCAGGCGGCCTGTTCGAAGCGGCGGATCTCGCGGGCTTCCTTGGCGTAGCGGGTGAGCAGGTGGACCGTGCGGGGGCCGGCGACGCCGTCCGCTTCCAGGCCGACGTGGGACTGGAACTGGCGGACCGCGGTGGTCAGGTCCTCGTCGGCGGGGCCGACGTGCGTGCGCAGGGCGGCGAAGTGTTCGCGCAGGGACCCGGGGTCCGCGGTGGGGGCGGGCTCGTCGCTCCAGCCGATCAGGCCTCCGACGGCCGTTCCGACCACGCTGAGCATTCCTCGTGCCGACATCGCGACCTCCTTGTTTCGTCGTACTCACATCATGCGGAGTTCGCCTGTGCCGGGCCTCTGCCGACGGGCCCGACCTGCTTTGAATCAGCTATGACTTTCGGCCGACAGGCGGCACACCTAAGGGTTTTCCCTGGTCGCAGCGGCTTACAGCGAACACACAGACGCTTCACCGGGAGCTGACAACCGGGCGGGCAACAGTAGTGACATCACCGCTGAATCGAAGGCAGGCGCGTCATGACCGATCTGTTGACCCGGCCCCCGTACTCCGACCCGTACGGCGACGGCTCCCACAGCGACGGCTCCCACGGCGACAACTCCTACGGCGACGGCACGTCCTCCCACAATGCGCCGCCGCCGCTGCCGCCGAACGTCTACAGCCACCGCAAGGGTGGGAACGGCCGCTGGCCGCGGCGGATCGCCGGGGGTGCCGCGCTGCTGGCGCTGGTCGCCGGTGGGGGCGCGAGCGGAGCCGTGATCGCCGAGCACTACGCGGGCGACGGGACGACAACCGCGGCGGCCGGCACCACGACCACCGCGACGAACGCGAGCGCCGCCACCACCGGGAGCACCAGCCTCGCCGCCGTGGCCGCGAAGGTGTCGCCGAGCATCGTCACCGTGCTGATCGACGGGCAGAACGAGTCGGCGCTCGGGTCGGGGGTCGTGCTGCGCTCCGACGGGCTGGTGCTGACCAACAACCACGTCATCTCGTCCGGGGGCACCGTGAGTGTGCGGCTCTCGGACGGGCGTACGGTGCCGGCCGAGGTTGTCGCGACCGACACCACGCACGACCTGGCGCTGGTGCAGGCGACCGGGATCACCGGGCTGACCCCCGCGACGTTCGGCACCGACGACTCGGTCGCGGTCGGTGACACCGTGCTGGCGTTCGGGGCGCCGCTGGGCCTGGAGGGGACCGTGACGTCGGGCATCGTGTCGGCGCTCGACCGGGAGGTCAGCACCGGCACCGAGAAGCTGAGCGGGCTGCTGCAGACCGATGCCGCCATCAACGAGGGCAACTCCGGCGGCGCGCTGGTCGACACGGCCGGCAACGTGATCGGCATCAACGTGGCGATCGCGACCGCCGACACGTCGAGCACCGGCAGTGTCGGCCTGGGATTCGCGATCCCGGCCGACACCGTCACCCAGGTGGTCAAGCAGCTGGAGACGAAAGCCAGCTGAGTTTTACGGGCTCAGCCGGCCAGGTGGCCGTAGGTGTTCTCCAGCTCCTGCCACGTGCCCTGGGCCACCGCGCGGCCGCCGATCAGCACGACCACCCGGTCGGCGCCCGACAGCGCCGCCCGTTTCGAGGTCGAGCCGACCACGGTCACGCCGTGCCCGCGCAGCGCGCGCCACAGCTCCAGCTCGGTGGTGACGTCCAGCGCCGACGAGACGTCGTCCGCGACCAGCAGCTCGGTGCGCGGCGCGAGGGCCCGGGCCAGCGCCAGCCGTTGCAGCTGACCGCCGGAGAGCCGGGTGCCCTTGTGCCCGATCAGCAGCTGCAGCCCGCCACCGGCCACCGCGAGGTCGTGCTCCAGCTGCGCGGTCGTCACCGCGTCGGCGGCGTCGACCTGGTGGCCGAGCGCGATGTTGTCGGCGACCGTCCCGGACAGCACCCGGGGCAGCTGCGCGACATAGCCGACCTGGTTGGGGCGCAGGAACAGCTCCGGCTCGTCGACGTCGCGGCCGTTCCAGGTCAGCGAGCCCGTGTGGTGCACGATCCCGGCGAGGGCCCGCAGCAGCGAGGACTTGCCCGCCCCGACGGGACCGACGACGAGCACCAGCTCGCCGCGGTTGACCGTCAGGTCGATGTCCTTGGCGCCGACAGTGCCGTTCTCGTGGACCGCGCTGAAACCGGTCAGCCGCAGCTGGCGCAGCGGGTCACGCGGTGCCGCCTGCGGTGCCTCGGCCGTGCCGGCGTTGATGTCGACCCCCGGGACCGCGGACGAATACGCCGCCGCCCCGGCCATCGCCACCGTGCGCCGGGTCCAGACCCGGGCCGACGGGAAGTGCGACACCAGCGACGCGGTGGTCCAGGCGAACCACCGGGCCGAGCCGAGCGTGGCCACCGCGATCAGCGTCGCCGCCGCCGACAGGTTCCCGGCGAGATACAGCGCCCAGACCGCGATCGGGAGCAGGCCGCTGAGCACCGACGGCGTCGAGCGGGCCCACACCTGGATCGCGATCTCCCGGCGCTGCCGCTCGCTGCGGATCTCGTCGAGCCCGGCCAGGTGGTTGAGCACCGGCACGGTCGCGCCGGCCAGTTTCACCGTGCGCGCCGCCGATAGCGACGACACCAGTGCGGTGGCGAAGGAAGCCCTTGCCGCGACCGTACGCCGGGCCGCGCGCTCCAGCCGCGGCCCGAACAGCGTCGCCATCAGCCCGGAGACCACCATCGTGCCGACGAAGAACATCGCGGGCACGAACGACTGCGACGCCAGCGTCATCGTCACGATCATCAGCAGGCTGATCGAGGTGTCGACGAGGTTGTCGGCGAGCATGACGACCCGCTCGGTGTCGCCGCCCTGGGCGACGACCTCGGCCGGGGTGAACTTGGTGATCCGGCGCGGCCCGATCTGGCCGTGCACGAGCCGCTGGCTGATCCGCAGCATCTGGCGCACCCACCACTCGGGGAACCAGGTGCCCGTGTAGTAGAGCGTCGGGATCGCCACGATCAGCGACGCCGCGATGCCGATGGCGGGCCACAGCGGGTCGCCGAGGCCGTCCACCACGTGGGCCCAGAACAGCGGCAGGATCGCGCCGTCGAGGCCGAGCAGCACCAGGATCACGAAGAGGCCGACCGCCGCGAGGCCGTAGCGCGGGTCGTTGGTGGTGAGCCGGAAGATCTCCCGGAACGTACGGGCGGGCGGCGGCTCGGGCAGCGGCGGCGGATCCTCCAGCGGCAGCGTGTTGCCGAGCTCGGTGCGCAGCGGCTCCTCCGGCTCGCGTTCCAGCAGCGCCACCCCGCCGCCGGCGCGGGCCGGGGCGACCATGTTGCTGCTGGCGAGCAGCTCGGCGAAGCGCCGCGACTGCGCCATCGGCCCGGCCTCGAGCACCGCGCCGTCGGCGAGCACCACGACCTCGTCGCAGCGCTGCACCGAGGAGAGCCGGTGCGCCACGATGACGCCGATGCGCCCGCGCAGCAGCCGATCGGTGGCGCGTTGCACCCAGGCCTCGGTGACCGGGTCCATCCGCGCGGTGGCCTCGTCGAGGATCACGACCTTGGGGTCGCGTACCAGGATCCGGGCGAACGCGACGAGCTGTTCCTGCCCGGCGGACAGGACGTAGCCGCCCTCGCCGAGCTTGGTGTCGATGCCGTCGGGCAGGGTGCTCGACCACGCGGTCAGGCCGAGCTCCTGCAGCGCGTCCCCGGCACCGGACAGCAGCTCCGGGTCGAACAGGGCGATGTTCTCGGCGAGCGTGCCGGCCAGGATCTCGGTGCGCTGCGGGACGATCGCCGTCCACCGGCGCAGCCCCTCGACGTCGAGGTCGACCATGTCCGTGCCGCCGAGGAAGACCGTGCCGCGGGGCACGTCGACCGCGCGGGTCAGCACCTTGGCGAGCGTGGACTTGCCCGATCCGGTGCGGCCGATCAGCGCGTACGACCGGCCGGGAGCGAACGTCAGGGTGACGTCGCGCAACGCCGCCGGGCGCTCCGAGTCGGCCTCGCCGTAGCGGAACGTCAGGTCGCGGACCTCGAGCAGGCCGTCGGTGGGGTCCTCGCCGCCGCTCGGTTCCTGCGGGACGTCGCGCAGCAGCAGCACGCGGCCCCAGGCGCCGAGCGCGTTCTGCAGCTCGGGAACCATCCGGGTGACCTGTTCGAGGGTGCCGCCGAAGCCCAGCGCGAGCAGCCAGACCGCGGTCAGCCGGGCGCTGTCGATGTGCCCCGCGGTCAGCGCCCAGGCACCGGCCACGACGAGCGCGGCGATCAGCACCCGGGTGATGGCACCGGCGGTCATCGTGATCCTCGACGACATCCGCCAGACGATCCGGCCCCGGCGCAGCACCTCGCGGGCGCGCCTGGCGTAGAGGCCGCGCACGTAGGGCGCGGCGAGGCTGGTGCGCACGTCGTCCTGGCCGTGGATGGCCTCTTCCATCACCGCGGCCAGGTCGGACCAGGCCTCCTCCTCGCTGATCCGCACCGGCGAGATCCGCTGGATCGGCTTGTTCATCAGCAGCACCAGCACGATCGACACCAGCACCATGCCGATGCCGGCCGGCCACCAGGCGAAGAACGCGGTGACGATCGACAGCACCGCCACGGCGAGGGACTGGGCCAGCCGCACGCCGCTGCCGCGCAGCTCGGAGCCGACCTGGTAGACGTCGCTGTCGATCCGGTCGAGCAGCTCGCCGACCGGGGTGTTCTCCAGCGTGGGCACGTCCTGGCCGAACGCGACCCGGCACAGCCCGCGGCGGGCGGACGCGGCCCAGTCGGCGGTCAGCCGGGCAGCGGCCAGGCTGACCATGACGTCGCTGAGCACGGCGACGACCAGCGCACCCGACAGCACCCCGAACAACGGCATCGACCGGTGCACCAGCACGGCCCCGGCGAGGCCCAGCGACGCGGCCTGTCCGGCGGCCCCGAGCACGATGAGGACGACGATGAGGGCGGTGCGACGGGGCGAAGTTACCCATAAGTCGCGAAGCAGACGCATCAGAGGTCCTCAAGCAGCAGGGAAGGCGGTACCCACCATCCTGCGTGCCCGGGCGGGTCCGGCTCAACGCATTTACGGCGATCCGGACGTCACGTGCGTCACCTTTGCGCCGGATCCCCCGCGCCGGCAGGCCCGGCCGTCCATTTAGGAACGGTCACGGGACAGCGATATATTTCTATTAAATGTCCTTGCACAGAGACAACCATGCCTCTCACGGCAGGCGTGGATCCTTTGGCTTATTGCCTTGATCGCAGGATTTCTTCCGGCCATAGCTACCCCGTGCGTAGATTGTCCGAAGTTCTGCCCGTCTGGCTGCACCATGCAGCGATCCGTAACCGCCAGGTCGGTGACGAAAACAAAAACGAAACGTGAACGAAATGGCGGGCCTTCGCTGTTATTCGTTTGATATGTCAAACCATTTCTCACGGCAATTACGCGGACTACGTTTCCCACCGCGGCATCGAGGAACCGGCACGCAGAGCGCGTGGCGGTGGCATGCCCGACGGAGGTGATCCACCGCGTGGAACGGCTGAGCACCCGGGGCAAGTCCCCGACAGCGATCGCGTTCGCCCGGCTCCGCACGGACCGGGTCGCGGTGATCTGCGGGAGCATCTTCCTGTTCTTCGTGCTGATCGCGATCTTCGCGCCGCTGCTGGCCAAGCTCGAGGGCCAGTCCCCCACGGCGTACCACCAGGAACTCGTCGACGACTACGGCTTCCCGACGATCGGCCCGACCAGCGGGCACTGGTTCGGCGTCGAGCCCCGGCTCGGCCGGGACCTGTTCGCCCGGTGGGTCTACGGGTCGCGCCCGTCGCTGATCGTCGCCACGTCGGTCACGGTCATCACGTCGCTGCTCGGGGTCGTCGTCGGGCTCGTCGCCGGGTTCGCGGGCGGCTGGACCGACCGGATCCTGTCCTGGGTCATCGACTTCGTGCTGAGCCTGCCGTACCTGCTCTTCGCGATCGCGGTGCCGGCGGTGCTGCTGTCGATCTTCGTCGGCCCGGCGGACGGCGCCTCGGTCGACCAGGTGTCGCGGGTGCGGTTCATCTCGCTGATCCTGGTGCTGTCGCTGTTCGGCTGGGCCGGGCTGGCGCGGCTGATCCGCGGTGAGGTGCTGTCGCTGCGGGAGCGGGAGTTCATCGCGGCGGCCCGTGTGCTCGGCGTACCGACCAGCAAGGTGCTCTTCAAGGAGCTGCTGCCCAACCTCGTCGCGCCGATCGTGGTGTCGACGTCCATGGCGCTGCCCTCGTACATCGTCGTCGAGGCCGGCCTGACGTACCTGGGTGTCGGGCTGACCGAACCGACACCCTCCTGGGGCGTGACGATCTCCGCCGCCCAGAGCTTCTACCGGGCCGACCCGCTCTACCTGTGGTTGCCCGTGCTCGGCATCACCGTGCTCGTCGTGGCGCTCAGCCTGCTCGGCGACTCGGTCCGCGATGCCTTCGACCCCCGCACCCGACGGTGACGGTAGCTACGCCCTTCCTGGTGACAGTTTTGAGAAGAGGAACAATGGCGAGGCGTTACAAAGCGGCTGTGGCAGCGACCGCTGTCGTGGCCCTGGGGCTCACGGGCTGCGGCAGCCCGTCGTCCAACAACGGCAACAAGCCGGATTCCGGCAACGGCGCGATCACCACGCAGACCTCGTCGATCGACGCGGCCGCGAAGGGCCCGGCCGCCGCCGTGCCGGGTGCGAAGAACGGCGGTGTGCTGACCGTCTACTCCGCGAGCACGCCGAACACGTTCGACCCGACCGACACCTACTACTCCGACTCGCTGGCCATCGGGCGGCTGCTCTACCGCACCCCGACCCAGTTCGTGGTCCGCGACGGCAAGTCGGTGCTCGTGCCCGACCTCACCGACGTCGGCAGCGTCTCGGACGACAAGCTGACCTGGACGTTCAAGATGCAGCCGGGCATCAAGTACCAGGACGGCAGCGAGATCAAGGTCGAGGATCTCGCGTACGCGATCAAGCGGTCCTTCGCCCGCGACCTGTACCCCAACGGCCCCGCGTACCAGATGCAGTACTTCAAGGGCGGCGACACCTACAAGGGACCGTACGTCGCAGGCGGCGACAAGTTCGACGGCGTCGAGACCCAGGGCACCGACACGCTGGTCATCCATCTGACCCGCGCGTTCGCCGACCTGCCGTTCTTCATGACGTTCCCGCTGTTCTCGCCGATCCCGCAGGCGAAGGACACCAAGGCCGACTACAAGAACAAGCCGATCTCGAGCGGACCGTACGAGTTCGACACGTACACCCCCGGCGTCGAGCTGAAGCTGAAGAAGAACCCCAACTGGGACGCGAACACCGACGCGGCGCGGCACAACTACGTCGACGGCTACGACTTCAAGTGGGGTGGCGAGGACGTCAAGACCCAGCAGCAGGTCCTCAACAGCAACGGCCCCGACGCGAGCGCGCTGAACTACGCCGACGTGGACAGCACGCTCGTCCCGCAGGTGACCGGTGACAAGAAGGCCCAGCTCGTGTCGGGTGAGAGCCCCTGCACGTACGTGTGGCAGATGGACACGACGAAGATCCCGCTCGAGGTGCGCAAGGCGATCGCGAAGGCGTGGCCGTACGACCAGACCTGGAAGGCCGCCGGGGTCAGCGACCTCATCGGCCAGAAGGCCAGCACGTTCATGCCGCCCGGCGTCCCCGGCTACCAGGCGTACCCTGCGGTGACCGACCTGTCCGGCACCGGGACCGGTGACGCCGCGGGTGCGAAGGCGCTGCTGGAGGCCGCCGGCAAGACCGGCTTCGAGGTGAGCTGGTACTACGACAACACCAAGCCGATCTCGCAGCAGGTCAGCCAGGTCCGCGCCGACGCGCTCACCGCGGC
The DNA here is from genome assembly GCF_016862215.1 of Winogradskya humida. Classification (GTDB taxonomy): domain Bacteria; phylum Actinomycetota; class Actinomycetes; order Mycobacteriales; family Micromonosporaceae; genus Actinoplanes; species Actinoplanes humidus. The sequence continues at coordinate 30,029 of NZ_BOMN01000102.1, forward strand.
GGGCTTCAAGGTCAAGGCGATCGGTGTCACCACCGCCGACCTGCGTACCAAGATCTCGGACTACTCCGCGCCGGTCAACATGGCGCAGGGTCCCCGCGGCTGGTGCTCCGACTGGCCGAGCGGCGGCTCCTGGCTGCCCGTCATGTTCCAGTCCCACAGCGTCGCCGACCAGACGAGCTGGGGCATGCAGCAGGACAAGACCGTGGACGCGCAGATCGACGCCGTGGCGAACATGCCCGCTGACCAGGCCGTCTCGAAGTGGGCCGGGCTCGACCAGGCGATGATGGAGAAGTACCTCGCGATCCCGTTCTACTACACCAAGATGGGCATCGTCGTCGGGACGAACGTCGGTGGCGCCCAGGGCGACCCCGGTGCCGGTATGCCGGCGTTCTACGACATCTACCTGAAGAGCTGACAACCCCGTGGCGGCCCGGTCCCCACCGGGCCGCCACGGCTCTTTCACCTGGAGTCCCCGCGGTGCTGCTCTACATCCTGAAACGCGTGGTGAGCGCGATCTCCGTCGTCGTCGTCACGCTGGTCGCCAGCTTCGCGCTGTTCTTCCTCGCCCCGACGGACCCGGCCGGCACGATCTGCGGCACCCGCTGCAACGCGGACCGCCTCGCCGAGATCCGCTCCAGCCTCGGCCTCGACGAGCCCCCGATCGAGCAGATCGGCGGCTACATGAAGGGCATCCTGGTCGGGCGGGACTACACGACCAGCGGCGTCGTCCAGCACTGCGACGCACCGTGCCTCGGCTACTCGTACACGCTGGGTCAGCCCGTCACCAAGCTGCTGGCGCAGGCGCTGCCCGTGACGGTGTCCATCGTGCTCGGCGGTGCGGTCGTCTACCTCTTCTTCGGCGTGCTGTTCGGCACGCTGTCCGCGCAGCGCCGCGGCGGCACCCTCGACCGGGCGCTGATCGGCTCCTCCATCGTCATCAACTCGATCCCGTACTTCGTGGTCGCGGTCCTGGTCGCGCTCTACGTCACGGTCCTGCCGCACTCGGAGTACCACCCGCTGCTCAGCAATCCGCTGCTGTGGGCGAGCGGGCTGGTCGCCGCATGGCTGACCCTGGGCCTGACGAACGCGGCCGCGTACACCCGGTACTCGCGGGCGTCGATGATCGAGTCGCTCGGGCAGGACTTCGTGCGTACCGCCCGGTCCAAGGGCATCAGCGAACGCCGGGTGGTCTACCGCCACGGGCTGCGCGCGGCCCTGACGCCGGTGGTGACGATCTTCGGCATCGACCTGGCCGGGCAGCTCACCGGCGCCATCTTCACCGAGCAGATCTTCGGCCTGCCCGGCATCGGCGTGCTCACCCTGCGCGCCTTCAACCAGTACGACCTTCCGGTGCTGATGGGCTGCGTCCTGCTCGGCTCGGTGGTGCTGGTCGTCATGAACCTCGTCGTGGACATCGTCTACACGGTCCTCGACCCCCGGGTGCGGCTCGGATGACCCCCCTTCTCACCCGCGAGGCGGCACGATGAGCGACCAGACCCTGCGGGGACCCGAGACGGTGGTACGCACACCGCGCAAGGCGGCGACCGGGGAGGCGTACCTGGAGGTCTCCGATCTGCGGGTGCAGTTCCCCACCGCGGACGGGACGGTCGACGCGGTCCAGGGCCTCAGCTACTCCCTGCCGCTGGGCCGGACCCTGGCGATCGTCGGGGAGTCCGGCTCCGGCAAGAGCGTGTCCAGCATGGCGGTGCTGGGGCTGCACGACCCGCGCGGCACCCGGATCACCGGCTCGATCAAGGTCGGCGGGAAGCAGGTCGTCGGGATGTCCGCCGACGAGCTGCGCCGTTACCGGGGTGCCGACGCGGCGATGATCTTCCAGGACCCGCAGTCGTCGCTGCACCCGTACTTCACGATCGGTGACCAGATCATGGAGTCGTACCGCGCGCACCACAAGGTGTCGAAACGGGTGGCCAAGGCGCAGGCGATCGACATGCTGGGCCGGGTCGGCATCCCCAACCCGCAGCGGCGGATCAGCAGTTACCCGCACGAGTTCTCCGGCGGCATGCGCCAGCGCGCGATGATCGCGATGGCGCTGGTCAACGATCCGAAACTGCTCATCGCCGACGAGCCGACCACCGCACTGGACGTCACCGTGCAGGCGCAGATCCTCGACCTCATCGGCGACCTGCAACGCGACTTCGGCTCCGCGGTCGTGTTCATCACGCACGACCTCGGCGTGGTGGCCGAGGTCGCCGATGACGTCCTGGTCATGTACGCCGGCAACGCGGTCGAGCACGGCCCGGTCGGCAAGGTGCTCGGCGCGCCGCTCCACCCGTACACATGGGGTCTGCTGGAAAGCCTTCCCGCTCTCTCCGGGGAACCCGCACCGCTGCACCCGATCCCGGGCAGCCCGCCGAGCCTGCTCGCTGTCCCGAGCGGTTGCCCGTTCCACCCGCGCTGCGAGTTCCGTGACCGGGTCGGCGGCGAGCACTGCACCACGGTGCACCCCGGCCTCGTCCCGCGCACGGCCGACACCGGTCGCCTGTCGCGCTGCCATCTGAAGGACCCGGACCGGGTGTATCAGATCGAGATCCTGCCCCGGCTGCCGTGAGGGACGACGCGATGACCACCGACACGACCGGCACGCCGCTGCTGCGGCTCGACGGCCTCCAGATGCACTTCCCGATCAAGGGCGACGGCCTGCTGGCACGGCGCAAGCAGTGGGTACGCGCAGTCGACGGCGTCGACCTCACGCTCGCCCCCGGTGAGACACTCGGGCTGGTCGGCGAGTCCGGCTGCGGCAAGTCGACGACGGCCCGCCTGATCACCCGGCTGCTGGAACCGACCGCGGGGAGCATCGAATACGAAGGCACCGACATCGCGCACCTGTCCCAGCGCCGGCTGCGGCCCTACCGGCGCGAGATCCAGCTGATCTTCCAGGACCCGTACTCGTCGCTGAACCCCCGGCACACCGTCGGGACGATCGTCGGCACGGCGCTGCGTACCCATGACATGGTCCCCCGCAGCGGTGAGCTCAAGCGGGTCCAGGAGCTGCTCGAACTCGTCGGCCTGAACCCGGAGCACTACAACCGCTACCCGCACGAGTTCTCCGGCGGGCAGCGCCAGCGCATCGGCATCGCCCGGGCCCTGGCCGCGCGCCCGAAGGTCATCGTCGCCGACGAGCCGGTCAGCGCGCTGGACGTGTCGATCCAGGCGCAGGTCATGAACCTGCTCGAGAACCTGCGCAAGGAACTCGGCATCGCGTTCGTCTTCATCGCCCACGACCTCGGGGTGGTGCGGCACTTCTGCGACCGGGTCGCCGTCATGTACCTGGGACGGGTCGTCGAGGAGGGGCCCCGGGACGCGTTGTACGAGGCGCCGCAGCATCCGTACACCCAGGCTCTGCTCTCCGCCGTGCCCGACATCGGCGTGGTCCGTGGCATCCCGCCGCGCCGCCGGATCCGGCTGGCCGGGGACGTCCCGAGCCCGGTCGACCCGCCGTCGGGCTGCCGCTTCCGCACCCGGTGCTGGAAGGCCCAGGACATCTGCACCACCGAGGAGCCGCAGCTCATCGAGCGGACGCCGGGTCAGCAGGTGGCCTGCCATTTTGCCGCGCAGCTGACCTCGTAGAGATGTCATCATCAACGGCGTGCGCATCCCCGACGTGGTCCAGGCCAAGGCCCGCAGCGTCGGCGCCGCTTCCTGGCTGAGCTCCCTGCCGTCGCTGGTCACGTCGCTGAGCGCCGAGTGGGACTTCAGCGTGGGCCCGGCCTACGAGGACGCCACCGAGGCGTTCGTCGCGCCCGCCACCCTGGGCGACGGGACACCGGCGGTGCTGAAGCTGCTCGTGCCACGCCGGGGGACGGCCGCGCAGGACGAGATCACGGTGCTGCGGCTGGCCGGGGGTTCGGGACTCGCGCGGCTGCTGCGCTCCGACGTGGAACGCTCGGCGCTGCTGCTCGAACGGCTCGGGCCGTCGATGGCTTCCGGGTCGCTGCCGCCGGCTGCGCGGCTCGCCATCCTCACCGACCTGGCTCAACGGGTGTGGCGGCCGGCTTCGGGGTTGCGGACAGGTGCGGAGAAAGGGGTCTGGCTGCGGGAACACATTGTCCGGCGGTGGGAGGAGGTGGGGCGGCCGTGCTCTGCGCGTACGGTGCACCATGCTCTGGCCTGCGCCGACCGCAGGATTGCCGCCCACGACGACGCCCGTGCGGTTCTGGTACACGGCGACGTGCACCAATGGAACGCGCTGCAAGCCGGGGACGGCTGGAAACTGGTCGACCCGGACGGCCTGCTCGCCGAACCCGAATACGACCTGGGCGTCCTGATGCGCGAGGACCCGGTCGAACTCATGCACACCGACCCCTGGGACCGCGCCCACTGGCTGGCCGCCCGCACCGGCCTGAACGCCACCGCCATCTGGGAATGGGGCGTGGTCGAACGCGTCTCCACGGGCCTGCTCGCCGTCAGCATCGGACTCCAGCCGATCGGCGACCAGATGCTCGCCGCAGCCGACGCCATCAGCGCCCTCGACCAGACCCGCCTACCGTGAGGAGCCGCGCCCTCGGCCGATAATGGTGGTGAGCGTGATCTACGGGTGGGTCGCGCTCGTCCTGCTGGTCGCAACCCTCGTCCTGCTCATCGGCGGCTCGGCAGCTCGGTGGGCGGCGCCTTCGCCTTCCTGATCTTCTTTCTGACGTACGCCTCCATCGCCGCGGGCAACTGGCGGAACCGCCGCGGCGCCATCGCCCCCTTGGCCATCGGCATCCTCCCCATCGTCATGCTCCTCCTCCCCGCCGCCCGACGACCCTCTCCATCGTCATGAGAAGACCGCAGTAAACATTGAGGGTTATTCAGGACCTACCTTGAGCTGCAGATCGCCGCAGATGGACGACCTGATCTCCCCGTCCTGAATAATCCTTCATGTGTCATAACGCACCCGCCCAGCAATCATCGCCGTCCCGGAACCCGCCCACCACTGCATTCCGGCTACCCGATTACTCGCCATCTGCTATTCGCATTCCTATGATCTATCTCAACCTCACAACGGCACGCTCACCCCTTCCGATCATGCCGTTGTCCGAGAAGTATCAAGGAATGCAATACACGCAGCTGGAAATTTTCACGACAGTCGAATTAGGTTGGCTACGCGACCCCACCAAGCGCCGAAATCACTCCACGGCAACCGAAGTGTTCCGGCGTGAACACCGGGTCCGGCGCGCTTTCGGGAAAGCACTGGGCCACACCGCCCGGCTGCGACGCGACTCTCCTGAGACGCGAACACCGGACGGCAAGGTCATGTGGATCGAGGCGGCACGTGCACTGTTCCGTGCAGCAAACACCACGCAGGCATGCGCCGACGCCGCAGCTGAGCGTGACCGCAGGCGCGCAGCGGGCGAACTGTTCGACTGGACCCGTTTCACCAGCCGCTGGCAGGTGACCCACACCGCCGTCTGCTGACCCGGCCCCGCTTCGACAAGCTGATGGCCGCCGAGCTCGGCACCGGACCTTCTCCAGGCAACACACCGATGACGCCGCGCATTCACCCCGGACTCTGCTCGGGGACCGACCCCCTCAGACGAAGCGGCCGGCGTCCTGAGCAGTACCAGGAACGTACCGGGGGCCCGATTGCCGGTCGTGAGTTTGCCGACGGTTATTGGCTGACCCGGTGTAACGGCTGCGTCGATCGAGGACATCCAGAAGGCCCAACCTCGCCGCGATCCGCGCGCCAAGCAACCTCACGACGAAGCGAGCGGCCGGCGCACGGACATGCCGACGCGAGGGGGGTGACCTTGAGCACCTGATCAGTGCCGCAGCTTCCGGGCTCTACCGGAAAAGCGGGTGTAAAAGTCCCGCCGTGGCCATCGAAATCGATTATTGATAGCACGAGGCGTATTCAGCAAGGGTCTGGGAATCCACAGCAGAGCCAGGAAGTAGAAGACGGCTCGCTCTTCGGTAGGATGGAGTTACCACACAACATCTTACGAAAAGCGAACCGCCGAACATGTATCACCCTGGCCTGGATCTCTGACGCGATCAACGGAGCACGCCACGACACGTACGCGTTAAAACATTCCGGAGTTCTGGTCACGATGGACCCCAGCCTGTGGATCGGCGATGAGGGCCACATCGGAAACGAAATGCTCACCCCGATCAGAAAACCCGCCCACCGGGCCGCCCGTTCTGGTCACGAACATCGCCAAGTCCGGTGGTCCGGACCGCCGGTTCAAGAACAACAGGCAATTGCCGGTCGTGGTGTACGGTCGCCTGACCCTCACCGGTCCGCAGGGGCTTTTCATGGTCTGGGACTTCTCGCGCGCCGATGTCGCCGCGTCGCTCGCCGAATCGCTCAACCGGATGCGCTGACGCGGCTCGCGTGGCGCTACCCCACGGTGGCCAGGAAGTCGGAGTAGAAGAGGCCCAGGCCGACCGCTACGCAGACGCCGGAGATGATCCAGAAGCGGATCACGATGTTGACCTCACTCCAGCCTGCCAGTTCGAAGTGGTGGTGGAGCGGGACCATGCGGAAGACGCGTTTGCCGGTGGTCTTGAAGGAGACGATCTGGATGATCCAGGTCACCGTGATGATGACGAAGAGGCCGCCGATCAGGATCGAGAGCAGCGTGGTGCGGGTGGCGATCGCGAGGCCGCCGATCAGGGCGCCGAGTCCGAGCGCGCCCACGTCGCCCATGAAGATCCGGGCCGGGGATGTGTTCCACCACAGGAAGCCGACGCAGGCGCAGGCTGCCGCTGCCGCGATCATGGCGATCTCGAGGGGGTCGCGGACCTGGTAGCAGTAGTCGGTCGCGCGGGCGTAGGTCTCGTCGGCGCACCAGTGCCTGTACTGCCAGTAGCCGATCAGGGCGTACGCGCCGAGGACCAGGGTCGACACGCCGGTGGCCAGGCCGTCGAGGCCGTCGGTGAGGTTCACGCCGTTCGACATGGCGGTGATCACGAAGACGAAGACCATCACCGAGCCGACCTTGCCGACGTCGAGCCAGCTGATGTCCTGGATGAACGAGATGTGCTCGCTGGCCACGGTCTGGCCGTTGGTGCTCGTCACGTAGAGGGCGGCGATGCCGAAGCCGGTGGCGACGATCGCCTGGCCGAGCAGTTTGCCCTTGGCGGACAGGCCGTCGGAGTTGCGTTTGCGGACCTTGAGGAGGTCGTCGACGAAGCCGATCGCTCCGCAGAAGACGAACAGGCCGAGCAGGACGACGGCCGTCATGGTCGGCTGCTCCTGCGCGATCTGCCGCTCGGGCAGCGTGGTCAGCGCCAGGTGCCCGGCGACATAGGCGAGCAGGGTCGCCACGATGAACACGACACCACCCATCGGAGGGGTGCCCTTCTTGCCCTCGTTCGAGGCGAGGCCGAGGGACCGGATCGGCTGCCCGGCCTTGAGCGCGCCGAAGACCCGGATCGCCACCGGCGTCAGGAACAGCGAGACGATGAACGCGACCCCCGCCGCGACGATGACCGCCCTCACGAGCAGGCCTCCACACGGTAATGCGCGCCGGACAGGTCAGCATCAACGATCATGAGGCACGATCTTGCCATCCGGCGGGTTCCCACCGTCAGGGGGCGGGGGTGCGGGGCGGGACCGGGGTGGAGACCACGAAGGAGCTGTGGGTCTGGCCGTGGAGGAGGAACTGGTCGAGGACCGATTCCAGGTTCTCGATGGCCGGGACGTGGACCTTGAGGAGGAAGCAGTCCTCGCCGGAGATGCGGTGGCATTCGCTGACCTGCGGGGTCCGGGCGGCCAGTTCGGCGATCCTGGTGAGCTGGCCCGGGCCGGGGCGGATGCGGACCCAGACGGCGACGGGGAGGCCGAGCGCGGCGGGGTCGATGTCGAGGCGGTAACCGCGGATGACGCCGGTCTCCTCGAGCCGGGCGAGGCGTTCGCGGACGGCGGGGGCGGACATCCCCACCCGGCGGGCGAGCTCGGCGGCGGTGGCGCGGGGGTCGGCGCTGAGCTCGGTGAGCAGGCGGGTGTTGGTCTCGTCGAGAAGAGGAATGCCGTTCGCCGTTCTGGTTTCTCGTAAGGTCATATTTCCGCGCTCCCACCTTCGAATGTCTCTGGTGCAACGCTGCCGGCCTTTCGACAATAGACGCATGGCGATAATTGCTCAGCGGTTGCCGCCGCACGTGTATTTCGTGGTGAGCGCGGTGTTCCATTATCTCGGCCCGGCGTTGGCCGTCCTGTTGTTCGCCCGCGTCGACGTGCTCGGGGTGGCGTGGCTGCGCATCGCGAGCGCCGCGCTGGTGTTCGTATTGTGGCGCCGGCCGTGGCGGTTGTGGGGACAGCTCGACCGCCCCGGGCGGTGGCTGCTGATCCGGTGGGCGGCCGTGCTCGCGGTCATGAACAGCGTGTTCTACCTGGCCATCGACCGCCTTCCCCTGGGTACGGTCGCCGCGATCGAATTCCTCCCGGTCATCGCCCTCGCCGCCCTGGCCGCCCGGACCCGCCGCAACACCCTCGCCCTGGTCGTCGCGGTGGCAGGGGTCTACCTGCTCACCGACGTACGCCTGGTCGCCGAGCCGCTGGGTCTCGCCTTCGCCGCCGCCAACGCCGTACTGTTCGCGCTCTACATCGTGCTCGGGCACCGCGTCGCGCGCAGCCCGCAGATGTCCGGCATCGACGGTCTCGGGCTCTCGATGCTGATCGCCGCGGTCATCGCCCTGCCCGTCGGAGCCTGGCAGGCGGTACCCGCCTTCCTCGACCCGGTCGCGCTGGCCGCTGCCGCCGGGGTGGGCATCTGCTCCTCCGTCATCCCGTACGTCAGCGACCAGCTCGCCATGGCCCGGCTCCCCCGCGCCACCTACTCCCTGATGGTCTCCCTGCTCCCGGCGACAGCCACCGTCGTCGGCATCATCGTCCTGACCCAGATCCCGGCCCTCGCGGAGACGATCGGTGTCGTCCTGGTCGTCGCCGGCGTGGCACTCCATCAGGAGAAGCAGGAGCACACACCGTCAGATCGTTCGGATCAAATGCCTGGCGAGGAAGCGGACCGCGCTGTCCGCCTCGAACCGGGGTAGGTCCTTGTGCCTGCCCGCGTTGGCGTGCAACGTTTTCTCCGTAGAGGCGAAAGCGTCGAACAACGCCAGACCAGCCGACCGCGGAATGTGCTCGTCGTCCCACTGCAGGTCGAATTCGACCGGCACGGTGATCAGCTTCGCCTTCTCGGCCAGGGCGTCGGGCCAGTGCTGACCGAAGACCGCGGCGACAATTCTGGGTTCAACCGCCACCAGGGGTACGCCGATAGCAGTGCCCATGTTCAGCCCGAAGTACCCGACCGGCCCGTAATCGCCGAATGCCAGCAGAGCGTCCAAGGTCATCTGCCATTCAGGCACCGCCAGTGAAGCGAGGTAGGCGTTGTAGCGGACGACGATCGGGCCCTCAGGCTCGCCCGCTGCCCTTGCCCGGAACAGTTCGGCGATCTCTTTCTCGTCGTGTGCCGTCCGCGGCCGGTCACCGTGACCGGGGGCGTCGATGACGGCGACGTGGAAACCGAAGCCGGCCACGAGGAGCTGGGCCCGGCCGGTCATCGACGGGTGCTTGCTGTGGGTGCCGCCGCCGTGGCCCATCAGAACCAACGGTGTGTGATCGACCGTGGTGACAGCAGGCGACCAGAGCACGCCGGGGACGTCACCCACAGTGAAGTCGCGGGACAGCATGCCGGTGGCGGTGGACTCGGCGGTGAATTGCAAAGAATGCACGGGTGTTGCCTTTCGGGAGTGCCCATTTGTCGGGGCGCTCCCGGCGACACCTACGTCGGTCGCCCGGCCGTGACGGCAGGGAGGAGCGCCCACTTCGCATTACCGGTCATGGGTCTCACCTCCTCAGGTGTTGTCACGGACACCGCACGTTATCACTCCAGCTGGGCGAGGTAACGCTCGGCGACACGCTGCTGCCGGCGCTCGGTGCGGATCGAGAGCCAGGCCACGAGCGGCCAGAACACGATGCCGAACCAGCCCCACGGCGTCACCGTGATCGCCACGTAGACCGACAACACCAGGAAGAACCCGAAGGCGAGGATCAGGTGCACGGGTCGCATCCTCGGCGTGGCCCACCCGGTCGCTATCCGCGTCGCAGCGGCACCGAGCCGGGAATCCTCCGGCGGCCGCGCTGCCCGGACGGCCTCGACCGCGGCCGTGCGCTCGGGTTCGCTCAGATCACCGAACAGGCGCCGCTCCTGCGACCGGGCCAGCCCCCACATCGCAAGACCGAAAGCCAGGCCACCGACCAGGAACACCACACCCTGCAGCACCGTACGCGGCCCGTCCGCCACGAACACGTACATGAACCCGCCCCACAACAGTCCCGCGATCAGGGAACGCACCCACAGCGGCCATCTCAACGGATTCATGGTTCCCTGGTGTCCACAGAGGCCCGTCGCCAAACCGAGGCATATCCACGACGCACCGCGACCAGCGACGCCTCGGCCCCGAAGGGCGAGCGGGCCGCCACGTCCAGGACGCCGGCGCCGTCGGCGTGACCCTCGCGGATCAGCCGTTCCAGCTCGCCGAGCTGCTCGTGCTGCGCGTGCACGAACGCGCTGCTCCACCAGGTCACCGGCGAGCGTCACCCCGGCGTCGGGCACGTGGACCACCAGGTCACCCCCGGTGTGCCCGCGCCCGAGATGGTGCAGCGCCACGGCACGCCCGGCCACGTCGACGGTCGCGCGGGCACCCACGAGCCGATCGGGCACCCGTACGGTGACCTCGGCAAGCCCGGCCGCCAGCTCCGGATCGCCCGGCAGCCACCGCTCGTACAGGTCGTGGGGCAGGCTCCCCGCACGTTCGCGCAACTCCCGCGCGGCGTCCTCGTGCGCCCAGATCGGCACGCCGGGCCCGGCCAGCGTCGCGTTGCCGAAACAGTGATCGAAGTGATGGTGCGTGTTCACGATGGTCAACGGATCGCGGGTGATCCCGCGGATCGCATCGGCCAGCTCGCCGGCCTGCGCCGCGGTGGACAGCGTGTCGACGACCAGCGCCGCGCCGGGCGAGGTCACCAGCGTGACGTTGACGTCCAGCACCGGGTACCGCATGACGTACACGCGGTCGGCGATCTCCCGGAAGCCGGTCACGAGTCGATGCGGCGTCGCTCGGCGTCGCGGAGCTCCCGGTAGTGCTCAGCCCTGTGCCGGTCGCCGGTCTTCTCCGCGGCTTCGACAGCTGCCGAGCCGGCCAGGAGGAACAGCTTCTCCAGGTCCAGGTCCCGCCGGGCGGCTTCCATCACCCGCCCAAGATCTCATCATCGGTGTTGTCGTGTCACGCCCATAAGTGCTTTAGCCTCGGACAATGGTTTCCTACGATCCCAAGGCTGACCTGCTCGAATATCTGCAGGACGCGCGCAGCGCGCTGGTCTGGAAGCTCGACGGCCTCTCCGAGTACGACGTGCGGCGCCCGCTGACCCCGACCGGCACCAATCTGCTCGGCCTGGTGAAGCATCTCGCCGCGATCGAGGCGGGCTATCTCGGTGCCACGTTCGGGCGCCCGTTTCCCGCCACGATGCCGTGGGCCGATGTGGAAGCCGAGGTCAACGCGGACATGTGGGCCACCGCTGACGAACCGCGGGCGATGATCGTCGAGCTGTACCGCGAGGTGTGGGCGCATTCCGACGCCACCGTGGCCGCCCTGAGCCTCGACGCCGCGGGGCAGGTGCCGTGGTGGCCGGCCGAGCGGCACGACGTCACGCTGCATCAGATCCTGATCCGGATGATCGCCGAGACGCACCGGCACGCGGGGCACGCCGACATCGTCCGGGAGCTGATCGACGGGGCGAAAGGCGCGCAGGACACCAAGCTCAGCCTGCCGACCGGTGATCCGGTGTGGTGGGCCGAATACCGGGAGCGGCTGGAGCAGACAGCCCGGCTGTTCCGAGAGCCCAGTCCGTCAGCGGAGTGACAGCCACCAGGAACGACTCGACGAGCGGGGTCAGGGTGAGGATGCGGTGGCTGATCCCCTCCACGCCGCGGTGGAGCTCGTTGAAGTGGCACGGGCCGGGCTGCGCGGCGCTGGATGAACCCGCCGAGGCGGGCACATCGCGCGGCTGACCGGCAGATCTGGCACGTTCCTGCGCGAATTCCTGGCCGGTCGGACCGGCCTCTGGAGCTGACCCACGGCATTAGTATCAGCCGATGATGCTCGGGCGTGACTCCGAACGTGCATCGATCGATGCGCTGCTCGGGCGGACCCGGGCCGGTGGCAGTGACGTGCTGGTGGTCAGCGGTGAGGCGGGGATCGGGAAGACCACGCTGGTCAAGTATGCGATCGAGCAGGCGACCGGCATGCGGGTGCTGCGGGCGCGGGGGTACGAGAACGAGTCGGAGATCCCGTTCGCGGGGCTGGCCGATCTGCTGCGGCCGGTGCTGTCGGGGCTGGACGAGCTGCCCGGGCCGCAGGCGGACGCGTTGCGCAGTGCGCTGGCGCTCGGGCCGCCGGTGGCCGGGGACCGGTTCTCGATCTGCGCGGCGACCGTGGGGATTCTCGCGGCCGCCGCCGAGGTGACGCCGCTGCTGGTGGTGATCGATGATCTGCAGTGGCTGGACGCGTCGTCGAGGGAGGCGGTGTTCTTCGCCGGGCGGCGGTTGCAGGCCGACGGGATCGCGTTGCTGCTGGCCACCCGGGATCCCGCCGACGCCGCGGAGCTGCGGTCGCCGCATCTGATCCTGGCCGGGCTGAGCGTGCCGGAGGTCGCGGCCCTGGCGCAGGCCACTCTGGACAGTGCTGCCGACGGGCTGGCGGCACGGCTGCACGCGGCGACGGCGGGGAATCCGCTCGGGGTGATCGAGCTGTGCCGGGCGGGGACGGACCCGGCCGGTGACCTGCACGGCGCGCCGGTGATACCGACGGGGTCGCGCATCGAGCGGGCGCTGACGGCACGGCTGACGCCGCTTCCGGTCACGACCCGGACAGCCCTTGTGCTGGCTGCGGCTGCCGCCGGCGGTGACATAGGTACGCTGCTCGCCGCCGCGCGCGCCTCGGGGCTGCAGTTGCGTGACTTCGCGCCGGCCGAGCAGGCGGGGCTGGTCGACATCGACGAGCGCCGGGTCGACTTCCGGCACCCGCTGCTGCGGTCCGTGGTGTATCACGGCGCGACCACGGACGAGCGCTGCCTGGCACATTCCGCGCTGGCCGCCGTGCTGGCCCATATGCCGGGTGACGCGGCAGCCGACGCGCGGGCCTGGCATCTGGCCGCGGCGACGCTCGAGCCGGACTTCGCGGTCGCCGAGGAGCTGGAGCAGGCCGCCAAACGCGCGAACCAGCGCTCCGGGTATGTCGCGGCGGCCCGCGCGTTCGGGCACGCCGCGCGGCTGAGCCGCGGCCCGGACAGGCCCCGGCGATTGCTGCGCGGTGCCCGGAACTGGCAGCTGGCCGGGCGCAACGACCAGGTGATGGCGTTGCTGGACGAGGCGCTGCCCCTGACCGCCGACCCGGGGCGCCGGGCACTGATCCGGCACATGAGCGCGTACGTGCGGATCTGGCGGGGACGTCCCGGCGAGGTGCTGGGCGCGCTCACCGCGGACGCCGAGGCCGTCGAGGAGATCGACCCCAGGCGGGCAGCCCTGATGTACGCCGAGACGTGCACCCCCTCGTTCATGGTCGGCCGCCTCGACGAGCTGCAGGCCGCCGCCCGCCGTGGCCACGAGCTCGGCGTCCGGGTCGGCGGTGCGGCACGGCTCACCGCGACGGTGGCGTACGCCGGGGGCCGGGCCCTCGCCGGGGAACGCGCGCAGGCCCTGAACCTGCTCGCCGACTGCCACGAGGAGCTGCTGCGCACCGATCCGCTGCTCCGCGCCCAGGAGCTGTGCCACGCGGCGCTGACCTGGATCTGGCTCGGCGACTACGACCGGGCCGGGCAGCTGTTGCACAGGGTGATCGGTGCCGCCCGCACGACCGGGGCGCTGGGGGTCCTCCCCCAGGCGCTCGGCGTCGAGTCGGAGCTGCATTTCCGCACCGGGCGCTGGCACGACGCCCGGGTCGACGCCGCCGAGACGCTGCGGCTGGCCAGCGAGACCCGCTCGGCGAACCTCTACGGCCGGTTCTTCGCCGGCCGGCTCGACGCCGTGCAGGGGCGCGCCGAGGAGTGCCGGGAGCACGCCGCGCGTACCGATGAGGTGGCGCATCACCTGGGCATCGCGTGCATGGCGCTCTACACGGGGCATCAGCTCGGGTTGCTCGCGATGAGCGAGGGCGACACCGCCGGCGCGATCGCGCGGCTCGAGGCGGTGCGGGCGCTGCCCGTGGTCCGGCACATCCGCGAACCCGCCGTGGTGCCGTGGGTGTTCGACCTGGTGGAGGCGTACGTGCGCGGTGGGCGTACCCATGATGCGGTGTCCTTGTTGAACGCACCGGAAGCCGCGGGCACCGGGCCGTGGACCGCCGGCGCCGCGGCCCGGTGCCGTGCCCTGCTGTCCGGGCCGCACGAGCTGCGGGAGGCGTTCGGGGCTGCCCTCGACGCCGGGCTGATGCCGTTCGAGCGGGCCCGGACCCTGCTGGCGTTCGGCGAGCGGTTGCGCCGCGACAAGCAGCGCGCGGAGGCGAGGGAGCCGCTGCGCGAGGCCCTGGAGACGTTCGACCGGCTGGGCGCGGAACCCTGGGCGGCGAAGGCCCGCACCGAGCTGCGTGCGAGCGGCGGCGTGAGCGGGTCGGCCGCTGCCCTGCCCGGCCTGACCCCGCAGGAGCTGCAGGTCGCCCTCGTGGTCGGACGGGGAGCCACCAACCACGAGGCCGCGGCGACGCTGTTCCTGAGCCAGAAGACCATCGAGTACCACCTCAGCAACATCTACCGCAAGACCAACATCCGCTCCCGCACCCAGCTCGCGAGCGTGCTTCCCTAGGGTCGGCCGTGCTTCCGTAGTGTTCAGTGCCAGGCGTACGCGCCGAGGCCGTCGCCTTCCAGCCTGCTGCGAAGTTTGCGCAGCGTCCGCATCCGGGTCGGGCCGATGCTGCCGATCGGCATGTCCACCGTGCGGGCGAACTCCGCGTAGCCCGGGGCGCGGCTGCCGCTCAGCACCTTCAGCAGGCTCCCCGCCGGCGCCGGGAGCTCGTCGACGTGCCGCCAGAGCAACTCGTTCATGGTGTTCTCGACCGCGACCCGTTCCGGCTGCGGTGCCCGCTCGTCCGGGGCGTCCTGCTCCTGCGGCAACCCGACGATCTCCCTCCGGCCGGTCCGCAGCAACCGCAGGCACTCACGCCGGGCAACCGTGGTGAGCCAGCCGCCGAGCCGTTGCGGGTCGCGGATGTCGGGCAGGTGTTCGAGCAGCCGCAGCCAGGTGTTCTGCACGGCGTCCTCGGCGTCGGCCTCGGACAGCCGGAACGAGCGCACCGTCCACCAGACCAGTGATTCGTATGCCTTGACAACTTCCTCGTCCATGACGGTCACGCTAGAAAACCGACGGACCGGTCAGATCCGGGCCGGACCCCAGGTTTCCCGGGCGGGACCACCCTGGGGATCCGAAGAACCACTAGGGTGTCGGTCCACAGTGCTGTGCGAAGGGACGCCCATGCGGATCGGCATCAACCTGCCCCACTACGGCGCGCTGACCGGCCCCGGCGACATCACCGAGGTCAGCCGGGCCGTCGAGGCGATGGGCTACGACAGCCTGTGGACTGGGGACCGGCTGCTGTCACCGGTCGACCCCAGCGACCGCTACCCCGGCGGCGACGGGACGATGCCCGCGGAGATGGACGTCTACCTCGACCCGCTGACGGCGCTGACGTTCGCGGCGGCCTCGACGACCCGGCTGCGGCTCGGCACGAGCACGCTCAACGCGCCCTGGTACCCGCCGGTGCTGCTGGCCCGGACGCTCACCACGCTCGACGTGCTCAGCGAGGGACGCCTCGACGTGGGACTCGGGCTGGGCTGGCTCCGCGACGAGTACACCGCGGCCGGGGTGCCGTGGTCGGAGCGGGGCGAACGGCTCGACGAGATCCTCGACCTCCTCGACACGATCTGGGGCGGGGATGTCGTCGCGCACGAGGGGGCCCGGTATCGCGTACCCGAAAGCTCGATCCGGCCGAAACCGGTGCAGCGACCGCGACCGCCGATCCTGCTCGGAGGCTTCACCGAACCGGCCCTGTCCCGCGTCGCCCGCCGCGCCGACGGCTGGCTCGCGGTGGGCATGCCCCTGCCCTACCTGCACGGCCTCTGGGAAAAGATCAAGAACGAGGCCGACGGGTACGGCCGGGAGCCCGGCTCGCTCCGGATGGTCCAGCGCCTCAACCCGCGCCTCACCGCCGCCCCCGTCGACCCGGCGCAGGTGCCGGCCCGGGGCACCCTCGACCAGATCGCCGCCTACGCCCTAAAAGCGCAGGCCGACGAGGTGTTCATCGACCTGACCCTCACCGTCCGCACCCGCTCCGAGATGCTCGGCATCGCCGGAGAATTCCTCGAACTCATGCGCGCCGGTTAGCACCGTTCTGATCACCCCGGGTGTCCTGGCACCCGGGGTTTTCCTATGATCCGCGGGGAGGCACGCGCAGTGATCCGGAAACTTGCCGCAGGAATGGCCGGGCTCATCCTGGCGGCGCCGCTCCCGGCGGCTGCCGCGCCCCCGGACGCCGCACCGGCCATCGGCATCAACAATCTGACGATGGTGGCGAACGGCGCGATCGGCATTCAGTACACCGCCATGCGTATCCCGGCCGGTGGTGTCCTGCACGACGTCAGGGCGACCATCGACCTCTCCGGGGTGGCCGGTGTCGTCGCCGTCGACTCCCTGACCCAGGGTGACGGCGAGGGCTGCACCCGGACCGCGGATCTGATCACCTGCGACATCGGCACCGCGGACAAGTACGACCTGAGCATCGCGACCGTGCGGTACCGGACCGCCGTGGGTGCCGCGGCCGGCGATCAGGGCACCGTGGTGCTCACCGTGACCGGCAAGGAGTTCAAGCCCCTCACCAGGAAGGCGACGGTGCTGCTCGCGAAACACGTCGACTACACGGGCGCCCCGTACTTCCAGGACCTCACGGGCAGGCCCGGCGCCACGGTCACGCCGGACCTGGGCGTCTACAACCAGGGCCTCGAGACCATCCACGGCATCGACGTGTACTTCCGCCTCGACCCCCGGCTGACACTCACCAAGCGCTACTCCAACTGCTACTACGGGACCAGCACCGGCTACTGCCACTTCGACGACGAGCTCGCGCGGACCACCTGGTACACGACGTCCGAGCCGCTCAAGCTGCGGATCAGTCCACAGAGCCCGGCGCCGTTCTCCGCGGGCACCCGGTTCAACTGGATGACCCCGGCCGACGGTCTGACCGAGCGGGAGAAGGTCGAGGCAGAGAAGCCCGCGAAGGGTACGGCCGGACAGCTGTCGCTCGTGCGCCGCGTCTCCGCCGCCAAGGCCACGGTCCCGGAGACCGACCCGGATGCCGAGGACATCCTCAACCAGTCCGTCGAGGTCAAGGTGACGGGCAAGCAGACCGCTGACCTCGCCGCGGTGGGCGCCGTGGTCACCGGCGACGTCGGTGCCACCGTGGTGGCCGGGGTCGGCACCCGCAACCTGGGGCCGGCGATGGTCGGCGTCTACCTCGGCCCGATCGCGGTGGTCACCGTGACACCGCCCGACGGGACCACCGTCGTCGGCAAGCCCGGCGAGTGCGAGCCCAGCGGCGGCTCGTACGTGTGCACCCGCAAGGCGGCCGCCCCGTTGCTGCCGGGCGGCAGCGTCGTGTTCCCGTTCACGCTGCGCATCGACAAAGCCGGCACCCTGCGCGGCCGCGTCGTCAGCAAGGGCGAATGGACGGAGCAGACCCCCGACCACAACCACGGCAACGACACCGCAGCGCTTGTCGTGAACCCGCCGGCCGCGGGAGGAACCACGCCGCCCGGTGACGACGGCGGGCCCGGGGGCGAGGGCGGGTCCGGGGGCGGCGGCGGCACGCTGCCGATCACCGGGGCGAACGCCGCGGTGATCGGGGTGGCCGGGGCGCTGCTGATCGCCGGCGGGATCGTGGCGTTCGTGGTCACCCGCCGGCGGAAGTCCCGTTTCGAGGCCTGACGGCGGCGGCCTCGCTTTCGGGCGAGAGGGACAGCGCCTGCGCAGGCGGAAGGCTCAGCGCCTGCGCAGGCGGGAGGCTCAGCGGCTGCGCAGGCGGGTGGTGAGGGCTGCGGCGCCGGCGAGGGCGATCACCAGGAGGGCGCCCGCGATGATCAGGTGGCCGAGCTGGGCGCGGCCGTCGTCCACCGAGTCGGAGGCGACCGGGTTCAGGTCCGGGGCCGGGTCGGTGGTGGCCGGCGGGGCGGTGGTCCTGCTGGTCAGCTTGGCCGGGGCCGCCGACTCCTTTTTCCTGCTGGGGGACGGCGACGGCGAGGGTGACGGCGACGCGGCGGTCCTGGAGGTCGCCACGACGGCGGCGGGCTTGCCCTTCACCACGAGGTCCGAGCAGGAGTAGTACGTGTCCGGGGTGCTGGAGGTCTCCCAGACCACGTAGAGCAGTTGCGCGCCGGAGCGGTCCTTCGGGATCTTCACGCTCATGCGGTACGAGCCGTCGCTGAACGTGGGGTCCTTGAACGTGGCGACCGGGGAGCTGGTCAGGTCGTCCCAGGTCAGGGCCTTGGTCGGGTCGTAGCCCTGCTTGGTCAGGTAGAGCCGGAAGCTGCCCTTGTGCGGGATCGTGCCCTGGTATCTCACCGCGAGCGTGGCACCGGCGGTGACCTTGGTCGACGGCCAGTCGTCGCGGGCCAGGTCGAGGCCCTTGTAGTTGGGCAGGCCGCCGCTGCACAGGTGCCCGTCGGGGACGACCGACTTGTCCTTGCCGTTCACGTTCGCGATCCGCAGGTTGTCGAACGAGCCGATGTTCGCGCCGTTCGCCTTCGCCGCCGCCCTGCACGCCGCCGCGCCGGGCTCCTCGCCGTTCGGGGCGCACGCCGCCGTCCGGCTGATCGGGGTGGTCGGGGCGCCGTGGGCCAGCGCGGGGACCGCCGGGAGCAGGGCCGTCACCGCGACGACCCCACCGGCGGCGGCGATGGCGGCGAGACTGCGGGCTGACTTCACGACGACCTCCTGGCGGGCTTGCATGCGCTCGCAGGGGGTACGGATGGCGTACCCGAATCGTTCACCACGGAGTGCTGTGGTTGCATGGTTTGGCAGGAACTCGACTCAGGAGGACACATGGAAAAGCCCGACGTCGGCCCCATCAGCGGTGAGCCGCCGGCCGAGCTGGTCGTGGAGGACCTCACCGTCGGTGACGGCGAGGAGGCGAAGCCCGGGCACCAGGTGGACGTCCACTACGTGGGTGTGGCGTTCTCCTCGGGCAAGGAGTTCGACGCGTCGTACAACCGGGGTGGCTCGTTCCAGTTCGGTCTCGGCGCCGGCCAGGTCATCAGCGGCTGGGACCAGGGGGTGGCCGGCATGAAGGTCGGTGGCCGCCGCAAGCTGACCATCCCCCCGCACCTGGGTTACGGCGCGCGTGGCGCCGGTGGCGTCATCAAGCCCAACGAGACGCTCATCTTCGTGGTGGACCTGCTCGGCGTGAGCTGACGCAGGGACGGCATGCCGGCCGGGCCGGGACGGGGTTCTCCTGTCCCGGCCCGTTCGTTTCCTGCTCCGGGCCGTCGCCGGGGTATTCGAACGGGCTCACTGCCCCGCCTTGAGGTCGGCGCAGCCCGTCTCGTCGGGCAGCAGCGGCCGGAAGCGGATCGACCAGGTGTTGCCGCCGTAGCCCCACGCGGTGTTGGTCTTGGCCTTGGCCGCGGCGGCGAGGACGGTGTCGCCCTGCTCGCCGGTGGCGGTGACGCAGGTCAGCTCGGCGCCCTCCGCGAGCGGCTCACCGGGCAGCGCCGCGCCGGGCCACTCGATCGTCTCCGGGCGGACCGCGTCGTCGGTGGCCACGTAGGGCGTGACGATGGCGGCGATGATCTCCGGCTTGTACTGCACGGGCGCGATCTTCGTCAGGGTGATCTTGTTGACGTCGTCGAGGTAGGCCTTCAGCTTCGTGCGGGCCGCCTGCTGCGCCGCGGTGAGCGCCGAGTCGTTCGCCCGTGCCTCGTTGAGCGCCTCGGCCGCCACGGTGTGCCGGCCCGCCGCGGTCACGGCGGTGACCTGGGTGCTGGGGACGTCGGCGACGCCGGGCTGGCCGAAGTCGGTGCCCTCGGTGACGCCCGCCGCGGCCGATTTCCCGGCCAGCGCCCGCGCCTGCTCCGGGTCGATCATCACGACCTGCAGGTTGGGCAGCGCGGGACCGGGATAGATCGCCGGCACCGGGCCCTCGGTGATGACCCGGCCGTCCGCGTAGATGCTGATCTGGGGCAGCCGCCCGGAGCGCATGCTGGGGGCCACGAAACCGCCGACCTGCTCGACGCGCAACAGCAGATCGTCCGCGCTCCCGGCTGCGGGAGGCGCGGACGAGGAGGGTGCAGAACCCGCTACGGGGGACGTGCCGGCGTTGGCGCACGCGCTGATCAGGAACAACGTGGCGGCGGCTGCGGCCGTCGGGAAACCGCGAAATGTCGTCATACCGCCTCAGACGTGCTCCCCCGGCGACGGGTTCCCGGCTGATCCGATCAAAATGCGGTGGCCGGCCCCGGCAACGGGACCGGCCACCTTCTTACACGGGGCGGGATAAAGCTTAAAGAGGGCCTGCACGGGGCGGGACAAGGCTTCGGGAGGGGGCTTATTTGACCGAACCCAGGGAGAGGCCCTGGACGAGTTTGTCCTGGGCGGCGAACCCGGCGGCGAGCACCGGCAGCGAGACCACGAACGCGGCCGCGCAGAGCTGGGCGAGGAAGAGGCCCTGGCTGGTCACGAAGCTGGTGAGGAACACCGGCGCGGTCTCGGCGACGGTGGCGGTGAGGACCCGCGCGAAGAGCAGCTCGTTCCAGCTGAAGATGAAGCAGATCAGCGCGGTGGCGGCGATGCCCGGCATGACGACCGGCGCGATCACCGAGCTCAGGGTCCGGGTCAGGCTCGCGCCGTCCATGGACGCTGCCTCGAGCATCTCGACGGGGACCTCGGAGAGGAACGAGCGCATCATCCAGACGGCGATCGGCAGGTTCATCGCGGTGTAGAAGACGATCAGCAGCCAGATGTTGTCGAGCAGGCCACTGTTCTGCGCGAACAGGTACAGCGGGAGCAGACCGGCGACGACCGGCAGCATCTTGGTGGACAGGAAGAAGAACAGCACGTCGGTCCACTTGCGGACGGGCTTGATGCTCAGGGCGTACGCGGCCGGGAACGCCAGCAGCAGCACCAGCGCGGTCGACAGGATGCTGGCGGTCAGCGAGTTGAGCAGCGGCGGCCACGGGCTGGCGCCGCCGGTGAAGAACTCGCGGTAGCCCTCCAGCGTCAGCGGCGCGAGGACGGCGGGCGGGTTCGTGGCGGCGTCGGCCTCGCTGTGCAGGGAGGTGAGCACCATCCAGACGACGGGCAGGACGAAGAGGATCCCCACGACCCAGGCGAGCAGGGTCAGCCAGATGCCGCCGCGTTCCTTCTTCTTGGGTACGGCGGGTGCCGCGGTGAGCGTACTCATCGGCCCGGGTCCTCCTTGAACAGCGACGAGACGGTACGCAGCGCGAACGTCGCGATGACGATGGTGCCGACGACCACGATCACGGCCGCCGCGGAGGCCCGTCCGTAGTCGTGCGCCTGGTAGAAGATCTGGTAGATCGTGTACGGCAGGTTGGCCGTGCCCAGGCCACCGGACGTGATCGTGAAGACCGCGTCGAAGTTCTGCACGATGTAGATGGAGCCGAGCAGCGCGCCGAGCTCGAGGTACTGGCGCAGGTGCGGCAGCGTCATCGAGCGGAAGATCTGCCAGCTGCTCGCGCCGTCGATGCGCGCGGCCTCGACCACGTCGAGGGGGCGTCCCTGCAGCCCGGCCAGCAGGATCAGCATCATGAACGGCGTCCACTGCCAGACCAGCGCGAAGATCACCGACCAGAGCGGCATGTTGCTGATCCAGTCGGGCTGCGGCGGGTTGTCCGAGCCGAACAGCGACCAGATCCAGGTGAGCGCGCCGTTGAACAGGCCGTACTCGGGGTTGTAGAGGGCGTGCTTCCAGAGCAGCGCGGCGGCGACCGGCACGACCAGGAACGGCGCGATCATCATCGTGCGGACCGCGCCCCGGCCCCGGAACTTGCGGTCCAGCAGCAGCGCGATCCCCAGGCCCAGCAGCAGGCTGATCAGGACGACGCCCACGGTGAGCAGGATCGTCGTCCAGACCGCATCGCGCATGTTGACGTCGGTGAACACGCGCCGGAAGTTGTCGACACCCGCGAAGCCGACCTCGTCGGGGTAGTACGCGTTCCAGTCCATGAAGGAGATCACCAGCGTCGCCACGAACGGCAGCTGGGTCACCACGATCATGAAGATCAGCGCGGGCAGCAGCGGTGCACGGCGTACCCATCCGGCCGCCCGGCTCGCCCCGCCGGACGGTTTCGGCTTGGGCTCCCCGGTGCGGCCCCTGGTCTTCTCCGCCACGGATGTCATGACCTCACCCCTCCCGGGAGCGGTAGCGTTCGGCCACGTCGTCGGCGAGGCGCTGGCCGCGTTTCAGGGCTTCGCCGACGCTCATCTGCCCGGCTATCGCGGAGCTCACGTACTGCGAGACCTGGGTGCCGAGATCGGTGAACTCGGGGATGTCCACGAACTGGATGCCGATCGCGGGGCGCGGCTGCACCCCCGGGTTGCGCGGGTCGGCGCCGGAGATGGCCTGCTCGGTGGGGCCGGCGAACGCCGACGCCTCCTTGAGGTAGTCCGGGTTGGCGTACGTGGAGGCGCGTTTGCCGGCGGGGACCTTCGACCAGCCGAGCTGACCGCCGACGAGCTCCTCGTACTGCTTGCTGGACGCCCAGGAGATGAACTTCCAGGCGTTGTCCTTCTTCGTGCTGGCCTGCTGGATGCTCCACGACCACGCGTACAGCCAGCCGGCGCTCGGGGTCTTCACCACGGGGGCGGCGACATAGCCGATCTTGCCTTTGACCGGGGAGTCGGCCGCCTCGAGGGAACCAGCCGCGCTCGTGGCGTCGTACCACATGGCGACGTTGCCCTGGATCAGGTTGTTCAGGCACTCCGTGAAGCCGGCCTGCGGGGCACCGACCTCGCCGTGCTCGCGGACGAGATCGACGTAGAACGTGGTCGCTTCCTCGAACTCGGGCGAGTCGACCTGCGCGTTCCAGTCCTTGTCGAACCAGGTGCCGCCGAACGTGTTCACCACCGTGGTGAGCGGGGCGAAGATCTGGCCCCAGCCGGGCTGGCCGCGCAGGCAGATCCCGGCCATCCCCGCCTGTTTGCCGTCGACCTGCGCCGCGATGTCGGCGACCTGCTGCCACGTCGGCTTCGGCGGCATCGTGAGGCCCTGCGCGTCGAGCACGTCCTTGCGGTACATCAGGAACGAGGACTCGCCGTAGAAGGGCTCGCCGTAGAGCTTGCCGTCGTCGGCGGTGAGCGACTTGGTCATCGGGGGCAGGATGTCGCTCTGGTCGAACGTGGAGTCGGCCTTGACGTAGTCGTCGAGCGGCGCGATCCACTTCGACTTCGCGTAGATCGGGATCTCGAAGTTGCTCAGCGAGGCGACGTCGTACTGGCCGGCCTGGCTGGAGAACTCCTGACTGATCTTGTCGCGGACGTCGTTCTCGGGCAGCACCGTGAAGTTGACCGAGATGCCGGTCTGCTTCGTGAAGTTCTGCGCGGTCAGCCGTTGCAGATCGATCATCTGCGGGTTGTTGACCATCAGCACGTCGATGCTGTTCGCCCCGCCGCCGCCGGCGCTGTCACCGCCCCAGCCCGCACAGCCGGAAACTCCCAGGAGACAGGCGGCTGCGGCGGCGAGAAATGCGCGGCTCATAGGGCCTCCCCATCGAGGCAGACATCGATATCCGCCTCAGTAGATGCCGAGATCGACACCGTGTCAACCGCGCATCACTTTCCGTTAAAGGACCACCTTGGCGCTGTTACCGTTCACCGCCACGACGTCGCCGGGGTGCAACTGCCGCCCCCGGCGGGTGTCGATCTCACCGTTGACCTTCACGTCGCCGTCGGCGATCACCAGCTTGGCCTCGCCGCCCGTCTCGATGAGGTCGGCCAGTTTCAGGAACTGTCCGAGTCTGATCATGTCGCTGCCGATTGCTACTTCACGCATGCGTTCATTCTCCGGCACGGCCCGCAAAGAAATTTTCCGAGGCGTTGAACCATTCGGCGGTGTGAGACGAACTACCCCACGTGAGTCGACTCGAGAAGCACCGCCGGGCGGGCATCCTGGCTGCCACCGTCGCCACCGGCGTGCTCGGTTTCGCGGCCCCGGCCGCCGCCGGCGTGACGGTCAACCCGCCCAGCGCACCGCAGGGCAGCGGCCAGGACATCGCGTTCAAGGTCACCAACACCGCGCAGACCCCGATCACCAAGGTCAAGCTCGTGCTGCCCGCCGATCTCCCGGTGGCGGAGATCTATCCGCTGTCGGTCGAGAACTGGGCGCCGGTCATCGAGACGAAGCAGCTCGACACCCCCGTGACGTCCACGGACGGCAGCAAGATCACCCAGATGACCGCCTCGATCACCTGGGTCGCGGCCGCCGGCAAGGAGCTCGCCCCCGGCGCGTCCACCGACCTGACCACGGCGATGGGCCCGATGCCGGGCACGTCGTCGATGGCGTTCAAGGTCGAGGCCACGTATGCCGACCCCGCCAAGGGTGTGCCGCTGTCGCCGGTGTCGATCTCGCTGACCCCGGCGGTCGCGGGCCAGGAGTACGGCGGGCACGCGAGCCACACGGGCGGCGGGACGGCCGATACGGACAACACCGCGCTGGACGCGTACGTTCAGCAGGCTCTGGCCGAAAGTGCCGGCAGTGACGGACCCGGTTTCTGGACCGTCGCGGGGTGGGTCGTCGCCCTGCTGGCCGCCGCGGCCGCCGCGATTTCGATCATGCGGTCCCGCAGGCAGCGCCCGGCCGCCAGTGCCGAGGCCGGCAGCGCGGAACCGGAGAAGAAGGAGCTCGTGACAGCGTCGTCGTGGCGCTACCAGGAGCCCGAGGAGAAGTAAGAAGACGTCCGCGCAGAGGTGGGCGCGGACATGTCGTGACGAAGCGCGTGGGGCGCGGGGCACGACATGCGGGTGGGGTCCAGGGCAAGACCCACGACCTGCGTCGGGCGGGGTGGAGAGGTTCGGCTCTCCGCCCCGCCCGCAATACTTTTCGCTAGACCGTGACGGTCCTGGGCGACTGCAGAGCGTCGATGATCTCGCGCTCGACCCGCTCGGAGTCCGCGTGCGGCACCTGGCAGGTGCCGGCGGCAAGGTGCCCGCCACCGCCGTAGTGCAGCATCACCGAGCCGATGTCGACCGGCGACGTACGGTCGAGGATCGATTTGCCGCACGCGAAGACCGTGTTGAGCTTCGCCCGGCCCCAGATCACGTGGATCGAGACGCGGGCCTCGGGGTACAGCGCGTAGACCATGAACCTGTTCCCGGCCATGATCGGGTCCTCGTCGCGCAGGTCGACGATCACCACGTCGCCCTCCACCCGGCTCACCCGGCGCAACTGCTCCACGAACATCGCCGAGCAGTCCCGGTAGAGGTCGGCACGCTCGGAGACGTCGCGCAGCTCGAGGATCTCGTCGACCGACGTCATCTGGATGCACGCGTCGATCAGCAGCATCATCAGCTGGTAGTTGGAGATCCGGAATTCCCGGAAACGGCCCAGCCCGGTGCGGCTGTCCATCAGGAAGTTGAGCAGCGTCCAGCCCTGGGGGTCGAGGATGTCGTGCAGCTCGTACGCCGCGGAGTCCGCCTGGTCGACCGCCTCCATCAGGTCCACCGGCACCTCGGGGAAGCGCTCGGCCCCGCCGTAGTAGTCGTAGATGACCCGGGCCGCCGAGGGCGCGTCGGGGTCGATGATGTGGTTCTCCCGGTCACCCGTGTTACGCAGCGTCTCCGAGTGGTGGTGGTCGAAGATCATATGAGCGCCAGGGGCGTACGGCAGGTTGGTCAGAATGTCACGCTCAGTAATCTCGGTGACACCGTCCTGCACGTCCTTCGGATGCACGAAGGTGATGTCGTCGATCATGTCGAGGACACGCAGCAGGACGGCGCAGACGAGCCCGTCGAAGTCGCTGCGGGTCACGAGCCGATACTTCACGAGATCTCCCTCTGCCGGTTGGCGGCTTACCTGACAGTTTGCCACTTTTGCGGCTATGGACCATGTCGCATCGGCGTACCGGTTTGATCCGATCAACGTCCCCACTGCGTAAAGTCAGCCGTAGTGAAGGTTGTTCGCGACGGTGGAGCTCAGGGCGCGCCGCTTGCGCGAAGCGTGCCTCACGGTAGGTCGCGAACAACCTTCAAAGTTCACGTACGCGGTGGAGGAAAAGCAGACGATGGACAACGTTCCGCAGCTCGCGCAGGACCGCAACGCCCCGCCCGCCACACTGGTGATCTTCGGTGCGTCCGGCGACCTGACCCGCCGCAAGTTGTTGCCGGCCGTGGAGAGCCTGGCCCGGCACAACCGCCTCCCATCAGAGTTCGCCCTCGTCGGGGTGGCCCGCACGCCGATGGAGGACCAGACCTTCGCCGAGAGCTCCCTCGGCAACCGGAGCCTCGCGGACAAACCGCAGCTCCAGGGCGGCATCAGGTACGTATCGGGCGGCTACGACGACCCCGCGACCTACAAACGCCTCGCCGAGACCCTCGACGAGCTCGACGCCACCCGTGGCACCGCAGGCAACCGGATCTTCTACCTCTCCACGCCCGCCGAGGCGTTCGAGCCGGTGATCAACGGCCTCGCCGGTGCCGGGCTCAATCACGCGGCCGACGGCTCCTTCGCCCGCCTGGTGATCGAGAAGCCGTACGGCAACGACCTGCGCACCGCCCGCGAGCTCGACGGCATCGTGCACGCCGCGTTCGAGGAGCCCCAGGTCTTCCGGATCGACCACTACCTGGGCAAGGACACCGTCCAGAACGTGCTCGCGCTGCGCTTCGCCAACGCGATCTTCCAGCCCATCTGGAACCGCTCCTGGGTCGACCACGTGCAGATCACCGTCGCCGAGACGCTCGGCGTCGGCACCCGCGGCGGCTTCTACGAGCACGCGGGCGCGATGCGCGACATCGTGCAGAACCACGTGCTGCAGGTCCTCGCGCTGGCCCTGATGGAGCCGCCCGCCTCGTTCGACGCCGAAGGGCTGCGCAACGAGAAGGTGAAGCTGCTCCAGGCGATCCGGCTGCCCACCGACCGCGACATCGCCGACCTGGCGGTGCGCGGCCAGTACACCCGCGGCGGCACCCGCGAGGACCTGATGGCCGGCTACCGCGAGGAGGTCGGCGTCGACCCGCTGTCGCGGACGGAGACGTATGCGGCCATGCGGCTCAACGTCGACAACTGGCGCTGGGCGGGCGTGCCGTTCTACGTGCGCACGGGCAAGCGCCTGCCGGCCCGCGTCACCGAGGTCGCCCTGCAGTTCCAGCGGCCGCCGCACCTGCCGATCCCGACCGCCCAGCTCACCGAGCTCGACGCGGACGCGCTGATCCTGCGCATCCAGCCCAACGAGGGCATCTCGCTGCGCTTCGGTGCCAAGGTCCCCGGCCACTCGTTCCGGGTCCGCACGGCCAGCATGGACTTCTCGTACGAGCAGACGTTCCGCGAGGAGTCGCCGGAGGCCTACGAGCGGTTGCTGCTCGACGCCCTGCTCGGCGACCCCACGCTGTTCATCCGCACCGACGAGGTCGAGCAGTGCTGGCGCATCGTCGACCCGATCATCGAGCACTGGGCCAAGGACCAGAGCCCGATCCCGACGTACGAGGCGGCCTCCTGGGGCCCCACGGACGCCGACCGCCTCATCGGCCGCAGCGGCCGCAAGTGGCGTAACTAGGTTTTTCTAGGACGCCGGCCGTGCCTTGGTGACCGCTTCCAGGGCGCGGTCGGCGTGCTGGTTCATGTCCAGCTCACTGTGGATCACGTCGATGACCACACCGTCGGTGCCGATCACGAACGTCAGCCGCTTCGTGCTGAGCGGGCCGAGGGGAAGCTTGCGCTTCACGCCGTACGCCGCGGCGACCTTGCTCTCCGGGTCGGACAGCAACGGATAGTCGAAGCTGTTCACCTCGGCGAACTTCTTCTGCTTCTCGACGGTGTCCCGGCTGACACCGACGCGCTGGACGCCGGCCTCGCGGAACTCGCCGGCGAGGTCCCGGAAATTACAGGCCTCCGCCGTGCAGCCGCTGCTGAGCGCGGCCGGATAGAAGAACATGACGACGGGTCCCGCGGTCAGCAGCTCACTGAGCCGCGTCGGCTTGCCGTCCTGGTCGGGCAGTTCAAATTCGGGCGCCACATCGCCCTTGCCGATGCTCACGATGTCAACGGTACGCGGCCGAATTCGCCCACGCGTGTACCCCTCGCTTAGGGTGTAGTCACCACCGCGATACCGCACCATCACTCTCGGCTGACCCCTGCCCCCGTCCCCCGCACGCCCCCGCAGAAAGCGACATCTTCATGCAGGTCTCGGTCGCGCACCACCCCCCGAACACCGCCGTCCTGACCCTGCGCGGCTCCCTCGACATCGACACCGCCCCGGCCCTCAAGGCCAACCTGAGCCGCCTCGTCGAACGCCCGGCCCCGCATATCGTGGTCGACCTCTCCGGCCTCGACTTCTGCGACTCCATGGGCGTCGGCGTCCTGGTCACCGCCCACGGCCGCGCCATGGAGAAAGGCGGCTGGGTCCGGCTGGCCGCCGCCTCCGGTTTCCTCAGCCGCCTGCTGGAAACCCTCGGCCTCACCGGCTACCTGTCCCTGCACGACGACGTGGAAACAGCCATCAAGTCATGACGCTGCTCGACGACTTCATCCGGGCCGACCGCGAGCGCGAGCTGGGCACCTACGGCATCTGGGTGCACCGGGAGGGGCAGGAGCCGGTGACGCACCGGTTCCGCTCCGATGACCGGGTGAATCTGTACTCGGTGTCGAAGACGTTCACCTCGGTCGCGGCGGGGCTCGCCGAGGCCGAGGGGCGGCTCGGTCTCGACGACCGGTTCCTCGACCATTTTCCCGAGCTGCGGGCGATGGCCGCGCCCGGGTTCGAGACGGTCACGCTACGGCAACTGCTGACGATGACGAGCGGGAGCAGCCACAAGTGGTTCGCGCACATGCGGATCGATGCCCCGGATCTGCTGCACGAGATCGTGGCGGCGCCGGTGGGGGCGGGCGGGTTCGCGTACACCGGGTCCGGGCCCTATGCCGTCGGGCGGGTGATCGCTCGGGTGACGGGGGCCGATCTGCGGGCGTACCTCATGCCCCGGATCTTCGGTCCTCTCGATCTGCACAACCCGGCCTGGCACACCTGCCCGCTGGGGTTCCCGTTCGCGGAGAGCGACCTGTTCCTGCGCACCGGGGAGCTGGCCCGTTTCGCGCAGCTGTTGCTGCAGGAGGGCCGATGGGAGGACCGGCAGCTCGTGCCCGCGTCCTACGTCAAGAGGATGACCACCGAGTCAGTCCCGGCTGTGACCAGCAAAGGCCAATTCTCCTACGGGTACGGGCTGGGCCTCTGGCTCGACCGCGACGGCACCTCCCGCATGGACGGTCACTACGGCCAGTACGCCGTCCTGAGCCCCGCACGCCGCGCGGCGGTCACGGTCACCGCCCACTCCGATCGCGACGACCAGCTCCTCGACGCGATCCACGACCTGGTCCTCGCCAAGCTGGACTAAGCCTTGGGCAGGGTCATGATCTCGGCGCCGTCGTCGGTGATGGCGATGGTGTGCTCGCTGTGGGAGGTGCGGCAGCCGGTGGCGCTGCGCAGCGTCCAGCCGTCGGCGTCGGTGACGAGCTTGGCGGTGTCGGCCATGACCCAGGGCTCCAGGGCGAGCAGCAGGCCGGGGCGCAGCCGGTAGCCGCGGCCGGGGCGGCCGATGTTCGAGACGTGCGGGTCCTGGTGCATCGTCGAGCCGACGCCGTGACCGCCGAACTCGGTGTTGACCTCGTAGCCCGCGGCGTTGAGGACCTTGCCGATGGCGTGGGAGAGGTCGCCGATGTGCACGCCGGGGCCGGCGGCCGCGATCGCGGCTTTCAGCGCGCGCTCGGTGGCGTCGATCAGCGCGAGGCTCTCCGGCTGCGGCGATTCGCCCACGACGAAGCTGATGGCGGAGTCGGCGACGATCCCGCCGAGGGAGACGGCGAGGTCGAGGGAGAGCAGGTCACCGTCGGCGAGCTCGTAGTCGAACGGCAGCCCGTGCAGGACGGCGTCGTTGACCGACGTGCAGATGTAGTGGCCGAACGGCCCGCGGCCGAAGGACGGCGCGTAGTCGACGTAGCAGGACAGCGCCCCGGCCTCGGCGATCATGGCCTGGGCCTGCCGGTCGATGTCCAGCAGGTTCGTGCCGACCGTGCTGCGGGCCTTCAGGGTCTGCAGGATGCCGGCCACCAGGGCGCCGGTCTCCCTCGCCAGGGGCAGCTCGGTGGGCTTCAGGATCTCGATCATGCGGCGCCGCTCCTCCGGTGAACCAATAACTATCCCGGCCATATTATCCCGGTACTATTATCGGGTCATGGTCAGGTTGCCGCTCACACCCGAAGAGGTCGAGCGCGGACAGCGCCTCGGTTCCCTGCTGCGTCTCGCCCGGGGCGAGCGCTCGATGCTCGAAACCGCGCTCCACGCGCGCGTCTCCCCCGAGACCCTCCGGAAGATCGAGACGGGCCGCGTGGCAACCCCCGCCTTCCCGACCATCGCCGCGATCGCCGACGTCCTCGGCCTGTCCCTCGACGCCGTCTGGGCCGAGATCAACGAGCCCTCAGTTCCAGAACATCGGGTCGCCTAGCTTCGGTACGTTCTTCCACGGTCGCTTCGTGCGCTTCGACGGGTCGGCGACGGTCGCGGTGAACCACTCGCTCGCATCGCCGACCGCGAGGCGTTTCTGCTCCCGGTCGACGAAGACCGCCACCCCGTCGGTGTCCGGCACGTCCACCAGCTTCACCGTCGTGGCCGTCTTCGTGCCGGTCGACAAGGTCACCACAACGCCATGACACAGGTACGCCGTCCCGCCGATCCCGGGCCCGCAGTCGCCCTCCTCGTCCGTCGACACGTGCTCGATCTCGTACCCGTTGGTCGAGACGGTGACGCCGTCGGTGCCCGGCGCGGTGTAGCGCTGCTCGAGCGTCAGCGGGACATCGCCCTCGTCCTTCGCCGCCGTCTCCGGGTGCGCGGGATCCACCGAGATGCGGACGCTCCGCTTGTCGCCGACCGCCAGCATCACCCGGCCGTCCGGCTGGAACCGCGGCTCGGACAGGCAGTGGCCGGCTCCCCCGAGCTGGGCGGGGCGCCATTCCGCGGTCGGCACGTACGCCTTCGTGGTGAGGGTGGCGACGTGGAGGACGCAGTCTTCCGCGTACACATATCTGCTCATGGTCCGGTCGAAGGCATCCCGCCGGACCACGTCGGTGTCGTTCGGGATAGTGGCCGCGCGCAGCTCCCTGCCCGACTCGACGGCATGGACCACCAGGGAGTCCACCTCCAGGTCCCGGTCCAGATAGACGATCCCGGACGGCATCCCCGCACCGGCCCCGACCTGCGCCAGCACCGTGGCCCGCACCGCTTCCGGCGTCGGCGCGACGTACTCCACGCCCCCGCCGAAGTCACACCCGCTGATCAACACCAAGCCCACGACGGCCGCAGCCCATGATCCCCGCACAGCCGCCCATACTAGGCTCCCGCAGGTGAAGAAGCTGCCCGTCGCCGTAGCGCTGCTCCTCTCGCTGGCGGCCTGCAGCGAGCCCGAACCCGTCCAGTGGCAGACCCCGCCCGCCACCGCATCCTCCGCGCCACCCGCCTCCACCCTGCCGTCCGGCCTGGACGCCTATCTGGACGACGGCGACGAGGCCGAGCTGCGGGTCTACGGCGCCACGGACGGCACGCTGCTGCGCAGCTTCCCGATTCCGGCAGGCGAGGACAAGACGTTCAGCCCGACCTTCGCCTGGGCCGCGGAGATCAAATCCAACACCCTGATTGTGTACGCGCTGAGCGGCGACGCCTACGCCCGCAAGGCCCGCCTGACCCCCGAGGCGTTACAGGTGAAGGACCTGACCCTGCAGACGGCGGCGTTCATCCCCGGGACGAACCTGCTCGCCATCGAGGTCGACGGAGGCGACGGCATCACCCACAAGACGATCTCCCTAGACCCCGCGGACCCGGCGAACACCATCCGCGACTTCGCGGGCATCCCGTTCTCCTGGGACTCCCACGCCGACCCCGTCGAAACGGCCTACGTCCCGATCCCCGCCCTCCCCAAGGCCCAGGACGTCGTCATCCGCCGCAGCGCCCGCGAACTCGTCCAGGCCGACATCCTCGAGGACGACGACCCCCTCTACACCTGCACCGGCCCCGAACTGGCCCCCTTCACCCTCGCCTGCCACGGCCAGGGCAGCACCGCCGTCCTCGCCGCCCTCACCGCCGACCCGGCCAAGAACGTGGCGACGTTACGCGTGATCGGCAAGGCCAAGGGCAAACCCTTCACCGCCGTCCACGTCTCCCCCGACGGCAAAACCCTCCTCGCCCAACGAGCGGACGGCTTCTACTCCGTCCCCGTCACCGGCGGCAAACCGACGCTGCTCTTCGACGCCCTCCCCCGCAGCAAGGACCTCACCATCCTCGCCTGGAACTAGTCGAGCGTTAACCTGACGGCCAGACAGGGCGTCCACAATGGCGGTTGTGGCTGCTGTCTTCGGGGATCTGTTCACCGAGCTGGGCCGGTCCCTGCTCTCCAGTTCCGGGCTGGTGTTCCTGGTGCTGGGGGTGGTCGTGCCCGTCGTGGCGAATGTCTACATCCGGAACAGGGAGAAGAGCCGGCAGCGGAAGAAGTTGCTCTACAACGTGCTGCTGAACTCGCGGCTGGGGCTCGACCCGCCGGATGCCGGGGATGT
This sequence comes from Winogradskya humida, assembly GCF_016862215.1. Lineage (GTDB taxonomy): Bacteria > Actinomycetota > Actinomycetes > Mycobacteriales > Micromonosporaceae > Actinoplanes > Actinoplanes humidus. Next base: position 62,831 of record NZ_BOMN01000102.1, read on the forward strand.
GGTGCGGCTCAACGATCGTAACGACAAGCTCATCGACAATCCGTCGCTGGCGGTGGTGCGGATCACCAACGACAGTGACTCGGACATCACCGAGGCGGACTATCGGGCCGAGACCCGGATCCAGTTTCCGGACGGGGCTGTGCGGACCGTCGATGTCACCGATGCGCATCCGGCGGAGCTCGGGGAGCTGATCTCCGAGGGGATCCGGATCGACCGGGACGCGGTGATCCTGCCGAGCAGGCATCTCAATGCCGGGGAGCGGTTCAAGCTGCTCATTCTGCTGTCCGGTGGTGGCGGGCGGGCCGAGGACGTCAAGGTCACCGGGCTGATCCGGGGCGGGGAGCTGGTGGTTGCCGGGTCCAGTGCGTTCGCCACTGCTGCCGCGCAGGCCGATGGGTCGTATTCGACCTACTGCCGCAGTGCCACCGTACGGGTGGCGCCGAGCAACAGCCAGCAGGGGCTGCTCGACCTGCGGGACGGGATCGCCGCGAAGAGCAAGGAGCACCGGGTCGCGATGGCTGACGGGCTGGCTGATCCGTCGGTGACCGCGGGCATGGCGGAACGGGCGATCGCGATTGTCGCGTACACCATCGTGGTGAACCGGAAGGTGTTCCCGGGGGCGACCGGACCGGTACGGCTGACCACGACGCAGGTGCGGGCGATTTTCGGTGGGCGGCAGCGGACGTGGCGGGACATCGATCCGCGGTTCGCGGCGCTGCCGGTCAAGATTGTCGCGCGGGGGCAGTCCGGCAGCCGCAACGCGTTCGAGCGGTACGTGCTCGGGGATGGCACGAAGCCGTCGTCGCAGGGGCCGCGCACGTCCACGAACTGCGTCGACCAGGACTACGCGGGCAGCGATCAGACGTTTCTGTGTGAGGAGAGCTCGACCGGGGCCGTGCTCGACCGGGCGAGCCGGCTGGACGGCGCGATCGGGTATGCCGACGCCCCGGACGCCGCCCGGGCGGGTGGGACCCTGCTCACCGTGGCCCTCGACGGGCGCGGCTCCGGCCTGGTGGACATCGGCGGCGGCTATCCGTTCTGGACGGTGGAGCACGCCTACTTCCGGGCGGGCGGCGACCCGCTGGCGGTGGACTTCGTGGACTACCTCACCGGTAGGACGCAGGAGCCGGCGCTGCAGAACGCCGGCTATCCGCCGTGCAGCGCCAACCAGCAGCTCTGCGGCTCCCGCTAAACGGCGTTGCGGTAGCAGGGGGAGCTGACCAGCAGAGACATCGCCGGGGGTTCGCCGGTGCCGAGGCTCAGGTCGTACTCGTCGGTGGTGACGGCGATGATCTCGCCGCCGCCGCTGTCGAACGTGCGCTCGGTCTTGATCGTGTGGCCGGCCTGTTTCCAGGCGTCACGGACCTTCGCGATCGTGGCGGCCTGGTCCTCGGCGGGGACCAGGAGCTGGTAGATGCCCTGGACGTAGTAGACCTCGTCGGGGTCGGAGATCTCGCCGGCGCGGCCGTCGCAGCCGCTGATGTTGGCGTTGGACTGGCTGAACGACGCGATGCCGGCGGCGGTGCGTGCCGCGGTGGCGAGCTGCTCCACCTGGGCCTTGGCGTCGGCCTGCGGCTTGGTCTGCACGTCTTCTCCCTTGTCGGTACAGGCGGCGAGTGCCAGCAGCAGCGGCACGATCACGGCGAGGCGGGACACACGGGTCATGATGGTGGTGGCTCCCCCCACATCAGCGAGACCTGATCGTACTGACCGACCACTACCTTGGCCTGGTTGAGCAGGCTCTGGCTGCCGGGTTTCCAGTAGTCGCTGTGGCCCTCGGTGTCGGTGACGTAACGGTTGGCGCCGAAGTCCTCGTCGGTGGGCTCGTTGCCGTGCACACCCCAGACGCTGCCGAGCGCGCCGGCCACCGGGTCGCCGTCGGCCTGGCCACCCCACACGTGTTTCGGGTCGATCTGCAGGTCGGCGGCCCGGTCGGTGTGCATGCCGGGGCTGCCGGCGGTGATGATGTCGTCGGCGGCCAGGCCGTCTCCCCGCAGGGCCGCCTCGGCCACCACGGTCGAGCCGTAACTGTGTCCCTCGACGGTGACGTGCGAGGCGCCGGGGTCGTGAGTGGCGCGGAGACCGTCGACGAACCGGTCGAGCAGCGGGCCGCCCTGCTCGGAGCGACCCGAACCGCCCACGTTGCTCAGCTCCGGCGCGTCGTAGCCGAGCCACATGATGCCCGCCACGTCGTCGGCCGGCGCGGTGCGCGAGTCGGCCGCCTGCTGCAGGTTCACCACCCGGTTGACGTTGCCGCGGGTGTCGGCCAGCTCGGTGTTGAGGCCCGGGACCCAGACCGCGGTGTGCCGGGCGGTGTCCGGGTTGCCGACGGCGATGATCGCGCGGCCGTCACCGGCCGGGTCGAGGCCGAGCAGCAGCCCCTTCGGGCCCAGGTCAGCGAGCTTGGTCGTCACGGCGTCCAGCCCGTCGAGCTCCTTGCGGATCTGTTTCAGCTCGTCGCGCATCTCGACGGCGCGGTGGCTGCGGGGGCCCTCCTTGTCGATCGCGGCCTGCAGGTCTGCCGCGCGCTGGGTCAGGCCGGCCCTGTCCTTGTCCAGCATGATCCGGTTGGCGGTGTCGCGGTCGGTGGCCGGGACGCCGTCCATCGCCCCGACCAGGTCGGGGAAGTCGTGGATGGCCTGCTCCTGCTGGGCCGGGGTCAGGGCGTTCCACCAGCCCTGGATCTCCGCCGGTGTGCGCCCGCCCTGCTCCGCGAGGGTGTCCCGGGTGACCGGTGGCATCGTGAACTGGCCGAAGCCGGTCGCAGCGTCGGGCAGGTTGACAGTGATCGCGTTGGCGGTCGAGTCGTCCAGGGCCGCCGCCCGCGACAGCACGGCCTCCAGCTCGCCGATCACCGCGACGACCTGGCGTTCGCCGTCCGGGGCGGCGGCCGGCGCGGTGACCGTACCCGTGGCTGTGTCGACCGTCATGCCCTTCCGGCGGGCCGACGCCACGATCGACTCGGCCTGCCCGCGCAGGTCCGACAGGCCGTGCGCGTGCAGATCGAGTGTCTGGTAGATCCGGTATGCGGGGTTGTAGGTGTTGCTCACCTCGGCCTGCAGACGGGAGCTCTCGGCGAGCGCCGCCGCCGAGCCGGGGCCGTCCGGCCACGCGTCCTCGAGGCCCCGGGTGCCGCGGATCAGCTGCTCGGCCGCGTCGTCGATCCTCATGGCCAGGTCACGCCATGTGGTGGCCGCCTTCTGCCAGGGACCCGCGTCGGCTGCCAGCAGCAGCTGCAGGGTCACCCCGCTCACCGTGGCCCCTTGCCGCTCTGGGTGATCCCATCGGCGGCCGTCGCGTCGGTGGCTGCGTATTCGGTGGCGGAGTCGGCGAGGTTGTCACCGAACGTGCTGACCTGCCCGGCGAGGCCGGCGAGGTAGCCGTCCCACGAGGTCTGCGCGCCGTGCGCGGCCACTGCGGCACTCCAGCCGTCCTGACCTGCGGGCGCCAGCGAGCCGTACGCCGCCCTGGTGGCCGCGCGGACGGTCTCGGCTGCCTCGCTCACGCCGGCGGCGATCTTCTTGACGCCCGCCGGATCCACCTCGGACCGCTCCATCGACGCTCCCCCGATCAGCTCGATTCAGCGCCATGGTACGGCTGCGGCGCGCTCCGGGCTGCCCCGTGGAATCCGGAGACATCGATCTCGATCCAGCCGGGCGTGATCAGGTCGAACATCTCGTCGACCGCCGCCATCGGGTCGGGTGACTCGCGGGCCAGGGGATAGACGCCGAGCACGTAGTGGGAGAACGCCCTGCAGGTGGTCGACGACTTCGGCAGGCCCAGTTCGGCGGCGATCACAGCGGTCAGGGCGTCCTCGTGGCGCTGCCACATCGTCGAGGCGTACTCCCGCAGCGCCGGGGAGTCGTCGACGAGCCGCCAGAAGATCACCGCGGCGGGCCTGGCGAAGTCCTCGACGACTGCCCGGAAGTGCTCGCGCAGCGCGTCGGGGATCGACTGCTCCGGCGCACGCCCGGTCACCGCCTGGACGAGCCGGTCCTCGCGTTTCTGCCCCTCGTCGAAAGCGAGGGCCTCCTTGGACGGGAAGTGCGAGAACAGCGTGGTGACGGCGACGTCCGCCGCGGCTGCGATCTCGCGGATCCCCACCGCGTCGAAGCCGCGCTCCAGGAACATCTCCCGGGCCGTGTCGGCGATGTGCCTGCGGGTGGCGGCCTTCTTGCGCTCGCGGCGCCCTGGTTCCTCGGTCACAGACCGCATCCTAACCGTTTCGCAACGCTAACCGTTGTGAAAAGCTAACGGTTAGCGTTATGGTTCTCGGCATGACCCTCACCGAACCCCGGCAACAGACTCTGCGGGAGGCGTGGGTGGCCCTGGCGGGGCTGTCCGCGGTGTTCCTGTTCGAGATGCTCGACAACTCGATCCTCAACGTCGCGCTGCCCACGATCGGCCGTGAGCTGCACGCCTCGACCGTCTCCCTGCAATGGGTGACCGGCGCTTACGCGGTCGTCTTCGGCGGGCTGATGCTCGCGTTCGGCGCGCTGGCCGACCGGTTCGGGCGGCGCCGGATCATGCTCATCGGGCTGACCCTGCTCGGTGCCGCGAGCCTGGCAACCGCGTTCGTCACCACGGCCGAGCAGCTCATCGCCGTGCGCGCGGTGACGGGGGTCGCAGCGGCGATGACCACCCCGGGCTCGATCGCCCTCGCATTCAGGCTCTTCCAGCAGGACAGCCTTCGGGTACGAGCGATGTCGCTGATCACCACCGTGGGGCTGGTCGGGCTCGCGGTCGGCCCGACGGCGGGCGGCTTCGTTCTCGCCGTCGCCCCCTGGCAGGTGCTGCTGCTGGTCAACGTGCCGGTCGCGGTGCTCGCGTTCATCGGCATCCGCACCGGCATCGCCGCCGACGACCCGGCCGACCTGCACCGCGACCCGATCGACGTCCCCGGGGCGCTGCTGGGCACGGCGGCCGTCGTGCTCGCGCTCATCGCCCCGACGCTGTTCGTGAACAAGAGCTCCGGGTCGTGGGCGGTCACCGCCGCCGCCGTCGTCGCGGCGCTGCTCTTCGTCCTGCGCGAACGGACGGCGCGCCACCCGATGCTCGACCTGAAACTCGTCGCCCGCCCGCTCGTCTCCGCCGGGCTGGCCTACAAGGCCGCGTCCGGGCTCGCGGTCGCCGGCCTCAGCTACATGGTGACGCTGCAGCTGCAGCTCGACTGGGGATGGCCGCCCGCCCTCGCCGCGATCGGCATGCTGCCGCAGGTCGTCGTCCTGGTCGCCGCCGGGCCGTTCGTGAGCAGGTTCGTCGACTGGGCCGGCCTCGACCGCGCCGCCTGGATGAGCGCGACGGCTGTCGTCGCCGGGCTCGCCGTCTACAGCACGCTGGGCCGGCTCGGATACGTCTGGGTCGCGCTCTCCCTCGCGCTGGTCGCCGCCGGCATCCGCGTGGTCGGCGTCGTCGCCGGCGTCAACGTCCTGCGCGGTCTCCCGGAGAACAGGACCTCGATCGGCGCGGCCCTCGTGGACACCGCCTCCGAGGTCACCACCGCCGCCGGCATCGCCGTCACCGGCACCATCCTGGCGGCGCTGTTCACCGGCACGATCGCGTCCTCGCACTGGACCTCGCACCAGAGCACCCAGTTCGAGCACGCGATCACCATCGCGGGCTTCACCCTCACCGCCGTCGCCGCAGCCCTCGTATGCTGGGCCACCCTGCGCACCCGCTCCCACCGAGCCTGATCGGCCGGCCCATGCTCAGCTGCGTGAAGTCAGACCTGCCCATATCCGCCATCGACGTGGTAGTCGGCGCCGTTGACGTGGGAAGCGGCAGCCGAGGCGACGAACGCGATCACCGCGGCGGCCTCCTCCGCGGTGCCGGCCCGGGTCATCGGCGTCCCGGCGCCCATCCTCGAGAAGAACGCCTTTCGCGCCTCGTCGTCCGGGACGAGCTGCGTGATGGCGGGCGTGTCCGTCGGGCCCGGACTCACCACGTTCACCCGGATCCGCCGCGAACTGAGCTCCAGAGCCCACGTACGGGCCAGCGCCCGGACCCCGGCCTTGGACGCCGCGTAGACGCTCTGCCCGCGCGACGCCTTATGGGCGGCCATCGACCCGACGAGCACCACCGCGCCCCCGTCGGCGAACAACGGCAGCGCCTTCTGCACCGTCATGATCGTCCCGGCGATGTTGACGCCGAAGACGGTGGTGATGATCTCCGTGGTGATCGAGCCCAGCGGGGCGGGCACGATCGCCGCCGCGTTGGCGACGAGCACGTCCAACCGCCCGCTGCGCTCCCGTACCCGCGCGAAGAGCCGGTCGAGATCCTCGGCGGAGGCCGAGTCGGCCGGGACACCGACGACGTCACCGGGGATGCTCGCCGCCACCGCCGCCACCCGGTCCGCGTCCCGGCCGGTGATGTAGACGGTGCCGCCGCCCTCGGCGATCATCCGCGCGGTGGCGAGGCCGATACCCGCGCTGCCGCCGGTCACGACCGCGATCTTGCCGGAGAAGGTGCCGCTCTGTCCGTTCATGCTTCTGAGCCTGCGCCGCCTCTGATACCGGTGCTGAGAGCCTGCTCATACCGGTACTGACAACACCCGGCTACCGGGTTACGGCTCGGGCACGATGGTGACGTGACAGCCACCGCACGCCGCAGTGAACTCGGCTCGTTCCTGCGCTCACGACGCGAACGAGTCACCCCCGACCAGGTCGGCATGCCGCCCGGCCTCCGGCGGCGTACCCCGGGGCTGCGCCGCGAGGAGGTGGCCCAGCTCGCCGGGGTCGGCGTCACCTGGTACACCTGGCTCGAACAGGGCCGGCCGATCAACGCCAGCGCCCAGGTGCTCGCCGCAGTGGCCCGGACCCTGCGCCTCAGCGATGCCGAACGCGACCACCTCTACCGCCTGGCCGGGGTGCCCCAGCTCCGGACCGGCGTCGAACCCGCGCCCGGCATCCCGGATGAGCTCCACGCCATCCTGCGGGCCCTCGACCCGCTGCCGGCGGTGCTGGTCAACGCCCGGACGGACGTTCTGGCCTGGAACCGGTCCTACGGCGCCGTGCACCACCACATGGTCAGCGCATCGGCCGCCGAGCGGAACACCCTCTGGTACCTCTTCACGGCACCGCCGGAGCACAGCCGCATCCTCAACCGCGACGAGCAGGCACCCGAGGTCGTGGCCGGTTTCCGTTACCGCTACAGCCAGCACCCCGACGATCCGCAATGGCGCGATCTCGTCGCCCGGCTGCACGACGCGAGCCCGCTGTTCGCCCGCTTGTGGGACACCGAGGACGTGGCCCCGCCCTCGCTGTGCGACAAGCACTACGACTTCCCGGAGATCGGGGAGCTCCGCCTGCGCTCCACCGGCATGGACCTGATCGGCCGACCCGGCATCCGGCTCGTCGTCCACACCCCCGCCGACGACTGCAGCCGCGACCGGCTGGATCGGTTGAGAACCCGCCCTGTGGACGGGTAGGGCCGCGCAGGAGCAGGGCCGCGCAGGGGTGCTCAGGTCCACAGAGTACAGATACTCAGGAGCGAGCCTGCTACGTTCGGAATGTTCGTCGCATGACGTTCATCGAATCCCCGCGGCGCCGGTTCCGCCATCGACGAGTGGCGACCGGCCGTGGACGCCTGGTCGTGGTCCGGGCCGCGCGGTGGATGGGTGTGATGAGTGCGGCCGACGCCGGGCGATCGCGCGATGCGGCGTACAAAATGATGACTCTGGGGTTGGCGCTGGTGTTTCTGCCGGTGGCGTTCGTGGTCGCCGGGCGGCGCGCTGCACACGTGGGGTGCCGGTGGGCGATGGCGTTCCGGTTTCCGGCCGAGCGACTGGCCGGGCTGACTGCCGAGACCAGGGCTGCGCTCGAGGCGGCTCGGAGCAGGGCGTTGTGGCGCCACGGCGAGCTGATCGGGGTCACGTCCGGGCACCGGCCGGCTGAGCGGCAGGCCCGCATCTTCGCCGACGCGATCCGGCGCGAGGGTTCTCTCGAAGCGGCCCGGTTGCGGGCACTGCCTCCCGGCGAGTCACGGCACGTCGCGGGCACGGCGGTGGACGTCCGGCCCGTCGAGGGGGCGCGCTGGCTGGAACGGTACGGCGCGCGCTACGGGCTGCACCGGATCTACGAGAACGAATGGTGGCACTTCGAGTATCGTCCGGGCGGCCGGCCTGTGCTGCTGCCGCATCCGGGCGTGACGCGGCGACCGGCGAGGTCCACTGTCTACCGATCGAACAGGGTGCTGACGAATGCGACGTGACCGCGGCTAGCCGGTGGTCCTCGGCGGAATCGGCGGGGCGCTGCTGCTGACGGTGGAGGCTTCACCGGCATACGGCGGAGGGCTGCCACCGTTCTTCGGCGGGGTCGGTGCGGCGGGCTGGGGCGCGATCGTCACGACCGCGGCCGCGCTGTGCCTGCTGCGGTTCTGGCCCTGCCTGCTCGGGGTCGCCGCGCTGCTCCAGCTCAGCGGGTCTCCCCACTATCTCCTCGCGATCATCGGCGTGCTGGCCCGCGCGCAGAGCCTGTTCCGCCGCGGAGCGGGGCACTCACCGCGGCCACGGTGCAGGTGGCCGTGCTGGCACCGGCGATCCTCGCCCTGACGGCGCTGGCGTATTCCGACACCACGCGCTGGCTGACCGTCCTCGCCGGCGCCGTGGCGGGCGCCGCCGCGGCCGCGAGCAGGTGGCGCATCCCGCTGGCCGCCGGGCTCACGGTGGTGGGGGCGACGACCATGCTCATCGCGTACGCCGCGACGACCGGCCATCCGGAGAAGCTCGCCACCCAGCGGCAGGCGATCCCGGCGGCCCTGCTCCTGATCGTGATCGCGGCCGCGGCAACGGCCACGGTGGGCACCACCGCCACCGTGCTGGCACCCCGCGGCGCCCTCCCGGCCATCCTCGGCCCGGTGACCGGTGTGCTCGCCGGAGCCGCCGCGCAGACCGTCTCCGTGACCTACCTGCACGACGGCCTGCCCACCTCGTCGTACCTGAACCCGGTCCTGCACCTCAACACCTCGGCGGTGCTGCTGCTCGTGGGCGGCTCGGCCCTCGGCGGCCTGGGGCTCGCCCAGCAGTTCGCGGCCCGTCGCGCCGAACGCCGGCACGCGGAGCAGATCCGCCGGGAAGCCGCCGACGCCGAACGCGACCGGCTGGCCCGCCCGATCCACGACGGCGTGCTGCAGGTCCTCGCCCTGGTGCAGCGGCACGGCTCCGAGCTCGGGGGCTCCGGAGCCCAGCTGGCCGAGCTCGCCGGCGCGCAGGAGATCGCGTTGCGGAACCTGCTCACGGGCAGGACCGCTCAGCCGCGTACGGCCGATGCCGATCTGGGGTCTGCCCTGTCCGTGCTGGCCTCCGCGTCGATCGAGGTCGCCGCCCCGGCCGGCCCGGTCATGCTGCCCGCCGTAACCGTCACCGAGCTGACCGCCGCCGTGCATGCGGCCCTGGACAACGTGCGCCGCCACGCCGGGGCCGGCACACACGTCTGGATCCTGCTGGAGGACGAGGGCAACGGCGTACGGGTCTCCGTGCGCGACAACGGCGCCGGCTTCGCCCCGGACCGGCTGACCGAGGCCGCGGAGAACGGCCGGCTGGGCGTCGCCCAGTCCATGCGCGGCCGCATCACCGACCTCGGCGGCGACACCACCATCCACAGCCGCCCCGGCGAGGGCACCGAGGTCGAATTCTGGGTCCCGCGCAGATAGAAGGTCAGACGGGGACGGTGTCGAGGGCTGCCACCGCGGCGCCGCGGGCGCCGGCCATGTCCAGGTCGGGGACCAGGGCGAAGGTGGCTGCGGCGCGCTGCTCGCGGCGGAGCTGGGTGTGGTCGCGGACGGTGTCGAGGAACCATTGGCGGAAGTGGGGGGCGGCTTCCACGACGCCGCCGCCGAGGAAGTAGGCGGCCGGGTCGGTGAAGTTGGCGGCGATGGTGAAGAGTTTGCCGATGGCGCGGGCCTGCTGGCCGAAGACCGCCAGGGCGAGGGGGTCCTGCTTCTCGCCGTAGCCGCGCAGCAGCTTCGCGGCCCGGCCGAGGGGCTCGGCGGCGAGCGGGTGGTCCGGGAAACGGGTGAGCCAGTACGGCAGCAGGTTCTTCGCGATGCCGGTGAGCGACGCGATGCTCTCCACGTCGCCCTCGAAACCGCAGTTGCACTGCGGGATCGGCTGGCCGTCCTCGAGGACGCCGTGCAGCGGGATCTGGACGTGGCCGAGCTCGCCGGCCATGCCCGCGGCGCCGCTGACGACCTTGCCGCTCTCGACGACGCCGCCGCCGAGGCCGGTGCCGACGATCGCCGCGACCGAGGAATTCTCCATCGCGGTGGTGCCGAAGTGGCGGTGGTGGGCGTAGAGGGCGGCGGCGTTGGCGTCGTTCGCGTAGACGACGGGCAGGCCGAGCCGGCTCTCCAGCGCGCCCCGGATGTCGAAGCCGTGCCAGGACACCTGGGAGAAGTTGGTCGAGCCCTTGGACGAGATGACGCCGTCGGCGCTGGCCGGGCCGGGGGTGTCGAGGCCGACCGCACGGACCAGGCTCAGCGGGGTGCTGGTCAGGTCGAGGATGGCGGTGAACGCGCGGGCCAGGGACTCGACCGCCGACTCCGGGCCCTCCTGCACGAGGCTCGGGTTCTCGACGAGCTGGTCGACCAGGAACTGCCCGGTCGCGTCCAGCACGGTCGCGTTGTTGCAGGTGCCGCCGTTGTCCAGACCCACCACGACCCAGGACGCGGGGGTCCGTACCGCATCGATGTGATCCACAGGACTGAGCGTACGTCCGCACGGCCTTCTAAGCGACGGGTGCGGGTGGATTGCGGGGCGTTAGCGTTGGGTTGCCGGTGCGACTCGTCCCCGCGTACGGGCCGAAGGGTCTGGCATGCAGACGACGACTCGCCGTGCCGTTCTCGGGGGTGCCACCGCTGTGGCCGCCGGTCTCGTGCTCGAGCCCGCCCCCGCCAGCGCCGCCGCGCCCGTAATTCTGCCCGCCGCCGACCCGATCGCGCACCTGCTGCGCCGGGCGACGTTCGGTCCCACCCCCGCCGCGCTCGCCGAGGCCACCCGCCTGGGCGCGGCGGGCTGGCTCGACCGCCAGCTCAACCCCGCCACGATCGCGGATGGAGACCTGGACGCGCTGCTCACGCGTCTGCCATTGGCAAATGCCGACATTCCCACGGTACGCGCGAAGCTCCCGAAATACTCCTGGGACGCCTTCGGTGACCTGGGCCGGGCAGCCGTGGCCCGGGCCATCTGGAGCAACCGTCAGCTCTTCGAGTCGGTGGCGGCGTTCTGGGCCAACCACCTGCACATCACGTCACCGTCCAGCGGGGTCTGGGACAACCGGCCCGACTACGACCGCTCGGTGACCCGCAAGCACACGTTCGGCCGCTACGCCGACATGCTCAAGGCGTCCGCGCGGCACCCGGCGATGCTCAACTACCTGGACAACAAGTCGTCGACCAGGTCGGCGCCGAACGAGAACTACGCCCGCGAGCTGATGGAGCTGCACACGGTCGGCCTGATCTACACCGAGGCGGACGTGAAGGCTGCGGCGCGGCTGCTCAGCGGTCTGACGGTGACCGCGGACGGGCTCTACACGTACGACGCGTCGAAGCACGCCACCGGCGCCGTCACGATCCTCGGCTTCAGCCACGCCAACGCCACCGCCGAGGGTGGCGAGGCGGCGTCCCTCGCGTTCCTCGACCACCTCGCGACCCACCCGGCCACCGCGCAGCGCCTCGCCACCAAGCTCTGCCTGCGGTACGTCGCCGACGAGGCACCCCCGTCCCTGGTCACCAAGCTCGCCAAGGTCTACCTGGACAACGGCACAGCGATCACTCCCGTCCTCAGAGCACTGTTCCTGTCCCCCGAGTTCGCCGCGTCGACCGGCCGCAAGCTGCGCACGCCGTTCGAGGACCTGACCGCGACCGTCCGCGCGCTGGGCCTCAAGCCGGACGCCGCCGGCATCGAGGGTCTCAACGCCCTCTACAACAACGCCGTCAACGCGGGCAACGCGCCGTTCCGCTGGAGCCCGCCGAACGGCTTCCCCGACGTGGCGCAGGCGTGGGCGTCGCCGTCCGCGTACCTCATCCGCTGCAACAACCACCTCAACCTCGCCGCCGGCTGGTACCCCAAGCAGCTCACCCGCCCCGCTGACCTGCTGAAGTACCTGGTGCCCGTCCTGCCCGCCACGTACGGCGGGATGGTCGACGCCATGAGCGTCAGCCTCGCCGGCACCAGGCTGCCGGCCGAGCACACCGCCGCCGTGCTCAGCGTCGTGGGCAAGCTGCCGACCAGTCCTGTGACCAGCACCGACAAGTACCTCGAGGGGCAGGTGCCGTACCTGGCCGCCCTGGTCCTCGACTCGCCGACCTTCCAGCTGAGGTGACCATCGTGAGTTCCTGCAGTGGCTTCTCCCGCCGCGGCCTGCTGGCCGCGGGCGGCACGGCTGCCCTGACCGGCCTGGTGGGCGAGGGTCTCTCCACCCGCCTCGCGTACGCCTCCGGCACATACACCGGCGACACGCTCGTCGTCCTTTCCCTGCGCGGCGGCTTCGACGGCTTGTCCGCGATCGCCCCGATCGGCGACCCGGAGTACTACAAGGCCCGCCCGGGAATCGCGCTGCCCAAGAGCCAGGCGATCGCCGGCGACACGATGTTCGGCCTGCACCCCGGCCTGGCCCCGCTGCTCCCGATGTGGACCAACGGCCAGCTCGCCGCCGTCCACGCGGTCGGCCAGCCCAGCCCCAGCCGCTCCCACTTCGACGCCATGGAGGAGATGGAACGCGCCGCCGCGGGCACCTCCGTCCGTACCGGCTGGCTGGACCGCATGCTCGGCATCACCGGCGCGACCGGCCCGCTCGCCGGGGTCTCCCTCGGCACCGCCATGCCCCACCGCCTGCTGACCGGCCCCGCCGTGGACGTCTCCATGAAGTCGATCGACACGTTCACCCTCTCCGGCGAGGGCGAGAACCGCCCGGTCGCGGCGGCATTGCGAGCCATGTACGCCTCCGCGCCCCCGCTGCTGTCCGGCCCGGCCCTCGCCGCCGACGCCGCCCTGACCGCCACGACGTCACTGCGAGCCTCGGCGTACACACCGGCCAACGGGTCCGCGTACCCGAAGACTGCTCTGGGTGACGCCCTGCGCGACGTCGCCCGCCTGATCAAGGCCAACGCCGGCCTGACCGTCGCCGCCGTCGACTCCGGCGACTGGGACATGCACGAGGGCCTGGGCACCGCGGTCAAGGGCCAGCGCATGTACGACACCCTCTACGACGTCTCCCTCGCCCTGGCCGCCTTCGCCGCCGACCTCGGCCCGACCGGCATGAAGAACGTCACGGTCGTCACGGTCAGCGAATTCGGCCGCCGCGTAGCGGAGAACGCGTCCCGCGGAGTCGACCACGGCCACGGCAACGCCATGCTGCTGATGGGCGGCGGCATCCGCGGCGGCAAGGTCTACACGAAGTGGCCGACCCTGGCGCCTGCCGCCCTCGCCGACGGCGACCTGGCAGCGACCACCGACTACCGCTCGGTGATCGGCGAGATCCTCCAGAAACGCTGCGGCATCGGCACTCTGTCCGGCATCTTCCCCGAGATCAGCCCGTCATCCTTCGGCCTGGCCATCGCCCGCTGACCGACGCGAAAGCGGCGACGCTGGGCACGTGGCAGGGTGCCGTTGTCGCGCGCCCTGCACGAGGCCGCCCGCAGCCTTTATCCTCTCGTCCCCGTCGCGACCGTGAAAGACCGGTGGGAACTGCACGCCTGCCCTGACTCGCGCACTCATCCGGCGAAGGTGCTTTTCGCTACGGGAGGGGCTCGGGATGGACCGCGAGGTGGTGCAGGTCGCTCTGATGGCGGTGCCGGGGGCTTACGTGATGTCCGGCTCGCTTGTGGTCACGGCCATCACCGCGGTTGTCGCCACGGTCGCCGTCGTTGTGCCGATGTGGAAGAAACCCTCCCGGCGCATTGCACGCCGAGGCCGCCGGCCGCACCTTTGAGTCAAACCTGGCAAACGAAGGTGCGAGGGCGGAGCAAAGAAGACGAACCCATACGGCACCCGGCGGCAACCGGGTGCCGTTCGAGGGACAGCTCAAACATTTCGCGCCTTCCGGAACGAGAGGTGATGCCGATGAACCTGCGACACGTGGGTGGCGCTCGGGGGAGCCGACCACCGCCGAAGGTTTGGAGTGCGTCATGGGTGAGCAGCCGTCGAGGAAACCGGAGACGTTCGATGCGTACTATCTGGCTGATTTCGGGCCGTTGACCTGGTTCGCGATCCGGATCGGGGCGAGCTGCGTGCCCGAGGCGGAGGACGTCGCCCAGGATGCGATGCGGACCGCGTTGCGGCATTGGGCGGACGTCGGGCACCCGTTCGCGTACACGAGAATGGCTGTGCGCCGGGAGCTTGCCCGGACCAGGGCGAAAGCGACACGCCGCAGGGAGGCCGAAAGGCTGGCGGCGGGTGACGGCAGGCTGGACGATGCGTTCGACCAGGACGTGACACGGGTGATCGCGCTGCTCGGCGCCCTGCCGGCGGCGCAGCGGGAGGTGCTCGCGCTCGCGATGGACGGGTTCGAGCCCGCCGAGATCGCCGCGATCAACGGCCAGAACGTGGCCACCGTACGGTCGAATCTGCGGCACGCTCGCCGGAAGCTCATCGAGCTGATGCACACCGGGAGGGAGGGCGGCGATGGACCATGACGACTCGGCCGGTGCCGAGCTGGACCGGCTACTGGACCGCGCTTCGAGGTCCGCCGTGCCGGCCCTGGAGGCCCGGATCGACGTCGAGAGGCGCCTGCGGGAGCTGCACGACGAGGATCTCCAGCGAGACGACGACTGATCAGGAGCGGCCCGGCCTCCGCGCCGGGCCGCCGGTCGCTCCCCGGCACGGACGGATCAGCGCAAGCGGCGGACCTGCTGGCGCCAGTGGCGGGCGGCTTCGGGGTCGCCGGCTTCCTCTTCGAGTTTGGCGAGGCCGAGCATGACCGACATGGCGACGTCGGAGTGGCCGGTGCCGAGGGCGCGGTGGTACCAGTAGCGGGCCAGGTCCCATTCCATGTCCTCGCGGTCGAGGTCGCCGAGGGCCTTCATCGCGGGTGGGGCGCTTTCCGGGTGGTCGGTGTCGACCGTGCGGCGCCACCAGGCGCGGGCGGCCTTGGTGTCGCCCTCGTCGAGGGTCATGCTGCCCAGCAGGAGCATCACGGGGGCCAGGGCGGGGTCGCCGGTGGCGGCGAGCTCGGCGCACCACTTACGGCTGTCCGAGACTTCCCCCCTGTCGTACGCGCTGAGCGCCACGCGCAGCCGTGTGGCACCGTCCAATGTGTCGCAGGCGTGCCGCCAGACGGCGTCGCAGATGCTGCCCTCGGTGACCACGGCGAGCAGCGGGTGGGGGCGCAGGTGGCCGCCGGGCAACTCCTCGACGAGGCGGGTGGAGCGGGCCCAGGACAGGTCGGGGGTGGCGCCGTGGAGGCGGCGGAGCAGGCCGCGGTCGAGGCGGCCGGGCATGCCGATGCGGCCCCAGTCGGTGATGATCCGGAGCACGGCGCGCTGCTCGATGGTGGCCGTGGTGAGGGCTTCGGCGACCCGGTCACGCTCCTCGATCCCTTTACGGGTACGCCCGGACGCCGCGACGATCTCCGCGTGCTGGGAGAGCGCGCTGGTCACGGGGGCGGGGACGTGGGAGCCGGTGACGACTTCCGTGTCGGCGGTGGCGCAGATGCGCAGGCCCTCGGGCAGCGTGCTGAGCAGCCGGGCGTCGATCTGTTCGAGCAGGCCGGGGGTGAGCGCGTCGAGCCAGAGCACCGCCCGGTCGCCGTGGCGCAGCCGCCGGGCCGCCGCCGCGACGAACTGGGTCAGGGGGACACCGGGGTCGGGGATCGGCACGAGCAGCACGTGGTCGGGCAGGTGGCGGCGGGCGGCTTCGGCGAGGGCGCGGCTGGATCCGGCGAGCCGGCCGCCGTGCACCAGCGTCAGGGGGCGGCGGCTGCGGAGCGCGCGGGTGATGTCGCCGTCGTAGTCGCGGGGCTGGTAGTCACCGCCGCCGTCGTGCACGCCGAACGCGCTGAGCGGTGCCTTCGCCACAGCAGTGGGCGGTGGCCGCCACACTTGCCGCCTCTTCCACATCGTCGGCCCGCCGTCCTCGAAAGATCAATGAGGTAACCGATCGGCGGCCTCGCCAGTGACGCAGCGACCCAGAGTCGCAGCGACCCAGTGACGCAGCGACGCAGCGATGTCGTGGGCCACGTGCGGGCACGTTACAGCCCGGGTACAGACGTGTTACCGGCCTTCGTTCGATCTGGCTCAATCTACTCTTCATGAAGCGTTCGGCAATACGTGTGAACGACAGGAAAGGGCGGCGGCCGCGTAAGCAGCCACCGCCCTTTATCCCCTATCACCCTCCCGCCGCGGGTTCCGCCTCACCAAGCGGGTCCGCGGCGTGAGTCAGGTCCGCGCCGGCACCGTCTCATCTCCCGATACCGGCGCGGAGTCTTCGATCGGCGTCTCCTGCCTCAGCGGGAGGCACCCGCCCGGCGCTTCGACCAGACGTCGAACGCGACCGCGGCGAGCAGGACCGCGCCCTTGACGAGCATGACCTGCTCGCTGGGGGCACCGATCAGGCTCATACCGTTGTTGATGACACCCATGATCAGGCCACCGGTGATGGCGCCGACGACCTTGCCGACACCGCCCTGGACCGCCGCGCCGCCGATGAAGGCCGCCGCGATGGCGTCGAGCTCGAACGAGTTGCCCGCCGTCGGGTTCGCCTGGTTGAGGCGGCCCGCGAAGACGATACCGGCGACGGCCGCGAGCACGCCCATGTTGACGAACAGCCAGAAGACGACGCCCTTGACCTTGACGCCCGAGAGCGTCGCGGCCTGCAGGTTGCCACCGACCGCGTAGATCTGGCGGCCGAAGACCGCCCGGTTGGTGACGACCGAGTAGCCGATGACCAGGATGGCCAGCAGCACCAGCACCCACGGCAGGTTGCGGAACCGGGCGAGCTGGATGATCACGGCCATCACGACCACCGCGGCCACGACGATCTTCGCGATGAACATGCCGAACGGCTCGACGGCCTGCAGGTACTTCTGCCGGCCGGCGCGGGTGCGCCACTGGCTCCAGAAGATGGCACCGACCACGAGCAGGCCCACGATGATGCTGAACAGGTCGGCGCCGCCGAGGCTGCCGAGCCCGATGTTGCCGAGGTAGCCGCCGGTGAAGCCGTTGGTCAGGGTGCGGACCTCGTCCGGGAACGGGCCGATGCCCCGGTTGCCCAGGATCATCAGGGTGACCGCGCGGAACAGCAGCATGCCGGCGAGCGTGACGATGAAGGCCGGGATCCCGAAGTACGCGATCCAGTAGCCCTGCCACGCACCGATCAGACCGCCGAAGACCAGTGTCACCAGCAGCGCGATCGGCCAGGGAATGTCCCAGTTGACCATCATGACGGCCGCGAAGGCGCCGGTCGCCGCGACCACGGAACCGACCGAGAGGTCGATGTGGCCGGCGATGATGATCAGGATCATCCCGATCGCCAGGATCAGGATGTAGGAGTTCTGGATGATGATGTTGCTGATGTTCTGCGGTGCGAGCAGGTCGCCGCCGGTGAGGATGGCGAACAGCACCACGATCAGCGCGAACGCGATGTAGATGCCGCTCTCGCGCAGATTGATGTTGAACTTGCGCGGGGAGTTACCCGGTTCGGAGGCCGAAGGCGTGCCGAGCGCGAGGTCCGCGTTGGTTGGTGCCACGCTGGTCACCGCGCGACCTCCGTTCCGTGGGTCGTCATCAGGGTCATCAGACCCTCCTGGGTGGCGTCGGCGCGGTTCACCTCTCCGGTGATCCGGCCTTCCGCCAGGGTGTAGATCCGGTCGCAGAGGCCGAGCAGCTCGGGCAGCTCGCTGGAGATGACCAGCACGCCCTTACCCTCGTCGGCGAGCCGGTTGATGATCGTGTAGATCTCGTACTTCGCGCCGACGTCGATACCGCGGGTCGGCTCGTCGAGGATCAGCACCTCGGGATCCGTGAAGATCCACTTCGACAGCACGACCTTCTGCTGGTTGCCGCCGGAGAGCTTCCCGACGATGCTGCCGACGCTGGGCGCCTTGATGTTCATCGACGAGCGGTACTCGTTGGCGACCTTGAATTCCTCGTTGTCGTCGACCCAGCCGCCCTTGGCGAGCTTCTTCAGGCCCGCCGCGGAGACGTTGCGCTTGATGTCCTCGATGAGGTTCAGGCCGTACCGCTTGCGGTCCTCCGTGGCGTACGCGATGCCGTGCCTGATCGCGTCCTGGACCGACTTGAGGTGGACTTCCTTGCCGTCGCGGAAGACCTTGCCGGAGATGTCGACGCCGTACGAGCGGCCGAAGACGCTCATCGCCAGCTCCGTACGCCCGGCACCCATCAGCCCCGCGAGGCCGACGATCTCGCCGCGGCGCACGTTGAGGCTGGCGTTGCGCACGACGACCCGCCCGTGCTGGGTGGGGCTGTGCACCGTCCAGTCCTCGATGCGCAGCACCTCCTCGCCGACGTGCGACTCGTGCGGCGGGAACCGGTTGTCCAGGTCGCGGCCGACCATGCCCGAGATGATCTTGTCCTCGGTGACCTCGTCCGCGACGAGGTCCATGGTCTTGATGGTGCGCCCGTCCCGGATGATCGTGACCCGGTCCGAGATCGCCATGACCTCGTTGAGCTTGTGCGAGATGATCACGCAGGTGATGCCCTCGTCGCGCAGGCCGCGCAGCAGCGCCAGCAGGTGATCCGAGTCCTCGTCGTTGAGCGCCGCGGTGGGCTCGTCGAGGATCAGGAGCTTGACCTGCTTGGAGATCGCCTTGGCGATCTCCACCAGCTGCTGCTTGCCGACGCCGAGATCGACCACCTGCGTGGTCGGGTTCTCGCGGAGGCCGACGCGGCGCAGGAGCTCCGCGGCGGCGGCGTTCGTCTTGTTCCAGTCGATCAACCCGCGGGTTGCCTGCTCGTTGCCGAGGAAGATGTTCTCCGCGATCGAGAGGTTGGGGGCGAGCGCCAGCTCCTGGTGGATGATGACGATGCCCTTGTGCTCGCTGTCGCGGATGCCGGCGAACCGGCACGGCTCGCCGTCGAAGAGAATCTCTCCGTCGTACGAGCCGTGCGGGTAAACGCCCGACAACACCTTCATCAGCGTGGACTTGCCTGCGCCGTTCTCCCCGCAGATCGCGTGGATCTCTCCGCGGCGCACGTCCAGCGTGACGTCCTGCAGGGCCTTGACGCCGGGGAACGTCTTGGTGATGTCCTGCATCCGAAGGATGGTGTCGGAGTCGGTCACTTCAGGTCGGCCTCGGTGTAGTAGCCGGTGTCGATCAGCTGAGCCTTGTAGTTCGACTTGTCGACGATGACCGAGTCCAGCAGCTGCGACGGGACGACCTTGACACCGTTGTTGTAGTCGGTGGTGTTGTTGGTGGTCGGCGTCTTGCCCTGCAGGACCGCGTCGGCCATCTCGACCGTGGTCTTGGCCAGCGCGCGGGTGTCCTTGTAGATGGTGCTGTACTGCTCACCCTTGATGATCGACTTCACCGAGGCGGCCTCGGCGTCCTGACCGGTGACGATCGGGAACGGCTGCGCGGCGGTGCCGTAGCCGTTGCTCTTCAGCGCGGAGAGGATACCGATCGAGAGACCGTCGTAGGGCGACAGCACGCCGGAGACCTTGGCGCCGCTGCGGTAGGTCGAGGTCAGCAGGTTCTCCATGCGGTCCTGCGCGACCTTCGGCTGCCAGCGCAGCGTGGCGGCCTGCTTGAAGTCGGTCTGGCCGCTCTTGACGACGATGGTGCCCTTGTCGATGTACGGCTTGAGCACGCTCATCGCGCCGTTGAAGAAGAACGTCGCGTTGTTGTCGTCCGGCGAGCCGGCGAAGAGCTCGACGTTGAACGGGCCCTTGGCGGTGCCCTCGGAGCCGTCCGCGTTGAGGACCTTGAGACCGGTCAGCAGCGAGGTGGCCTGCTGCACGCCGACCTTGTTGTTGTCGAACGTGGCGTAGTAGTCCACGTTCGGGCTGTTGCGGATCAGGCGGTCGTACGCGATGACCGGGATGTTCGCGGCCTTCGCGTTCTCCAGCTGCGTGGTGATCGCCGTGCCGTCGATCGACGCGATGATCAGCAGCTTGGCGCCCTTGGTGATCTGGTTGTCGAGCTGCTGCGTCTGGGTCGGGATGTCGTCCTCGGCGTACTGGAGGTCGACCTTGTAACCGAGCGCCTCGAGCTGCTTCTTGACGTTGTCGCCGTCGCTGATCCACCGCTCGGAGGATCGGGTCGGCATCGTCACACCGATCAGGGCGCCCTTGTTGTCGGTGGCGCCACTGCCCTGGTCGACGGACTTCTCGCTGGAACCGCAGGCGGCCATGGCCGCCGCCAGCGTGGTGGCCATGGCCACCGACGCGAGCCGGGTGAACTTCATCGTTTCTCCCTGAAGGACTCTAAGGACTCTTGCGATCGGTACGCACGCACAAGTGAGATGACTATCACGCACGTCCGATCAGAAGTGAACACTTCTCGACACTGTTGTTAGCAGGGCGTTACTTACTTACCTATCTTGCGTACTGGCGGTAATACGCCTGGTTCCACCGGACCCGGTCGGCGAAGTCGTGGGTCGTGGTGTGCTCGTCGATCACGAGCAGCTCGGTGTGCAGCATGGTGGCGAAGTCCCGCAGCGGCTCCACGCCGACCGCCTGGGTCAGCACGGTGTGGTGCGGGCCGCCCGCGGTCAGCCAGGACTCGGCGGAGGTGGAGAGCGACGGGGCCGGCTTCCAGACGGCGCGCGCCACCGGCAGCGCCGGCAGCGGCTCGTCCGGGGCGGTGACCTCGACGGTGTTGGCGACCAGGCGGAACCGGTCACCCATGTCCGCGATGCCGATCACCACGGCGTCGCCGGCCTTCGCGTCGAACACCAGCCGGACCGGGTCCTCGCGGCCGCCGATGCCCAGCGGGTGGATCTCGCAGGACGGCTTCGCGCTGGCGATGCTCGGGCACACCTCGAGCATGTGCGCGCCGAGGATCTTCTGCTCGCCCGGGCCGAAGTGGTAGGTGTAGTCCTCCATGAACGAGGTGCCGCGGCCGGTGCCCGTACCCATGGCCTTCACGGCCGCGAGCAGCGCCGAGGTCTTCCAGTCACCCTCGCCGCCGAAGCCGTACCCGTCGGCCATCAGCCGCTGCACCGCCAGGCCGGGAAGCTGACGGAGCCCGCCGAGGTCCTCGAAGTTCGTGGTGAACGCGCCGAAGCCGCCCTCGGTCAGGAACTGGCGCAGACCGGCCTCGATCCGCGCGGCGTAGCGCAGCGAGTCGTGCCGCGTGCCGTCCTTCGCCAGCTCGGGGACGAGCACGTAGTCGTCGGCGTACTGGGCGACCAGCTCGTCGATCGCCTTCTCGTCGACGGCGTCGACCACCTCGACCAGGTCGTTCACGCCGTACGTGTTGACCGAGACGCCGAACTTCAGCTCGGCCTCGACCTTGTCACCCTCGGTGACCGCGACGCCGCGCATGTTGTCGCCGAAGCGGGCGAGCTTGAGGCCGCGCAGGTGGGCGGCACCGGCGGCGGCGCGGGACCAGCCCTCGATCCGGGCGACCAGCGCCGGGTCCGAGGCGTGCCCTGCCACCGTCTTGCGGGCCACACCGAGGCGGGTCTGGATGTACCCGAACTCGCGGTCGCCGTGGGCGGCCTGGTTCAGGTTCATGAAGTCCATGTCGATGGATGACCACGGCAGCGCCTGGTTGAGCTGCGTGTGCAGGTGCAGCAGCGGCTTGCGCAGCGCATCCAGCCCGGTGATCCACATCTTGGCCGGGGAGAACGTGTGCATCCAGGCGATGACGCCGATGACCGACGGGTCGGCGTTGGCCTCGATCATCACCTGCCGGATAGCCGCGCTGTCGGTGAGGACCGGCTTGCCGATCAGCTCGGCGCCGATGCCACCGTCGATCAGCAGCTGCTGGATCTGCTGCGACTGGGAGGCCACCTGGTCGAGGGTCTCCGGGCCGTAGAGGTGCTGGCTACCGGTCAGGAACCAGATCTGGGGCTTCACTTCGCGGGCTCCTGTCCATAGACGTTCCTGGTGCGGGCGTACGACGGCCGGATCGTGTTCAGTGTGCGCATGATCCGGTGCTCGCCGCGGCCGAAAAAGTCATGCCGCCGGTCATCGAGCCGATCGGCACCGCCTGCGGATCCCGGGGTCACAGGGGACCCGGACGGTGCGACGGACATCGAGCAGTACCTCCGCGACGGGGGAACCGGGGTGTCACAGGACACACACCGGGCGGCGTGGATCGAGTGTGAGCGCTAACAAAACGCGTGTCAACAGTTCTCCGGCAACAACGCTGCAATGTTGGCGAAATGACGCCGCTCACAGGGGCTGCGACGCCGGTCTCAGGCCGTTCCCGGGCTGCTCAGACGCGGTGCGGGGGCGGTCCCACGCTGGACCGGGCGACCAGGGTGGGTGCGATGACGATCTGTTCGGCCAGCGGCGCCTCGTCCGAGATCTGGGCGAGCAGGAGCTCCAGGCCGGCCTGCGCGACGGCGTCGAAGGCCTGCCGCACCGTGGTCAGCGGCGGGATGAAGAACTCCGCCTCGGGGACGTCGTCGAAGCCGATGACGCTGACGTCGTCGGGCACCCGGCGGCCGTGCTCGCTCAGCGCCCGGAGCAGGCCCAGAGCCTGGTGGTCGTTGGCGGTGAAGACGGCGGTGACCTCGGGCATCCGGGCCAGCATCCGACCGGCGGCGTACCCGGAGGAGGCCGACCACTCCCCCGCGACCACCGGCGGGACCTCGGCCCCTGCGGCTTCGAGCGCGGAACGCCAGCCGTCGGCGCGCCCGGCCGCGTCGTACCAGTCGGGTGGGCCGGAGACGTGCCAGACCGTGCGGTGCCCGGCCGCGAGCAGCAGCTCGGTGGCCTGCCTGGCGCCGGCTGCCTGGTCGACCGTGACCAGGGCGCGCGAGCGGGCGGGGTCCCCGTCGATCGTGACCAGCGGAACGTCGTCCGGCATGTCGTCCAGGGCGTCGTCGGCCGAGGCCACCGGGGCGATGACCACGAGACCCGCGACCCGCTGGTCGAGGTGGCGCTCGACGGCCCCGGCGATGGACTCGCGGTCCATCCGGCCCACGCTGCCCACGCTGACCGCGAAGCCCGCCTCGGCCGCGGCCTGCTCGAACGCGGCCAGCAGAGATGCCGGGCCGTAAAGCGTGCTGTTCTGCGCGACGATGCCGATGAGCTGGGAACGGCCGGTGACCAGGGCCCGGGCCGCACGGTTGGGGCGGTAGCCGAGCTCGGCGATCGCCGCACGGACCCGCAGGCGGGTCTGCTCACGCACATTGGGATGATCGTTCAGCACACGGGAGACAGTCTGATGGGAGACGCCCGCCAGTTTGGCGACATCGGTCATCGCGGGGCTGCGCACTGCTCGCAGATCCATCGCCGCACCTCGTCCCGGTCGTGACCGCGTGACAAACCGCGGTCGCCGCATCGTAGCGCTCAAAAAGGGACATCCCGGGGACACGATGTGTGTCCCACGATTCGGAACCCGGATGCATTGTTAGCGATAACAAGCGCCGCGTCAACGCCCTGTCGCGCTGAGTTGCCACCGGATGCGTACGCTCGGCGGTGATGGACGCCATCCCGATCCCGCCCGCCTCCGGCCATGTCGTGCTCGGCACCGGCCGCGACGACGGCTTCTCCTCTCTACGCCGTCCCGCCCGGCCGCGCAAAGAGCGCTACGAGCTCGGCCGCTCCCTGCGCGACCGTGCGCCGCGCTCGGATCTCGGTCAGTGGCGCCCCGCGCCCGGCCGGGCCGACCCGATCGACCAGCTCACCGACGCGCACGAGGGGCGGCTCGACTGGCTGATCCCGGTGCGGGTCGGGCGGATGGTCGCCAGCCCGTACGCCTTCCTGCGCGGCTCGGCGAACATCATGGCCGACGACTTCGCCACGCTCCCGCACACCGGCATCACCCCGGTCATCTGCGGCGACGCGCACCTGGGCAACTTCGGCTTCTACGCCTCCCCCGAGCGCGAGCTCGTCTTCGACCTCAACGACTTCGACGAGGCTCACCCCGGCGCCTGGGAGTGGGACCTGCGCAGGCTCGTGACCAGCGTGTACGTAGCCGGCCGGCAGAACGGTTTCCGCGAGCACGACTGCGCCGACGCCGTACGCCACTGCGTGCAGGAATACCGCGAGCAGATCGGGCACCTCGCCGCGATGCCGCTGCTGGCCCGCTCCTTCGAGACGATCGACGTCGACGACATGCGCAAGGCGGCGAGCAAGCAGAGCTTCAAGGAGGAGATCGAGCGGGCGGCCCGCCGCGCTCGCCGCCGCACGAGCGACCGGGCGCTGCCCCGATTCACCGAGCAGCGTGACGGCACGGCCCGCCTCGTCCAGGAGCCGCCGCTGATCACCCGCCCCACCGACGAGGACCTCGACCTGCTGGCGGAGGCCCTCGACGGCTACCTCAACACGCTGCCCCCGCACTGGGCGCGCATTCTCGCGGGGTATCGCATCGTGGACATCGCGCACAAGGTGGTCGGGGTCGGGTCGGTCGGGCTCCGGGCGTACGTTGCGCTGTGTGAGGGCAGCAGCCCCGACGACGTGGTCTTCCTGCAGCTCAAGCAGGCCCGTCGCTCGGTCGTCGCCAAGCATCAGCACGGCGAGGCCGCGTGGCACCGCCACCAGGGCCAGCGCGTCGTGGAGTACCAGCAGGCGCTGCAGACGGTCAGTGATCCGCTGCTCGGCTGGACAACCGTCGGTGACCTGCAGTTCTACGTGCGGCAGTTCCGGGACATGAAGGGCGCGATCGTCATCGAGGACATCAACGCCTCGGCCCTGGAGGACTACGCCGGCATCTGCGGCTACCTGCTCGCCAAGAGTCACGCCCGCACCAGCGGCGCGTCGATGATCGCCGGCTACATCGGAGGCAGCGACAAGTTGGACGACATGCTGAGCAGATTCGCCCGCGCCTACGCGGACCAGGTCGAATCCGACCACGCCCGCCTGGTCGACGCCGTCCGCACGGGCGTCCTGCCCATGGTGACGGCGTGAGCGGGCGGCTGGATCTGAACGCGCCGGCGGTGGTGGACTTCTGGACCGAGCGGCACCTGTGCACGCTGACTACGCTGCGCGCCGACGGGTCGCCGCACGTGGTGCCGGTCGGCGCGACGGTCGACCGGGAGGCGGGCCTGCTGCGGGTCATCTCGTCGCGCACCGCCGTCCACGTGCGGCACGTGCTCGCCGGCGCCGAGCGGGTCGCGGTCTGCCAGGTCGACGGCGCACGCTGGGCCACGATCGAGGGCCGGGCGGTCATCCGCGACGACCCGGAGTCGGTCGCGGAGGGCGAGAAGCGCTACGCCGAGCGCTACCGCACCCCACGCCCCAACCCGCAACGCGTCGTCATCGAGGTCTCGATCACCAAGGTGATCGGCTCAGCGACCCTCGGCGCGCCGCGGTAGCACCAGCGGCGCCCGCCCCCTCATCACGTCGCCCCGGCACAGGCGCAGAACCGGCCGGGGGTACCGCAACTACCCCCGGCCGGCCCACCCCATCGTAGTGACTTCCATGATCGTCCGGCTCGCCACAACCGCCGGACGCCCGAGCCGGACGAGGCGTAAAGAAAGTTTAGAGCTGGATATATCTCGATGCATTGACATCGCTCACCTGCGGATCGATGCTCGGGTTGCGGCCCGTTCGCGGTTCGCGAAGGTCAGGGGTGCTCCCCCAACGTGCCCGCCTCGCGGCATCCTCTGCCCGGACGCCGTCCCCCGCGGGCCCCCACCCGGCAGGCGTCGAAACCGGCGGCCGACCGTGGATGTGACCATGACGATCTCCCGCCGGTTCGCCGGCCTCTCCGCCCTGCTGCTCGCGGGCGTGCTCGGCCTCGCCGTGCAGACCGTGACCTCCGCGACGGGCGCGGACGCCGCCCAGACCGCCATCCGCGCCGCCGACCCCAGCGTGCTCCGCGTCGGTGGCACCTACATCTCGGTCCAGTCGATCAACGGCGGCATCGGGGTACGCCAGGCCGCCTCCCCCGACGCCCTCGCCGCCGCCACCGTGCGCCAGGTCTTCACCGACAGCCAGGGCCTCGGCGAGGTCTGGGCCCCCGAGATCCACGTCGACGGCGGCCGGTACTACATCTACTTCACCATGGGCACCGGCGCCGCCCACCGCATGTACGTGATCAGCTCGGCGACCGCGGACAGCGGCTACGGCGCGGCGGCCAAGCTCAACCTCCCGGACGACCGCTGGGCCATCGACGGCACCATGTTCGTCTTCAACGGGCAGCGCTACTTCGTCTGGTCCGGGTGGGCGGGCACCACCAATGTGGAGCAGAACCTCTACATCGCCAGGATGACGAGCCCGACGGCGGCGACGGGAGCCCGCGCGGTCATCTCCCAGCCCCGCGAGAGCTGGGAGAGGATCGTGGGAAACCCCTTCATCAACGAGGGCCCCGAGGCGATCAAGGACCCCAGCGGCCAGCTCCACGTGACCTACTCGGCCAACGGCAGCTGGAGCGACCAGTACTGCATCGCCGACCTGCGGTTGCGTGCCGGCGGCGACCCCATGTACGTCTGGGACTGGTACAAGTCGAACGGCTGCCTCTTCGGCTCCAACCGGGCGACCATGATGACCGGCTGGGACCCGACCCTGAACGTCAACGGCCCGGGCCACCACACGTTCGTCCTGCTCAACGGCGACATCAACACGAGCCCGCCGGCCGGCTCCCGCTTCCCGCTGATGTTCCACGCCGTCCCGAAGGGCACGCCGTACTCGTGGGCCAACCGCTCCTGGTACACGGGGACGTTCCTGTGGTGGGGCTCCATCACCTACAGCCGGGCCAACGTGCCGGGCTCTCCCACGGACACCGGCTGGAGCCTCAAGTTCTTCGAGTGAACGCTCACCTCGTGGTCAGGCGGATCTCCGTGTAGGCCCGCAGCACGAACGTCGGGCGGTGCACGGGCTCCGCGACGAGCGCCAGGGCCGGGGCATGGTCGAGCAGGGCGGCCAGCCCCGCCTGGAGCTCGATGCGGGCGAGCGGGGCTCCGAGGCAGAAGTGCAGGCCCGCGCCGAAGCCGAGATGCGGGTTGGGGTCGCGGCCCACGTCGAACCCGTCCGGGTCGGTGAAGACCCCGGGGTCGCGGTTCGCGGCCCCGAGCAGCGCGGCGATCTGGCCGCCCGCCGGGATCGTGACACCGGCGATCTCGACGGGGGCGGCGGCCGTCCGGACGAACATGTGCAACGGCGGGTCGTACCGGATCATCTCCTCGCCCGCTGTCCCGGTCAGCGTCCGGTCCGCCCGCAGCCGGGCCAGCTGACCGGGATGCCGCAGCAGCGCCACCATCCCGCCGCCGAGCGCGTTGACCGAGGCCTCGTGCCCGGCGTTGAGCAGCAGGATCGCCGAGGCGACGAGCTCCTCCCCGCTGAGCCGGTCGCTGCCGTCCCGGACCGCGACGAGGTGGCTGATCAGGTCGTCACGCGGCTCGGCCTGCCGTTCCGCCGCAAGATCAGCCAGGTACGCCGCGAACTCCCGGCACGCCCTCAGCGCGGCGGTTTCCTGCTCCGGCGTACGCGACACCTCGTACATCCGCACGATCGCGGCCGACCACGGCCGGAGCAGATGCCGGTCAGCGGCCGGAACCCCCAGCAGCTCCGCGATCACCGTCACCGCGAGCGGCTCGGCAACATCGGCGAGCAGATCAAAATCGGTCCCGGCCGCCCGGACCAGAGCCGCTGCCTCCGCGGCGACGGCGGGCCGCAACCGCTCGGCATGTCCCCGCCCGAACGCCGTGGCCACCAGCGACCGCAGCCGGGTGTGCACCGGCGGCTCGTTCTCCATCATCTGGTGCCGGTGCAGCAGGTTGAACGGCTCCCAGACCGCGGCCGGCTCCCTGTCCCGCCAGAACCGCCCCAGCCGCCGATCCCGCAGCACCGCGTCGGCTGCGGCATGACTCGCGGCCACCCACATCCCGGTCGGCTCGTGCCAGCTGACCGGCCCTCGCCGCCGCAGCACACCCAGCCCCGGGTACGGATCCCGCACGAACCCGGGATCGTCGAAGTCGACCTCCATCCCGGAACGGTAACCCCTGCCGGGACGGTCGCGCCGTGATGAGATGAGGCCGATGACCGTCACCCTGCGGGTGGACGCCACGCCTACCGCGGGCGCGCTCACCCTCCGCCCCTGGAACGCCGGGGATGTCGAGGCGCTGGTGGAGATCTACCGGGACCCCGCCCTGCGCCGCTGGACGAGCCTCCACGTCGAGAACGCCGAGGGCGCGAAGTGGTGGCTGAACATCCAGGAACGCGGCTGGCACACCGGGAAGCGGCTGAGCTTCGCGGTTCTCGAGGACGACCTCCCCGGGGTGGCGGGCTACATGGCGTTGAGGAGG
Source organism: Winogradskya humida (assembly GCF_016862215.1). Lineage (GTDB taxonomy): Bacteria > Actinomycetota > Actinomycetes > Mycobacteriales > Micromonosporaceae > Actinoplanes > Actinoplanes humidus. The sequence continues at coordinate 91,145 of NZ_BOMN01000102.1, forward strand.
CCCGACCCGCGCGGCCCCGCTGCCGGCCTCGCCTATTGGACGGCCGCCCACGCCCGGGGCCGCGGGGTCGCTCCCCGGGCGCTGGACTGCCTCTCGATCTGGGCCCTCACCACCGGCGGTCTCCGCCACCTCGAACTGATCCACGACGCGGCCAACGACGCCTCGTGCCGCGTCGCCGGGAAGGCCTCGTTCCGGCTGCACCACACGCTGCCCGACGGGAGTCACCTGCACATGCGTGAGTACTGCTGACGGTTTGGGTATGCGGGCTCATCCGCGCAGCTCGCGCCGTTGGCAGTGTGTTGAGGCATGACGTCTGCCACGCTCGCCGCGCGCACCCCGGTGACCCGGGACCGCTATGCGGACCTGCTCCGGGTCGCCTCCCTCGGGATCGTCATCTGCGGCCACTGGCTCATGGCCGTCCCGGACGAGGACGGCGAGGGGATCACCAACGTTCTCGCCGTCGTGCCGGTGCTCCAACCGCTGACCTGGCTGTTCCAGGTCATGCCACTCTTCTTCCTGGTCGGCGGGTTCGGTCACGCCAGGGCGCTCGGGTCGCTCGAGCGCCGCGGGGGCGGGTACGCGGACTTCGTGCGGGCACGCGTGACCCGGTTACTGCGTCCCGCGGCTGTCTTCCTGGCCGTGTGGGTGCTGCTGGCCGTGGCCGCGGGGCTGGCGGGGCAGGATCGGGGCATGGTGCGGCTCGGGCTGCGTACGGTGGTGCAGCCGTTGTGGTTCCTGGGTGTCTATCTGGGACTCGTCGCGCTGGCGCCGGTGATGCTGCGGCTGCACCGGCGGTTCGGCGTGGCTGTCCCGGTCGCGATGCTCGCCGCGGCCGGCGTCGTGGACCTGCTGCGCTTCCACGGGCACTCCCAGCCGGCTGTGCTCAACCTCCTCCTGGTCTGGGGCGGGGTACACCAGCTCGGTTTCTTCTATGCGGACAGGACCCTGCAGCGGCACGGCGCGGCACTCGCCTTCCTCGGTTTGGGAAGCGTGCTTCTCCTGACGGTTTTCGGCCCGTATCCCGTCTCCATGGTCGGGCTTCCGGGGAGCCGGATGTCGAACATGTCCCCGCCTTCGGTAGCGCTCGCGGCCCACTCGGTTTGGCTGATCGGCGCCGCCATGCTGCTCCGCGCGCCCGCGACGAGATGGCTGGAACGGGCCCGTGTCTGGCGGGCCGTCATCGCGGCGAACGGGCTGGCCATGACCGCATTCCTCTGGCACCTGAGCGCGGTGTTCGTCCTCCTCACGATCTTCCCCGCCGGCACGATCTTTCCCACTGGCCTCAGTGGGACGCCGGGAACGGCGGCCTGGTGGCTCACCCGCCCGGTCTGGCTCGCGGCCGCGGCGGCCCTGACCTTGGTCTTCGTCCTTGCCTTCCGCCGCTTCGACACCGCGATCCCGCGACCGGGCGGGTCGGCAGCACCCGCAGCGATCGGCGTCACGTTGTGCACTCTCGGCATCATCGGGCTCTCGGCGGTCGGGCTGGGCGGGCTGCTGACCGGCCACAAGGCCTCACTGCTCGGCATCCCGGTGACCGCGCCGCTGACCCTGGCCATGATCGCTGCGGGGGCAGGGCTCGTCGGCGCTCGGATTGTCGTACCCCGGCGGTAGCGTTTCGGCATGAGCAATGTCGAGCTTTTGGAGGGTGCGCCGGTCGCGCTGGGCGGGCCACGAGGCATGGGCGTTGTCCGGACGCTGCCCAGCAAACACAGACGCATGGTCGGCGCCTGGTGCTTCCTCGACGCGTACGGTCCGCACGACCTCGCCGGGTCACCGGGAATGCGCGTCGGCCCCCACCCGCACATCGGCCTGCAGACGGTGACATGGCTGCTCAGCGGCGAGGTGCTGCACCGCGACAGCCTCGGCAACCGGCAGGAGATCCGCCCCGGCCAGCTCAACATCATGACGGCGGGCAGCGGCATCTCGCACTCCGAGGAGACGCCGGCTGAGCACGGCCCGGTGCTCCAGGGCGTACAACTCTGGGTCGCATTGCCCGAATCCGACCGTCACATGCCCCCGGCCTTCGCCCACCACTCCGATCTCCCGGTCATCCGCGAAGCCGGCCTGACCGCCACGGTCCTCATGGGAACACTCGCCGGAGCGACCTCCCCCGCCCGCTGCCACACCCCGCTGGTCGCCGCGGAACTCACCCTCGCCGCCGGCACCGACACCTCGCTCCCCCTCAACCCCACCTTCGAGTACGCCTTCCTCACCCTCGACGGCGAGGCCACCGCGGCCGGCACCCCGCTCAAACCGGGCCCCCTGCTCTACGTCGGAGCGGGCCGCTCGACGCTCGACGTCAGCGCGGGCCCGCCGACCCGGGTGCTGCTGCTCGGCGGGGAACCGTTCGAGGAAAAGCTCGTCATGTGGTGGAACTTCGTCGCCAGAACATCCGACGAGGTCGTCGCCGCCCGCGAGGCCTGGACCGCCGCGGAGCACGACGGCGGAGCGGGGCCGTTCGGCGAAGTCCTGGGCTACGACGGGCCGCGCATCCCGGCGCCGCCCATGCCGATCACAACGCTGGTGGCCAGCGGGCGGGTGCGCTGAGCTCGCGGGTGCGCAGATTGGGTTGACGCAGGGAGCTGAGCAGCGGATCGTCGATGAAAGACGGCTCCGGAAACCCGGCTGTTGGGCAGGGCTCAAGGTCTGGGCAGGGCTCAAGGTCTGGGCAGGGCTCAGACGTTGGGCACGGCTTGGCTGGGTGCGGTTACGCGTTCGGGCGGGGCCTGAGTGTTGTGCTGAGTCCGGATGCCGGGCTGAGCCCGGACGTTGGGCCCGGTCTGAACGTTGGGCCCGGTCTGAACGTTGGGCCCGGTCTGAACGTTGGGCCCGGTCTGAACGTTGGGCCCGGTCTGAACGTT
>NZ_BOMN01000103.1 GCF_016862215.1 Winogradskya humida
GAACGTTGGGCCCGGTCTGAACGTTGGGCCCGGTCTGAACGTTGGGCCCGGTCTGAACGTTGGGCCCGGTCTGAACGTTGGGCCCGGTCTGGATGCTGGGCTTCGGCTTGGCGTTCGGGCGGGGCTCGGGGCTGGGCGGGGGCTTGGGATTCGCGCGGGCTGAAGGAGCGCGGCGTGAGCATGGTTGACGTTGGGAAACTGGCACTCATCACCGCGGCGCCGACGCTGATCGGGGCGGCTGCTCTTTACGCGCCCAAGGTCTGTTCAGCGGTTGCTCGGGTGTGGGCTGAGCGGGCTGCGCAGGAGCCCCAGCCAATCGGGCCACCGATCGAACGACTGGCCACCGATCTGCGGCGGCTGTTACGCCTGCATGATGACTTGACCCGTTCGGCACATGTGGCCATCCGCGCACACCGGCTCTGGTCCGTCGAAGCGGCGATCGCAGTCCGGGCGACCGAAGCGGCTCGCGCACTGGGTGTGGCCCACCAGGAACCCGAGCTACCGGGTGATCTCACCCGCGGCGAACTGATCGCCCTCCTGCACTCCCTCGCCGATGCGGGCATGGTCCTGCCCAGCTCATTAGGACACTTCACCCGACACGGACGCCTCTGACCTGACCAGGCTTCGACGGGCAGAGGTTGGCCGAGCAGACGTGCGTGGTCGGAGAGACGTGCCGGCGGATGGCCGGGCAGACGGGAGAGGCCGGGCGGAGACGGTCAGGCGGGCGGGCGGGCGGCCGGGCAGTCGCGTGGCCGATCAGACGAGTGTGGCCGGGCAGAGACGGGAGGTCAGACGGGAGCGGTCGAGCAAAGGCGATCGGCCGGGCAGTCGGGCAGTCGGGCAGTCGGGCCAGGGTCGACGGGCCAGGGTCGACGGGCCAGGGTCGACGGGCCAGGGTCGACGGGCCAGGGTCGACGGGTCGACGGGTCGACGGGTCGACGGGTCGACGGGTCGACGGCGAATTTTTCGGCGGCGGGGCGGAAGGATCGGAACGGCGGCGGGTGCACCCGCCGCCGTTCCTCATTCCCCGGCGGCGCATAGCGGGGGGCTGTTCGCGCCTGCCGGGGAGGTCTTGAGTCTTGTCGGCGCCACCAGCCGGTCTCGCCGCGAGGCAGCGCAAGGCAACGTCAAGCAGCGCTAGGCAACGCCAGCAGCGCAACGCAACGCAACGCAGCGCAGCGCACGGCAGCAAGACCTGCGAGAGCGGATGCCCGAGCGAATGCCAGGTCAGCGGTTGCGGGTGGGGAGGGCCAGGTTCGGGGTGGAGAGGGTGGAGAGGGTCCGGGCGCTCAGGCGGCGCGGGGGTGAGCTGAGGGTGGTGCGGACGATGCTGGGGGCATAGGCGACAAATTGCGCTCCGTTCGGTCGGTGTCGTGTTTCTGTCACTTGGCGGATCAAGGTGGGGCGGGGCTGTGCGGGGCGGGGCCGGGCCCGCATAGAGCGGGGGCTGTGGGTCGGTGTGGCTCGTCCCAGCAACCGTGACATCCCGGGCTGCCATGATCCGTGGGGGCGCGACGTGTCCCTCGACACGGTTACCGTACGTGTCCGTAGCATTGGCGGGCGTATTGGCGTACCTGTGAGATTTGAGGGTTGGGGTTAAGAATGGCTTAAATTATTGGGGGAGCTATGGGCTGGAAACATTAGGGAGCGTTCATGGAATGGGTAGCCGGCTCGGGGCCCTCCGTCACTCTCCGTAGATTGTCCTCGATCCGCAGGTCGCTGCGCCGCAGGAAATGAACCGCTGGGCTCCCGCGTCCGTACTGTGCGTCGACGGACCATGCCCAGCGGGCCACGAAGCCGGGGGTGACCCGGGTGCTCGGGGGTGGGTGACGCGCCTCCGTGGGTGGTGGCGCCGTACGCAAATCCATGGTTAACCTTCCAAGCCTGCTGCGCGGAGGGGATTCCGGACGCGCGGGCGGGCGGGCGTGGCGGCGAGGACGGGGGGCACGGATGCGGCAGCGGGGCGGCTCGGCGTGTCCGGCATCATGCCCTCGTGACGGGGCGGCCCGATGAGCTACGAGGACGACGAATACTGGGAAGACGAGTACGACGACGACAAGAAGCGCGCCGTACCGTTTCCTGACGCGACCGCTACGGCGCGTGATCCGTACGCGGAGGCTGCTGTTCTTTCCCGGTGGGGACCTGACACCCGCCGGCCGGCGCAGAATCGCAAACCCTCGGCCCGGACCCAATACATCGCGGAAGACGATTTCGACGCTTCCCCCCGCATTTCCCGTACGCCCGGAGCGCCGCCCTCGCGCGCGCAAGCGACCCCGCAGCCGCGCATGCCCGCGCCACCCCAGCCCCGCACAGCGTCGGCTCCGGCGCCCCGCACGCCCGTAGCGCCCCCGCCGCGTACCTCTGCGGCACCTCCACCCAGGACACCCGTGTCGTCCCCGCCCAGGACGCCGGTCTCGGCCGCGCCCCGCATGCCCGACCAGCCGGAGCAGACCGTCGACGAACTGGCCGAACGCAGGCAGCGCCGGCAGAACGGTCACCCCCGCTCAGCGGGCCGCGACGAGCAGATCAAGCAGGCCTTCGACGGCGACCGCCCCAGCTGGCTGGACGACCCGGGCTTCGAAGCAGCCGACCTCGACGCCGCCCCGATCGAATTCGGCCCCGACGGCATCCAGAACCGCGCCCTCGACTTCGACGAACTCGAGTACGACGACCGCGAATTCGACGCCGACGACTGGGAAGCCCAGCGCAAGTACACGTCGGTCCAGCGCGCCCGCCGCATCGAGACCTCCTCCTTCTGGGACGGCGACCCCGCCGACGAAGAGGAAGAACGCCCCCGCCGCAACCGCCGCAAGCCGGACCCCGAGCCCCCCGCTGTTGCCGGCCGCGCGAAGGTCACACCGGCGCGCCCTGCGGAACGTCCCTCCGATCGTCCCGAGGCCCGTCCGGGCAGTCGCCCCTCAGAGCGCCCCGATGTGCGTCCCGGTTCACAGCCCGTGGACCGCCCGGGCACCCGGCCCGCGGATCGGCCTGCCGCGCGCCCCTCTGACCAGCCCGATGTGCGTCCCGGCATCAGGCCCGCGGATCGGCCTGCCGCCCGTATTTCCGAGCAGCCCGACCTGCGTCCCGGCGCCCGCCCGGCCGCCCGGCCTTCCGACCAGCCCGAAATGCGTCCCGGCACCCAGCCTTCCGACCAGCCCGAAATGCGTCCCGGCACCCGCCCCGCGGACCGTCCGGCCGCACGGGTGGCGGACGGCGCTGTGGCGCGTCCGGCCGACCGTACCTCCGGCTGGCCTGTGGACCGGCCTGCCGAATGGCTCGGGGATCAGCCTGCGGAGCAGACCTCCGGCCGGGCGGCCGAGCATCCGACGGACTGGGCGGCGATCCGTCCTTCCGACCGGCCCGGCATTCCGTCGGTACGGCGCGAGGTCGTGCCGCCCACGCCTTCCCCGGCTGCGGCTCCGGAGCCGGAACCGCTCGGCCAGAACAAGCCGCCGAAGGAAAAGAAGCCCTCCCGCCTGCGCTTCCGCAAAAAGGAAGACCGCGAAAGCGCCGCACAGAAGCAGTCCGCCGAGGAGCAGCGCCGCAACGCCGAAAACCCGGCCGCACTCCGCGACGAACCGGGCAGCCGCCGCCCGTTCACCACGCAGCCCGCGCCCCAGCCCTACGAAGCCCAGTCCCCTTACGAAACCCCGCAGTCCTACGAGGCCCAGCAGTCCTACGAGGCGCCGCTCTCCCGCGATGGCCAGCTCTCCTACGAGGGCCAGCCTTACGACAGCCGGCAGCCCTACGACGACGCCCAGCCTTACGACGCGGGCCAGCCATACGAGGCGGGCCAGGCTCTTGACGAGGGCCGGGCCTATGCCCCGAGCCAGGCCTACGACGAGGGCCAGGCTCTCGACGGGGGCAGGGCCTATGACGCAGGCCAGGCTTACGACGAGGGCCGGGCTCTCGACGGGGGCAGGGCCTATGACGCAGGCCAGGCTTA
>NZ_BOMN01000104.1 GCF_016862215.1 Winogradskya humida
ACGGGGGCAGGGCCTATGACGCAGGCCAGGCTTACGACGAGGGCCGGGCTCTCGACGGGGGCAGGGCCTATGACGCAGGCCAGGCTTACGACGAGGGCCGGGCTCTCGACAACGGCCAGGCCTACGACGAGGGCCAAGGTTACAAAGAGGGGCAGGGTTACAAAGAGGGGCAGGGTTACAAAGAGGGGCAGGGTTACAAAGAGGGGCAGGGCGCCGGGAGCCAGCCGTTCCAGGGCCAGCCCGCCGCATTCCAGCCCGCATTTGATCAGGGGAACGAGTGGCAGCCCGCCGCATTCCACCCCGACAACTACGACCCAGCCGCACCCCACGACCCCGGCGCCTTCAGCCGTGACGACCGCCAGCGCCCCGCCGACCCCACAGCCTTCGACCGCGAAGACCGCCAGCGCTCCGCCGACCCCGCAGCCTTCGACCGCGAAGACCGCCAGCGCTCCGCCGACCCCGCAGCGTTCCTCCGTGGCAACGAGCAGCGCCCGGCCGCGTTCGAGCCGGACAACGACCGCCAGCCGGCCGCGTTCGAGCGGGACAACGACCGCCAGCCGGCCCCGTTTGGACGGGACGAGGACCGCCGCCAGCCCGCCGCGTTTGGGCGAGACGAGGACCGCCGCCAGCCCGCCGCGTTTGGGCGGGACGAGGAGCGCCAGCCCGCCGCGTACCAGTCCGACTTGTACGAATCGGCCGGCGCTGAGTCGCGTACCGACAGCTGGGAGGATGACCACGCTCCCTACCGGCCGCAGGCTGATGCGCCTGCGGCTGGGGCGACCACGCAGCAGGGCGACCGGGCCGGTCAGCAGGAGCAGCAGGGCGACAGCCCGCGCATCCTCAGCCGGGCCACCCCGCCTGCCGCGCCCAAGGTCATCAAGAAGGCGGCCCCGCCGGCGACCCCGCGCGTCATCAAGGCCGACCCGCCGGCCAAGCCCCGGGTGGTCGCCGCACCCCCGATAGCCACCCCGCCCCGCCCGGCAACCCCCGACCAGGCCGATCGCTCCCGGCCGATCTCTCCCGCCGCCTCCCATGCCACGGGTACGCAGGACAGCCCGGCCACCTACGACAACAGCACCCCGCCGTCCCGCCCGTCCCGAGTCGGCTACATCACCTCGGACGGCCCGATCATCCCCCCGGGCCACGACCACGCCCAGCGCCCCGGCCGCGGCACAGCCCAGATCCCGCCGCCCCCGGCCGACCGCACGGCACAGCCCCAGCAGGCCCCCGGACCGTACGCACCCGACGCCCCGGTCAGCCCCGCACCCGACGCCTCGGTCAGCCCCGCAGCCGAAGCCCCGGTCAGCCCCGCCACAGGCACCGTCCGCAACCGCCCAGCCACGGACCCCGGCCGCCACGGCATCCCGGCGCAGGACCAGTCCAGGTACCCGAACGCTCCCACCCCCGAGCCGGTCCGGGCACCGATCTCCCCGGCCGCCGCCCACGCACCCACGGATGACTTCCGTCAGGCCGAGCGTGACTTCCGTCAGGCCGAGCACTTCGGGCAGCCCGGCCAGCACGCCCCATCCGACCAGTACACCCAGCCGGACCAGCACGGCCAGTCCGCGCCGTACACCCGACCGGACCAGCACAGCCACCCCGACCAGTCCGCGCCGTACACCCGACCGGACCAGCACAGCCACTCCGACCAGTCCGCGCAGCAGCCCAATCAATATTGGCAGGAGCCTGACCAGTTCCGCCAGCAGCCGGATCAGTACGGCCAGCAGCCAGACCAGTTCCGCCGGACCCCGCCGTCCGGACAGCCGGCGCCACCGGTCTCACCCACGCCACCGGTCTCACCCACGCCGTCCGGTCCGTCGGCCGGGACACCGCCGCTCCTCACCCCCGCGCCGCACCCCGCGCCCGCGCCGCAGCCCATGCCGCCGTCGGCTCCCGCGCCGATTCGCCGACCCGCTGCCGCTGCTCCCCCACAACGCTCCACGGAGCAGCGCCCGCAGTACGACGTACCCCAGCCTGCAGCCGCCTTCACCCCCTGGGCCGATCAGGGAACCTCCCCGCAGCGGGGCCAACTCCCTCCGCACCAGCACAGCCCGGGCCAGCACGACCCGGGCCAGCACGACCCGAGCCCCCAGGAAGGCACCACTTCCGAACGCCCGATCGTCGGCGGCCCCCGCACGGCGATGATCCTCTCGACGGGCGAACCGTCCGCCGTACCGCGCTCGCAGCGCCCGCCGTCCCGCACCGCCCCCGTCAGCGGCGCACCCGGTTCCCACCGCCCCGTCAGCAGCACCCCCGGCTTCCCGCCCGTCAGCAGCGCACCCGGTCTCCCGACAGTCAGTAGCGCACCCGGATTCCCGCCAGTCAGTAGCGCACCCGGATTCCCGCCGGTCAGCGGTGGGCCGGGCGCGGATCGTCCGGCCGGCGGCGGAGCACCGGACTACCCCCTCAGCGGTGGCCCGGTCACGGACCGTCCCATCGGCGAGGTGCCCACCGCCGGGCGTACGCCGGGCGCCGGCCAGACCCCGAGGGGCGCCCAGGCCGGCGAAGGCCCGACCGTCGCGATGGCACGGGCGAGTGTCGTCCCGGTGCCGGCACCCCCGCGTCCGCAGGACGACGCCGCCCGCCAGGCCGAAGCAGCACGTCAAGCCGAAGCTTCACGCCAAGCCGAAGCTTCACGCCGGGCCGAAGTTTCACGCCAAGCCGAGGCATCACGCCAGGCTGAGACAACACGGCAGGCGGAAGCATCGCGGCAGGCGACGGGGGCAGCCCGCCAGGCCGAAGCGACACGCCAGGCCGAAGCCGCCCGTCAAGCCGAAGAAGCCGCCCGTCAGGCAGCTGCGGCACGCCAGGCAGCAGCCGAACGGCAGGCCGAAGCAGCACGCCAGGCCGAGGTGGCCCGGCAGGCGGAAGAGGCGGCACGCCAGGCCGAGGCCGAAGCGACCCGTCGCGCGGCCGAAGCGCAGGAGGCCGCCCGCCAGGCCGAAGCAGTACGTCAGGCCGAGGAGGCAGCGCAACGGGCCGAACACGCCCGGCACGCCGAAGAGACGGCACGTCACGCCGCCGAAGCCGCCTACCGCGCACAGGTCGATCGCGAAGCGGAAGCAGCCCGCCAGGCCGAAGCCGAACGCCAAGCAGCCACCCGCCTTGCCGAAGCCGCCCGCCAAGCCGAAGAAGCCGCCCGCCACGCCGACGCGGCACGCAAGGCCGAAGAAGCCGCCCGCCAGGCCGAGGCCACACGCCAGGCCGAGCAGGCCGCCCGCCAGGCCGAAGCAGAACGCCAAGCCGCGCGTCAAGCCGAAGCAGAGCGTCAAGCCGACGCTGCACGCCAAGCCGACGCTGCACGCCAAGCCGACGCTGCACGCCAAGCCGAGGCAGAACGCCAGGCCGAAGCCCCACGCCAGGCCGCACGTCAAGCCGAACAAGCACGCCAGGCCGAAGAGGCACGCCGGGCAGAAGAGGCACGCCAGGCCGAAGGGGCACGCCAGGCCGACCAAGCACGCCAAGCAGAAGCAGCACGCCGGGCAGAAGCAGCACGGCAGGCAGAGCTGGCCCGCGAGGCGGAAGCCGCGCAGCAAGCCGAGGCGGCACGGCAAGCAGCAGCCCGGCAAGCCGAAGAAACCCGCCAAGCGGAACAGGCCCGGCAAGCCGAAGAAGCCGCGCGCCAGGCCCAAGCGGCACAGCAGGCGGAAGCGGCTGCGCGGGCCGAAGCACGGCGGGCTGAGTCCGCTCGTCAGGCGGCGGCGAACAGGGAGATGCAGCGGAACGGTGCGCTGCCGTCGAGTTCGCTGCCGGTGTCGGCTGTTCCTCAGCAGGAGCGGCCGGGGCCGAATCCCGCGGCGAATGCGCTGCCCATCGGGCGGTTGCTGACGTCCGGGCCGACTGCGCCGCCGAAGTACGCGGATTCGGAGCTTGGGCCTACCTGGTTCGGGCCCAAGAACCAAGCCGGCAACGACACAAACACCAACCCGGAGGGTACGCAGCCCGCGAACCGCCCCGCCCCGGCAAGCGAGCCGTCCGCCCCCGCAGCCGACCGGGCAGTTGACCCGGCCGCCACAGCAGCTGACCGGTCAGTTGAGCCGGCCACCCCCGCAACGGACCGGGTAGCTGAGCCTGCCGCCCCCGCAACGGACCGGGTAGCTGAGCCTGCCGCCCCAGCAGCTGACCGGGTAGCTGACCCGGCTGCCCCAGCAAACCTGGCTCAGGCGGACCTGCCGCTGGCCGCAAGCAACCGGGTCGAGGAAAAGCCGACAGCCCCAGAACCGGCGGCAGCCCCAGAACCGGCGGCCACCAAGCCAGAAGCAGCGCAGCCGCAAGCAGCACAGCCGCAAGCAGCAAAACCGCAGGCAGCGGAACCGCAAGCAGCCCAAACACAGGGAACCGAATCACCGGCAGCACAAGCGGCATCACCAAAGCCGGCAACCCCCGAACCCCCGCGCCCGGAAACACCCACCGATCCGCAGCCGAACACCCCCGAAGCGAACACCCCCAGGGCGAAAAGCTTCGGGGCGAAAAGCTTCGACCATCCCACCGCCGAGCACGCGACCCTGACCGAGCCGTCCGAGACGGACAGTCGCAGTGTCGTCATCGATCTGGATATCACCAGTCTGATGAACGGCCTGGTTGCCGCTGCCGGGGCCGTGGCGCCCGCGCGGGAGGCTGGGAAGCCGCTGGTGATGCGCGCGGCCCGCGTACCGGAGAAAAAAGAGCAGAAGCCGCTCGGACCAGAAGACCTGGCGGCGATCCGGTGGCGGCTCGACGGGGCGACGCTGAAGGAGATCGTTGACGATCGGGAGGCGTTGAAGGAGCTCGGGGAGCGGCTGGACGGGCCCTTGGCCGAGGAGCAAGATAACGTCGCGCGGGCCGGGTTGCTGAGCGTACGGGCTGAGGTCTATCGGTTGCTCGATGAGCTCGGGATGGCGGCGGCGGCGAGCCGGTTGGCGCTGGCTCATGCCGAGTCGGCCGGGGATGTTCAGGCGACCGTGATCGCTCAGGCCGAGCTGGCCCATGTGCTGCGGTTGCGGGGCGACTACCAGGAGGCCGACCGGCTGTTCGAGCAGGCCGCGAGTTCCGGGGCGCCTGATCTGCTGCGCAGTGTCGTGCACGAGAACGCCGGGCGGAGTGCTTTTGATCAGGGGCGGCACATGGAGGCCCTCGATCATTTCACCCGGTCGGTGCGGCTGGGGCTGCCGGAGGATCAGGAGCTGATCCAGCGGATCGATGTGGCGCTCGAGGCGATCTACATCCATGTGCTGCGGGACGGGTGGGGGCCTTACCCCCGGCTCCGCCGGGAGATCGCCGGGCTGGTCAAGGCCGCTGATCCGGAACAAACTGCCTGACCTCGGGTACGCGGTCCACGTTGTGCCTTCCGCCTCGCGGCGGCTCGACCGGTGCGGCGTGCCGCCCGGCTCGCGGCTCCTCGTTCGGCCCGGTCTCCGCAGCCCGGGTGCGGCCCGACGGCGTAGCGAGGGCGATCCTGCCCCGGCCGGAGCTCTTCGCGTCGTACAGCGCGGCGTCGGAGGCCGCGACCAGGTCGTCGATGGTGCCCACGTCGTCCGGCAGCGTGGCGATGCCGATGCTCAGACTGGGCGGGCCGCCCGGCAGCACGGTCGTCGCGGACACCGCGGTGATCAGGGACTCCGCGGCCCGGACAGCCGTGGGACGGTCGGCGCGCAGGAGCAGGACGAACTCGTCGCCGCCGAGCCGCGCGGCGATTCCGGAGTCACCGGTCACCGTACGCATCGCATCGGCGACCACCTGGAGTGCGCGGTCCCCCTCGGCGTGACCGTACGTATCGTTGATGCTCTTGAAGTGGTCGAGGTCGACGCTGATCAGGGAAAGGCTGCCCCGGTTGAGCGCCGCCCAGGCACCCGCGGCCTCCAGCGACTCGGTGTACGAGCGCCGGTTCGCCAGGCCGGTCAGCGCGTCCGCGTTGGCCTGCGCCTCGAGGACAGCACGGAGCCGGTCCGCCCGGGCACGCAGGCCGCTGACGACGATCACGGTCATCGTCATGGCCAGGACCATCGCGATCCAGTCCGACAGGCCCTTACCCCCGCCGAGTACGCCGAAGACGACCACGGCGTCCCCCGCGTACACGAGTGCGAGGATCGCGTAGATGGCTCTACGGCCGAGGAAGTTCGCCGCGTAGAGGACGGGCCACAGGTAGAAGAGCTGCGAGCCGGTGCTGGCGTCCCGCGTACCCAGGTTGAGGGCTGAGATCAGAGCGGCGGCGATGGCGGGTGCGGCGTACCAGAACAGGTCTGGCACGATCTCGGGCCGGCGCCAGCAGACCAGGCCGGTCGCCGTCATGAGCAGGGCTATGACCACGATGCCGCCCTTGGCGCCCACGCTGATGTCGGACAAAACACCCGTGACAGCCACATAGGGGGCACTGGCCAGGGTGAGGTACGCGACCGCACGCGACGCGCCGTGCAGGTCGCGCAGCCCGCGGTCCCCCCTGAGCAACACACCCGTAGATCGGCGGGTACGCCCCCGATGTGAGGATTCAGCCCCATGCTGATCGGCAGCCCCGTCGCACCGGGGCCGACCGGCCGGCGCAGCGGACAACTCGGGCTGAGCGTCTCGGCGAGGGCGCGACGGCATGGGCGCGGCCGGCCAGCTGATCACTCGGTGCGTAGCGCGTCGATCGGGTCGAGGCGGCCGGTCAACTGGTCACTCGGTCCGTAGCGCTTCGACCGGGTCGAGGCGGCCGGCGCGCTGGGCCGGGACCACGCCGAAGACGATGCCGACCACGGCCGAGACGCCGAACGCCAGGGCCAGCGACCACCAGGTGACCGCCGCCGGGACCGGGGAGAGCCGGTCCACCAGCAGGGCCGCGGCGATGCCCAGCGCCATCCCCAGCACCCCGCCGATCGTGGTGAGCAGAACCGCCTCCAGCAGGAACTGCAACCCGATGTCGCGGGGACGCGCACCCACCGCCTTGCGCAGACCGATTTCGCGGGTACGTTCGCGGACCGAGACCAGCATGATGTTCGAGACGCCGACCCCGCCGACGAGCAGACTGATCCCGGCGATCGCGGCCAGTACCCCGGTGAGCACCCCGAGGATGTCGCCGAGCACCCCGAGGATCTGCTCCTGGGTCACGGCGCTGAAGTCGGTGCCCGGATGCCGCTGCGCGAGTGTGGCAACGACATTGTTGCTCAACGTCGTGATCCGTTCCCGGTCGGGCGCCCGGATGGCCAGCGCGTCGACCCGGTCGGTGCCGAGCAGCCGCTGCGCCGCGGTGACCGGCACGTGCACCTCGCTGTCCCGGTCCACGCCGAGGCTCTGCCCGAGCGGCTCGAACGTCCCGATCACCCGGAACCGGACCCCGCCGATGGTGACCTGGCGCCCGATCGGGTCCCGGTCCCCGAACAACTGTCCCGCGACACCGGCCCCGAGCACCGCCACCCGCCGAGCGGTGTTCACATCGGACCGAGTCAGGTAGCTACCCCGGTCGAGCCGCCGCACGAAAACGCTCGGCGTGGTCTCCAGCACCCCCTGCATACTGGCAAAAGCCTCCCGGCTCCCGGCCCGCACGGTCTCCCCCGACGCGATCGTCACGGCCACCCGCGACCGGTCCCCCACCACCCGCCCCACCGCATCCACATCATCCAGCGACAACGTCGACACCGACGGCGCCGCCCCGGCCTCGAGCCGCCCCGGCACCACGATCAGCAGATTCGACCCGAGCCCCTCCACCTGCTGCTCGATCTGCTGCTTCGTCCCCGTCCCGATAGCCACGAGCGCCACCACAGCAGCCACCCCGATCACCACCCCGAGCATGGTCAGCACACTGCGCAACCGATTCGCCCGCAAAGCATCCAGCGCCACCCGCCACGCCTCAGCAAGCCTCATCCGTCACCCCCGACCCCCGGCGTGGCGTCGTTGCCCGGCCCCACGGCCCCGGCAGACGGAGCGGCGGGCAACGCAGCCCCCGCGACCGGCGCAGCATCGGCAGGCGACGCGGGCGGGGTGGACGACGCGGGCACGGCAGACGACGCGGGCACGGCAGACGACGCGGACAAGACTGGCGACGCGGGCAAGATGGACTCGGTGGGCGGGACGGACTCGGTGGGCGGGACGGACTCGGTGGGCGGGACGGGCTCGGTGGGCGGGACGATGAGGCCGTCGCGCATTTCGATGCGGCGGTGGGCTCGGGCGGCTACTTCCCGGTCGTGGGTGACCAGGACTACGGCGACGCCTTCGGTGTTGAGGGATTCGAGGAGGGTGAGGATTGCTTCGCCGGTGGTGGTGTCGAGGTTGCCGGTGGGTTCGTCGGCGAGCAGGACCGAGGGGTTGGTGACCAGGGCCCGGGCGATGGCGACGCGTTGCTGTTCGCCGCCGGACATCTGGTTGGGGCGGTGGTCGATGCGGTGGCCGAGGCCGACGCGGTGCAGCAGCTCGGCGGCGCGGGCGCGGCGTTCGCGGCGGCCGAGGCCGCGGTAGACCAGGGGCAGGGCGACGTTGTCCCGGGCTGTCGTGCGGGGCAGGAGGTGGAACGACTGGAACACGAAGCCGATCACCTCGTTCCGGAGGCGGGCCATCTCGGGCGGGGACAGCGTCGAGACGTCACGGCCGCCGATCAGCAGGGTGCCGGACGTGGGCCGGTCGAGGCCGCCCAGCAGGTGCATCAACGTCGACTTGCCCGACCCCGACGTCCCGACCACGGCCACGTAGTCGCCCGCCGCCACGGTCAGCGACACACCCCGCAGGGCGCTCACCGACACCCCGTCGAGCTCATACGTCCGCGTCACGTCCCGCGCCACGATCGCCGGCGGCAACCCACCGGACTCACCCACCTCGCTCACGTCCCGCCCCGCGCTCGTCCGCGGCATCCCTTCGCACTCACCCACCTCGCCCACGTCACGCCCCGCGCCGGGGAGAGTGGCTGGGTGACGGGAGGCGACGAGGCCGGCCCCGGCCCGACGGTGAGGCAAGTGGGCGGCAGCGCAGGAAGGCGGCAGGCAGGGTTGCCGGAGGCAACAAAGCGGGAGGCTGCGCGGCCGGACCCTGAAAGGCCGGACGCTGCTCGACCCGAGGCTGCGCGGCCCGAGGCGGGGAGAACCGACGCGGGGAGAACCGACGCCCCGCAACCCCAGGCTGGGAGGCCCGAGGCTCAGGGCCGGACGCTGCTCGACCCGAAGCTGGGAAGCCGGTGGGTGGGAGGCCGGGTGGGTGGGTCATGGGAGGGGTTGGCCGGGGGTGACCTGGTCGGTGCCGGCGGTGACGATGGGGTCGCCGGCGGTGAGGCCCTTGGTGATCTGGACGATGTCTTCGCCCTGGACGCCGAGGGTGACCGGGGTCTGGGTGGCTTTGCCGGCGCGGATGGTCCAGACGGTGTCGTGGCCGTCGGTGGAGAGGATGGCGCTTGCTGGGACGGTGATGGCGTCGGTGGCTTCGCGGACGTTGAGGCGGACGATGGCGCTCATGCCGGGGCGGGGGGTGGGGGCGTCGTCGGCGGATGGCTTGGCCAGGGTCAGGTGGACGCGGTAGGAGACGCCGCCGCGGGCTGAGGTGGTGGGGAGGAGGTCGATGGCGCGGACGGTGGCGGGGTAGGTGATGCCGGGGGCCGCGTCGAGTTCGATGGTGCCGTTGGTCTTGGTGCTGACCAGGAGGACGTCGGTTTCGTCGATCTCGGCGGTGACGCCCAGGCGGGCCGTGTCGACGATCGTGAGGATGGCGGTGCCGGGGGCGACCGGGGCTCCCTCGGGGACGGCGGTGTCGATGCCGGGGAGCGGGCCGGGGGCAGCGGCAGCGGCGGGGTCGGCGTTGGTGATCAGGTCGGTGAGGGACGGCGCGGTTGCCGAGCCGGTGCCGCCGAGCTGGACCACGCCGGAGACCGGGGCGTGCAGGGTGAGGGCGTCGACGGCCGCGCCCGCCAGGTCGTACGCCTGCTGGGCCTGGAGACGCTGGGCCGCGGTCAGCGCGTTGACGGCCTCCCCCACGCTCGCCACGCCGCGCTGCAGGGAGCGGACCGCGGAGCCGGCCGCGTCGGAGATCGCCTGGTACTGGGTCTGGGCGGCGTCGGCCTGGGTGCGCAGCGCCGCCCGCAGGACCGGATCGGTGATCTTGTCGGCCGCGGCGCGGGCCTCCTCGAAGGCAGCGGCCGCGTTCGCGTCCGTCTCGGCGCGGGCGGCGATGTAGGAGGATGTGCTGCCGCCGGTGGCGACGGTGCCGGAGGAGGTCGCGTCGAGGGCTTCGGTGGCGGCGTCGAGGCGTTGCTCGGTGGCGGGGGAATCGATGATCGCGACCACCTGCCCCTTGGTCACCTTGCCGCCCGGCTCGACCAGTAGCGAGCCGAGGGTGCCGGCGGCCGGTGAGGTCACCGTCGCGGCGGCGCGGGCCGTGACAGCGCCGGAGGCCTCCACGACCTCCGCGACCGTGCCGCGGGTCGCCGTGCCGACGGTGACGCCGGAAGGCTCGTCGCCGCAGGACGCCGCGGAGAGCGGTGGCAGCAGGACGCACGCCACCAGGACAGCGATGGTGCGCCGGGGAGATCGGGACACGTTCGCCACTCTATGGGCAGCCACCGACAACAATTCTCGGCGTCAGCGCCCGGCGGCCGATAAGAGCTGGCCAGAAAAGACGGAGATGTGGGGTACGCGGGGAGCGCCGAACCGTACGCGCTGATCGAAAACGGACGCGGGGGCTGATACCGGGTCTGTGTCGGATTGTCGGCGTGGCGGCTGGCGGGAAGGTGACGGCGCGGCCCACGATGGCGTGCGAGGCTGGTCTGCGAATTGAACCGCGCGTCCCCTCGCGCTCGTAATCCCCGTCACGGTACCCATCCGCGTACGTGAAGGAAGATGACGATGATCCGTGCCGACGAACTGACCGTCGTGCACCACGACGACACGGTGAGCATCTTCACCGACGTCACCTACATGCTGAGCCGCGACGGCCTGACGGTTGTGACCGCGTCCGGCGACGAGAAGGCGTTCCCGGGGCACGATGTGCTGACCGTGCACGCTCACTGCGTACATGAATAATGACAGAAAGGGCCCGCCGGCCGGAACCGACGGGCCTTTCCGAGGGTGAGAATCAGGTGCCGGAACGGCGCCCGTAGACCTTCACCGTGGAACCGATCTTGCCGATGCCGTAGTAGGCCTTGGCGTCGGCCGGCAGCATGTTGATGCAGCCGTGCGAACCGCGCCACGCGTCATGGATGTACGTGGTCGTCTGGTGGAAACCGATACCACCGACGAAACGCTGCCAATAGGGCATCCACACCGAGTAGGGGTTCGACCATTCCTTCTTGGTGCGCTTGTTGATCTTGTAGGTCCCGGCCGGCGTCCGGTGACCCTTCATGCCGCTGCGGATCACAGTGGGCTTCTTGTAGACCTTGCCGTTCTTCATGACGAACGTGGTCTGGTGCGTCAGGTCCACGCAGAACGTGAGACCCGACTTCTTCGCCTTGCAAGCCGACGTCTTCGTGTCGGCGAGCCGCTTGGCCACGCCGACCGTCGTCGGGCCGGCGAGTCCCTGGGCCGGCTTGATGCCGAACCGGCTCTGGAACTTCTTGATCGCCGAGCAGTCGGCGGCGGACTGCTTGCCGTCGACCGTGACGGCGCCGAAGCCGCCGATCTTCTTGAGGTAGCCCTCGACCTGCTTCTGGTACTTGCCGGTGGCGCACGAAGCCGCGGCGGCCTTCGTGACGACAACTGCGGCAACCGGTGCCGCGCCGACGGTCCGGGGCGCGGCCGAAGCCACACCCGGGGCCAGCACGGCAGCGCCCAGGCCACCGCAGACCGCCACCGCAAGCGCGGCAACGGCGAGGCGTGCGGAAACCCGCTGCACTCCCAAAACGTCCTCCCGAGGAGATGTGTCCGCACATCGAAACACACCGGTACGTCGATCCGAATCCGCCGGATGACCGTTGGCACGAACCCGGGAGTCCAGGACGGCCAGGCCAAAGGTCATAAGCCGCGCAAAACCCTCAAGAAACTCGTTACGACGTCGTTATTGGCACCGCGGAAACCTGCACCCAGAACGGGGTCCGGTCCGCGGCGAACGCCAGCCCGAACCCGGTCTCCCGCAGCCCGCAGTCCATGATGTTCTCCCGGTGCGCGGGGCTGCGCCACCAGGCGTCGACCACCGCCCGCACACTGCTCTGACCGCGCGCGATGTTCTCGCTGTAACGCCGCCATCGATACCCTGCGTGATCGAGGCGCTGCCCCGGTTGCGCTCCGGAGCGGTCCTCATGGGCAAAATAGTCATGACGGGCCATATCCGCTGCGTGACCATCCGCCGCGGCGATCAGCTTGCGGTCCAGCGCCAGATCCGCACAGCCGCCCGCCTGGCGGTGCGCGTTGATCAGCTTCAGGGCCTGCCGCTGGACGTCGCCGTCCGGGTCGCCGCCTTCGGCGATCGTTGCCTGCCGCTCTGCCGGTTCGTTCCGGATCTCCTGGGCTGCCTTCTTTGTGGCATTGCGGGTTATTGCCGTAGTTGCGGCTATTTCTAGAGATATTTTCCGTACGCGCGAAAGCACGCTCTGAGCACCCGCCGGCAGATGAGTTGTGGGCAATTTAGTTGTGCCCAATTTAGTTGTGCGCAATTTAGTTGCACGCAATTGATTGCCGGGTGAAGCAGATGCGTCCGGCCCCGTAGCCAGCGGACCGGGGGCGCCCTGCCCGGCCGTGGAAAAGCCGGCAGCACCCGATCCGGCCCGGGTGGCCCGAGGCGGGGATGGGGGGCCGGTGGTGATGAGGATGGCGCCGGTGAGGATGGCTGCGGCCGCGGCGGTTGATACGACGAGGGGTTGGCGCATGGCGTCGTCCTCTCAGGTCGCGGCGGCGCCGGAGGGGCGGTCGCCTTGCCGGGGACCAACGGCGGGGCCGGGGGACGGTGACTGCGGGCGGGGGACGGCGGGTGGGCTTCGGGCGTACCGTGAAAGGGGGTTTGAGCTGGACCTTTGGGGGTGGGTCCGGGTCGCCGGGCGTCGCACAGTCGCACGGACAAATGGGACACTTCATCCCTGCGGGGTAAGCCGGGGAGGTGAACTTGGCGACCGTGCGGACGGTCCCTGACGACCGCCTGGCGTAGCTACCGTTTCGCGGTGCGTAACCGCTACCTGGATCTTCTCCGCGCCGCCGCCATCCTGCGGGTCGTGGTCTACCACCTGTTCGGCTGGCCGTGGCTGTCGATTCTGCTGCCTGCGATGGGCATCATGTTCGCGCTGGCCGGGTCGCTGACAGCCGCCTCTCTCGACAAGCGTTCCGCCGGGAAAGTCGTGACCTCCCGGCTGCGCCGGCTGCTGCCACCGTTGTGGCTGCTCGGCGTGCTCGCCGTACCGTTCATGATCTATCAGGGTTGGGCCGCGCAGGACGGCGGTGAATCGCCGTGGAGCTGGAAGCTCGGGCTGTGGATCCTGCCGGTCGGTGATCCGCCGGGCAGCATCGCGGGCATCGACGCGTGGGAGCCGCTCTGGTACATCCGGGCGTACCTGTGGTTCGTCGTGCTGTCGCCGCTGATGTATCTCGCCTACAAGAAGACCGGGTGGTTCGCGGTGGCCACCCCGCTGGTGGTGCTGGCGGTGCTCGACCGGACCGGGTTCTCGTTGCCGTTCGGGCGGGCGGACTCGGCGATGTGGGATTTTGTGACGTACGGGGCGTGCTGGGTCGCCGGGTTCGCGCATCATGACGGGCGGCTGTTCCGGCTGCGGGCGGGGGTTGCGTATCCGCTGGTGGCGGTGCTGGGTGCCGCGGCTCTGTACTGGCTGCACGGGCACGGGGCGGACTCCGGTTATGACCTGAACGAGTTGCCCGAGGCGCAGGCGCTGTGGTCGGTGGCGTTCGTGATCCTGGCGTTGCGCTGGCGGCCGGACATGACGTGGCTGACGTACGTGCGGCCGCTGGACCGGACGGTGACGCTGCTCAACGGGCGGGCCGTGACGATCTATCTGTGGCACAACATCGCGATCGCGGCGATCTGGCCGGTGCTGACCGTGCTGGCGCTCGACGATCTGAGCGGCGGGATGGAGGGGCCGGTCGAGCTGGCCATGACGCTGCTGCTCACGGGGGTCGCTGTGCTGGCGTTCGGCTGGGCGGAGGATCTCGCGGCAAGGAGGAAGCCCCGGCTCTGGCCCACGGCACCGGCCACCGACCGGGGCGGGCCGCCGCGGCAAGAAGCCGCGCCGATGCGGCAAGGCGCCGCACCGACCCCGCAGGGCGCCGCCCCGGTCCCAGAGGGCGCTGCACCGATCCCGCAGGGCGCCGCACCTGCCCTGGTCGCGGCGCCGCCGGATGCGGGACGAGCGCATCCGGACGTCGCGGGTGACGGCTACGAGGATGAGCCGACCCTGTCGATCGGGATCGGGACGCCGGAGCAGCGCCGCCCGGTCGAGGATCACGACGGGCCGCTCGACCGGTACGGCCCGGTCCACGATCCGGGTCCCGGGCTCCACACCGAGGAGGAGCCCGAAGTCACCTGGTTCAGCCAGCCGGAGAAGCACTGAAAGGCGACATGGGCGGAATGAAACATTCTCACCGATGCGGGGTAATTGCCCGCTAGCCTGGGGTTATGGGGCAGCCCGGACACACGGTGCCACCGGCAGGGACGCCTGCCGGTGTGCCGTCGCTGGTGTTCCGGGCGGGTTCCCTGCTCTGCGCGCTGCGGCTGGACGAGGTCATCGAGACCATGCGGCCGCTGGCCACCCACCCCCTCGCGGGCACCCCGGCGTACGTGAGCGGCATCTGCATCATGCGGGGTGTGCCGACCCTGGTGGTGGATGTGGCGCGGCTGCTCGGGGGTGGCGAGGCCGAGGTCGTGCGGTTTGTCGCGGTGCGCACCGAGCGCGGTCCGGTGGCGTTCGCAACCGGCGCGATCAGCGGTGTACGCCCGGTCGCCGCGGACACCGCCGGACGGCAGGAGGCGCTGCTCGGTGACGCCCCGGCCCGTCTCGTAGCCGCCATCGGGACGATCGACGCGGAGCCGGTGCTGCTGCTGCAGAGCATGCGCCTGGTTCCCGACGAGGTCTGGGCGGCGGCTGCGGCATGAGCGCTGACGTCGAGCGGTTCCGGGCCGTACTCTCCGCGAAGCTGGGCTGGGTCTTCGATCCGAGTGACAGCCCGCAGCTGGACCAGGTGCTCGCCAAGCGGGCCGGCGCGGCGCGGCTGGACAGGGCCGCGTACCTCGCGAAGCTGGCCGGCGGTGGGCCCTGGCCGGCGGAGATGAACGCGCTCGCCGAGGAACTCACGATCAACGAGACGTACTTCTTCCGGCACGGCGAGCAGTTCCGGGCCCTGCAGGAGGCGGCGCTGCCCGAGCGGATCCAGGACCGGTCGAGCCAGCGGGTGCTGCGGATGCTGTCGGTGGGGTGCTCGTCGGGCGAGGAGGCGTACACCCTGGCGATCGTGGCCCGGGAGATCCAGCCGGGCCCGGACTGGATCGTGTCGGTGCTGGGCCTGGACGCGAGCCCGACGGTGCTCAAGCGCGCCGCCGCGGCCCGCTACTCCGCGTGGTCGTTGCGGGAGACACCGGACACGATCCGCCAGCGCTGGTTCCATCCCCGCGACGGCCTGTACGAGCTGGACGCCGCCGTCCGGTCGACGGTGCAGTTCCGGCAGTACAACGTGGCGTCCGAGGACGTGTCGCTGTGGCGCGCCGAGCAGTACGACGTGATCTTCTGCCGGAACCTGCTGATGTATCTGACTCCGGAGGTGCAGGCGGAGCTGGTACGCCGGATGACGCGCTCGCTCGCCACCGGCGGTTACCTCTTCCTCGGCCACACCGACTCGCTCGGCAGCCGCCCCGACGGTCTCGAGCCGATGCACACCCACCGCACGTTCTACTACCGCCGCTCCACGGTGTCGACGATGCCGCCGCCTGCCCCGGCGCCGATGGCCCCGCCACGCGTGGAGAAACGAGCAGTAACACAAGAACCGGCAAGACACAGCGACGCGTACGACCGCGCGCTGGGCCTGCTGCGGGACGAACGGTTCGCCGAGGCGCTGGTCGTGATCGAGACGGACCCGCCCGAGCGCCCCGAGCCGCGGGAGCGGTTGCTGCACGGGGTGCTGCTGGCCCAGGCCGGGCGGCTGCGGGACGCCGAGACGATCTGCCGGCGCCTGCTCGACACCGACGGGCTCTACGCCGACGCGCATCACCAGCTCGCCGTCTGCCTCGAGGGTGCGGGCGACGTGACCGGGGCGCTCGAGCAGTACCGGCTGGCCGCGTACGTGGATCAGGATTTCGCCATGCCGCGGCTGCGGCTGGGCCTGCTGGCCCGCCGCCGGGGTGAGAACCGGGTGGCCGGTCCGGAGCTGGAGCGGGCCCTGGCGCTGCTGCGGCAGGAGCACGAGGACCGGATCGCGCTGTTCGGCGGTGGTTTCGGCCGCATCGCGCTGACCACTCTGTGCCGGGCCGAGCTCGATGCCTGTGGGGTACGCCGATGAGCCCGACCGAGGTGACCGACCGGCTGGCCGAGCTGCGCGCCGACTTCGACCGCTCGTTCGCCGAACCGGCCCGCCGCCACGACGCGGAGCACGCCGAGCTGCTCGCGGTGCACGCCGGCGGCCGCCCGTACGCGCTGCGCCTCGCCCAGGCCGCCGGGGTGCACTCGGACCGCCCCGTGACCCCGCTGCCCGGCCCGCAACCTGCCCTGCTCGGGGTCGCCGGCTTCAGCGGCGCGATCGTCCCCGTCTACGACCTGGCCGCCCTGCTCGGCCATCCCGTCCCGGAGCGCCCCCGCTGGCTGGTGCTCGCCGCGGGCTCTCCCCCGCTCGCGCTCGCCTTCCACGAGCTCGACGGGCACGTCCGGGTGAGCGCCGCGGTCATCGTCGGGGAGCCGGACGGCCATGACGGCCGCGACGTGCTGCGCGGGATGGTCCCGCTGCCCGGCGGCACCCGCCCGATCGTCGATCTTCCGGCCGCCCGTGCCGTCGTGCACCGGCTGACCGGCCACACACAGGATGCTTTCGAGGAGCGATGATGGCCAAGCGAACGTTCGGCAACAAGCTGTGGCTGGGCTTCGGGGTCACCGTGGCGCTCACCCTGATCATGGCTGCGGCGTCGGTGACCGCGCTGACCGTCGTCGTGCACGCCAAGGACGACGCGATCACCCTGGCCGTCAGCGACCTGGTGTCCGCGGAGGGCCTGTCCGCCAAGGCGGAGAGCCGGATCAGCGACTACCGCGGGTACCTGTTCTACGCCGCCCAGGAATACCTCGACGCCACGAACACCGACCGGGACGATTTCCTCAAGCTCGTCAACGAGTTGCGCAACACGCTCACCGACCCCGCCGCGCTGTCCCTGCTGGACACCGTGAGCACCACGGAGGCCAAGCACGCCGAGGCGATCACGGCGGTCATCTCGCTCCGGCAGCGGACCGACGACCTCGAGCAGATCCGCAAGCTGAGTTCCAGCAGCGTCACCCCGCTGCGCAAGGCGCTGCAGGAATCGATCACCAACCTGACCAGCCGGATCGGCGTGGACGTGGTCGCCTCCCGCAAGTCCGCCACCGACCGGGCGAACCAGGCGATCGTGCTGATCATCGCGCTCGGGTTGCTGGCCACCGCGTTCGCGGCGGGGGTGGCGTGGCGGCTGAGCCGCGACCTGCGCCGGGAGGTGGGCGCCGCGGTCGGGCACATCCAGAGCTCGTCGGCGGAGCTGGAGGCCGCCGCAGCGCAGCAGGCCAGCGGCGGGCGGGACCAGGCCAGTGCGATGAACGAGATCACCACGACGATCAGCGAGCTGCTGATCACGTCGCGGCAGATCGCGGACAGCGCCCAGCGGGTGTCGAAGATCGCCGAGGAGACGTCGGAGGCGGCGCGCAACGGCGACGCCACGATCGAGCAGACCCGGGCGTCGATCTCGGCGATCCGCTCGCAGGTGGACCAGATCGTGCAGCACATGCTGGCGCTCGGTGAGAAGTCCCAGCAGATCGGCGGGGTCGTCGACCTGGTCTCGGAGCTCGCCGAGCAGACGAACATCCTGGCGATCAACGCGACGATCGAGGCCAGCGGCGCCGGTGAGTGGGGGCGCAGGTTCGCGGTGGTCGCCGAGGAGATCCGCAAGCTCGCCGACCGGACGGCCGGTTCCGCCAAGGAGATCCGGGCCCTCATCGACGATGTACGCGGTGCGGTGAACACGACCGTCATGGCGACCGAGATCGGCGCGAAGTCCGTCGACGCGGGTTCCCGGCAGTTCGACGAGGCGACCGGCTCGTTCCGGCGCATCGCGCACCTGGTGGCGACCACGAACGACGCGACGCGCGAGATCGAGCTCTCCACCGCGCAGCAGTCCACCGCCGTCGAGCAGGTCAACGTGGCCGCCGGCGACACCGCCCGGGTGACCCGCGAGACCGAGGCCAGCGCCGTGCAGACGAAGCAGACCGCGGCGCACCTGTCCAACCTCTCCGGTGACCTGCTCGAACTGGTGGGCACCGGCCGCCGATGAGCCAGGATCCGCTGCGGTACTTCCGCGTCGAGGCACGCGAGCTGGTCGATCAGATCAGCGCGGGCGTGCTCGACCTCGACCAGCAACCGGGCACCGAACTGGTGGCCCGGCTGCTGCGCTTCGCGCACACCCTCAAGGGCGCGGCGCGGGTCGTGCGTCAGCAGGACATCGCGGACCGGGCGCACCAGTTCGAGGAGGTGCTGGTCCCGCATCGCACGGACGAGGGGCCGCTGCCCGCGGACGAGATGCGCGAGCTGCTGCGGCTCAACGACGAGATCGAGGCGTACGTTGCCCGGCTCGAACCCGCCGCGGCCGCAGCACAGGTCGCCGCCGCAGAAGCCGCCGCTGCAACCGCTGTAGCCGCAAGCGATCCGCCGGAGCTGGGCCCGGAATCAAAACCCGAACCGAAGCCCGAACCGCCGCCGGCACCGAAGCCCGCCCAGAATCCGGCACCGAAGCCCGTCGCCAAGAAAGAAGAGCCGGCCGCGCGGGCCACCACCACCGATGTGGACGACCTGCTGGACGCCGTCGGGGAGGCGCACGCGCGGTTCGCACCGCTCCGGACCGGGAGCACCGCTCTCGACCGGTTGCACCGCTCCGCGGAATCCCTGGCCTATCAGCTGCGGGTGGGGCGCACCCCCGGGCAGGCCGAGGCGGCACGTAGCGCGGCCGTGCGGCTCGCCGGTGAGCTGGGCATGCTCGGGCGCCGGCTCACCGACACCGTCGAGCAGGTGGAACGCGAGCTCGACGAGGTCCGTGGCCGCGCGGAACGGCTGCGACTGGTCGCCGCTTCCAGCATCTTCACCGCCCTGCACCGCGCGGTCCGCGACGCCGCCGACGCGCAGGGCAAACGGATCCGCTTCGAGGGGCGCGGCGGTGACCTGCGCATGGACCCGCAGGTGCTCGCGCTCGCCAACGGCGCCCTGCTGCACGTGGTCCGCAACGCCGTGGTGCACGGCATCGAGGACGACGAGGGCCGGGCCGCCGCGGGCAAACCCGCCGAGGGCCATGTGGTCGTCGAGATCCAGCGGCGCGGGCGGTACGCGGCGTTCCTGTGCACCGACGACGGACGCGGCTTCGACCTGGCGGCGGTCCGGCGCACCGCCGAGGCGCGCGGCCTGCTGATGCCCGGCGGCACCGAACCCGACCAGCAGACCCTCGTCGACCTGGTGCTGCGCGGCGGGATCAGCACCTCCCCGACCGTGACCGAGGTGGCGGGGAGGGGCATCGGGCTCGACGTGGCCCGCGACGTCGCCGACCAGCTCGGCGGGGACGTCGGCGTGCGCACCGAGGCGGGCGGGGGCACCACGATCGAACTGGTGCTGCCGCTGGCGTTGCTGTCGCTGCACGGGCTCGTCGTCGAGGCCGCGGGGACGGTGGCGACGGTGCCGCTGGACTCCGTGCGTACCTGTGTGCGGTTGCTGCCGGAACAAGCGACGGCCGCGGCCGTCACCGGGAAGATGGCGCACGACGGCGAGGCTGTGCCCTTCCTGCCGCTGGCCCGGGCGCTGTACGCGGGCACGACCGTCCCGGAAGGCGGCGGGCCGGGGGTCGCGGTGATCGTCGAGGCCGACGGGGAGTCCGTGGCGGTGGGGGTCGACCGGCTGGCGGGAACGTCCACGCTGGTCCTGCGCCCGCTACCGGCCCTCGCACCCGCCGCGGCCGTGATCGGAGGAGTGTCGATGGACCTGGACGGCAACCCGCGGCTGGTGCTCGACGCGCAGGGACTGGTCGCCGAGACCGCGCGGCTCGGGCACGGCGGGGCCGCACCCCTGGAAGCCGCACGCCGCCTGCCGATCCTGGTCGTCGACGACTCGCTCACCACCCGGATGCTCGAGCGCAGCATCCTCGAATCCGCCGGGTACGAGGTGGACCTCGCCGCCTCCGGGGAGGAGGGCCTGGAGAAGGCGCGCGCCCGGCAGTACGGCCTCTACCTGACCGACATCGACATGCCGGGCATCGACGGGTTCACGTTCGTCGCCGAGACCCGCGCCGATCCCGAGCTGGCGGGTGTGCCGGCGATCCTGGTCAGCTCGCGGGCCAGCGCCGAGGACCGGGCCCGGGGTGCGGCGGCCGGGGCCAGCGCGTACGTGGTCAAGGGGGAGTTCAACCAGGAGGAGCTGCTCGCCCACATCCGGCGGCTGGTGCCGTCATGATCCGGGTCGTAGTGGTCGAGGACTCCGCGACGATGCGGCATCTGCTGCGCGAGTCGCTGGCCGCCGACCCCGACCTGCAGGTGGTCGGCGAGGCCCTCGACGGGCGCGAGGCGGTGGACATGGTCGGCCGGCTGCGCCCGGACGTCGTGACCATGGACATGATGCTGCCCACGATGAGCGGCCTGGTCGCCACCGAGCACATCATGGCGGAGTTCCCCACGCCGATCCTCGTCGTGTCGTCCGCCGACCGGCAGGAGCTGTTCAGCACCTACAACGCGCTCGCCGCCGGCGCCGTCGACGTCCTGGAGAAACCCCGCGGGGACGCCTCCGACGCCGGGTGGGGGCGCAGGCTCTGCTCATCGGTACGCCTGGTGTCGCGCATCCGGGTCATCACCCATCCACGGGCGCGACTTGACGGGCGTACCTCCTCATCCGCTCCTGTCCCCGCCCCTGTTCCCGCGGCCCCGCCCGTCGCCGTCCCCGACCCTTCGTCGTTGCGGCTGGTGGCCGTCGGGGCCTCCACCGGCGGGCCGGGCGCGCTGACCGATCTGTTGCGGTCATTGCCTTCGGGATTCCGTACGCCCGTGCTCTGCGTGCAGCACATCGCGGCGAGCGAACCGTTCGCGGTGGCGTTCTCCGACTGGCTCGGCGGGCAGAGCGGTCGCGCGGTCAGCTACGCCGTCGACGGCACCCCGGTCCGCTCGCTGACCGGGCAGGTGGTGATGGCCCCGCCGGACCGGCACATGCTGGTCCGCGACGGCGTCCTGCGGCTCAGCAGCGCCCCGCCCCGGCATTCGTGCCGCCCGTCGGTGGACGTGCTCTTCGAGTCCGTGGCCACGGAATACGGGCCGTCCGCCGCCGGGTGCCTGCTCACCGGGATGGGCCGCGACGGTGCCGAGGGGCTGCTGCGGATGCGCAAGCTGGGGGCGGTGACGTTCGCCCAGGACGAGGCGAGCTGCGTCGTCTACGGCATGCCCCGCGAGGCCGCGATGCTCGGTGCCGCCGCGCACATCATGGCGCCCGCCCGCATGTCCGCACAGCTCGCCACCCTGTCGGGCGGCGCCTCCAGCCGCACCCCGGGCGGCGCTTCCAGCCGCGACCCGGGCGGTGCTTCCAGCCGCGACCCGGGCGGCGCTTCCAGCCGCGACCCGGGCGGCCGGCGATGAGCGTCCCCGTCGTGCTGATCGTCGACGACAGCCTCACCGTGCGGATGGATCTGCACGAGGCGTTCGAGGCGGACGGCTTCATCACGATCCTCTGCGCCACCGGTACGGAGGCCCGCGCGGCGTTCGAGAACGGCGGTTTCGACGTCGCCGTGCTCGACGTGCTGCTGCCCGACGCGGACGGCGTGGAGTTGCTCCGGGAGCTGCGTGCCCGGCCCGGCGGCGAGCGGACCGTCACCGTGCTGCTCTCCAGCGAGGCCGAGGTCGCGGACCGGCTGCACGGGCTGCGCACCGGGGCCGACGAATACGTGGGCAAGCCCTACGACGCCGGTTATGTCGTCGGCCGCTGCCGCCAGCTGCTCGGCGACGGCGAGGTCCCGGTCTCCTCCGCCACGACGGTCCTGATCATCGATGACAGCGTGACCTTCCGCGAGCAACTGCGCGAACTTCTCGAACCCGAGGGGTACGCCGTGATCACCGCCGCGTCGGGCGAGGAGGGCCTGCGCACGGCCGCGGACCGGCGCCCGCAGGCGGTGATCGTCGACGGGATCATGCCCGGCATCGACGGCGCCACGGTGATCCGCCGGATGCGGCTCGACCCCGCCCTGCGCGACACGCCCTGCCTGCTGATGACGGCCGCCGACGACTACGCGACCGAGGTGCAGATGCTCGAGGCGGGCGCCGACGCGTTCGTCCGCAAGCAGCAGGACCTCGCCGTGGTCCTCGCGAAACTCGCCGCGGTCGTCCGCACCAGCGCGGAACGCCTGCCGTTCGAGGCGATCGGCAGCCTCCACGGCCCGGGCAAGGTCCTCACCGTCACCCGGGAACGCCACCGGCTGGCCGAGCTCGGCGACGCCCTGCGCGAGGACGGCTACGACGTGGTCGCCGCCGACAACGGCGACGACGCCCTCGACCTGCTCGCCGCCCAGCCCGTCGACTGCATCGTCCTCGGCCTCGACGACGGCGCCCGCGACACGTGCATGCGCATCAAGGAGGTCCCGCAGATCGGCGCCACTCCCCTGGTGATGACCGGCGACCACGACGACGCCCTGCTCGACTGTCTCGCCGCCGGCGCCGACGACTACGTCCGCTGGGCCGACGGCACCCAGGCCCTGCGCGCCCACGTCCACGCCCAGATCCGCCGCAAGCAGTCCCTCGACGAGAGCCGCCGCATCCGCGAGGAACTCATGCGCCGCGAACTCGACGCCGCCGGCGAACGCGCCGCCCGCCAGCTCGCCGAGACCCGGGCCGCCCTGGTCGAGGAGCTCGAATGGCGCAACCGCGAACTGGAGGCGTTCAGCGGCTCGGTCTCCCACGACCTGCGCGGCCCGCTGCAGATCATCAGCAGCTTCGCCGAGACCCTCCTCGACGAGGACGAGGAACCCCTCGGACCCCAGGGCCGCCACCGCATCCAGCGCATCCACGCCGCCGCCGGCCGGATGGCCGACCTCGTCGAATCCCTGCTCCTGCTCGCCCGCGCCAGCCGCGGCGACCTGCGCCGCCAGAAATTCGACATGACCATGACCACCTGGCAGGTCATCGGCGAGGTCGAGGCCCGCGACCCGAGCCGCAAGGTCGACTTCACGGTCGCCCCGGACATGACCGCCGACGCCGACGAGGGCCTGGTCCGCGTCATCCTCGAGAACCTCATCAACAACGCCTTCAAGTTCACCCGCAAGGTCGAGCACGCCGTCATCGACATCGGCTGGACCGGCCCCGCCGACAACCCCCGCTACCACATCCGCGACAACGGAGCCGGCTTCCCGGCAGGCAAGGCGATCGAACTGTTCCGCCCCTTCGCCCGCCTCCACAGCGCCGACGAATTCCCCGGCACCGGCATCGGCCTCACCACCGTCCACCGCGCCGTCGAACGCCACGGCGGCGAGATCCACGCCGAAGGCGAGAACGGCCGCGGCGCCACCTTCTGGTTCACCCTCCCTCCCACCCGCTGACCACGACCAGCCCCGTCTCGTACGCGATGACGACCAGTTGGGCACGGTCACGCGCCCGCAGCTTGGTGAGCAGCCGGCTGACATGGGTCTTCACCGTCGACAGGGCGAGGGTCAGATGCGCGACGATCTCGGTGTCCGACAGCCCCCGGGCCACAAGGATCAGGACCTCGCGTTCACGACCGGTCACCCCGTCCAACCGGCGATGGTGTGGGTGATGTTCTCGGCTGGCGCGGGGACCGGGACCTGGGGTGCGTTCGCTTCATGCTGGCTGTGGTCTGCGGGAGGAGCATTTCCTGTCGGAGTGCCGCGTCTTCCTGTCTGAGCCGGACACACAGCGACGCTTCTGAATACGGGTAGTCACCGGAAGCCTCTGATCGACTATCAAGAATGGGGCATCGGCCAGATTTCCGTAGCGGTGCCAAAGGCGCGGGGCCGTAGCGGCGCCAAAGGCGCGGGGCCGTAGCGGCGCCAAAGGCGCGGGGCCGTAGCGGCGCCAAAGGCGCGGGGCCGTAGCGGCGCCAAAGG
>NZ_BOMN01000105.1 GCF_016862215.1 Winogradskya humida
GGGGCCGTAGCGGCGCCAAAGGCGCGGGGCCGTAGCGGCGCCAAAGGCGCGGGGGCGTAGCGGCGCCAAAGGCGCGGGGGCGTAGCGCGGCTGTCGGCACCTCTTTTCGCGGCAGAGGACCACGCCGTGAATGCATTCGAGGGGGCGTGTCCGTTGTGCAGGATTTCATCGGTAGCCGTCGGCGAGGATTATGGCCGTTTGATGCAAGACAGCAGCAGCCGATGATACGTTCTGGAGCCTGGTCAGGAACGGTCGCAGGAACCATCCCGGGAAAGATCGAGGGTGAACGCGTGTCGCGTCATGGCCGGGGTGGTCCGGTGTGGCGGGCTAGCAGGCGGCGTACTTCACTCGCCAGCGGTTGGTGAACCGGGCCCAGTCGAACAGGTCACCGGCAGCACGCCTGCGGTCACGCACATATTCAGCGTCGACCTGTGCCCGCCTGGTGTTCGCCTCACGGAACAACGCACGTGCGGCTTCGATCCATATCACCTTGCCATCCGGTGTCCGGGCCTCGGGAGCGTCGCGCCGGAGCCGGGCGGTGTGGCCGAGGGCTTTCCCGAAGGCCCGCCGGACCCGATGCTCACGCTCGAACTCCTCCTTCTCCGCGGAGTAGTTCCGGCGTCGCGTCGGGTCACGCATCCACGCCAACTCGACGGTCGTAAAAATCTCCAGCTGAGCGAATTTCATTCCTTGATTCTTCTCAGGGAGGCCCATGATCGGAAGGCCGGGTGTGCCATTGTCGGGTTGAGGGGGATCACATGGATGTGAATGGCGGATGGTGAGTATTCGGATGGCCGTAAGTGGTGGTGCGCAAATTCCGGGTAGGCGATGATTGTCGGGCCGGTTCGTTGTGGCACGTGCACGGGTGAGGGGGCGGTGGTCGTGGGTGTCCAGGGGTTGGAAAGTGGGGCTTCCGGGTAACGACTTGAGCGCTCAGGTGGTCGCATGCGCTGTCGTTTGTGGCCGCTCCCGACCGCCGGCACGCCCGGGCCGCGAACACGACACCACCGCCTCCGCACCACGACATCCTGCCGATGCGCAGGGCTGGACCGACGACGACCCACGCGTGCTCGGCGGGCCGGGCAACGAGGCGGGCCGGGCAACGAGGCGGGCCGGGCTACGAAGGCGGTCAAACCACGGTCACCGTCACGGTCGAGAAACCGAAGAACCGAGTGTGTTCTGACATTCAGCAGCAGCTCAACCGCGCCCACAACACGGTCCGCGCCATCGGCCGGATCACCGCGGCAGTTCTCGTCATCCCTCACATACAGCACGATCGCGCCGCCTGACGAAACTGTCACTCAACGTCAGCGACCGTTACTCGGAAAGCCTCATTCAGCCTCGCGGGCGGGATACTTTACTTTGCTGGTCTCCCCTGCATCCGGCAGCGCTCACGCGAACGGCTCCGCCGCGGGGCTGTCGACGGCACGTTGCCACGAGGAAACCACCGGCAGGCAACCGCCCCGCCCTGCCAGTCCGGCTGGACAGGCACGGCGGGCACGGCGGCCACGGCGGGCAGGACAGGTTGGACAGGCAGGACAGGTCGAAGTTGGGCCCCGCTACCCGGGGCTGATCATCCGAAAGGAAACCGGCTGGTCAGTCCGTCGCCAGGGCGGCTACGGGGCTGACCTTCGCGGCCCGGCGGGCGGGGAGCACCCCGGCCAGCGCCGTGAGCACCACCAGGGCGACGAAGACCGCGGCCAGCTGCCATACCGGCAACGCGAGCGGGGCCTGCAGGCCGAGGGACTGGATGGCGAGCCACGCGTACGGGACGCCGAGCAGGAGACCGATCGCCGCGCCGAGGACCCCGTACAGGGCGGATTCGGTGGTCAGCATTGTGCGGAGGCCGGCGCGGGACAGGCCGACCGCGCGGAGCAGGCCGGATTCGCGGACGCGTTCGACGACCGACAGTGCCGTGGTGGTGCCCACGCCGACGACCGCGATGAGGACCGTGAGACCGACCAGGCCGATGGCGATCGCGAGGACGCCGTTGAGGACGCCGTTGAGCTGGTCGCGCTGGTCGGCGAGGACCTCCATGCCGAGGCCGGTACGCCCCTGGGTCAGCTTCTGCACGGCGTTCAGGGCCGCGTTGCGCCCGTCCTCGCCGGTTTTCGCCGAGTCCGCGAGCATCCCCGTGAGCCCGGCGGGAGCACCCAGCGTCGTCAGGTCGGCGGGGTCGACGAGCAGGCTGGCCTGCAGCGGCGCGTTGTCGGGCAGGACCGCTGCGACGATGACCTGGACCTTGTGGCCGGCCGAGGTCAGCGTGGTGGTCTGGCCGGCGCCCAGTCCGGTGTAGTCGGCGGCGAAGCCGGTGAGCACGATCCGGCCCTTGCCCATGTCGGCGAGGGTGCCGGTGCGGACGTCGAGGTTCTTGAGCGCGGGCAGCGTGGTCAGGCTCAGGTCGACCGCCTGCATGTCGGCGTCGGTGCCGGCGATCCGCACCGTGGGCAGGCGGCGGTAGCCGCTGACGTGGGCCAGGTCCGGGCTCTGCTGGGCCTTGGTGAGCAGGTCCGCGGGGATCAGGTCGTCGCCCTGGGCGGTGATCTCGAAGTCGGCCGGGGACGAGACGGCCAGGTCCCGGTCGGCGAGGATCCGGACCGAGGCGCCCGTGACGACGACGCCGGCGATCAGGGTGACGCCGAGAGCCACGACCACGGAGACGGCGGCCGCGCGGCGGGGTGCGCCGCCGACACCGCCGACGGCGAGCCGGCCGACCGGGCCGAGGCGGCGCAGCGGCAGGCCGAACAGGGCGAGGACCGGGCGGACGATCAGCGGGCCGAGCATGATCAGCGCGAGGTACGCGAGGGCACCGGAGGCGACGACGGCCATCAGCATGGGTTCGGGGTTGTAGTCCTTGGGGTCGCGGCCGGGCAGGTTGGTGGCCACGTAGACCGCGGGTGCGGCGGCTGCCAGCGCCGTCAGGGTGCCGAGAATGCCGCGCAGGACGCCGATGCCGCGCTTGCCCTGGGTCGAGCCCGCCGCGCGCAGGGCTTCCAGGGGCGCCACGCGGGCGGCGGAGAACGCGGGGGCGATCACGGCGACGACGGTGATCAGCACGGCGAGCAGGACCACGCCGAGCATGGGGAGCAGCGGCAGCGTGGGGGAGGCGAGGTTCGTACCTGTCGCGCGTACCAAGGGAGGGATGCCGAAGCCCGCGGCGAGGGCGAGCAGCACGCCTGCGACACCCACCGCGAAGCCGGTCAGTGCCCCTTCCGCGGCGAGCGCCCGCCAGAGCGCGCCGCGGCCCGCCCCGATGGCCCGCAGCAATGCGAGCTGGCGCATCCGCTGGGCGAAGACGATCCGGAACGTGGACGCGGCGACCAGGCCGGCGGCGAGCACCGCGACCGCGACGAACACGTCGACGGCGATGAAGACCTGGTCGATGTCGCCGGCGGCCTCGCGCGCCTCGTTCGCCCGCATCTCGGCGCCGGTGACGACCGAGGCCCGGGGCTGGCCCTCCGAGGGTTGGGGGCCGGCGTCGACGATTCCCTGCAGCGCCGCCTGGACGGTGGCCGGGTCGGTGCCGGGCGCGAGGCGCAGGTCGATCTGCTCCAGCCGGCCGGTGCCGTCGAGCTTGGTGACCGAGCTCAGGGGCGCGTACGCGATGAATCCGTAGTCGTTCTGACCCTCCACGAGCCCGGTGACGGTGAGGGTCACGGGCTTGATCGGCTTGCCGTCGTCGTCCCAGCCGGTGGTGACGGTGACCTTCGAGCCGACGGGCAGGCCGAGCCGGTCCGCGGTGCGCGGGGTGACCGCGATCTGGCCGGGAGCCGTCGGGTACGCGCCCTGCGTCGTCCGCACCGCCGAGAGCGGCCCGCTGCCGGGGTCGGCGACGACGCCCAGGTACTGCCCGTTCTCCCCGCCGATCTGGGTGTCGGTGCTGAGCCGCCCGACGGCCTCCGCGACCCCGGGCACCTTCGCGGCGGCCGCGAGCTGACCGGTGTCGATCGGGACACCGCTGAGAAAGTCCTTGTCGCCGATGAGCAGGTCGACCGCGGCGGGGGTGCCGCTGAGACCGTCGAGCACGGTGCGTTCGGCGATGCTCTGGGCGAGCACGCTGGTGTAGACGACGAACGACGCGACGAGCACGGCGAGACCGGTCAGCAGCAGCCGTGCCGGGCGCCGGGCGACGCCGGCGAGCTGGGTTCCGAGGACCTTCACCGGCGGGCTCCCAGCTCCTGCAGGGCGGCGGCGATCGAGGCGTGGTCGGGGTCGTGGAGCTCCCCGGCGATGCGGCCGTCGGCGAGCATGACGACGCGGTCGGCGTACGCGGCGGCGCCCGGGTCGTGGGTGACCATGACGACGGTCTGGCCGAGTTCGCGCACCGAGTTGCTCAGGAACGTCAGCACCTCCGCGCCGGAGCGCGAGTCGAGGTTGCCGGTCGGCTCGTCGGCGAAGACGACCTCGGGGCGCGACACCAGCGCCCGGGCCACCGCGACCCGCTGCTGCTGACCGCCGGAGAGCTCGCCGGGGCGGTGCGCGAGCCGGCCGGTGAGACCCAGCGACTCGGTCAGGTGCTGCAGCAGCCCGCGCTCGGCGCTGCGCCCGGCGAGTTCGAGCGGCAGGAGGATGTTCTGCTCGGCGGTCAGCTGCGGGAGCAGGTTGAACGACTGGAAGACGAAGCCGATCCGCTCGCGGCGCACCTTGGTCAGCACCCGGTCGCTCTGGGCGGTCAGATCGGTGCCGCCCAGCAGCGCCCGGCCGGACGTGGCCGTGTCGAGGCCCGCGAGGCAGTGCATCAGCGTGGACTTGCCCGAGCCGGACGGGCCCATGATGGCGGTGAACTGGGCGCGGGCGAAGCCGACGGTGACACCGTCGAGGGCACGGACGGCGGTGTCACCGGTGCCGTACACCTTCACCAGGTCCACCGCGGCGACGGCTGTCGCCTGCGTGATGTCCGGGGCCTGCAGCGGGTGCATCGGTCCTCCAAGATTTCTGTGCGAAGTCAACTTCCGGGCGGATTCAACGAGACACAGCCTGGGGTAACCGGGCATACCCGCACATCGGTCCGCAGCGGGGATAGCGTCCCGGCGCGGATCTGTCTTTCGGCCGATGGGGAGCGGCTGACCAGCCATTACGCTGGGTCACGATGCTGACGCAACGAAATCTGCTGGTACGGGCGGCCCAGGTGGGCGCCCTGTTCCTGATGTTCTGCCTCGGCCTGTTCGACCTGGCCAGCGGCTCGCTGACGGACGCCGGCACCGGGGTGGGCCTGCTGCGGGTGCTGTGCGCGGTCGCCACGGCGGCCGTCTGGCTGCCGCTCTACGAGCAGGGCTCGCGGCAGTTGCCGATCAACGCGCTGGCGGTCAGCGCCTTCTCGCTGCTGCTGACGCTGCGGCTCACCGGGGCCGGCAGCGGGGGCACCTGGTACGGCTTCGCGGAGACCGTCGGGCTGCTCATGGTCATCTTCGTGGTGGCCCGGCGCGGTCAGCCGCGGTGGTCGATCGGCGCGATCCTGGCGCTCGGGATGGCGGTCGGTTTCCTGCCGCTGCGGGGCGGCCTCGGCTACTACTCGGTCATCATCGGCCTGATCCAGGGTCTCGCGGCGGCCGCCGTCATCGGCGCGGGCGTCTACCTGCGCACGATCGAGAGCAACAGGCGAAGGGCGATGGATTCCGTACGCGCGGAGCAGCGCGCCGAATTCGCCCGCGACCTGCACGACTTCATCGCCCACCACGTCACCGGCATCGTCGTGCAGGCCCAGGGCGCCCGCTACATCGCCGAGCAGGACCCGCAACGCGCGATTGAGGCCCTCGAGCGCATCGAGTCCGCGGGCGCCGAGACGATGGCGTCGATGCGCCGCATGGTCGGCGTCCTGCGCGATCCCGACGCGGAACCGGACGCCCCGCTGGCACCGCTCGCCGGGGTGGACGAGCTGAAACCGCTGCTCGACCAGTTCACCGCGGCCGGGGGCGCGCTCGCCCGGCTGCACGTGGAAGGGGACACCGGCGGGCTGCCGGTCGAGGTGTCCACCTCGGCGTACCGGGTCGTGATGGAGGCGCTGACGAACATCCGCCGGCACGCGCGGGGCGCCCGGGTCGCGGACGTGTGGATCCGGCGTACCCCCGAATGGCTCCTGGTCCGGGTCGCCAACGACGGCGAGGCTTCCGGTCCGCCTCGCGAGGCCCCGGGGTACGGTCTGGTGGGCCTGCAGGAGCGGGTCCGCGCGGTCGGTGGCCGCATCACCGCCGGGCCGGGCATCGACGGCGGGTGGGTGGTCGACGCCGCACTCCCCCTCGACCGGGCGACAGCGTGGTAACCGTTTCCGACCCCACCGTTTCTGACAGGAGCAACACAGTGATCCGCGTGCTGATCGCCGACGACCAGGCGATGGTCCGGACGGGCTTCGGAATGATCATCGGAGCGCAGCCGGACATGGAGGTGGTCGGCGAGGCGGCCGACGGCGTCGAGGCGGTGGCCCTGGCCCGCAGCCTGCGGCCCGACGTGGCGCTCTTCGACATCCGGATGCCCCGCATGGACGGCCTCGAGGCGCTGCGGCTGCTCTCCGGCCCCGGCGTCACCGACCCGGTCAAGGTCGTCGTGGTGACGACGTTCGACCTCGACGAGTACGTCCACCAGGCACTGCGGGGCGGCGCGGCGGGCTTCCTGCTCAAGGACTCCGGCCCGGCCCTGCTCGTGGAGGCGGTCCGCGCGGCGGTCTCCGGTGACGCCCTGATCAGCCCGTCGATCACCGTACGGCTGCTGGAGCACCTGTCCCCGCCCGCACCCGCCGGCGACGACGGCGGCCTGTCCCCCCGCGAGCTCGACGTCGTGAAGCTCGCCGCCCGTGGCCTGACCAACGCCGAGATCGCCCAGCAGCTCTTCATCTCGGTCGGCACCGTGAAGACCCACCTGGGCAGCGTCCAGACCAAGCTCGGCGCCCGCAACCGCGTCGAGATCGCCGCCTGGGCCTGGGAACGCCGCCTCGTCACCGCCGGTTAGGCACCTTGAGCTTCGAATCGTTCGCAGTCAGGTGGCGCGGATCTCGCCGGCGGTTCTCGTCCGGACGTCAGGCCACGGCTGGTCGTTCCGGCCGGCCCGGACGTGACTCTCCGCCGCGGAACGCTAACGGCCGCCCGGCCGCACGCCTAGATGTTGCGCTGAGCACCGGGATGCGACACCTTTCTGCGGGGTTGTTCGTCAAGTCCGGGCAATCGTGTCTGACAGCGGAACCTATGTTTCCCGGCCAGACGCGATTGGCCCATGCTTGACACCTGAGGCCGCAGGATGGTGCGCCATCGCGGGTTCCGGCGCAATATCGCGCACCCCTAGGTGGCGATCCAATAACGTCGGACCTGGCCGAGGTCGGTGGTGCGGATGTCCTCCAGCACACCGCCGTTCTTCTCGATCGTGCGGCGCGAGGCCGCGTTGCCCACGTCGCACGAGAGCAGAGCACGATCAATACCGAGCTGCTTCGCGTACGCGAGGACTTGCGCCAGGGCAACGCCTGCCAGACCCTTCCCTCGCGCGGCGGGACGCACGCCGTAGCCGATGTGGCCGCCCGCCTCGAGCAGGAAGTCGTTGAGCTCGTGGCGCAGCGAGATCGTGCCGAGGATCTCGTCACCCTCGACGATCCACCAGTAGGTGCAGTGCACCCAGCCCGGGGCGGGTGCGATCGACGGGTCGGACTCGCGCAGCAACTTGCGGACGAACGCCGCGAAGCCGTCCACGGTGTCCACGTCGTCGCCGGGGCGCACGCCGGACCCGTCCTGGTAGACGCCGATCCCCCAGTCGTCGCGGGCGTCGAGCCACTGCTTGTGCAGCCTGGACGTCGGGGCGATCAGTTCCGGCACGGGGGCTCCTCGGGTCGCTCTTCGGGCTCGGGGGTTTCCAGCCGGGTCATTATGCGGCGGGCCATGTCGCCGAACTGTGCCAGCTCGGCGGGGCTCAGCACGTCGAGCACGAGCGAGCGGACGATCTCGACGTGTCCCGGGGCGCTGTCGAGGACCTTCTCCCAGCCGGCCCCGGTGAGCACGGCGTTGGTGTAGCGCCCGTCCTCGAGACACGCACGGCGCTCGACCCAGCCCCTGGCCTCGAGCCGTTTCACGACGTGCGACAGCCGGGAGAGGGACCCGTTCGCCAGCGCCGCCAGCGCGCTCATCCGGCGGGTGCGCTCCGGCGCCTCCGACAGGTTCGCCAGCACGAGATACTCGAAGTGGCTCAGCCCCGAGTCGCGTTGCATCTGCGCGTCGAGGGCGGCCGGCAGCCGGAGCAGCAGGCCGCCGACGGGCAGCCAGGACTCGAGCTCCCCGGGGTTCAGCCAGCGGGGCGGATCGGCGGGTTCGGCACTCACGATCCCATCGTAGCGGCGGCTTGAAGCGTCAACAGGCGCCGTATCTGTTCCTGCCGGGTGGCGGTCATCGCCTCGGCCAGCGCCTTCGCCCGCGGGTCCCGCCCGCCGGTCGCCTCCATCCGGGCGACCTGCACGACATTGTGGAGATGCCCGAGCAGCATGTTCACCGCCGTACGGTCGAAGTCGTCCCCCTTCGCCGCGGTCAGCTCGGCGATGTCGGAGGCCCGCAACGAGTGCAGGTCACCGTGACCGGCATGCACTCCGGTGTCGGGATCGGCCTCGACGGGCTGCTTCCAGTCACCGAGCCAGCCGCGCATCTGAGTGCTCTCCCTGGCCCACTGCTCGTGCAGCTCGGCGGTGAGGACGCGGACCCGGGCGTCGCCGGCGCGCTGTGCCGACGGCTCCGCCACCCGGTCGCCCTGCGCGATGTACTCCAGGCTCATCTGCAGGAACATCACGTCGGTACTGTTGTGCTGTTCCGCCGGGGCAGAGCCGCACCCTGCCAGGATCATCACGACCACCAGCAGGGCGCTTCTCATCGTCAGACCCGTTCCCACAGCGCGGGGACGTTGGGCGGCTCCCACCCGGCGAGCGCGGTGTGGGCCTGCCGGCAGCGGTACGAGAGACCGCCGTAGGTGACGAGACTGCCCGGCACGTACGCCGTTCCAGCAGCCCATGTTCCGCTCGCGGGAGGCGGCGTCGTAGTGGGAGGCGTGGTGGTCGGCGGGGTGGTCGGCGGGGTGGTGGTCGGTGGGGTTGTCGTGCCGCCGCCGCCGATGTTCAGGTCGACGCAGGCGTAGAACGCGTTCACGGTGTCGGCGATGTTCCACCGGGCGAGCACGGTCTGCCGCCCGCTGAACCCGCCCATGCTGACCGTGTGCGACTTCGTGGCCCCCGGCTGGGCGCCACCGTCGTTGAACGACGCCAGCAGCGTGTTCCCGATGAAGTACTCCCACGTCGTGGTCGAGTGCCGCGCGGTCAGCACCCAGTTGAACGTCACACTCTGCCCGACGGTCGCCACGGGCCAGTTCTTGCTGGTGTCGTTGAGCACGGTGAACCGCGACCCGCCACCGTTGCACTGCTTCGAGCCCTTCGGCGCCTCCACGCTCTGCGGCTCGTAGACGATGTCGCCGCAGTTCGCGACGGCACCACTCGCGCAGTTGGCCTGCCGGCTGGGCGGGGACGAGATGTAACCGTGCGCACTGGCCGGCACCACCGCGACGAACAGGGATGCGGTAACGGCGGCGATGCTGAGCAGGGGAAGGGTGATCCGGCGTCGCATGAGGTCCTCCTTCATGGGGGACGGCAGGCCGGGTGGGGGATCCCGGCCCGCCCGCCGGAGCCTTGGGGACGACCCCGGCGATGTGCGCTCAACATAAGTTAAAGCTTGTTAACAGTAAATAGACGGAACGAAGTTTTTCTATATAAGGCTGGTCCGGCCAAGATGGCATGATCACCGGCGTGGACGCGATCGAAACGGCGATGCACGCGCTCGGCCGGGCCTTCGCCGCCGGCCTGACCCGGCCCGGCACGGCAATCGTCACTCTCAGCCGGTACGGGCTCGAGGCCCGCACGTACGACACCGCCGCAAACCCCGCCCTCATCGGCGGCTTCGACTCGGCGTTCCTGGACACGCTGAAGGCAGCCGCCGGCGTCACCGACATGGTGGTGGAGCTCAGCGGCAGCGACACCGGCACCTATGTGGTCAGTTACGCCACCGGGCTGCCGTCGCTGCCGCCCCGGGCCGTCCTCGACCCCGCATACCGCTTCCCGGGCCATCCTGCGCCGGGCATGCCGAAACCGGCCGCCGCGATCAACGACGGGCGGCCCACCGATCCCGCCGTGCTCGCCGAGGTCCAGGCGCTCGTCACCAGGTTCAGCGGCCGCTGGCGCAAGCGGAAATTCCCGCCCGGCTACAGCGAGGAGGAGATTCTCGCGGTCGAGAACCAGCTCGGCGTACGCCTCCCGGAGGACGTCCGTGCCCTGTACCGCACGATCCACCACGACCCGTACGAGTCGGGTCTGCTCGGCCGGTTCAGCCCCGTGCCCCTCGAACAGATCGTGAAGTGGTATGCATTCGCCGAGCCGGATGCCAGCTTGTTCAAGAGCGACCCGGTCGTCTTCGACAGCTACCCGCACGGGCGCGTCAAGCGGGTGGCCCGCAGCGACTGGTGGGTGACGTTCGCCCCGGACTACGGCATGAACTACGCCGCCGTCGACCTCGACCCGGCCCCCGGCGGCGCCTACGGCCAGATCATCGAGTTCGGGCGCGACGTATGGGGACCGGTCCGCTACATCGCGCCGTCGGTCCTCGCCCTGCTGCGCGAGCCGGGCCTGTCCGAGAGTCCGGCGGGCCCCCAACCACACACGACCCCCGCCGACGCGGACAGGACCCAGCACGTCCACCTGCGCGGCACCGACGAGGTGATCCTGAGCGACCTGGCCGGACTCCCCCACCTGCGCTCGATCACCGCGATCGACCGGAGCCACGGGGCCACGTCCGCCGACCTGGCCATCCCGGCCGGGCTTCCGGTGGAGATCGTCGACATCGAGGCCGGCGCCTTCGACCCGGGCCTGCTGGCCACCACGCCCACCCTCAGGTACGTCAGACTGGCCGGCAACACCACCCCGGTGTCGATCGCGGGGCTCGCCGCCCTGCCCGAGCTCCTGCGCCTCGACGTGTCCGAGGCCGCCGTGTCCGACATCGCCGCCGTCGCCGCGTTCCCCGCTCTCAAGGTCCTCGTCCTCAGCGGCCGCCAGTGGACCGAGCTCCTCGCAACCGGCCGGCAGCCGAGCCGCCTGGCCGGCGCCGCGATGGGCGGCCTGGTCGGCGTGCGGGAAGCGGTCGCGTGGTTCACCGCCATCGGCGGCGGCAACGTCGAGCACCGGACCGTCTCAGCGGAGGAATAGCTCGTGCGGCGCTGTCCCGCACGGACGGCCCGGCGATGAAATACTTGCGCGGCGATGGCGGCTCGGGGAATGTGGCCGGTCGACCTTGCGGAGGGGCAGCATGACTCGGGTATTTCTGCGGCCGGATGATGTACGTGATCTGGTCCGCGATCATTTCGGGGCTGGGCGGCGGCTCGTCGCGCTGGATCGGCTGACGGGTGGCACGAAGAAGGGTGTCTACCGGCTGCGGCTGGACGACGGGAGCGGCGCGATTCTCTACGTGTGGTCGGCGGGTGAGAACTACTGGCCGCCCTCGGAGACCGTGCCCGATGACCCGTTCACCGATGCGTCGGGCGCCGCGTTGTTCGGTGCGAATCATGCGGCGCTGTGTGCTGCGGGCGTACGCGTGCCTGATCTCATGATGCTGGATCG
The DNA here is from genome assembly GCF_016862215.1 of Winogradskya humida. Lineage (GTDB taxonomy): Bacteria > Actinomycetota > Actinomycetes > Mycobacteriales > Micromonosporaceae > Actinoplanes > Actinoplanes humidus. The sequence continues at coordinate 11,615 of NZ_BOMN01000105.1, forward strand.
GGACGGCCGGTATCTCGACGCCGACCTGGCGCTGGTCGAAGATGTGGGTGGGGTCAAGCTGGAGTCGCTGATGGACGGCAACCCCGCGCTCGCCGCCGCGCCCCTCGCCACGCTCGGCGAATCGCTGCGGCGCATGCACACGACGCTGTCCCCGCACTACGGCCGGGTCGCGGCGATCGAGCTCGGCGAGGCCCCGCAGGCGCGGCGCACCGAGGACATCATCGTGGACCGGGCGCTCAGCCACCTCGCCTCAGCAGCGCCGCGCGACACCCGCCTGGCCGACGCGTACGACCGCATCGTCTCGCACGTGGCGTTTCTCCGCGCCGCGGTGGCGCCACGGACCGTCTACGGGCTGGTTCACGGGGAGCTCGGGCCGGACCACGTGTTCGTGACGGCGGCCGGGGAGCCCGTACTGATCGACATCGAGGGCTTGACGTATTTCGACGTGGAGTGGGAGCACGCGTTCCTGCAGCTGCGTTTCGGGGACGCGTACCCGGCGCTTCGTCCGGTGGATCTCGACCCGGCCAGGCTGGAGCTGTATCGCTATGCCCAGGTCCTGGCCCTGATCGAGGGGCCGTTGCGCATCGCGGACACCGACTTCCCCGACCGGCGGTGGATGCTCGACCTCGCCGAATGGAACATCAAGAAGGCTCTCCGGGAACTTCAGGCCCCGCCGGACTGACCTCCTTCGGTATGAGGACCCTTGTCTCCGCCGCGCTGGCCGGGCTGCTGCTGAGCGCGGGCGCGGTCGCCCCTGCCCCTGCCGCCGGTGCCGCCGTGCCCGCCCCTGTCACCGGCAGCGCTGTGCCGGCCGCGCTCGTTGATGCCGTTCCGACGCCGGAGCTCGACTGGCAGCCGTGTCATGACATCGCCGAGTGCGCGACGGTGCGGCTGCCGCTCGACTACGACGAACCCGACGGTGAGACGATCGGGATCGGCGTGCTGCGGGTCCGGGCGAAGGACCGGGCACACAGGATCGGCAGCCTGTTCGTCAACCCGGGCGGGCCGGGTGGCTCGGCGACCGAGATGGCGCTCTCCGCGCCGTCGTTCCTCAGCGGGTCGCTGCTGCGGAGGTTCGACATCGTCGGGGTCGACCCGCGCGGGATCGGTGCCGGCGAGCATCTCACGTGCTTCACCTCGGCCGGGGAGCAGGCCGGGGTTCTGGATCTGTTCAGCGCGGCGTTCCCGGTCACCAGGAAGGAGAACGCGGATTACGTACGCGGGTCGGAGCTGCTCGGACGGGCCTGCTCCACCACCGGCCGCAGGCTCGCCGGCTCGGTCTCCACCGCCGAGGTGGCCCGCGACATGGACGTCATCCGGCGCGCGGTCGGTGACAGCAAGCTCACCTTCTACGGCAAGAGCTACGGTTCCTACCTCGGCCAGGTCTACGCGAACATGTTCCCGGACAGGTTCCGCGCGCTGGTCGTGGACGGCACGATCGACCCGGTGGCGTGGACCGGCCGCAACACCCGGCAGATCCTCGACGACCGCGTGCACTTCTCCGACGGTGCCTACCGGGCACTGGTCGACCTGCTCCGACGCTGCGACAGGGCGGGCGAGGAACGCTGCGTCTTCGCCGCCGGTGACCCGGTGCGGAACTTCGACGCGATCACCCGGCGGCTGCTCCTCGGCCGCGGCCCGATGACGTACGCGGACTTCGTAATGGCTACCATCCTGGCGCTCTTCAGTCCGGATGCCGGGGCGCAGGTCACCCGGCTCGCGGCGGACGTCCGGGCCGCGCTCGACGGCGGCCGGGTGAGCCCGCGGGCGGCGGTTGCTTACGACAACACCAAGGAGGCCGGTACTGCGGTTCTCTGTACCGACGGGCTGTTCCCCGGCGATGCCGCGACCTGGCCGGCCGCCGTTGCCGGGGACCAACTACCGGGGGGGCGGTGGCGGCGAGCCGGCTGCTCCCGAACTCGACGCTGCTGACCAGCAACAACTGGGGGCACACGAGCTACGGCACCGGTCCGTGCGTGACCGCGCGGATCGACGCGTACCTGCTCACGGGTGAGCCACCGGCGAAGGGCACCTTCTGCACCGACGCCGACCAGCCGTTTTCAGGGTAATCGCGGGCAGAATGCCGGGACAGCGCCGGGCGACCTAGAGATATAAGTGTTTCGATATCTTGTGCGGGGTGGCATGTTCCTGTTCTCCTACGGCCAGCCGGGAATCGGCCTCGACCCCAGGAGCACCCATGAAACTCAGAACGGTGACGGCAGGACCTGCCCTAGCTGTTTTAGCCGCGGTGACGGTGGCGCTCAGCGCCCTGCCGGCGGCGGCATCGCCCGGCTCATCCCTGTCGGCGCCCGGCTCCACCCTGCTGGCAGCTCCGCCGGTTGTCAGCGTCGCCAACGTCAACGCCCACCTGCAGCAGCTGCAGAACTTCGCCACCAGCAACGGTGGCAACCGGGCCACCGGCACCGCGGGTCACACCGCGACGACGACGTATCTGCAGCAGAAGCTGCAGGCGGCCGGGTACACCGTCACCGTGCAGACCTGCACCACGTGCAGCGGCTCCGCGAAGAACATCATCGCCGATTGGCCGGGCGGCGACACCAGCAACACCTACATGTTCGGAGCCCACTCCGACGGCGTGTCGGCCGGGCCGGGCATCAACGACGACGGCTCCGGGACGGCCTCGCTCCTGGAAGCCGCGCTCCAGCTGGCCGCGAGCAACCCGACCATGACCAACCACCTCCGGCTCGGCTGGTGGGCCGGTGAGGAACAGGGCCTGATCGGCTCCAAGTTCTACGTCAACTCGCTGACCACCGCCCAGAAGACCGCGATCAAGGCCTACGGTACGTTCGACATGATCGCCTCCACCAACGGCGGCTACTTCGTCACCGGCACCGACGCGGTCGCCGTGAAGCTGCGCGAATACTTCACCTCGATCAACGTACCCACCGAGACGTCGACCGAATGCTGCAGCGACGACGGCTCGTTCCGTAACGGCGGCATCCCGTCGTCGATCAACTCCACCGGCGCCAGCTACACCAAGACCAGCGCCCAGGTGACCAAGTGGGGCGGCACAGCCGGAGCGGCGTACGACCCGTGCTACCACAAGGCGTGCGACACCTACCCGTCCAACATCAACACCACCTCGCTGGGCCGCTGGGCCAACGCCGAGGAGTACGCCCTCTGGACCCTCACCACGGCCACGTCGACGGTCAACGACTTCTCGGTGTCGCTCGGCGCGAGCTCGGGCGCGGTGAACCCGGGCTCGTCCGTCACGGCCACGGTGAGCACCGCCACCACCTCCGGCAGCGCGCAGACCGTCGCGCTGACAAGCTCCGGCGCGCCCACCGGTGTCACCGTGAGCTTCAGCCCGGCGTCGGTCACCTCCGGCGGCTCGTCCACCATGACCGTCGCGACCACCGCGTCCGCCGCGCCCGGTTCGTACACCATCACGGTCACGGGCACGGGTTCCGCCAGCCACAGCGCCTCGTACACGCTGACGGTCAACGGGACCGGCGCGTGTGCCAGCCCCGGCCAGAAGATCGGCAACCCCGGCTTCGAGACCGCCACCACCCCGTGGACCGCCTCGAGCGGCGTCATCGGCGCGAACACCGGCGACGGGGCGCCGCGAACGGGCACGCGTGACGCGTACCTCAACGGTTACGGCTCGACCCACACCGACACCCTCACCCAGTCGGTCACCCTTCCCGCCGGGTGCAGCACCTACACGCTGTCGTTCTACCTGAAGATCGGCACGGCCGAGACGACGACCACCACCCAGTACGACAAGCTGACCGTGAAGGCCGGCACCACCACGCTGCAGGTCTTCTCCAACCTCAACGCCGGCGCCTACACCCTGCGCTCGTACAACCTGGCCGCCTTCGCCGGCCAGACCGTCTCCCTCAGCTTCACCGGCGTCGAGGACTCCGGCCTCAAGACGTCCTTCGTCATCGACGACACCGCCCTCACCGTCAGCTGACAGCTGGCAGCTGGCAGCTGGCATCAACACCGGGCGGGGCGCGTTCTGCGCCCCGCCCGGTTTCATCAGTTCTACGGCGCGGCGCCGAGCTACCACATCGGGAGCCCGTGGAGATGGTTATCCACAAATGAAGTCTGTCCACAGCCGACATGATCCGTCGTGGCACAGCGTCGGGACAGGCCATAGGTTCGAGGCCTCAGCGGTTCTGCGGAGCCTGGTGAGTTCGTTCCGAGGGCCCGGGGACGAACGCTTCCCGGGGTTCGGAGCGGACCGATGAACGACCAGGAACACCGATGCGGGAACGTGCCGCCGAAGCGTCGGAGGTGGTGGATCGCGGGTGCGACAGCTACGTGGGTCATGCGGTTGACTGGCGCTGCCATCGGGCTCTGTGCGGCCATCCGGCATTACGGGCCGAATTGGATGCATCCGATGCGGATCGACATCCCGAGTCTGCGCATCCGGTGTTGTCCGACCAGGTGGCATTCCCCGACCCGGCAGCGTCGACGTTCGAGGCGATGACGGACGGCTGGGGTCGAAGCCAGCATCGCTTACAGCTGGAAAAGTCGAGCCTGGTAGTCCTGAATCGCAGTCATCGCGGCCGTGGTACCGCTGGCTTGGAAGGTCTTCTCAACCTCAAGGCGCGCCTTGAGGCGGTCCGTGCGGAGTGGCGACCGGCAGCGACTCGTCCTAGTTGTCTCCACCAGCTTTTTCGCGGTCCAAGTCGTCGCGCCGTCGCGCTCTGACAGCGGCAGATCAGTGCGTTCGGCAGCTAACCGTTCTCCCTGCCTGGTAGCGGAGCGCCTGCTAGGAACGCCTCATACGCCTCGCGCGCGTCGTCATCGACCAGGGGCTTCTGGTTCGAGTAGCGGCCGTCGGTCCCATCGAGTTTCGGGCCCGAGACCCAGAACTCTTCCCCGGTGTCGACGTCGTAGAAGTTCGAGTCGAAGTTCGCCCCGGCGGTGCCAGAGACCCGGCGCAGAGTTCTCCCATGGACGTAAGCCGTCCGCCAGGTTCGAGTGAACTGCACGCAAGCGATCCAGGCCGGGCCACGGTCAGTGTCGTGCCCGGTCTTGAGCTGGACATACATGATCCGCACTGGCATCACCGAAGGCTACCGTCCGCGAGGATGCCGCAACCTCTGATCTGGTCACCCCTACCGCCTGCAACGCGGCATGAGAGCGTGCCGCAGGAATAGTGGTCGAAGATCGGTTTGTGCTGCCATTGCCGAGGCGAAGTGCGGCATGGGTGGGCCTCGCGAAGGAGACGCGCAGGATTTCCTTCGTTACGGATCCGTTCCCGCCGGACTCGTCACCGGTTGTGGACTTTGGTTGAGTATTTTCCAGTGCGCGCGTTGATTGTCGTGGGTTAGTAGGCGGCGGCGTACTTCACGAGCCAGCGGTTGGTGAACCGGGCCCAGTCGAACAGGTCTCCGGCGGCACGCTTGCGGTCTCGCTCGTATGCGGCGACGAACTGCGCTTGGCGGGAGTTTGCCTCCCGGAACAACGCTCGTGCGGCCTCGATCCACATTAGTTT
>NZ_BOMN01000106.1 GCF_016862215.1 Winogradskya humida
TCGGGTCACGCATCCATGCCAGTTCAACGGTCGTAAAGATCTCCAGTTGAGCGTATTTCATTTCTTGATTATTCTCAGGGAGTTCCATGATCGGAAGGGTGGGTGTGCCATTGTCGGGTTGAGGGGGATCACACAATTGCGAATGGCAGATAGCGGGTATTCGGATAGCCGTGAAGTGGTGGCGGATGGATTGCGGGAGGCGATCCTCGTGCTCACCGTGCTACGAGTTCGTTGGCCGTCTTGTTGTCATCGGCAGATCCGGACGCCGGATGCCACTCTCCGTGGTTGATGGGAGTGCCGCGTGCTGGAGACAGCGTGTCGTGCCCGGTCTGTCTGCATGGCCGGGCGTGGACTGACGGCTGCCGGATAGCGCAGGTCGGCATATGGCGCGCTGCCGGTCTTAGGCGCTGACCTTGATCCGGCCGACGTGGAACGGTGGCGGCCGAAGGCGAGCCCGCCAGCGCCGGCGAACAGGTCGACTCAGTGCGTCGGTATCGCCGCGGTCGACCAACAGCTCGTTCAGCCGGAAGGCGGCTGGCGGCTGGCGGCTGGCGGCTGCACGCCCCGAGAGTCTCTTAAGAAACTTTAAGGAAAGCTTGCTGAGCGTCGTGAACTGCTGCCACATCATTGCTCGTATAGCTCGGTACAAGCAGTACCGAGACGAAGAGGAGCCGTGCATGTATCGACGCGGAGTCAGCAGCAGGACGCGCAAGCTGTTGATTGGAGGTGCCGCCGCAGTGCTGCTCGGCTCGGCGCTCGCGGTCGGCACGGGGATGAGCCAGGCCGCCGAGACCGGAGCCGGCTCCGGTGACATCAACGCTTTGGTGCCGGCGCTGGGTTTCAGTCCGGGCGATCCGAGCGCGACGGCCGACCGTGTGGGCCCGACCGGGGTGAAAGTTCCCGGTCGCTGCCCACCCACTCAAGCCCAGGTGAACGCGCAGGTAGCGCTCAAGAATGCGAACTTCCCGAGTGGAACGGATCTTGAAAGCCGCATCCAGCGTTTCGAAAAGACCTTGTCGGCGATTCAGGACCTGAAATGCCCCGCATCGTCCACGACTTTGCTGGGCCGCTTGAATTCCTTGACCGCGCTGCGCGGCAACGCGAACCGCGATAACGTCCTGCGTGGTCTGGGTGTGAACGAGACGCCGGCGGACAAAGCCGCCGCGGGATCCGGTGACGCGGGCGCGAGTGGAGCTGCGGGGAACGCCGGAGCCGGCTCCGGTAACGTCAACGCTTTGGTGCCGGCACTGGGTTTCAGCCCGGGCGATCCGAACGCGACGGCCGACCGCGTGGGCCCGACCGGGGTGAAAGTTCCCGGTCGCTGCCCACCCACTCAAGCCCAAGTGAACGCGCAGGTAGCGCTCAAGAATGCGAACCTTCCCAGTGGAACGGACCTCGAAAGCCGCATCCAACGCTTCGAAAAAACCTTGTCGGCGATTCAAGACCTGAAATGCCCCGCATCGTCCACGACTTTGCTGGGCCGCTTGAATTCCCTGACCGCGCTGCGCGGCAACGCGAACCGCGATAACATCCTGCGTGGTCTGGGTGTGAACGAGACGCCAGCCGGATAGAGCCGCGGGGAATGCGGCGCCGCGGACAACGGCAACCTGATCCCCGATCCACCGCACGGAACCGCCTCGCCGGAGGCCCTCGCACCACGGGGGTCTCCGGCGCGTCCGTGTGTGGGCCATGCGCGCGGTGATCTTCGGCCACTTCGGCACGCCGCAAAGGGTCGGCCTCGACGCCGACGTATGGGGACGGGCGATGCGGCCGTACGTCAGCAGAACCGGACGCAAACTCCGCCGCTCCTCGCAGGCGATGGAGAAGGCCGCGACCTGGCCTCACCCGGGTGCGTATGCCTGCCGTCGGGCGTGGGGCTGCCGGCTTCGAACAGCGCGGGGCGACGATATGGCGCGTCCTGCAGGGTCAGGGGCGGGAGCGGCGTTCGAGGAATTCGTAGACGTCCTGGGCGTCGACGCCGGGGAAGGTGCCGGCGGGGAGGGCGGCGAGGAGGTGGGAGTGGACGCGGGCGCTGGGCCAGGCTTGGCCTGACCAGGAGTCGACGAGGGTTTCGGGTGGGCGGCGGCAGCAGGAGGGGTCCGGGCAGCGGGAAGTTGTACGGCGGGTGGTGTCGCCGCCGCGGAACCATTGGGCGTGTTCGAAGGGGGTGCCGACGGTGACGGAGAATTCGCCGGAGCGGGTGGATTCCACGTGGACCGTGCACCAGTAGGTGCCGCCTACGGTGTCGGTGAACTGGTAGAACGACGAGTACGGATCCGCGGCTTGAAAGACTGTGCGGGAGGCCCATTTGCGGCAGACGGGCTGGCCCTCGATGGCGCCGGTGACGTCGGTGGGGAAGCGGACGTTGTCGTTCTCGTAGGCTTTGTAGACCGTTCCGCTCTCGTGTACCCGGACGAAGTGGACCGGGATGCCGAAATGGTGGGTTGCCAGGTTGGTGAAGCGGTGGGCGGCGGTTTCGTAGGAGACGCCGAAGGCGTCGCGGAAGTCGTCGATGGCGAGGGCGCGGTCGGCTTTGGCGTCGCGGAGGAAGTCGACGGCGAATTTCTCGGGCATGAGCAGGGCTGCGGCGAAATAGTTGGCCTCGACGCGCTGGCGCAGGAAATCGCCGTAGTCCGACGGGTCGGCGTGGCCGAGGACGAAATGGCCGAGGGTCTGCAGGACCACCGCGCGGGGGTCGTGGCCTTTGCCGCTGGCGATCTGCGGCAGGTAGATGCGCCTGTTGCGGAGATCGGTCACCGAGCGGGTGGATCCGGGCAGGTCGGGCACGTAGTGCAGGGTGAAGCCGAGTTGCGCTGCGATGTCGAGGATGCCGCGCTGCGACAGCGGGCCGGTGGTGTGTTTCACCGATTGCAGGACTTTCGCCGCTGCCTGTTCGATGTCCGCGAAGTAGTTGTCGCGTTCGCGCATCTGCTCGCGTAACTGCTGATTCGCGCGGCGCGCGACTTCCGGGGTCGCGCTCTGTTCGGTGAGCCGCCGGGCCAATTCGCGGTGCAGGCCGATCAGCGATTCCAGAGCGTCCGCCGGCAACCGCCTGCCACCACGGACAGCGGGCAGGCCGAGCGCGGAATAGGCCGCGGAACCCTGAAAATGGGCCAGCTCGATCTCCAGCCCGGCGCGCCGGCTCGGCGCCTCCGGTCGCAACAGATCCTGCATGGGTACGCCGAGAGCGCCCGCGATCGCCTGCAGCACGCTGAGTTTCGGCTCCCGCTTCCCGTTCTCGATCAGCGACAGCTGTGACGGCGCCCGCCCGACCACCGCACTGAGCTGATCGAGCGTCATGTTCTTCGACCGCCGCAGATGCCTGAGCCGCTGCCCGAGCGTCACGAGGTCCACGTCGGGTGGCTTGACATTCTGGTGTCCGCCGCGGGCAAGCTCGGAAGCCGTCATGCGTTTTGACGCTAGCAGAATATTCGCGTTTCTTCTGGTCACAAATGGCTTCAGCAGCCCCGACAGCCTCAGCGACAGTCGAGATACACCACCGAAACAGAAGAAGGCGGGATCATGACTGATGCGCTGACCGAAACCAGAGGCGGTACCGCAGCGGACCTCACTCGGGCGTGGGCTGGCGATCCGAGGTGGCTCGGCGTGCGGCGCGACTACACCGCGCACGATGTCGTCCGGCTGCGCGGGAGTCTGCAGGAGCGGCACACGCTCGCCGAGCGCGGGGCGCGCAGGCTGTGGGAGCTGCTGCACGAGCAGGACTACATCAACGCGCTCGGGGCGCTGACCGGCGGGCAGGCCGTGCAGCAGGTGCGGGCCGGGCTCAAGGCGATCTACCTGTCCGGCTGGCAGGTGGCCGCCGACGCGAACCTGTCCGGGCACACGTACCCCGATCAGAGTCTCTACCCCGCCAACTCGGTGCCCACGGTGGTGCGCCGGATCAACAACGCGCTGCTGCGCGCCGACCAGATCGACACCGCGGCCGGGCGGCACGAGCGGGACTGGTTCGCGCCGATCGTGGCCGACGCGGAGGCCGGTTTCGGGGGGCCGCTGAACGCGTTCGAGCTGATGAAGGCCATGATCGCCGCCGGTGCCGCGGGGGTGCACTGGGAGGACCAGCTGGCCTCGGAGAAGAAGTGCGGCCACCTGGGTGGCAAGGTCCTCGTGCCAACTGCCCAGCATGTTCGTACGCTCAACGCGGCGCGACTGGCCGCGGACGTGGCCGGTGTCCCGAGCGTGGTCATCGCGCGGACCGACGCGCTGGCCGCCGACCTGCTCACCACCGACGTCGACGAGCGTGACCAGCCGTTCCTCACCGGTGAGCGTACGGCCGAGGGGTTCTTCCGGGTCCGCAGCGGACCGGAGGCGGCGATCGCCCGCGGGGTGGCGTACGCCGGGTACGCCGACCTGCTGTGGGTCGAGACGGGCAAGCCCGACCTGGAGTTCGCGCGGTCGTTCGCCGAGGCGGTCCACGCGGAGCACCCGGACAAGATGCTGGCGTACAACTGCTCGCCGTCGTTCAACTGGAAGCGCAACCTGGACGACGCGACGATCGCGCGGTTCCAGAAGGAGCTCGGGGCGATGGGCTACAAGTTCCAGTTCGTGACCCTCGCAGGTTTCCACGCGCTGAACCACTCGATGTTCGAGCTGGCGAAGGGGTACGCGGCCGAGGGCATGAGCGCGTACGTGAAGCTCCAGGAAGCGGAGTTCGCCGCCGAGGCCGACGGGTACACGGCGACCAAGCACCAGGCCGAGGTCGGTACGGGCTACTTCGACGCCGTCTCCACGGCGCTCAACCCGCACAGCTCGACCACGGCGCTGTCCGGCTCGACCGAGCAGGAGCAGTTCTGATGGAGGCTGTGACCGTGGCGCCGTCGCCGTACGACGGGATTCTGACTCCGGAAGCGATCGACTTCGTGGTGGCCCTGGACCGGGAGTTCGGGGCGCGGCGGGTGCAGCTGCTCGAAAGGCGGCGCCGGCGGCGTACCACGCGTACCGATCAATTGAACTTCCTGGCCTCGACCGAACGGATCCGTAAGGATTCGTCCTGGACCGTGGCGCCACCCGCCGAGGATCTCGCCGACCGGCGGGTGGAGATCACCGGGCCGCCGGAGCGCAAGATGACCATCAACGCGCTGAACTCCGGGGCGAAGGTGTGGATGGCGGACTTCGAGGATGCCACCGCGCCGACCTGGGACAACATCGTCGGCGGGCAGAAGAACCTGCGGGACGCGCTCGACGGGACGCTGGGCTTCACCGCCCGGGACGGCCGTGAGTACAAGGTCGGCGAAAACCTGCCGACGATCATGGTGCGGCCGCGCGGCTGGCATCTGCCCGAATGTCACCTGCGCATCGGCGGGCGGGCGGTGTCGGCGTCGCTGTTCGACTTCGGCATGTACCTGTTCCACTGCGGGCGCCGGCAGCTCGAACGCGACAGCGGGCCGTACTTCTACCTGCCGAAACTCGAGAGCCACCTCGAGGCCCGGCTGTGGAACGACGTCTTCGTCTTCGCCCAGGAGCGCCTCGGCATCCCCCGTGGCACGATCCGCGCGACGGTGCTCATCGAGACGATCCCCGCGGCGTTCGAGATGGACGAGATCCTCTACGAGCTGCGCGAACACTCCGCGGGCCTGAACGCGGGCCGCTGGGACTACCTGTTCAGCATGATCAAGAACCGGCCGGACGTCGTGCTGCCCGAACGGGCGGAGCTGACGATGACGGCGCCGTTCATGCGGGCGTACACGGAGCTGCTGGTCCGGACCTGTCACCAGCGCGGCGCCCATGCGATCGGCGGCATGGCGGCCGTGGTCCCCAGCCGTGACCCGGTCGCGGCGAAACGGGCCCTGAACCAGGTCAGGCAGGACAAGCGGCGCGAGGTCGGCGACGGCTTCGACGGCAGCTGGGTCGCGCACCCGGCCCTCGTCGAGACCTGCCGCGACGTGTTCGACCAGTGGCTCGGCTTCGAACCGAACCAGATCGTGCGCCGCCGCGACGACGTGCGGGTCACGGCGAAGGAGCTGCTCGACGTGCGTTCCCTCGGGATCACCGTCTCCGAGGTCGCGCTGCGCACCAATGTCAGCGTGGCGCTGCGCTACGTGGCGGCCTGGCTCGGCGGGCGTGGCGCGGTCGCCCTCGGCGGGCTGATGGAGGACGCCGCCACGGCCGAGATCTGCCGCGCCCAGCTCTGGCAGTGGATCCACCGGGGTACGCCCACCGACTACGGCGTCCCGGTCACCGCCGGTCTTGTTGTGCGGATGCTGCGCGAGGAGTTGGACGTGCTCGCCGAGACCGGTGCCCTCGACGAGGATTCGGGACGGCGGTACGGACAGGCCCGCACTCTGCTGACGGTTTTGCTCACCGAGCGCACATGCCCGGAGTTTTTCACCCTGCCCGCGTACCTGCGTCACCTGACCGGGGACAAGCCCGTCCCGGCCCCGGCAATCCCGGCCTGACCAGCGACGATCATGCGGCCCGGCGGTGGTTCGCCGCCGGGCCGTGACCGTTTTCCACACGGTCGTGCCCGGGTTGACGGACGGTGAGAAAGATCTTGAGGCGGGGAGGCGGGCATGGCGTGTTCCAGGTGCGATGCTGGGGCGGGAAACCCCCTCTAGCACCGCTGGGAGGACACACCGATGTCGCCGCTCAATGCCCAGAATTTGTCCTCGTTGCCGGACGATCTACCCGTCCCGGCGTACGACCGAGCTCGTCTGCGGACGGGGATCGTGCACTTCGGGGTCGGCGGCTTCCACCGCGCCCACGAAGCCATGTATCTCGACCGGTTGATGGCCGAGGGCAAGGCACTGGACTGGGCCATCTGCGGCGTCGGTGTGATGCCCGCCGACGCGCGGATGCGGGACGCCCTCACCGCGCAGGACGGCCTCTACACGCTGGTCGTCAAGGCGCCCGACGGCACCTGGACCCCGCAGGTCATCGGCTCGATCAAGGAATACCTCTACGCCCCGGACGACCCGGAGGCGGTCATCGAGAAGATGGCCTCCGACGACGTGAAGATCGTCTCGCTGACCGTCACCGAGGGCGGCTACAACTTCAACGCGGTGACCGGTGACTTCATCGCCGAGAACCCCGATGTGCAGCACGACCTGCACAGCCCCTCTCCCAAGACCCACTTCGGGCTGATCGTCGAGGCCCTGGCCCGCCGGCGCGAGCGGGGACAGCAGCCCTTCACGATCATGAGCTGCGACAACATCCAGGGCAACGGGCACGTGGCCAAGCGCAGCTTCGTCGCGTACGCCACCCTGCGCGACCCCGCGCTCGGTGCCTACGTGCAGGAGCACGTGGCGTTCCCGAACAGCATGGTCGACCGGATCACCCCCGTCACGACCGACGAGGACCGCACCGAGATCGCCGCCCGCTTCGGGGTCGGCGACGCGTGGCCCGTGGTCTGCGAACCGTTCACCCAGTGGGTCCTCGAGGACGCCTTCCCGCTCGGCCGCCCGCCGTTCGAGGACGCCGGCGTCCAGGTCGTCGATGACGTCGAGCCGTACGAGCTGATGAAGCTGCGCCTGCTCAACGCCAGCCACCAGGCGCTCTGCTACTTCGGCTACCTGTCCGGGTACCGCCTCGTGCACGACGTCGCCCAGGACCCGCTGTTCGCCGACTTCCTGCTGGCCTACATGGACCGCGAGGCCACCCCGACCCTCGCCCCGGTCCCCGGCATCGACCTCGGCGAGTACAAGCACCAGCTGATCGACCGCTTCTCCAACGCCCAGGTCCGCGACACCGTCGCCCGCCTCTGCGCGGAGAGCTCCGACCGCATACCGAAGTGGCTGGTCCCGGTCATCCGCCACAACCTCGAGAGCGGCGGCGAGATCCTGCGCTCCACCGCCGTGGTCGCCTCCTGGGCCCGCTACGCCGAGGCCGTCGACGAGCAGGGCCAGCCGATCGACGTCGTCGACCGCCTCCGCGACCAGCTCGTCGCCATCGCCCAGCGCCACGACGAGGACCCCCTCGCCTTCGTCGCCAACCGCGAACTCTTCGGCGACCTGGTGGACAACGAGCGCTTCGTCTCCACGTACCAGTCGGTCCTCGCCTCCCTGCACAGCAAGGGCGCCCGCGCCACCCTGGAAGACCTCGCCCCCGCGGTCTGACAAAAGCCGGAACTCAGGGGCCGTGGCCGATGGCCGCGGCCCCTGAGCCGTCCCCTACCCGGCGGGGTCAGACCCCTGACCGGTCCAGCCATGCGAGAATCGCCTGGTTTGTCTCTTCCGGCTTCTCCTGCTGGATCCAATGACCGCAGTCCAGGGTGACCACGTCCACATCGGGCACGAACGTCGTCAGGCTCGCCGATCTCCGGACCATGTCCCGGTCGCCGTAGATCATCAACGCGGGTTGCCGGATGACCGGGTCCACGTCCGCCAGCAGCCGCCAGTTACGGTCGAGGTTCCGGTACCAATTGATGCCGCCCGTGAACCCTGATGTCTCGAAGGCACCGACGAGAACAGCAAGGTCACTGTCGCTCATCACGGGCTCGCCCCGCGGCTTCTCTGCGGTGGCGAGATTGATCATCACCATTCCCGGCTCCGGCGCCTGTGGCGGTTCGTTCTTCCGGTACAGGTTGCGAAGGAACCGGAACGTGTTCTTGTCCAGCACTGCGTCGGCGACACCCGGCTGCCGATTGAAATGGACGAAGTAGAAGTCGCCGCCCAGCATCTCCTCCATGACCTCGATCCAGGGCCGTTCCCCGCGCTCCTGGTAGGGCAGGCTCAAGTTGATCACCTTGCTCACCCGACGGGGATGCAACAGGGTCAGACCCCAGACGACCATCGCACCCCAGTCGTGACCGACGAAGATGGCGTCCTCGTACCCGTAGTGATCGAGAAGTGCGACGAGATCTCCCGACAGCTGCGCGATGTCGTAGTCGGTCACGTCGGCCGGCCGGGACGAATTGCCGTAACCACGCTGGTTCGGGACGATGACGTGATAGCCCGCTGCCGCAAGGACGGGCAGCTGATGGCGCCAGGAAAAGGCATGCTCCGGCCAGCCATGACACAGCACGATGGGCCTTCCGGCGTTGTGCCGGCCCGCTTCGAAGACTTCGAGCTCCACACCGTTGACGCGGACAACGGTGGGCTCGGGAAAATCAAGGGGATTCGTCGGTGCGGTCATGCTGCCATCGTGCCGACCGAAAGCGGTCATCCCGTGACCGGTTTACGGGGAAGTATTGCCGGCGTGCGAGCCGACCGCCTGATGGCCATCCTCTTCCTGCTCCAACGACGCGGGCAGGTGACAGCGGCAGAGGTCGCCCGGGAGTTCGAGATCTCCGAGCGCACCGCCCGCCGCGACCTCGACGCCCTGGCCATGACCGGGGTGCCGGTGTATTCCACGCAGGGCCGGGGCGGCGGCTGGCGCCTCCTGGGCGGCGCCCGCACCGACCTGTCCGGGTTGACCATGGGCGAGGCGCGTGCCCTGTTCCTGGTCGCCGGCCCGGCCTCGGCCGCGACGCCGGCCGTGAAAGCAGCTCTGCGCAAACTCGTCCGCGCCCTGCCGGAGCCTTTCCGGGAACAGGCCGAGGCAGCAGCGTCATCGTTCGTCCTGGACGCACCACGATGGGGGTCGAGCCGGGTCGAGCACCCACCGCCGCGCTTCCTCGACGAACTCCAGGACGCGGTGATCCACGGCGTCCAGGTGCGGCTCGGCTACGTCGACAGCACCGGCGCCGAGACCGCGAGAACCGTCCACCCGCTGGGCATCGTCGCCAAGGGTCCGTCGTGGTACCTCGTCGCCGGCACCGGGGCCGGCCGGCGGACCTTCCGCATCGACCGCGTGACGTCCGCCGACCCGACCGGCGATCCCGTGCACCGGCCCGAAAACTTCGATCTCGCCCGGACCTGGCACGAGATCGCCGACGAGGTCGACCGCAGGCGGACGCCCCTCGAGATGCAGGCGGTGTGCGCGCCCGAGGGGCTGGCCACGCTTCGGATGATCCTCGGCGATCGGCTCGAGGTGGGCGGCTCCACGACCGACGGCCGCATCGAGGTCGTGATCCGCGGCCACAGCGAGCACGCCCTCGCCCACGAGCTCGCCGGTCTTGTCGCATGGCTCGAGGTCACCGGCCCCGCGGGTGTGCGGGACCACCTGACCGCGATCGGTAACGCGCTGGTCGAACGTTACGGGCCCTGACAGTGGTGTGGCTCAGGACGTGCCCTGAGGCAGCATGACGACCTTGCCGGTGGCTCGGTTGTCCTCCATGTACCGGTGGGCCGCGGCGATGTCGTCCAAGCCGAAAACCCGGTCGATGTTGGGTCGGTAAACCCCGGTCTCGACGTTGCGGACGACCCGCTCGAGCACCGCCGCACCCGCGCTGCCCTTGGCGTCGTTGCTGTGGAAGGCCGTGAGCCGGGTTCCGGAGGGGATCATCGCGATCGGCTCGAAGTCTCGGATCAGCCATCCGCTGAGGGAGCCCGCCACGCAGACGGTCCCACCCCGGCGGACCAGCCGCAGCGAGTCGGCGACCGTGCTCGCCCCGACGAGATCGAGCACGTGGCTCGGCCCGTCGGGCCACGGGGTGATCGGCGACCCGCCGTCATCGTGGAGGACGTGGTCGACGCCGGCCGCTCTCAGCGCCCCGGCCTTCTCGGGCCGGCGGGTCGTGGCCGCGATCTCCACGCCGTGGCCGTGCGCGATCGACGCGGCGGCCATGCCGACCGACGAGGTACCGCCGCGGATCAGCAACTTCTCACCCGGGCGGATTCCCAGTGCGTCGAAGGCGCCCTGCGCGGTCAGGTACGTCTCCGGCAGCGCCGCCAGCACCTCCCAGGCAAGCGTGGTGGTCACCGGCATGAGCAGCGCGTCGGGCAGCAGCACGTACTCGGCATAACCGCCGTCGAACTCCCGCCCCATCTCGCCCATCACCGCCGCGACGGTCGTGCCCTCCGGCAGTGCGGGATCGGTCGAGGCCGCCACGACGCCCACGCATTCGATCCCCAGCACCCGCGGGAACCGCACGCCCGGCGAATGCCCCTGACGGGTACGCAACTCCGAACGATTGAGGCCCGCGCCCATCACCCGCACCAGGCTCCAGCCCTCCCGTATCGCCGGCACCGGAATTTCACGGGTCTCCAGAACCTCAGGGCCACCCGCTCGCACACAAACCGCCGCTCGCATCATCGTTCTCATGCCCTGAACTGTCGTCCCGCAGCCGTCCGGCCGTCCACCGTCAGAATGCCAAGCTATGCCTGTGGCCCGCCGATCCCGGATCTGGCCGTCCGGCGGTGTGCACCTGTGGTCGTCCGGCGGGACCAGCCCGGCGCCTCAGCACCGGTGCCCGCGCTCGCCTGCACCGGGTCCTGGTCGACGAGCTCCGCGAGGCGCACGAACAGCCCACACACCTACCCGAGCCACGCGACGACCGGTTGCGGGCAGTCGCTCGCATCCTGGACAACAACCCCGCGGACACCAGCCCGCTGGCCGCGCTCGGCCGGAACGTCGGAGCCGGCGCCCGCACGCTCAGCCGCCTCTTCCACGACGAACTCGGTATGACGTCGACCACGAACGCCCGCCGAGCCGTCAGCGAGCCCTGAAGATCTCCCGCTGGGGTGTTAGTCCCACCAGAAGGACCAGAACGGTGCGTTGATGAGCTGGGTGGCGTACTTCTCCAGGGTTTCGGTGCCCTGCCAGACCCCGTCCGGGCAGAAGGCGAAATGCTCGGCCGCGACCCGCAACGCCGTTTCCTGATCGCCGGGCGGAGCCGAAACGCTCAGATAGAGTTCGGCAAATCCCAGCCCGATCACGCGTACGCCGAAACGTTCCTCCCACGACCGCACCACCGCCGTCAGCGACGCCGGCCCGGTGTAGTTGATCGCGCCCTGCCACCCGGCCACCGAGATCGCGTCGGCACCCCGCCCCGCGGCGACCAGCCCGAGCCGCATCTTGCGGTCGCTCGCCAGCAGCTCACCCGCCCACTGGTCCGCGTGGCTGTCCGGATCACGGCGCGGCTTGATCGGCGCGGCCAGTCCCGGCCACTGCTCGTACGGAGCGACCGCGGCGCCGTCCCCGGCGTGCCCGGCCCACCAGGCGCTGAGCACGGTTTCCGCATCGAGGACGCCCGGGTCCTCCGGGTCCAGCTCGCCGTCGTCCCACGGACGCCGCGGCTCGTCGCGCAGATGATCGAGCAGTAACGGCCACAACCCGGAGCCGCGCAACGCCGCCCACGACCCGGCGGGAGCCGGTCCGTCGCTCACCCACAGTGCGGGCTGCTCCGCGTCACCCTCGTCCCCGTGCACCAGACGCCCGGGCGGCAGCTCCACATCCAGTTTCGCCAGCGCGGCAGCAAGATCAGTCACCGCAAGAGTGTAGGCACCGGCACGGTCTCCTGACACCGCCGGGCCGCGGACCGGTACCCTCAGCTGCCCCACTCACCGAAGGAGATCTATGCGCCGACCCGCTCTGACCGCCACCGTCGCCGCCGCCGGACTGGCGGCGACCTTGATGGGGATCGGCCCGTCGCAGGCCGCGACGGTGACGCCCCACATCGGGGTGAGCACAGTTCAGTACGACAGCCCTGGCGGGACGGTTCCCGCCATCGTGACCGTCTACAACCCGTACCCGGGGTACACGGTGAGCATCTCGGCGTCCGCCACCGGCGGCGCCACGGTGACCTGCACGGGCGCCGTCTGGAGCAATCCGGTCCGGCACACCGTCAGCCGGACCTGTTACCTGCGGATGCCCGTCAAGGCCGGGAAATATACGGTGCGGGGAACCGCGAAGATGGTGAAGGGCACGACGACGCGGCAGGTTTCCGGGAACGCCGCCCGGGCCGTCGCCGCGGACGGCAAGCCCTCACCGCAGCCCATCACGATCGCCGAGATCCAGCGCGTCGAGAAGTGCCAGCACACCACGGACGACGTGTGGCTCACGTTCGACGACGGGGGCAGCGCCGCCCAGGTGAAGTCGATCCTGGCGACGCTCAAGCGCAACAACGTCAAGGCGACGTTCTTCTTCCGGGGCGACTGGGCCCGGAGGAATCCGGCCCTGTTCCAGCAGATCAAGGCCGCGGGTCACGTGATCGGCAATCACACGTCCACGCATCCGGCGCTGAGCCGGATGAGTGCCGCGAACGTCAAGAAGCAGATCACCGCGGGCACCGCCGCGACCGGGACCCCCCGGCTGCTGCGGCCGCCGTTCGGCGCGGGCTCGCTCACCACCCGGTTGCAGGACGTCGCCCGGGACAACAAGTACGAGCTGTGCCGGTGGACCACCGACACGTACGACTGGGACGGTCCGTCCACCGCCCTGATGGTCGAGCGGGTGAAGTACGGCGATCACCTGTCGGCGCCGGTCCGGGCGGGCGGCGTGATCCTGATGCACGGCCACGGCAAGAACACCGCGGCGGGCCTGCAGAAGATCATCGACACCGTACGCGCGAAGAAGCTGAAGCTTCCCCGCCTGCACTGAGAACCCCTGCACTGAGAAACAAAGCCGGAAACACCGCCGGCGCGCTCTCCGAAGAGAACGCGCCGGCGGCGGTCAACTCAGTTGCTGTGTACCTGGACGATCCCTGACGGGTTCAGGGCCACCGCTTCACGAGCGACATCCTCGTGCGCGAGGGGAAGCCGCAGCTCCCCGCCCGCGACCCGCGGCGCCTTCGTCACGGCCGCCACGACCTGCGGCCCGTAACCCAGCAGGACCAGGACGAACCCGGCGAGCCCCAGGAAGCCGCCGATCGCCCGGCCGTTGTCCACCGTGTCCGACCAGCCCAGCACCAGGAAGGTCAGGGCGAGCACGAACAGCAGCAGGATCGCCGGCAGCACGACGTACTCGTAGAGCTTCCGCAGGCGGGTCACCGTGGCGACCCGTTCCGCGGCACCCGACCCCAGCGGCACCCGCACTGTCGTCACCCGCGTCCACGCCAGGTGTGGCAGCGGTATCGACACCGGTGCGGTTTCACCGCCTCCGACGATCGGCCGGGCCGGCCACTTCACCGAGCCCAGATCTGCCACACGAACCCGTACCTCTGTCATCAGTTGTTGCATCCCATCGACAAGCTGTAGTGCGGCCGCTTCCTGGCCCATCCGCGGGCCTTCCACAGACGCATGGAGATGTAGATGCCCTTGCGCTTCGAGCATCGGTCCTCATAGATCTTGTCGGCGAACCAGACGACCCCGCCGATGATGACACCGATCACCGCCAGTGCCAGGGGGACGAGTACGCCTGCCCCGGTCAGCGCCAGCGTCGACGTGAATCCCGCGAAGACCCCGTAGATGCCGGCCCAGACGACGCCGTACAGCATGACCGCACGGACCTCCCAGTTGGTGATCCAGCACTTGCGCTTCAGGTCGTACTTCCACCCGCTCCAGTTGAGCGACACCGACTTCTTCTGCCACTTGCAGCTGTACTCACCCGAGGTGTCGCTGCAGTTGACGGAGTCACCGGAGCAGTAGTCGTAGTCGTTGGCGTTGCCGCCGCGGATCGGGTCGACGGAGAGGAACCGGGCGGTTGCCGGGTTGTAGAGCCGGACACCCATCAGGGTCATCCCGTTCGGGGTGTCGCTGGCGCGCTGCTCGGCGCCGAGCCAGCCGTACCGGTGCGATTCGGTGCCGGCCGCGTTCCGGAGCTGGCCGTCCTCCTGGTAGTCACTGGTGTACGTCAGGCCCTGGCTCGTCCCCGAGACACCCGCGACGACGTCGCCGTGCAGGTTGGTGATGAACGACGTCGTCCCCGTCGCGGAGCTGTGGCTGCCGGCCATGCCGGCGACGCCGAAGATCGCCCGCGTCGTGGTGCTGTCGCCCTCGTCGGTCCAGCTCGGCGAGTCACCGTCGGCGCTGTAATGGTTGACCTTCGTCGTGGTGACCGCGCCCTGGGTCTGCGCCCACGAACGGTAGCGGTTCGCCACGACGTCGAGCCGGTAGACCGCCGACCGGTCGTCCTGCACGATCTGGCGGGTCAGGTTCGAGCCGTAGTACGAGATCTCGGCCTGTCCGCCGCCTGCCACCGCGGAGTCCGCGGCGGGAACGACCCGGGTCCGGCCCAGGGCGTCGTACTCGTACCCGGCGGTGGTGAGCCGGTCCGCCTTGTCGTAACCCCGGCTGATCCGGCCCGCTTCGGTGCCGGTCTGGCAGGTGCCGTCCTCGGCGGGGTCGTACGACACCGTCTCGGTGCGGTTGGTGCCCGCGTCGTAGCCGTACTTGCGGGTCACGCAGTTGCTGTCGACCGTGTCCTGCACGCTCGCCACCCGGCCCGCGGTGTCGTACGTGAAGTCCTGCTGCGACAGGCTCGACGTACGGTTGCTCACCTGGTTGTGGACCGATGCCGTCAGCGCCTCCGAGAACAGGGTGCAGTCGTCGGCGTCGCAGCCGGTCTGGCTGTAGGTGATGCCGACCGCGTCACCGGCCTCGTTCGGCTCCACGTCCACGGTGATGCCGTTCGCCCACTGCTGGGAGACGACTCCGCCGTTGGCGTCGTAGGCCGCCGTGTACGTGCCGGCCTGCGAGTCCGTGACCGACGTGGGCAGGCCCCGTCGTTCGGTGCCACCGTCGTACGTGTACGTCCTGGTGCCGAGACCGTCGGTGGTGGTCGTCGGACGGTCGAGCAGGTCGTAGCCGAACGTCGACGTGATGCCGTCGGCGTCGGTGTACGACGTCGCGCGGCCCAGGGTGTCGTACCCGTAGGCGATCTCGGCCGTGACGGCGCCGCTCGCGTCGAGGCTCTGCACCCGGGTGGGCAGGCTCGTCGCCGGGTCGTAGACGTTTCGGGTGACCGGGACCTGCTCGCCGAGACCCGACGCCACCGTGACGCTCTGCTGGGACGGACGGTTCGCGGCGTCATAGGAGACGACGACGGTGCGCAGGACACCGGCCGACGTCGACTCCTCGGTCTTGCGGATCTGGCCGAACATGTCGTACGTCATGGTCTTGACCGGGACGGCGGGGCCGCTCTCGGCCTGGCCTCCGGGCTCGGTCCGGCACACGAGGTCGGCGAACTCGGCGTGGTTGTCGCAGACACTGTTGCCGGAGCCGGTGCCGGCCCGGTAGTACAGCGTCTTCTGCGTCGACGGGGTGTCCCCGGCGGTGGTGCCCGCCGGCCCGGTCACGGCGATCTGCCGCTGGGTGGTCGCGTCGTACTGGTACCGCGTCACCAGGTTGAGCCCGCCCGGGTCGACGGTCTCGGTGAGCGGCGCCTGCAGGGTCCAGTCGTAGGTGGTCTTCGTGATCCGCTTGTCGGCGTCGTAGGAGGCCCCTTCGCTGCCCCACACGCGGACCATCCGGCTCTCGGTGGTCACCAGGTTGAACGGCTCGTCGGTCGCGGGTGCGCCCTCGTCGTAGGCGTACTCGGTGTAGGGCCGGCCCCGCACGGCGGAACCGTCCGGCAGCGTCACCTCGGTCTCGGGCTCGAGGGCACTGGTCGCGCGGCTGCCGTCGGCCGTGAAGATGTTCAGCGTCGACAGCGACCGTGCGACGACCGCTTCCTGGTCGGCGTTGTCGGAGGTCGAGTCGTTCAGGGCCCGCTGCCGGTTGGCGGCGTCCAGGCTGCGGGTCTGGTTGCCCCACTTGTCGAACCACTGCGAGGCGATGTATCCACCCGGCTCGGCGGCGTTGATGACGCGGCCGTTGGCGTCCAGGTAGGACACCGAGGCCCGCTCGTACGACGACGGCAGGGTGCCGGCCGCCGGGTTGCCGTCCGGCACCTGGGTGGCCGGGAAGACCGCGGTCGCGAGGACCGGCGCTTCCGGCTGGGCCCAGCGGGCGGTCTGGGCGGGCGACAGGTCGTACGGTGCCGCGGCGCCGGACAGCGGCACCGCGTAGACGACCGTCGTCCGGGCGACGTTGCCACCGATCCCCCGGCTGACCTGCACCAGCCGGCCCTTGCCCGAGTCACCCGGGATCACCGAGTAGGCGAGGTTCCACGGTTCCTGACCGGCGGGGCGGACCTCGGTGATGACACCGTCGGCGTTGTACGCGTAGGTGGTCTCGAGGTGGCGCGCCGTGCCGGACTCGGTCCAGTCGAGCCGCGGGTCCCAGGAGGACCGCAGCCGGCCGGTGCTGTCGTACGCGTACCGCTTGAGCACCACGGTCTTCATCTGGGCCGGGGTGGCGTCCGGGTCCCACGCGGTGAACGTGACTTCCTTGATCCGTCCGGCGAAGTCGCCCCACTGCGCCGCGGATGTTCCCGAGGCGGTGGTGCCCGTGGCGTAGCTGAACTTCGTCGCGCGGCAGCCGCGGACCAGGCTGGTCGCGGTGCACGTGACACCGGCCGGCGGCGGGTTGAGCGCGAGGGTCGGGCGGGTCACCGCGGCACCCGCGACGGTGACGGTCTCCCACGAGTAGGTGACCTTGTCGGCCGCGCCCTTGGCCGCCGCCGAGACCGGCACGTACTGCCCGGCGGGCTGCGCCGTCGTACGGCCGAACGTGACCCCGATGCCGGCCGAGTCGGTCAGCGTGTAGGTGTCACCGGTGGCGGTGTAGGTCAGCTTCATCCCTTCCAGGCCGACCTGCGGCTGAAAGGTCGTGGCGGTCTTCTTCGTGAAGCCCATGGTCGCGCCGTCGTCGAGGCCGACCTGCACCAGCGAACCGGTGACGGTCAGCTCCGTGTAGCCGCTGTCGTCACCGGTCACGGAGACGCTGGAGGACCAGCCCGGCCCGAACATCGGGTCGACCTCGCCCGCGAGGCGGGAGTTCGCCGTCCGGCCGAGCGTCGCACCGGTGGTGGCGTCGTGCTCCTCGATGGCGACATTGCCGGTGATGAGGTTGACCGCGCCGACCCCGGCGTCCTCGGTCGCCGCCCAGGCGCGGTTGCGGTCGAGCGTGACCTTGACGGGGTTCGACGTGGCACCGGCTCCGCCGACGAAGACGCCGCGCAGTTGCACCGGGCCGTCGAGCGGATCGGGTCCCGCCTCGGCGGCGTTCACCGTCTGCGCGAGGTTCCAGTTGAGCTTCGGCGCCGTGCCGCCCGCGGGGACGGTCAGCGGCCAGGTGACCGCCTGCTGCCCGGCGGCGACGGTGACATCGCCCGCGGGAATGGTGGTCCACGCGTCGACATCGCCACGGCGCCACTGGTACGTGACACCGGTCGTCGTGCTGTTGCCGCTGCCCTCGACGGCGACGAACCCGGCGGACAGGTCACCGTCCTTCGGGCCGGTGATCGCGGCGCCGCCGACGGAGAACGCGTACGCCCGGACGGCGGAGAGGTTGCCCGCCCGGTCCCGCGACCGCACGTAGAGGGTGTGCGCGCCGGAGGTGGCCGGGGTGACCGTCACCGTGGCGGCGGCACCGAGGGTCGCGGCGTTCACGGACAGGTCCGGCGGGTTGACGTCGAGCCCGTACTGGTAGGCGGCGACGTCGGTCGCACCGGACGCGGAGAGGGTGAACTTCCCGGCGGACCCGGGGCCACCCGACCACTGACCGGCCGGGTAGTCCGTCGACGCGACAGCCGGGGTCGCGGGGACGGTGGTGTCCACGGTGAACTCGCAGTACGCGGACCACGGCGAGTAGCCCGTGCCGTCGTAGCCGCGTACCCGCCAGCGGTAGGAGCCGTTCTCCGCGAGGGCGTTCGCCGGGATCGTGGTCGCGAACGTGGTTCCGGAGGCGGCCTTGGCCGTCGTGGCCGTGGTGATGCCGGTGCCCGCGGTCGTCGACCACTCGAAGGAGGCCGTCATGGCCGTACCCTCGGGATCGGTGATCTTGGTCTTGAGCTGCGGCGTCTTCGACGCGATGAACGGCCGGGCGGTGCCCGTCGCACACGACGTGGCCGGTACCGTCGAACGGGCGCCCACCACCGGGTACGAGTTGTACGTGATCGACGCCTTCGGCACCTGCGCGGTCTCCGCGGCGTTACGCGAGCGGAACTGCTTGTACGCGCTGGTCGCCGCCTCGTTGGTCGCCCGGATGCCCATGTAGCCGCGGGTCTGGTTCGCCGTGGCCGCACGCTGGAAGAACGACGTCGCCGAGATGGCCACGTAGGCGTCGCCGCACGAGGAGTCGAAGCCCTTCGTCGCGGTCGCCGCCGCCTCCTTCGTCAGCCAGGCGGGCTGGTTGGCCCACCGGGTGTCCGCGTTGAAGGCGTTCGTCGACCAGATCTCCCAGGAGTTCGCCGAGCAGGTCGTCGAGTAGTAGTTGTAGAACGAGGCGGTCGCCGCCGTGATCTGCTTCCCGCGCAGCGCGGTGGTGTCCCACGAGACGAACGTCCGGGTGCGCTTGCCGCCGGTCCCGCTCAGCAGGCCGATCTGCAGGTTGTTGGCGCCGCCCCGGTCGCCGGTGTCCCCGTCCGTGACGTAGGTGTCGAAGTACGTCCCGAGCGCGACCGTGGGGTCGATGGTGACCGGGAACGTCGTGGCCGGGTCGTTGATCCACGCGAGGTCGGGCGTCAGCTTCACGTCGACCCCGGCGGTGGCCTTGGCGGAACGCTTCGCCGCCGACGACTTCACGACCGTACGCCGCTGCGGTGTCACACCGTCCGCACCGACCTGCGCGTCCCACATCATCGGTGTCGGCGAGGTGGCGACCGTACGGCCGGCCTTGTCCTTGAGCACGAGCGCACCGGAGGCGTCGCGGGTGTGTGACGCCAGCGAGGCACCGGTCAGCGGCAGCGACAACTGCGCCACCCGGGCGGCAGCCGCACGCGACTTCACCACGACGAACTGCTCGAAACCGGTCCGGGTGGCCTCGACGGCCAGGTCGATCCCCGGCAGGACCTCCGGGTAGGTGGCCCGAGGGCCGGCGAGGACCGGCTCCGGCAGCGTGCCGGACCAGCCCATCGAGACCTGCCCGGCGCCGGATCCGGCGGTGGCCAGCGCCCCGGACGTGGCGGTGCGCGCGCCGGAGAGCTTGAGTCCCTCCGGGTGCGCCACCGACGAGACGGAGCCGTCGGTGTTCAGGCGCAGGGTCAGGTCGACCGGGACCCAGCGGGACCCGGAGCGGACCCGGACCGGTGCGGCGTACACCGTGGCCTCGACCGTGCCGTCCGGCCGGGCGAAGAACTCCGACGTGGCCGTGGTCAGCCCGGTGATCTTCACCGGGGCGCCGTTCATGCGGGCGGTCACCAGGGCCGCCGCCTCGTCCGGGCGTTCCAGCACCGGCGCGGTGCGCACCGGTGCCGCCGGCTCGGCCAGGACCGGCTCGGGTGCTATGGCGGCGTCGGAGATCGTGCCGGCCAGCGCGGCCGTCAGGATGACGGCGGTCGCGCGGCCGGACGTGCGTCTGGACGCCGACGACCATGATCGAATTGAGAGCAGGCTTCGCCTACTTACCATCTTTCCTCCCCCGTGATTACAAGTGGCGGCAGCACCATATACGGGATCTTGGCGATTTCTCAACAATTTGTTTCTGCACATACGTCAATGCGCAGCGACCGGCGCGCGGGCCAGCGCGCTGCCCGAGACCCTTGTACAGCACAGGTTTCTGGCCCGCCCCGGGCCACGGCCGCACCCGCCCGGGCCGCCGGGCGGGCTCACTGCCGCATTTTATTTCGCTGCGGAAATGGCGAGATAATAGCGTGGGGAATTGCTGCGTCCCAGCACCGGAAATTGATTCATCGAGGCGTTCGCACACAGCGTGAGCTGCTCATCTCTGTGTGCGACCGACGGGAACGCCCCGCAATGATCAACCGGTTCAGCAGGAGGGGCCGGAGCTCAAAGATCCGCTCAGGACATACCGTCCGGGGGTCCGCACGCGCGCCGTCGTCCATTCCGCCGGACCGGCCTCGACGCACCCGCCCGGACCCCGCAGGCTCAGCCACCGGGACCAGCGCACCCGCACCAGCACGTCACCCGGGGACGCCGCGTCGAAGACGACGGCACCGTCGGTCGAGGAGACCAGCTCCGCACCGGTGACGAGCTCCGGGTCGCCGCTCACCTCGTAGAGGGTCCAGTCCTTGTTGCGCCACACCTGCTTGAGATAGGAGGGCTTCGAGCGCACCAGCCGCGCCTCACGCCGCGCGACCGACGCGGGCGGAGCGGCGGCCAGGGCGACCAGTGACACACCGCTGTCGCGCAACCAGGTCCCGTACCCGGCGGCGGTGAGCTTCTTCTCGAAGAACAGCGGATTACGATCGGTGTCGGCCTGGCGCAGCCAGCCCCGGGCGAGCGGAGCGGTCCCCGGGACGTATGCCGCCTCCCAGTAGTTCGCGGTCGGGACCACCTCGACCCGGCCGACCGGCTGGCGGCGCTCCACCTCGTCGAGCAGCGGCCGGAAGTACTCCGGCGAGGCCATCGGGTCGCCGGTCCCCCGCAGGTCGCCGGCGGCCACCGGGTGCTGCCACAACGCGACGCCCGCCAGCAGAACCGCCATGGCAGCGACCCGCGCAGCGGGGCGGGACAGTGCCTCGGGCAGCCGGACACGCGACGGCAGAGCCGCATAACCCGCGAGCGTCACCAGCGCGAACGTCGCGGACAACCGGCCGGCGTTGAGCCCCACCGGGGTCGTGAGGATGCTCGCGGCGAGCACCCCGGCCGCGCTGAACAGCGCACCGATGCGAACAGCCCGGCGCGGCACGAGCAGAGCGACGAGCAGGCTCACGGTGAAGGACCGCAGCGTGTCTGAATTGATGGTGTTCATCGGCCCGCTGGTCCCGAACAGCAACGACATGCCGATGGTCGGCACCGCCGCGGCCACGGCGATCAGGAAGCCGTCGAGCCTGCGCCCGGCCGTCCCGGGACGCTCGGTCCTCCGCAAGCCGGCGGACAGCAGCAGTGCCGTCCCGGCCAGCCCCACGAACAGACCGGCCACGGGGCTCGCCGCACCGGCGAGGACCGCGGCAGCGACGGCGGCTGCTCGCCGCCACGACTGCGGGAAGGTCAGAGCGAGCAGAGCCGACAGGCCGAACACGAGACCCACGGTGAACGTGACCCGGCCCGAGACGATGTTGCCGAAAACGCCGAGCGCGCCGAGCAGCCCGGCGGCGAGGGGGCGGCGGGCACCCGTACGCAGCAGAAGAAGGGTCAGCAGCAGCGACGCGACAACGGCGGCGATCGCGCCGAGCGCCTTCGCCCCACCCGTACCGCCCCCGAGCCATGCCATCGGGGCGGGCGTCAGCAGGCTGTAGCCATAGGGGGACGTACCCCCGTACCACCCGAAGTCCAGCAGCGCACCGCCGTGCCGTCCCCAGAAGTCCGCGTGCGCGACCTGAGCCGCGAGATCGATCCCCATCGGCGGCGCCACCAGGAACGCCACCGCCGCCACCAGCGACACGACCCCGACAGCCGTCATCGCACGCACGGCCGACCGGTCACCCGTCGATGCGTCGGCGGTCGAGGAAGCGAGCCGCACAGGGTGATCATCGATCGACATGGCCGAGACTATAGACGCCCGTCAAAAGCCCCAGCCGCGAGATCCACACATGCGCATGCGAAGCCGCCGAGGTAGCCTGCGGCACGGCCGGGGCCGGGCATTTCATCCGGTAACGGCTCGACCGCCTGAGATGGCGGCGCGTGGTGTCGAGTGTGGACACGCCTCGGCCCGCACCACCCGGGCAGGACATGGTGAAGCCCGGGGATATGGCCAATCCCCGGGCCTCGGGCTGCCACCGAATTGCACACACCAGCACGTTTAAGGGCCAGGATCATTCGTCAGGACCGCGAGTTTTGCCTTTAAACTACCGCCGCTCGAAGCGCGGCGGACCGGACTTGAACCGGCATTCGCTGTCATCGTCCGGGCCCGGTCGACCTGGTGATCGGTGGAAAAATGCTGACGTTGGAGCGAGAATCTGAGTTTTACACCGGCTGCCTCTGCCAGTTGGGCTACCCCCGCGTGGTGGTGCGGGGGGCGGGGATCGAACCCGCACTGGGACCGGCTTGTTCAGTTTCAGCCTCAGCTGTCAGCTTCGCGCCGCGAACGGCGCACCCCCGCGCTCCCACGGGGGAATCTGAGACGGCTACCCTAGTTTCTCACCCGAAGAGGTAGCCGAAGACGGCCGCGCCGACCCGCTGGTCGGTGGTCTCGGTGCCGTTGGCCTCCTCGCGCGCGAACTTCACCGCGGTCTGTAGCGCGACGACGCGGTCGAGGATCTCGTTGACCCGCTTGGCCGGCAGCGCGCCGGAGAACTTCACCGTGGTCCAGTAGCCGACGGTGATGTCCTCGTAGAACACCTCGACCTGCGCCGGGTGCTTGTCGGTGGCCTCGGCCTTGACGTGGTTGCGCGGGACCTTCTTGGTGCGGTTGGTGCGCACCGGCTCCGTGCGCCAGCTGTCGGTCGAGTCGTCGCGCACCCAGGACTCCGCGGCGTCGAGGACCGGCAGCTTCTTCACGAACGTGTGCAGGTCGACGAGCTGCTTCTCCATGAAGAGCAGATAGGTCACCGGCACCTGGGCGGCGATGGTGCGCCCGTCGACGACCACGTCGGCGCGGGCCACGCAGTTGGTCCAGTCCTTCGTGGCCGTAACGTCGAAGAGCCGGGTCAGGGTGCTCGCGATGTCGTGCAGGATGTCCTCGGCCTTGATCTGCACCCGCGTCGACTCGGCGGGGAGCTGCTCCCCCTCCTCGTCCTTCGGCTGGTACGCCCGGGAGATGCCCGCGAGCGGGCCGGTCTTCTGCACGGCGTGGTGCGCCTCGCTCAGCTCGGCGAACGCCTTGCTCTTGACGCCTTTCTCCACCGCGATGATCTGGTTCAGTCTCGGCACGATGACCCCTTTCAGCGCGGACAACCTAGCAGCCACCGGCTCACCCGGACGACCCGTTTCCCAGGTTCCGGATCATGGCCCGCAGCGTAGCGATCGCATGCTCGTAGTCGCCCTCACGAAGCCCCGCCGTGGTCAGCTCGCGCATCTCACGAACCTCTGCGACAGGACAGCGACCAGCTCCCGGCCGGCATCGGTGATGCGTGCAGGCCTCACCGTCGCGGGCCGCGATCCCGCGCGTGGCAAGCGAATCGAGGTGCGGCAGGACGTCCTCCCCGAACGGCGCGAGAGCCTCGTTCGCAGCCGCGAGCGTTACCGGCCCACTGTGGAGAATGGACAGCAGCTGCCATTGGCGGCGGGTCACGTCGCGACGGCCGAGGGTCCGCGCGAACTGGTCGTTGATCAGGTCCCGGTTCCTCGACGCCCTCGGCGACTCCCCCGCGGGTCTGCCGATCTCCCGGATCGCCGACGCCATCGGGGTGGACCGGCAGCGGGCCGGCAGGCTGACCACCGAACTGCTGGCGGAGGGTCTGGTCACTCGCGGGGCCGCGCCGGAGGACTCGCGGTACGCGCTGGTCGGCCTCACCGCGCAGGGCCGGGAGCTCGTCGCCGCGATCAACGAGAACCGCCGCCGGGCCGTCGTGGCCGCCCTGAGCGGCTTCACCGCCGAGGAATCCCGCACGCTGGCCGCCCTGCTCCACCGCTTCGTCGACGCCTGGCCCCGCGAGCCCTGACCCACCCCGCCCACCCCGCGGTCAGGCCGTCTCCGGGACGGTGGTCAGGAGCGGGTGAAGGTGTCGGTGCCGAGGACGGTGAGGAGGGCGAGTTTGTCGTGGCTCTCGGTGCCGGGGGTGGCGGTGAAGATGAGCAGGGACTGGCCCTGGTCGGGGTCGAGGAGGGTCTGGCAGTACAGGTCGATGCGGCCGACCTCGGGGTGGATGAAGCGTTTGGCGTTGCTCCAGCGCAGGCCGACCTCCTGGCGGTCCCACAGCTCGGCGAACTCCTCGCTGCTGTTCTGCAGGTCGGTGACGAGGGACGCGGCCGGGGAGCCGGGGCCCTGGGCGGTGGCGACGGCGCGGAGCACTGCGGCGTACACCCGGCTGTGCTGGTGGTGGTCTTCGGGCAGGTAGCGGTCGCGGGCGGCCGGGTCGGTGAACCAGCGGTAGAGAGCGCTGCGTGCCGGGCCGGTGTGATGCGTTTCGTCGCCGAGGAGGGCCACGGCCGGCGGGGTCTGCTGCAGGGTCTCGCCGATCGGGCCGATGATCTCGGCGGGGGTGTCCTGGAGCCGGTCCATGACGCGCAGCAGGCCGGGGCTGATGTGCGCGTCGCGGAGCTGCCGTGGTTGCCGGCGGTGCCCGCAGAGCAGGAACAGGTGGTCGCGTTCGTCGGGGGTGAGGCGCAGGCCCCGGGCGATGGCCGCGGTCATCTGCTGCGACGGCTGTGATCCGCTGCCGCGTTCCAGGCGGGCCAGGTAGTCGGCCGACATGTCGCACAGCTCGGCGACCTCCTCACGGCGCAGGCCACTCGTGCGCCGCCGGCTGCCCCGCCGCAACCCGACGTCCTCGGGTTGCAGGGACTGCCTGCGGCCGCGCAGGAAGGCAGCCAGGCCGTCGCGGTTCACCATCGGGCCCACCCCTCTCGCTGTCTCACCCCATCTTCCGGCAGGCGGGTCACCGTTAGCCACGCCCTGTCATTCAGCGGTTGAGCCGGTCCTTCATCCGAGCGCCCGCAGCGTTTCCACTGGAGGGACACCCACTTGACGGAGGAGCTGGTCATGGCCACCTGGACCGCGGACCACCTGCAGGACCTGACCGGTACGACGGTGATGATCACCGGTGCCGGCGGCGGAATCGGCGCGGTCACCGCCCGTGAGCTCGGCCGCGCCGGTGCGCGGGTGGTGCTGGCCGCGCGTGACGTCGGCAAGGCACGCGGAGCGATGGCCGGCCTTCCGGGCGACTTCAGCTTCCAGCACCTCGATGTCGCCGACCTGGATTCGGTACGCGCGTTCGCGCAGTCGTACCCCGATGAGCTCGATATTTTGATCAACAACGCCGGGGTGATGGACATCCCGGCGGCGCGCACCGCCCAGGGCCTCGACGTGCAGACCGCGACGAACTACTTCGGCCCGTTCCTGCTGACCACCCTGCTGCTGCCCCGCCTGACCGACCGGGTCGTCACGGTGTCCAGCCAGCTGCACCGCTTCGGCAAACTGGACCTCGCCGACCTCGACTGGCGCACCCGCAAGTACAACGGGCTGGCGGTCTACGAGGCGTCCAAGCTCGCCGTCGTCCTGTTCTCCCTCGAGTTGCAGCGCCGCCTGACCGCCTCGGGCAGCCAGGTCCGCTCGGTCGTCGCGCACCCCGGCGTCGCGCGGACCGGACTGGTCAGCCACTCCCCACTGGGCTTCGTCAACCGCTTGCCGTTCCTGGTCCAGGACGTCGAGCACGGGGCACTGCCGTTGCTGTATGCGGCCACGGAGGACGTCCCCGGCAACGCTTACATCGGCCCGGACGGCCTGTTCAGTTTTACCGGCTATCCGCTGATCCGTAAGCCCAGCCGCGCCGGTCAGAACGCCGCCACCGCGGAACGGTTGTGGCACGCGACTGCGGCTCTCCTCGGCGCGGACGCCGTCGTCTGACTCAGGGTCGGCGTTCCGGCTGGTCGAAGGTGAGGGTCAGCCTGCTGCTGTAGCCGTCGGAGCTGCCCGCCCCGGCCTGCGGGCCAGGCGATTCCGACGGCACGGCCTGCGGGCCGGGCGGCTCGGTATCGCCGGTCCAGATCTTGACGGCACGGAACGCGTAGCCGTCCTAGTCCGCCGCCTCGGCCCGGAACATCACCGTCCGGCCGGTCTCGAGCTCGCGGTAGCCCGGCGCCGCGACGGCGGAGAAGTGCACCCAGCACCCACCCGGAACGCCGGGGCCGTCGAGCACGCCCCACCCCTCGTCGGCATTCCAGCTGCGGACCGTCCCCACGCTGACCATCCCCCCATCATGCAGGGCGGTCAGGTTGGTGGGCGAATGGATTGCGTGAGGTCCCACTCGTAGCGGCGGCCGGCGGGGGCCGGGTCGTGCCAGGTGATCTGCCAGCCCTTGGCGTCGGCGAGGCGTTGCGGGGGTGTGGAGCTGCCGAATCCGCGGCGTTCCACGACGCCGGGTGGTTTGGGGCCGTCGGGGAAATAGAATTTTACGGTGAGTTCGCTGAGGATCGATCTGTCGCCGTTTCCGGCGGGGAGGCGGTCATTCCAGATCAGGTAATCGAAGCCGTGGGCGCGCAGCGGGTCCCAGAGGCCGGCCGGGCGGTATCTGATCATCCATTCGAATTGTTCCGTGAGGCCCGGATCGAAGACGAGCCAGGCGCGGGGGCGATGATTGCGGGGCAGCGGGAGAACGCTTATGTTGCCGGCCGCGTCGCCGTCGAGAACGCAGGAGAATTCGAGATCTTCCAGACTGGTGATGCGTTCCGTCTCGCTGGGCACGACGGGTCTGACGGCGCGCTGGGTGACCCGCGGTTTGGGGATGGTGCGGCGGCGTTCGACGATGGTGTCACCGGCGGCGTCGGCGCCGACGGTGACGGCCAGTTCGAGGGCCTCGGTGTAGATCGGGCCTTCCTGGTCGATGATCCGGTCGATCGCGTCGACGTAGTGCTGATGGCCGACCTGCAGGGTCGCCATGCGCTGGTTGGCCTCCTCCAGCTCGCGCTTGAGCTGGCCGCCGCGCCGCACGTAGTAGAAGAGCGTGAACCGGACCACGAGGAACAGCAGGCAGGCAATGCCGACCATGGTGAGGATGAGCCGTCCGAGGCCGTTCGAGAAACCGGCGAGCTGGGCCACTCCGGCGGCCAGACCGACCGCGAGGGCCGTGAAGTTGACAAATCCCTGGACGTTTTTCATGCCATTCAGCCCCCGAGCGCGTCCCTGACGATCAGCTCATACTGGAAACGCCTTCTCTCATTATGCCAAAAGCGTCATCGCGGACATGTCACTCCGCCGGGTGATTGCTGGAAGATCGCGTTTACCGGACCGTCGCAGTATCGACCCTTGCTGAGGGCATTGATCAGGAATTCATCGATCGGAAACGGGCATCGATTCACGGAACACGATCACCGGTACGCCGGATACGTACGGAGAGACGGTTGTGATCTCAGGGAACAGCACCGCATCCTTTGCCGGTAAATATTCGCCACTTTCATTGCAGAGGTCGATCGCCATGGATGCCGACGGGAACAACCATCATGCCGGGGGCGGCCCCGGCGGCGAGGGCGGCAGCGTCGTCCGCCGATTCCTGACCTCGCCGACCGCCCTGCCGGAATCGCTCGCCCCGGCCACCCTGCTGACCATCTCGCTGGTGCTCTCGGTCGCCCTGGTCGGCCTGGCCACGATCGCCCTGGCCCCCTGACCGGGCGGGTCGGAGCCGCTGAGGATCGTCACGGACGGACCGCTGCGAACCTCGACGGCTCCGGCGGGCCGGGCTAGCGGTGGAGGTTTCCACCCTCGCCGCCCGGAATCGGTCGTGTCGCGACACGGCACACAGTGATCACTCCTTTCTCGGTTTTCCCACGGCCCCAACGAGTCAGCCACCCGTCACGGTCGTGGACCAATCAGCTCGAATGTAGTCACCGAATGGTGCGATTACCGCGAACCGCGCGTGTTCCGTCACCCCGGCTTCCGTCACCCCGGCTTCCGTCACCCCGGCTTCCGTCACCCCGGCTTCCGTCACCCCGGCTTCCGTCACCTTGTCTGGGGATGCGCCGAGATGCCGTCCATGGCGAGGCTCACCAGGCGCGCGGCCTCGGCGGGGCCGGTCTTCTCGGCGGCCAGGGCGATCGCGTTGACAAGGGTGAGCAGGTCGGCGATGGAGACGTCCGGACGTACGGTGGCGGCTTCGACCGCTCTGAGCCGCAGCCTCTCGCCTGCGGTGACCAGCATCGCGCCGCAGGACTCGCTCTGCTGCAGGGGCTCGGCCAGGAGGACCGCCGCCAGGCCACGAGCAGTCGCAGAGTACGCAGCGAGCTCGCGCAGCCACGTCACCAGCGCCTCGTGCGGATCGGGTGCCGTCTCCAGCTCACCGGCCCGCTCGCAGAGGCCCTCGGTGCGGCCGTGGAAGACCGCGCTCATCAGCGCCCAGCGGTTCGGGAAGTGCCGGTGCAGGGTCGCGGAACCGACACCGGCGCGGCGGGCGATCTCCTCGAGGGAGGCCTCGGCGCCGTCGCGGGCGACCGCCTCGGAGGCGGCCTCGACGATGCGGTCGTAGTTGCGCTGTGCGTCAGCTCTCATGGCACGCCCTGTTGGCAAAGTGGGGTGGTCCCCCATATCGTAGCCGGGCAGAAGCGGGGGGCCACCCCACTTATTGTTCCAGGAGGAACCCATGTCCGTACTCGTCATCGGCGCGACCGGCAAACAGGGCGGCTCGACCGCCCGCGCCCTGCTCGCCCGGGGCACCGCCGTCCGCGCCCTGGTCCGCGATCCCGA
This sequence comes from Winogradskya humida, assembly GCF_016862215.1. Lineage (GTDB taxonomy): Bacteria > Actinomycetota > Actinomycetes > Mycobacteriales > Micromonosporaceae > Actinoplanes > Actinoplanes humidus. The sequence goes on from NZ_BOMN01000106.1 coordinate 28,992, forward strand.
GGCCGCAGCCGCTCAGGAGCTCGTGACACTGGGCGCCGAACTGGCGGTCGGTGACCTGGACGACCGGGCCTCGCTGCTCGCCGCGGCGCGCGGCGTGGACGGCGTCTTCTCGATCCCGTACCCCGACGTGAACGACCTGGCCGGTGACGCCGAAGCGATCCGCGGGCGCAACCTCGTCGAGGCCGCCCGCGAAGCGGGGGTCACGCAGTTCGTGCACAGCAGCGTCTCCGGGGCGGGCGAGTTCCACCGCACCTCCCCCGGCTGGGCCGAGGGCCGCTGGGACCGCCACTACTGGGAGAGCAAGGCCGGGATCGACGAGCTCGTCCGCACGAGCGGTTTCGCCCGCTGGACCGTCCTGAAGCCCGCCACGTTCATGGAGAACTTCATCGGCTTCTCCTACCTGTTCGGCGACTGGGCCGCCACGGGCACGATCATCACGAGCTTCTCCGCCGGCACCCGCATCCCCCTGATCGCCGTCGACGACATCGGCGCCGCGGCCGCGACAGCGTTCGGAGATGCCGGGACCCTCGACGGCGTCGACCTGGAGATGGCCGGCGACGTGCACACCATGACGGAGATCGCGGCCATCCTGACCGAGGAGACCGGCCGCAAGGTCGAAGCACCGGTGCTGACCAGCGACGAAGCTGTCACACGGGGCATGCTGCCGTTCATGGTCAACGCCGTCGAACGCATGGACGTCGTCGGCAGCCCCGCCCACCCCGGCCTCCTGACCGGGCGCGGCCTGCAGGCGACGGACTTCCGCACGTGGTCCCAGAAATTCGCGAGCAACCTTTCCGGGCCCGCCGGCAACTAAGGGGTTGTCCGGCCGGCGACCACCGAGGGGCGCCGGCCGGGCGCGTACTCACCGGCCCGGGTTCAAGATGGCCATCTGCACGGCGTCGGCCCAGCCCTGCGGGGTGCGCAGAACCTCCCGCTGGATGCCCTCCACCTGGAAACCCGCCTTCTCGTAGACACGTTGCGCGCGCGGATTGAACGAGAAGACGTGCAGCTCGATGCGGTGCAGGGCGAGCGCGCTGAACGCGTACGGGAGGAGGAGGCGCAGGGCCTCGGAGCCGAGCCCGCGGTCGCGGCCGGAGGGGCCGATCAGGGTGCGGAACGTGCAGTTCGCGTTGCGGGTGTCGACCTCGTACAGAACGACCTCACCGACCCATTGCCCGGTCGCCCGGTCCTCGATGGCCAGGTCGAGCCGGTCGGGCTGGGTGTTGCGGGCGGCGTACCAGTCGCGGAGCTTCTGCTCGGCCGCCTCGTCCCAGGTGAGCGGTTCGCTGCCGGTGAGGCGAATGACTTCGGGGTCCTGCAGGGCCGTGGCGATCGCCGGGTTGTCGTTTTCGCGGAACGGGCGCAGCACGACCCGGTCGCCGGTCAATGTCGGTTTGCGGGAGAAGTCGCCGGTCATCGCGCCAGGTTAGGTGGTGGCGCGGATGGGCAGGAGAGTGGCGCGTTCTGCCACTGTCGCGGGGTCCGCGGGACCGTAGCGTCGGGGGTGACAGAGGGTGGACGCTTGCGAGGGGATACGACGATGGCCTGGTCAGTAGCGGATGTTCCCGGGCAGCAGGGACGCGTGGCGGTGGTGACCGGCGCGAACGGCGGGCTCGGGCTGGCCACCGCGCGGGTGCTTGCCGCGAAAGGGGCACATGTGGTCATGGCGGCCCGGGACAGGGGCAAGGCGGCGGCTGCGCGGGACGGCATCCGGGCGGCGTACCCGCGGGCTTCGCTGGAGATCGTCGGTCTTGACCTGGGGTCGCTGGCGTCGGTCGAGCGGGCCGCCGGGGAGATCCTGGCCGGTCATGCGCGGATCGATCTGCTGATCACCAACGCCGGGGTGATGGCGGTGCCGCAGGGCACGACCGCCGACGGGTTCGAGACGCAGCTGGGCGTCAACCATCTGGGGCACTGGGCGCTGACCGCGCATCTGTTGCCGGCGCTGGTACGCACCCGCGACGCCCGGGTGGTGACGCTGACCAGCAGCGCGCAGCACATGGGGCATCCGCTCGACGGCTATCCGCGGCGCACGTACTCGCCAGGGGGTGCCTATGACGACTCCAAGCTCGCGAACCGGCACTTCGCGCAGGGGCTCGACCGCCAGTTCCGGGCCGCCGGGGTGTCCGCCCGCGCGCTGACCGCCCACCCGGGGTTCACCGACTCGGACCTGTTCGACACGTCCAGCGCGGCCGGTGCCGCCGGGCTGCGCGGCACGATCCTGCGTCAGGTCACCCGCGCGATCGGCATGCCCGTCGAGCGGGGTGTGCTGAGCCAGCTGCGCGCCGCGACCGACCCCCGGGCCGAGGGCGGCACGATGTACGGCCCGCGCTGGACGGCCACCGGTGCGCCGGTCCGGCGGCCCCTGATCCGGCCGGGCGCCGATCGGGCGATCCGCGTGCTGTGGCAGGTGTCGCGCGACCTCACCGGCCTCGACGTCGACGTGGCCCGGGCGCTCGCGCAGGCCGGGACCGCGAGCCGTCCGTGACACCGGCCCGGTTCACGCTCAGCGCGGCGACCGCCGCGATGTTCGCCGACGTCGGCATCCCCGCCGGGCCGGTGCTGCGGGCGGCCGGGCTGCCCGAGGACCTGTTCCTGCACGGCCCGGCCGCGCTCACCCCGCCGCAGTTCTACCGGTGCTGGACCGCGATGGAGGAGCTCGCCGGCGACCCGGCGATCGGGTCCCGGCTGGCCGCCCGGATGAGCACCGAGACGTTCCAGCCCCCGATCTTCGCCGCGCTGTGCAGCGCCGACCTGCGCAGCGCCGCGGAACGGATCGCCCTGTACAAGCGGCTCCTCGGCCCGCAGCAGCTGACGCTCACCGGCGACCTGACCCTCACGATGCACTGGCCGGCGGAGCCGTCGCCACCGCCCGGTCTCGTCGCGTACGAGCTGGCGTTCTGGGTGGCGCTCGCCCGCCTCGGCACCCGTACCCGGATCACACCGGCCCGGATCCTCATGCCGGACCCGCCCCGCGGCCCCGCCGCCGACGCCTGGCGGGACTACCTGGGTGTGCCGTTCGGGCCGGGCGCGGCCCCGGCCGTCGTGTTCACCGCCGCCGACGCCCGGCGCCCGTTCCTGACCTCGAACGCCGAGATGTGGCAGCTCCTCGAGCCCGATCTGCGCCGCCGCCTCGCCGACCTCGACCGGGCCGAGTCCACCACCGAACGGGTCCGCGCGGCCCTCGTCGAGCTTCTCCCCGCGGGCCGGGCCACGGCCGGTGGCGTCGCCCGCCGCCTCGCGCTGAGCGACCGGACCCTGCAGCGACGCCTCGCCGGCGAGCACACCACCTTCCAGGCCGTCCTCGAACACACCCGGAGCACCCTGGCCCGCGGCTACCTCAGCCGCCCGGACGTCTCGGTCCCGGAGGTCGCGCTGCTGCTCGGTTATGACGAGCCCAGCTCCTTCTACCGGGCCTTCCGCCGCTGGTCAGGCACCACACCCCAGCGGTCCCGGGCGGCGAGCTGAGCCTGCGCTCACGAGCGGGGGCGCAGGAGGGTGATGCGGCTCGCGCCGAGTTCGGTGACGTAGAGGTTGCCGGTGGCGGGGTCCTGGGCGACGTCGAGGGGCTGGCTGAAACCCGTGAAGCCGGTGATGCCGGTGGTCCGGTTGCTCAGGATTCCGGAGGGCGCGACGTCGAAGGTCTCGATGTCCTGGCCGGAGGAGTAGCGGACCACGAGGAGTTTGCCGTCGAGGGCGCCGCCGCGGTATTCGAGGGCGCCGTTCGCGGAGGCATGCAGGCCGGCGTCGTACGTGCCGGCGAGGTCGAAGTTGGGGTCGGGCTGGGTGCCCGCGGGGTAGGCGGGGACCTCGAAGGGGTCCGTGGCGGTCGACGGGTTGCCGCCGGCGAGGACCCATTCGCAGCGGGCCGGGTTCGGGTGTCCGTAGTAGCGACCCGGTTTCACGTCGAAGACGTAGTCCGTCTCCGCCGTCGGGACCGCGGTCAGCGCCGGGACCACCGGGGCGGTGTAGCCGCGGCGCGCGCAGGCGGCCGGGAGCGGGGACGGTGTCGCGGGAGTGTTGCCGCCGGCGGCCGAGCCGTTGGTCGGGGCGTACAGGTGGCCGTTGCGGTGCCACACCAGGTCGTACGCGTTGCGCACCCCGGTCGCGTAGAGGGTGAGCGGTGCGCCCGCGGCGTACGGATCATAGGTGGACGAGACGTCCAACGGTGACGTGCCCAGCAGACTGGTGTCGAGGCGCAGGACCGCCGCGCTGAGCAGGCGTTCCGGGCGGTTGCCCCAGGTCGCGTCCGCGCCGCCCATCGCGTTGTTCGCGCCCTGCGACACGTACAGCGCGCCGTCCGGGCCGAACGCCAGCGAGTTCGTCTCGTGGTCCTTCACCGAGCGGGGCAGGCCGACCACCACCGGTGTGTAGACGCCGTCGTGGATCCGGCCGATGCGCCCCGAGAAGTCCGGGACGTTCAGCGGGCCGACGTACTCGTAGTTGTCGGTCACCCACAGATCGCCGGCCGGGTCGAAGGCCATGCCGATGACCGTGCGCGCCGGTGCGCCCGGCAGGCCCAGCGCTGTCGCGTTGTCCCGGACCGCGGTGCTCACGGTCGCGGTGCCGAGCGTGCCGTCCGCCGCGATCGGGTAACGGAAGATACGGCCGTCGAGGCTCCCCGCGTACAAATAGTTGTCAGGTCCTTTGACCACCGTCGTGAAGGACGCGCCGGTCGCGACGCCGACCACCTTGTCGAAGGCCGCCGGGCCGCCGGGACCGTCGCCGCTGCCGGTGGTGAAGACGATCGAATGCGGTTGGAACGCTCTGCCGCGCACGTCCCGCACGCCCGAGGTCACACTGAATCGGTACGCCGTGAGCGGCGCGAGGGCAGCCGCCGGCGACAGGTTCACCACGTCCCCACCGCCGCTGGTGATCACGGTCGCGGCCACCGCGGCGCCGTCGCTGACCCGGGTCAGGGTCACGGTGGACGCGTTCAGGGTCGCGGCGTCGACACCCCCGTCCGGCAGGACCAGGTCCTCCACCACGCTTCCATTCACGGGTACGCCCACCGCGCCGTTCGCCGGCGTACTCGTCCGCACTCCCGGGGCACTGGCCGCCGCCGCGATGTCCACATAGTTCAGTTTGGTGTTGACGCCACCCGCAGCGCTGAGCGTCAGCCGCCCGTCGGTGACCGTGACCGTCCGGGTGGCCGTCGCGTGCCGGGTGGCGCTGGTAGGCACGAAGGCCGCGACAGCGTTCTGGTCCTCGACGTTCAGCCAGTGGCTACTGTCCACGGCCGTCCCGGCGTCACCCACGGCTACGGTCACCGTGTACGCACCGTTCGGCACCGCCGCTTCCCAGCTACCGGGCGTGTTCACCGGGAGCTGCAGGTGCATCAGCGTCGCCAGGCGGATGTCGGCCTGCCCCGCCACCGGGTTCCGGTTCCGCCCGTTGGCGGTCAGGCTCAACGGCGTCGACGTTCCGTCGGCGACCCAGCCGTAGCCACGGGTGTCCGCGTAGGCGTCCCCGGAGTCCCGCACGTAGCCGGCCGGTGGCGCGGCCGCCGGGTCCGAGAAGTTGACCTTCAACGCGTACGCCGGCGAGATCTCCAGGTAGTTGAGCTTGGTATTCGTCCCGCCGATCGCGTCGACGGTCAGCCGGCCGTCGGTCACCGGCACTGTCACGGTCGCTGTGCGGAACTCCGTCGCTGCGGTTCCTGCGAAGCCGGTCACCGCCGGGCAGCCCTCGACGCGAACGGTGTGCGAGCTGTCGTACGCGGGCTGGTCACCCACCGACACCGTCACCCGGTACAGGCCGTTGGGCAGGACGTATTCCCAGGCACCGGCGGTGAATACGCCGTTGGCGCCGCCGATATCGCCGTACTGAAGATGGATCAGCGTGTTGAGCCGCGCGTCGATGCCCGTGCGTGCCCGGTCCCGGGTGTTGCGGCTCAGGTCGAGTGGCGTCTGAGAGCCCTGCACCACCCAGCCCGACCCGCGCGCGGGGGTGAACGCCGCGCCGGTGTCGGCGGTGTATCCCGTGGGCACGGGTGACGTCGCGGGCTGGAAGTTGACCCGGGCGAGTGGGGCGGGCTCGGCCGCGGCGGCGCTCGTTGCCGGGTTCAGGACCGTGAGCGGGACGAGGAGAGCGGCGACGGTCAGTGCGGGGCGGAGTCTCACCCGATCAAGCAACCACGGGGCCCGGCGGGGCTTGCCTGTCGGAAATCCGCCGGTGGCTGTTTTCGCAGGTCGCGGCGCCGATTCGATTCGTCGTAAGCAGGACGATCAGCGGGAACGGCCATCACCGCCGCAATCCGGAATTGCCGAAAGGGCCGACCCTTTCCACCGAGCATCCTGGCCTGCCCGCGCCCGCCCGCGCGGGTCGGTCTCCCGGAACCTGTCTGGGCGCTTGCGATCGGCCGCCAGCATCGCCTTGTAGCCGTCGCAGTCGGTCGCGAACCGGCCCTGACCTGAGCCATCCGTTCGTCCATCCTCTGGCCGACGATGGTGTCGGCGAGGAGGGCACCGCTACTTCGAGCTGGGCATACCCCTTGAGCCTTTCCGCGCCGCGGTGACCGGCAGAACGTTCGCCAGATCAGGGCACATCTGAACTACCCAACGTGGATTTCATTGATCTCTCGCGGGGCTGTCTGTCGATCGAGTCGGAACCGGGTCGGCTTGGACGGCTACAAGATCATCCAGGAGATCGCTCGCAATCCGCAGTGGCGCGAGCAGGTCCTCGACATACGCCTCACGCTGCTCGCGACTCATGGCGTTCCAGTGGCCCGCGTCTGAAAGGTGCTGCCGTACCGCGTCAACACGGTGTTGGTGGCGCTCCGCAGCGCGCCACTTCGTCCACCCAGGTCCAGGATCAGCAGCCTCGAGTGCGTCGGCCAGGCGATTCTGGATCGCCGCCACGAACGGACTTCCGGCGTACTCGCTGGAGAGGTCCTCGCCCTTGCACTCGAAGAGATACCGGTGCAGAGCAAGCACTTCGTAGTAGCCCTCAACAACAACCGTCCTGACGTCCACGGGGGATATTCTGCCGTACCGGAACACGACTCGATCCGGACACTCGGCACGCGGCCATCTGCCGCTGATCGGCGCCCGGCTCGGCATCAGCCATGACGGTGCGTAGTCGATGGCGGCCTTCCGCTGCTCGGCTGAATCCGTCGGCTATGTAAATGCCGCTCTGGCTATCTTTACCTTCGGTGCGGATAGCGAAATGTCGTACCGTCGGCGTAGCGTCCCGCGCTGTGACGACAGATGACGGCATAAAGATCAACCAACCACTGACCTATCCAGCGTCACTCGCGTCTGACCTCAGCGTCATGTTGGAAGCGGCTTCTGATCGACACTACTACCAGTTCACCCTCGGCGCCGACGAAGACGGATCGTTATACAGTTCCGCGTTCACTGGTTGGGCCGGATGGACCGACGACACTATGCGCTATGAGCTGCGAGAGCCGTCTCTCGTGATGGGACAACAGGCGTTCGACCAGCTGGTGCACCTCGGTCAGCCGGCGCTCTTTGTGGAAGGCGCCCAGCAGTTCGCTGTCTGGAACATCCTGGGCGGACACGGCCTTGTCGAGGCCAGCACTGCCGAGGAGTTCCTCGTGGACCAACTGCTGCCGTCGCCATCTGCCATTGCTCCCGAGGGTTCCGGTTTCGTCGGGCTGCAGGGCCGCCCCGGCCAGGAACTCAGGTACGCACCCACCCCCAAGCTGCGTCTGCAGGTCCTCAAGAGGGATATGTACCGCTGCCGGGTCTGTGGGCGTGGCCCTGGCACGAACACCGATCTTGAGCTCCACGTTCACCACGTCCGCCCGTGGGGTACCGGTGGTCTGACTCATGAACTGAACCTGCTCACGCTCTGCAGTACCTGCCACCGCGGGCTACCTGCTCGGCACGGCCGCGACCATTACGAACGCTCGTTCCATAGCCTCGTTCCAGGAGCCGCGACCATCGATAGGCCTAGCAAAGCGGCGATCGCTTATCGCGACTCGGTGATTCGCTATCGGGATAAGGTCGAACATTTGGTTGAACGCTCATTCTGACCGAGATCTGCTAGCGATGGGCCGTCACACCGGGTAGACGTGGTACCGCAGCTCTTCGTCGTACCGGAGACCGGTGACCGCCGTGATGATCGACCAGAGGAAGTCCTCATCGGGGGCCCATGACGGCAGGGCAGTGATGAAGGCGCGATGGCTGCATCGCTGAGCTCAGCCCCGCAGTTGCTCACCAGCAGTGTTACAACGACCGCCGGAACTCGCCGAGTCAGCGGTGGCGGCGGGCGATGGTGTAGAGGTCGCGGGCTGGGCCGATGAGCTGGTCGCCCGTGGGCCAGACCGCGCGCAGTCGCCGCTGCAGTGGCACCGCCGACGGGACGGTGACCAGCGTCCCCGCGGCGAGCTCGGCCGTCACCGCGAGGGAGCTGAGCACCGCGGCGCCCGAACCCGCCGCCACCGCGTGCTTGATCGCCGTGGTCGACGACAGCTCCAGGAGCGGTGCCGTGGTCCGGCCGCCCAGTGCCTGTTCGAAGGCGCGGCGGGTGCCCGAGCCGGCTTCGCGGGACACCAGGGGCGTCGCGGCCAGTTCCTCGGCGGTGACGCCCCGGCGGCGGCGGGACCACGGGTGGCCGGGGGCGACCACGACGGCCAGGCGGTCGGTGGCGACGACTTCGGCGTGCAGGCCGGTGGGGAGGTCGGGGCCCTCGACGAAGCCGAGGTTCACGTCGGCGGCCAGGACGGCGGCGGCCACGTCGGCGGAGTTCGCCGCGCGCAGGGTCACGCTCAGGCCGGGGTGGGCGGTGCGGAGGGCGACCAGCCAGGCCGGGAGGAGGTATTCCGCGACGGTCTGGCTGGCTGCCACCGCGAGGCGGCTCTCGTGCGTGGTGCGAAGGGCCGCGACTCCCGTGGCGAGGGCGTCGGCGGCGTCGACGGCGGTGCGGGCCCAGTCGGCGACCAGGGCTCCCGTCGCGGTCAGGGTGGAGCCGCGCGGGGTGCGGTGGAGCAGGGTCAGGCCGAGGCGGCGTTCCAGCTCGCGCAGGCGGGCGCTGGCGGCGGGCTGGGAGATGGTGTGGGCGGTGGCTGCGCGGCCTACGCTGCCCAGCCGGGCTACGCTGAGCAGCAGGTCAAACGCGGTGAGGTCGGCGAAGACCGGCGGCAGGGGCATAACCACAGGCTATGACCTCAGCGGCGATGTCCGCCTACCGGCCCCGCCGCGCCGGCCGCAGGCTGAGACCATGTTCGGACCCAACTGGTACGGCTGCGTCATGGGCACCGGGATCGTCGCCACGGCGGCTGCGACCCTTCCCGTACGCATAGCAGGCCTGCACTCCCTCGCCACGGTCGTCTGGGCGCTGTCCGCCGCCCTGCTCGTCGCGGTCGTCACCGTCACCCTGCGCAACGGCACCAGTCATGCCGGCGATCCCGTGCTCGTGCAGTTCTGGGGCGCGCCGCCGATGGCGTTGATGACCGTCGGTGCGGGCACCCTGCTGCTCGGCCGGGACTGGATCGGGCTGTCCGCGGCGGTCACCGCCGACCTCGTACTGTGGGGCACCGGCACGGTCCTCGGGCTGATCGTCGCGGTCGCCGTCCCCTACCGGATGATGACCGGGCAGCCGGCCGGCCCCGGCGCCGCGTTCGGTGGCTGGCTGATGCCGGTCGTCCCGCCGATGGTCTCGGCGTCGACCGGGGCGCTGCTCGTGCCGCACGTGTCCTTCCCCCGCGAACTCCTGCTCGGCTGTTACGCGCTGGCCGGCATCAGCCTGTTCGCCGCGATCATGGTCATCACCCAGATCTGGGCCCGATTGGTACGCCACCCCGCCGGCGCCGCCCGTATGGTTCCGACACTGTGGATCGTCCTCGGCCCGCTCGGTCAGTCGGTGACGGCGTTCCACCTGCTCGCGCGGGCGGCTCCCGGGGTGCTTCCTGAGCCTTACGCGACGGGCGCGGGCGTGGTCGCGCTGCTGTACGGCGTACCCACCCTGGGCTTCGCTCTGTTCTGGACGGCCCTGGCAGGCGCGATCACCGTGCGCACCGCCCGCACCGGCCTGCCCTTCTCCCTGACCTGGTGGAGCTTCACCTTCCCCCTCGGCACGGTCGTCACCGCCACCAGCGCCCTGGCGGTCCGCTCCGGCTCCCCGGCCCTCACCGCCCTGGCCATCCTCATGTACGCCGGCCTCGTCATCGCCTGGCTCACCGTCACCGTCCGGACGGCCCGCGGGGTCCGCACCGGCGACCTGTGGAGATCGGCTCCATCTCCCCTGTCAGCGCACGCAGGGCGGCCTTGAGCTCGTCGGCCGCCACCTCCACGCTGGTGAACTGCTGGTACCTGTCGCGGAGAGGATCCGCCGAACACGCCCAGACCGCGCCGTCCCACTCGGCCTGACGCTCTACTCGGTCCTGCTCGACTGTGGCCAGTCTGACGACATCGCCATGTACGTCGACCGAGCCCTGCTCCGCGCCGACCGGCCTCACCTGCGCCGGCTGACTTCCCGCGAGCTGATCGGCATCTGGGAACGTCAGATCCCTGAGCTCGCTGCCGTCTGATCCGGGGAACGAAACGGGCGCCGATCTCCCTGAGGAGATCGGCGCCCTGGATGCTTCGGGCTGGTCAGCCGCCCAGAATGGGTGAGCCGCAGAGCCTGGGTCAGCCGCCGAGCTTGCCGAGGTCGACGACGTCCTTGGTGGCCGGGGCCTTGATGTCCGTGAAGGTCTCGCCGAACTCGGTGAAGTCGACCGTGGACTTGTCCGAGCCGACCATCTGCAGCGGGTAGGGCTCGCCGGTCGTGGCGACGTAGAGCACCGAGCCGGGGTCGCCCGCGTCGTTGAGGCCGAGGGCCGGGACGCCGTTGATCTGCTTCTCGTCGCCCTTGCTGAGGGCGCCGGTGGGCTTGAGCATCTCGTTGACGTCGCCGATGCTGAACATGTCGGCGAACGACTGGTCGCTGTCGGCGCCGGCGACCCAGCGGCCGTTGACGAGCTGGGCGACGGTCTTGCCCTGGGCGCCGGCGGCGGTCGTCCAGAACTCGTCGTTGGGGCGCATGTACTTCTTGCCGCCGACCGCGAGGAGCTCGACCTTGGCAGTGCCCATGGTCATCGCGCCGATGAAGTCGTCGCCGTTGAGCTTGAGGTCGATGCCGGTCTTCTCGCCGTCCTGGGCCACGTCACCCTTGACGTGGAACGACTTGGCCGTGGCGAGGGCGGCCTTCGCCTTCGTCACGATCTCGTCGGGGCTGAGAGCCGTGACACCGTTACCGGCGGGCGCGGAGGACGCGGCCGGAGCAGACGTCTGCGCGGAGTCCGTGTCGTTGCTGCCGCAGCCGGCGAGCGGCAGGACCGCCACGGCCAGTGCCACGAACGCAGCCTTCGTCGCCATGCTTCGCAAAATATATTTCCATCCGTGATGGTGTTTCAGACATCGAGCGACGCGACTCTACATGCCTGTGAAACTCCTGTGTGCCCTGCTACGGGCCAGTGTGACCAGGCTCTACCCGGAGATGTCGCGCCGGTGTACGGCACAGGAACGAGGGTTTTCCCCATTACCTGGATTCGCGATGATAAATAGCGTGATGTCCAAGCCTGCCCCTCCCCCGGGGCGGGGAAGGAGTGCGCGAAATGTTTCGATCCTCCCTCGTCGTCGCGCTGGGGGCCGCCGCCGCGGTCACCGCTGCGATGACCACCGCGCCGGCGAACGCCGGGCCGGTCACCCCGCCGGCGCCGTCCGCCGCGGATTCCGCGAAGGCGGCCGTCACCCTGGCCTCCGGAAAAGCAGCGGCGCTGGTCGCCGGTCGTCCGGCCTACCTGCACGCCGGCGGCAGCGAGACGTTCCAGCAGCGCCAGGTCGTCTCCTCGGCCGGGCACCAGTACGTGTCGTACGAACGCAGCTACAAGGGCGTACCCGTGTCGGGTGGTGACTTTGTGATCGTCACCGACGCCGCCGGGCAGGTCGAGTACACCTCGGTCGCGCAGAGCAGCCCCCTCGGTGATCTGTCGACCACGCCGAAGGTGTCGCAGGCCGCGGCGCTGGCCACCGCGAAGAAGCAGCTGGCCTCGGTCACCGGGGTCGAGGGCACGAAGCTGGTGATCGTCAAGGACGAGGGCAGGGCGGCGACGCTGGCCTGGGAGTCCACGATGACCGGCACGAGCGCGGAGGGGCCGAGCCGGCTCAGCGTCGCCGTCGACGCCGTGACCGGCAAGGTCGTGAAGACCACCGAGCACGTCATGGACGTCAGCGGCACGGGCACGGGCTGGATCAACGGCTCGGTCACGCTCAACACGACGCTGTCCGGGTCGACGTATTCGCTGAAGGACCCGGTCCAGACGACGCTGAGCTGCCAGAACGCCACCGGCAACGCGGTCTTCACCGGCCCCGACAACGTGTGGGGCAACGGCGTCGGCACCAACCGCGAGACCGGCTGCGTCGACGCGTTCTACGTCGCGCAGAAGCAGACCGCGATGCTCTCGTCGTGGCTCGGGCGTAACGGTCAGAACGGCAGCGGCGGCGCGTGGCCGATCCGGGTGGGCCTGAACGACCAGAACGCCTACTACGACGGCACGCAGGTCCAGATCGGCAAGAACACCGCCGGCAAGTGGATCGCGTCGGCCGACGTGGTGGGGCACGAGCTGGGTCACGGCATCGACGACTACACGCCGGGCGGCATCTCCCGCAGCGGCACGCAGGAGTTCGTCGCCGACACGTTCGGCGCGGCGACCGAGTTCTACGCCAACAACCCGAACGACCCGCCGGACTACCAGGTCGGCGAGGAGGTCAACCTCGTCGGCAGCGGCCCGATCCGCTACATGTACAACCCGTCGCTCGCCGGGCACAGCAACTGCTACTCCAGCAGCACCCCGAGCGCCGAGGTGCACGCCGCGGCCGGGCCGGGCAACCACTGGTTCTACCTGCTCGCCCAGGGCAGCGCCGGCAACGGCCAGCCCGCGAGCCCGACGTGCAACAGCAGCACCGTCACCGGTGTCGGCATCCAGACCGCGATCAAGGTCATGTACAACGCGATGCTGCTGAAGACGTCCAGCTCGTCGTACCTGAAGTACCGGGTGTGGACCCTGCAGGCCGCGAAGAGCCTGACCCCGGGTGTCTGCACCACGTTCAACGCGGTCAAGGCCGCCTGGACCGCCGTCAGCGTCCCCGCCCAGTCCGGGGAACCGACCTGCTGACGTTATCCACAATGCGAGCCTGTCCACAGGCTTGAGAACGGGGACGGCCCTGATCGGGCCGTCCCCGTTACATTCGATCCATGAGCCAGTCCACCCATGACGTTGTGAACCAGCCGCCCCCGCTGGTGGGCCACGACATCGCCGCCGACCCGGCGCTGCTGGGCGCGGTCGAGCGCGAGGGTGCCGGGTGGGCCACCGGCGACCTGCACCGGCTGGGCAAGCTCGGCGGCCAGGAGGAGCCGCGGCGCTGGGCCGAGGAGGCCAACCGGCACGAGCCGCGGCTGCTCACCCACGACCGCTACGGTCACCGGGTCGACGAGGTCGACTTCCACCCGTCGTGGCACCGGCTGATGGAGGTCGCCGTCGGCGAGGGGCTGGCCGGTTCGCCGTGGGGTGACGACCGGCCCGGGGCACACGTCGCGCGGGCGGCGGGGCTGTTCGTGTGGAGCCAGGTCGAGGCCGGGCACTCCTGCCCGATCTCCATGACCTATGCCGTGGTGCCCGCGCTGCGCCACAACGCCGAGCTCGCGGCCACGTTCGAGCCGCTGCTCACCAGCCGCGTCTACGATCCGGGGCTGCGGACCCCGGCGGTCAAGCGCGGGCTGCTGGCCGGCATGGGGATGACGGAGAAACAGGGCGGCTCCGACGTCCGCGCCAACTCCACCACCGCGACCCGCGTGGCGGACGGCACCTACCGCCTCCGTGGGCACAAGTGGTTCACGAGCGCCCCCATGTGCGACCTGTTCCTGGTGCTCGCCCAGGCGCCCGCCGGGTTGTCGTGCTTCCTGGTCCCGCGGGTGCTGCCCGACGGCAGCCGCAACACGTTCCGGATCCAGCGGCTCAAGGACAAGCTCGGCAACCGCAGCAACGCGAGCAGCGAGCCCGAGTTCGACGACACCGTGGCGTGGCTGGTGGGCGACGAGGGTCAGGGCGTGCGCACGATCATCGAGATGGTGGCGATGACCCGGCTCGACTGCGTGACCGGTTCGGCGTCCGGGATGCGGGCGGCGCTGGTCCAGGCGGTGCATCACGCGCGGCACCGCTCGGCGTTCGGCGGCCCGCTGATCACCAAGCCGCTGATGAGCGCCGTGCTGGCGGACCTGGCGGTGGAGAGCGAGGCGGCGACGGTGCTGGCTCTGCGGCTGGCGGGGGCCGTCGATCGAGGTGTACGAGGTGACGACGCCGAACGGGCCTTCAGCCGGCTCGCCGTGGCGGTCGGTAAGTACTGGGTGTGCAAGCGCCAGCCCGCGGTGGTCGGCGAGGCCCTGGAGTGTCTCGGCGGCAACGGGTACGTCGAGGAGTCCGGTCTCCCCCGGCTCTACCGCGACGCCCCGCTCAACTCGATCTGGGAGGGCTCCGGCAACGTCCAGGCCCTCGACGCGCTCCGGGCGCTGCGCCGCGACCCGCGCAGCCTGGAGGCCTACCGCGCGGAGATCGGCCTCGCCGCGGGCGCCGACCGCCGCCTCGACGACGCAGCGGCCGGCCTGACCACGCTGCTCGGCACCGCGGACGAGTCCCAGGCCCGGCGGATCGTCGAGCGCCTCGCCCTCGTCCTGCAGGGCGCGCTGCTGGTCCGGCACGCCCCGAACGACGTCGCCGACGCGTTCTGCGGCTCCCGGCTGGGCGGCGACGGCGGCCTGACGTTCGGCGTCCTACCACCCGGCACGGACACCGCCGCCATCGTCGACCGGGCGCTCCCCTCATAGCTCGTAGCGGCCTGCGGCGATGTCCTCGGTGAGGGTGGGGTGGGTGGGTTGCCAGTGCAGGCTCTGCTGGGTGAGGTCGCTGGAGGCGAGGTTGTCGATCGTGACCAGCGTCGCGAGGTAGCCGAAGTGGTCGCCCGCTGCGGCGGCCGGGATGCTGGTCGCGGGGAGGCCCAGGTGGCGGCCGATGGCCTCGGCGATCTCGCGGAACGGCACACCCTCCTCCCCCACGGCGTGCAGACGCGAGCCGGCCGGGGCGGATTCGACGGCGAGGCGGAAGAGGCGGGCCGCGTCGAGGCGGTGCACGGCCGGCCAGTGGTTGCCGCCGTCGCCGACGTAGGCCGAGACGCCCCTGGCCCGGGCAGTGGCGATCAGGGTCGCGGCGAAACCCTTACGGTCGCCTTCGCCGTGCACGGTCGGGGCCAGGCGGACCACCGACGACCGCACGCCGTGAGCGCCGAGCCCGAGCACCGCGAGCTCGTTCGGGATCCGCACGCGCAGCATCCGGGAGGGCTCCAGGCCGACCGCCGCCGCGATGGAGCCGGGATCGGCCGCGTCCAGCTCCGTCCCGAGCCTGCCCGGTGGCAACGCCAGCGTGCCGGAGGCGACCACGAGCGGCTTCCCGGTTCCCTTGAGTGCACCGCCGATCGCCTCGACCGCCCGGTATTCGGCGCGGGCCGACGCGGCCCGGTCCGACCCGCCGGTGATACTCGCGAACGCCGCGTGCACCACGCCGTCGGCCTTCATCGCGCCCGCCCGCAGACTGTCCCGATCCTCGAGGCTCCCCCGGTGCACCTCGACCCCGGGCAGCGTCAGGGCTTCGGCGGCGGGTTCGGTGCGGGCGAGGGCGAGGATGTCGTGGCCGGCGGTGAGGAGTTCGCGGGTGACGGCGGAGCCGATGTAGCCGGTGGCTCCGGTGACGAAGATTCGCATGGTCAGCACGGTAGGGACGGGTGCCGGGCGGCGTCCAAGACCTGGTTGCGGTCACGTGATGCGCGATGGCTATCACGGGTACGGTGGGCGCGTGGCGGATCTCGACCTGCGGCTCGTGCGGTACTTCACCGTGCTGGCGGAGCACGGCAACTTCCATCGCGCCGCGGACGCCCTGCACCTGGCGCAGCCGTCGCTGAGCCGGCAGATCCAGCGGCTCGAGGTGGTGCTCGGGGTGCGGCTGCTGGAACGGTCGCGGCAGGGCAGCAACCTCACCGAGGCGGGCCGGGTGTTCCTGCCGCAGGCCCAGGAACTGCTGCGCACGGCCCGGCAAGCAGCGGCGACGACCCGGGCCGCCGTCCGGGCAGGCGACCTGACGATCGGCTGGACCGGGGATCTCCCGGTGACGGGGCTGGTGCGGGAGTTGCGGGAGCGGCACGCAGCCATCGGCGTGCGCACCCGGCACCTCACCGCCGGCGAGGTGCAGCCGGCCCTGGCGGAACACCACGCCGACGCCGTGCTCACCCGCGAGCCGTTCCCCGGCGGGGAGCTGACCGTGACGCCGCTCTTCGACGAGCCCCGGATGCTCCTGATGCCGGTCACGCACCGGCTGGCCGGGCGCCGGACGGTCACCCTCGACGACTTCGCCCGGGAGCCGCTCGTGCGCTACGACGACCCGGTGTACGACGCGTTCTGGCGGATCGACCCGCGGCCGGACGGGGGCCGGGCACCCGGCGGCCCGCTCGCCACCACGGCGTGGGACAAGCTCGAGCTCGTCGCGGGCGGCCAGGCACTCGCCCTGACCCCGGCACCCGCCACGCCGCGCCCCGACCTCGTCGCGATCCCCGTCGAGGGAATCCCGCCGTGCCGCGTCGTGCTCGCCACCCGGGCCACGGACCACCGGCCGGTCATCTCCCACCTGCGCGCCCTGGCCGTCGAACTGCTCGGACAGGCCGCCGCACCGGGAAGCCTGATCAACGCACGGCAGGGAGAACCGACCGCCCGCGCCGGCATCTGACGGCTTCGATACGGCGTGAGGGCCGAGCGACCGCGCGCGAGCGACCCTCACCCGATTCAGGTTCCGAACCCTGAACAGTGGATCACTACTACACAATGTCTGTTTTGCGGCTTTCGCAGCCATCGGGGTGAGGCGGTCCAGTCCTTGCGCTGAGATGGTCCCCGCCGCCCGGCGCCGGTCAGCGGAGGTGAAACGCGTACCCGGCTCCTCCTACGCGCCAAGCGCACAGCCGCGCCACTGCGGAAGGTGTTCGTCCAACTACCCCAGTCCGCTCAGACGCGACCCGGGATGCTGGCCCCGTTCGTCACCGCCGGCGACCTACGCGGCCTACGCGCCTACCTAATGATCGTCGCGGCCAGCAGCGCCACGAACGAGCAGGACACCTGGACCACCGAACTGGACAGCCTGGTCTGGGCCCGGCTGTTCGACGCCCACAAGGATGCGGAGTCCGCGGCCGCCCGGACCGCAGCCTGGCGCACCATGACCCGGCTCAAGGACAAAGGCCTGATCGACTGCACCCGCACCAAGGGCAGCCGCAACATCGCCGTCACGCTGCTGCGCGAAGACGGAACCAGGCAGCCATACTCCCGACCGGGCCTGGCCGATAAGGACGCGTACCTGCAACTGCCGATCGGATTCTGGGCAAAGGGCCACGACGAGAAGATCAACCTCCCCGGGTTGGCGATGCTGCTGGCCATCTGCGCCGAGCGCCGCTGGGCCGCCTTCCCCGCCGAACACATGCCGACCTGGTACGGCTGGTCGGCCGACACCACCCTGCGCGGACTGAAGAACCTGCGCGAGCTCGGCCTGGTCGAGCAGCGCGAACGCTACAAACGAGCAGAACTGACCGCCCCTGGCTCCACCATGTTCTACGAGTACCGCCACGTCCGGGCGATGCGCCCGTCGACCAGGGCCCGGCCTGCAGGAGCGACAGCGTGAGCGCGAAGAACCCCACCCCGGACAGTGGCCCGGAACGTGAACCCGTCCTGCGTGTGCAGCTCACGGTCCCGCGATCGGTGTGCTGGATGCTGGCCGGCGCCCTACTCGGCAACCTCAACGACCTCGGCCCCATATTTCAGGCTCTCGAGCAGCTGACGCGATAAACAGCTCCGACAACTACGGGGGCGCCGGAACGGCGGAGGGGTGGCCGCATGACACGGACACCGGCCAGGACCCGGTGATAGCTGCACACCAATCAGTGGGCCGGGCCGTCGTGGCCAGGCCGGAACAGGCGCTACGAGTGGTGGCCGCCGTCGTGGTTCTGACACCTGGGTACTGCACCGGCTGCGCCGGCTCGCCCTCGAAAGTCCTCCCGGGTGGGTGAAAGAGGCGGGAAGAGCAGCGGGCGCGCGACAGGAGAGAAGAGCTGCCAGGCGCGCTCGCAGCGGCCAGAGCTGTCGGGCGGGCGGAATGAGGCTGAGCGGGTGGATTAGTCGGGGTGAAGGTCAAGAGAGGCTCAGTTGGGGGCCGGGGCTGCCGATGGCATGTCGTGCGGAAGGGAACTGCTGACCGGGTGGTCGGGGCGTGGGTGATCGTGGGGCTGCTGGTCAGCGTCGCGTATCCGTTCCTGCGTGACGGGACTCCTGTGGCGGCTGTTTTCTACAACTCGTTCACCGTGGCGACGCTGGGGGCGATCGTGGCCGGGGTGCGGCGGAACCGGCCCGTTCAGCGGGTGGGGTGGTACGTGTTCGCCGGGGCGGTGGGGCTGCGGTTGTGCGGCGATGTGACGTACGAGATCTATCGGCAGGTTTTGCATCTTTCGCCTTTTCCGTCCCTTGCTGATGCGTTCTATCTTGGCGCGTTCCCGCTGCTCGTGGCCGGGACGTTGCTGGTGGCGCGGGGGCGGCTCGGGCGGGACTGGGCGGGGATTCTCGACGCGGCCATCATCTCCGGTGGGTTGAGCCTGGTGTGGTGGGTGTTCGTGATCGCGCCGATGGCGGCGGATGCGTCGAGCCCGCTGCTGCAGCGGGTGATCGGGGCGGCGTACCCGGCGCTGGATCTGCTTCTGATCGCTCTGGTCGCGCAGCTGGTGATCCGGTCGGGGCGGCTGACGGTGAGCCTCGGGCTGCTGACCGTGGGCATGGTGGCGTTGCTCGTGTCCGACGTGCTGTTCCAGTTCATGCCGACGTTCGCGCCCGAGTTCGAGGGTGTGGTGGCGGTCGGGTGGCTGATCTCCAACACGATGTGGGGGGCCGCAGCGCTGGACCGCTCGTCGCGGGCGCCGGCGCCGCAGCCGGAGTTGCAGGCCCGGGGCACCACGGCCACGCTCGGGCGTACCCGGCTGGCGTTGCTCGCCGCCTGCACGCTGCTGGTTCCGGCGGTGCTGTTCGTGCAGGGGCTGATGATCGGGCCGGGGAAGCTGAACTGGCTCGCGATCGGCGTCGGGGCCGTCGTCCTGTTCCTGCTGGTCCTCGCCCGGACGGCGGGGTTCGTGGCGCAGGTGCAGCGGCAGGCGGGGCAGCTGGAGGAGCTCGCGTTGTGTGACGCGCTCACCGGGCTGCCCAACCGGCGGGTGTTCGAGGAGCGGCTCGCCGGGTCGGTGGCCGCGGGCAACGCGCAGGTGGCGATCCTCGACCTCGACGGGTTCAAGGACGTGAACGACCGGCTGGGGCACGCGGTCGGTGACCGGCTGCTGGCCGTGGTCGCTAAGCGGCTCGCCGGGGCGTTGCGGGAGGACGACCTGGTGGCGCGGATGGGCGGCGACGAGTTCGCAGTACTGCTGGGGGCTGGGAGCCCGGGTGCGATGACCGGGATCGTCGAGCGGCTCGCCGCCGCGCTGCGCAAGCCGGTCGAGGCCGGTGGGCACGAACTGCTGATCGGTGCCAGCATCGGCAGCGCGGACGGCGCCGGGACCCGGGACGCGGGCGAGGTGCTGCGGCGGGCCGACATCGCCATGTACGCCGCGAAGGCGGCCGGTGGCGGGCGGCACCGCGGGTACAGCGACGACCTGGACGCGCGGGCCGGTGAGCAGGCAAAACTCGGTGCGGAGATCCGGGCCGCACTGGATCTGGGACAGTTCCGGGTGGTGTACCAGCCGATCGTGTCGCTGCCGGACGGGCGGATCGTGTCCGTGGAGGCGCTCGTGCGCTGGGAGCACCCGGAGCGCGGGCTCATCAGCCCCGCCGAGTTCATCCCGGTCGCCGAGCAGAACGGGCTCATCGTGGAGCTGGGTGCGTGGATTCTGCGTACGGCGTGCTCGCAAGCGGTTGTCTGGCGTAACGAGTTCGGCGAGGCCGGGCCGCAGCGGATGTCGGTCAACGTCTCCGCCCGGCAGCTGGCCGAGCCGGGCTTCACCGCGCTGGTCGCCGAGGTGCTGGCCTGGACCGGGCTCGCCGCGCACCAGCTGATCGTGGAGGTCACCGAGACCGCTGTCTTCGGCGGCGGGCTCGCGGTGCAGGCCGTCAAGGACCTGCACGAGCTCGGGGTGAAGATCGCGCTGGACGACTTCGGCACCGGGCACTCGTCGCTCGGGCTGCTGCAGACCGTGCCGGTGGACATCCTCAAGGTCGACAAGTCGTTCGTCGACACCATCACCATGGCCGGGCGGCACGCCGTCATCGCCACCGCGCTGATCCAGGTCAGCAGCGGGCTCGGGCTGATGGCCGTCGCCGAGGGCGTGGAGACCGCCGAGCAGGCCGCCGAGTTGTACCGGCTCGGCTACCGGCTGGCACAGGGTTACCACTTCGGCCGGCCGGTCGCCGAACCCGACTTCCTCGGCACCCGCGTCGCGGTGGGCTGACCGTGCTCCGTGAACGCCTCTGGCGCTGGTGGCTGGTCGCCGGTGCCCTCGCCACGGCCGGCTACTACCTGCTGCCCCGCGACAGCCTGCAGTCCCAGCTCGCGTATGACGCCATCGGCCTGACGTCGTCGGTGCTGATCATCGTGGGGCTGCGCCTGCACCGGGCGAAGCGGCCGGCGCTGTGGTACTGGTTCGCCGCCGGTCAGGTGACGTGGGTCGTCGGGGACCTCACGTTCGAGTACTACCAGTACATCCTGCACGTGGACCCGTACCCGTCGCCTGCTGACTTTTTCTATCTGTGCGCGTACCCGATGCTGGTCGCCGGGATGCTGCTGCTGATGCGCGGCAGGGGGCGGGACGGCCGGGACGTCGCGGCCCTGGCCGACGCGGCGATCGTGGCGGTCGGGCTGGGGATGACGTTCTGGGTCTTCGTGATGCACCCGATCGCGACGAACGCGACCGCGTCGACCGTCGAACGCATTGTCGGGGTGGCCTACCCGGCGGCCGACGCGCTGCTGCTCGCGATGCTGTCCCGGTTCTACACCGCGCCCGGGCGGCGATCGACGAGCGTA
Organism: Winogradskya humida; assembly: GCF_016862215.1. Taxonomy (GTDB): domain Bacteria; phylum Actinomycetota; class Actinomycetes; order Mycobacteriales; family Micromonosporaceae; genus Actinoplanes; species Actinoplanes humidus. The sequence continues at coordinate 50,077 of NZ_BOMN01000106.1, forward strand.
CGGCTGCTCGGGCTCGCCGTCGTGCTGCTGATGGTCTCCGACGTCACGTACTCGCTGGCCGAGCTCTACGTCGAGACGGCGCCGAGCATCTTCGACGGCGGGTGGCTGTTCGCGTACGTCTGCTGGGGTGCCGCCGCCCTGCACCCCTCGATGAAGCAGGCCGGAACCCTGCCGCAGGAACGCGCCCAGGCCCGCGTCGGCCGTTCCCGGCTCGCGGTGCTGGCGGTCTGCTCCCTGCTGCCGCTGGGGCTGCTGTTCGTCCCGTCGATCGGCGGCGACATCGTCGACCGGCTCGCCATCGCCGGCGGCGGGATCATCCTGTTCCTGCTCGTGCTCGGGCGCATGTCGGGCTTCGTCACCCAGGTGCAGCGCCAGGCCGATCAGCTCAAGGATCTCGCGATGGCGGACGACCTCACCGGGCTGGCCAACCGCCGCCGCTTCGAGCAGGCGCTGAGCACCGCGATCGGCGCCGGGCCGGTCGAGGTCGCGCTGCTCGACCTCGACAACTTCAAGGGTGTCAACGACCGGCTCGGCCATGCCGTCGGGGACCGGCTGCTGAGCGTGGTCGCCACCCGGCTGAGCCGCGCGCTGCCCGGTGACGTGCTCGTGGCCCGCATGGGTGGCGACGAGTTCGCGCTGCTCATGGCGGGTGCGTCGGCGGCGGCCGCGGACCAGACGATGGTCCGGCTCGCCGAGACGCTGCGCGCTCCGATCCTGGCCGAGGACCATGAGCTTCTGGTACGCGCGAGCATCGGCGTGGCGGACAGCACCGGCACGATTGATCCGTACGAGGTCCTGCGCCGGGCGGACGTCGCCATGTACGCGGCCAAGGGCACCCTCGACGGGCACCGCCGCTACGACCCCGAGCTCGACGAGTCCGGCGACGAGCAGGCGCGACTGGGCGCGGAACTGCGTACGGCCATCGACAACGGCCAGTTCCGCGTGCTCTACCAGCCGATCGTCGATCTGCACACCGAACGCGTCGTCGCCACCGAGGCCCTGGTCCGCTGGCACCACCCGGAACGCGGTCTCGTCCCGCCGGACCAGTTCATCCCCGCCGCCGAACGCAACGGCCTCATCGTCGAGCTCGGCGAATGGATCCTGCACACCGCCTGCACGCAGATGGTGACCTGGATGCACGAACTCGGCGACCGCGCACCGGCCCGCATGTCGGTCAACGTCTCCGCCCGCCAGCTCGCCGAACCGGGCTTCACCGAGGTCGTCGCCGCGGTCCTGGCATCGACCGGCCTGCCCCCGGAGAACCTCACCGCGGAGGTCACCGAGACCGCGGTCTTCGGCCGCGGCCACGCCGTCCAGGCGGTCAAGAACCTGCACGCGCTGGGCGTGGCCATCGCGCTCGACGACTTCGGCACCGGCCACTCGTCGCTGGGCCTGCTGCAGACCATCCCCGTCGACGTCCTCAAGGTCGACAAGTCCTTCGTGGACACCATCACCATGGCGGGCCGGCACGCGGTCATCGCCACCGCCCTCATCCAGGTCAGCGACGGTCTCGGCCTGCACGCGGTCGCGGAGGGTGTCGAAACCGCCGAACAGGCCGCCGAACTGCGCAGGCTCGGCTACCGCTTCGCCCAGGGTTACTACTTCGGCAGGCCGGCCCCGGACCTTCCCCCGCAGAGTACGGTGACCGTGCGGCTCCAGACCCCGGCTGCGCCCTGGTAGGCGAGCCACTCTGGAGAGGAAGGTTCCGTCGCTCTACGCCCTCGCCGGTGGTCCGTCGTGGCCGCCGCAGCCGTTCTCCTGCCCGCCGAGGGCGAGACGGTCCTCCCGCTCGCGGGCGCGGACTCCGCCCTCGCGGCACCCCCGGAGACCCTCTTCGACTTCGTCCCCTACCCCGGCGCCCCCGCGGGTGACGCCGACCTCTACCTCAAGCAGGACCTCTTCCTGACATCCTTCGCAAGCCAGGTCAAACGCCAGACCGCGCAGCTTCTGTACGCGGCTCAGCGCCCCCGCCGCCCAGCACTCCATGGCCGACCGCGCCGGCGCGAAAGTCACCAGCGTCAACGGCGGCCACCTGACCCTGGTCTCCGATCCCGGCGCGGTCACCCGGGTCATCCTGAAAGCAGCCCGCTGACGCACGGGTGCCACCATGGGTGATGACTTCGATGGAGATCGTCATCGGTGACATCACCGACCAGCAGGTGGACGTGATCGTGACCGCCGCCAACGAGTCCCTCCTCGGTGGCGGCGGCGTGGACGGTGCGATCCACCGGGCGGCCGGGCCGCGGCTGGCGCAGGCCGGTGCGGCCCTCGCACCGCTGGACCCGGGCCTCGCGGTGGCCACCCCCGCCTTCGACCTGGACCCGCCGGTGCGGCACGTCATCCACACGGTCGGGCCGGTCTGGGAGGGCGGCGACTACGGCGAGGCCGAGATTCTCGCGTCCTGCTACCGGTCCAGCCTCGCTCTCGCGGACGAACTGGGCGCGACCAGCATCGCTTTTCCCGCCATCGCCACCGGCGTGTATGGGTATCCGGCTGCACAGGCTGCCCGGATCGCCGTGGGGACGTTGCGCTCGGCGACGACCTCGGTCGGGCGGATCGTGCTCGTGGCGTATGACGAGGATGCCGCCGGGGAGCTTGAGGAGTGGTTGTCCACAGGGGCGGGAAACGGGGCCGCGGAGGCGTAGGGCGTACCGATATGGTGCTCTCGCTCGGTCGGGGTCGCGGGAGGAAATGCCGGTGGGTTACTCGTTCAATGTGGATCTTCGGGGCATTGTTGATCTATTGAGTCACCATCTGTATGCGAGCCCGCGCGTGTATGTGCGGGAGCTGCTGCAGAACGCCGTGGATGCCATCACCGCGCGCCGGGTCCTGGATCCTGGGGCGCCCGGATTCGTGCGTATCGAGACCGGCGGCGGCATCCTGCGCGTGCACGACAGCGGCATCGGGCTGACCGAGCAGCAGGTGCACGAGTTGCTCGCCACCATCGGGCGCAGTTCCAAACGCGACGATCTGGGGTTCGCGCGGCACGAGTTCCTCGGGCAGTTCGGGATCGGGCTGCTCTCGTGCTTCCTGGTCGCCGATGAGATCCGGGTGTCGACACGCTGCGGGGACGCGCCGGCCGTCGAGTGGGTCGGGCATTCCGACGGGCACTATGAGGTGGGCGAGGGCGAGGCGCGCGCCGAGCAGGGCACGATGGTGACGCTGGTGCCGCGCCGGGGTGCCGAGCACTGGCTGCGGCGCGAGACGGTCGTCGAGCTGGCCCGGCTGTTCGGGTCGATGCTGCCGATCGCGGTGTCGGTGGACGGCGAGTCCATGACCACGGCGCTCGCGCCCTGGCAGCGGGACGGGGACGAGTCGGCGGGCGGGCGGCGGGCGCGGCTTGAGGCGTACGCGGAGCAGGTCTTCGGTTTCCGGCCCTTCGATGTGATCGACCTGGACGTGCCGGCGGCCGGGCTGCGCGGGGTGGCCTTCGTGCTGCCGATGCCCGCGAACCCGGCTTCGCGGGTGGCGCACCGGGTCTACCTCAAACAGATGCTGCTGTCGGAGAGCATCGAGGGGCTGCTCCCGGAGTGGGCGTTCTTCGTGCGGTGCGTGGTGGACACGACCGAGCTACGGCCGACCGCGAGCCGGGAGGCACTCTACGAGGACGGCCTGCTCGACCAGGTGCGGGAGTCGCTCGGCGGGTCGCTGCGGGGATGGCTGACCGCGCTCGGGCGTACCGATCCACGCCGGTTGCGGCTCTTCCTCGACGTGCACCATCTCGGGGTGAAGGCGCTCGCCGTCCACGACGACGACATGCTGCGCCTGATCGACCAGTGGTGGCCGTTCGAGACCAACATGGGCGCGCTCACCCTGGCAGAATTTCGCGAACGGTACGGCGTGGTCCGCTTCATCGCGTCCGCCGACGAGTTCCGGCAGCTCGCGTCGGTCGCCGCCGCGCAGTCGATCCCGGTCGTCAACGGCGGCTACGTCTACGACGCCGACCTGCTGCGCCGGCTGCCCGGTCTCGGCGACGGCATCACCACCGAACTGCTGACCGCGAACGAGCTGGCCATGCGGCTCGACCCGCTGGAGCCCGAAGCCGAGCTTGCCGTGCGGCCGTTCCTCACCCAGGCGCAGCGCACGCTCGACCCGCTCGGCGTCGAGGTGCTGGTGCGCGTGTTCGAGCCGGCCGGGCTGCCCGCGCTCTACCTGCTCGACAGCGACACCGCCCTGCAGATGGACCTGCGGCACGGCCGTGACGAGGCCGACGACCTGTGGTCCTCGATCCTCGGCTCGTTCACGACGAGCGCCGACAGCCGGCCCCAGCTCGTCTTCAACCACCGCAACCCGCTCGTGCGCCGCGCCGTCGCCCTCGGCGACGAGCACCTGGTGGCGCTCGCCGTCGAAGGCCTCTACGTGCAGGCCCTCCTGCTCGGTCACCAACCACTGCGGCCCGCCGACACCGCGGCACTCAACCAGTCCTTCCTGGGTCTGCTCGAACGCGCGATGGGAGAGTCCCGATGACGATGTCCGAGCAGCAGCTCACCGACCTGCTGCACGAGGTCCACCGCCGCCCGGACGGCCCGGCCCGGTTCACCGCGTGGGACGCGCTGTTCCGGCACGCCGACGCCGCCGGGGCCACGAAGTTCGCGTTCGGCGCCCGGATGTCGGCGATCAGCGAGTTCCACCACGGCGGCGACCCGGCCCGCGCCTTCCTCGCGTTCTCCTGGTGCCTCGCGGCAGCCGACCGGCAACCGGAGCTCGCCACCAGCCACCAGCAGAACGCCCTGCTGTGGCGGTTCAAGTGGATCGTCTGGGCGCTGCCGCAGTTCCCCGACATCCCGCTCGCCCGCACCGTGGCGGTGCTCGACGACATGGAACGCCGCTACCGCCTCGGCGGCCACAGCCTGCACGCGGTCTACCAGCACCGCTGGCTCGTCGCCCACCACGTCGGCGACACGGCGGGCGCGCAGGAGTGGTACGACAAGATGCTCACCGCGGCCCAGGACGGCCTTTCCGACTGCCACGCCTGCGTGCCGTCAGCACAGGTCCGCCAGCTGTCGTCGGTCGGCGACCACGACGAGGCCATCCGCGTCGGCTCCCCCTGGAAACAGGGCGGCTGCAGCGAGCAGCCCCAGTGGATGCTCGCCGAGCTCCTGCTCCCGTACCTCAGCACGGGCAGGTTCGACGAGGCGGTCGACGCCCACCGCGTCGGTTACCGGTACATCCGCGAGGACCGGCACCACCTCGACAACGTCGCCCTGCACCTGACGTTCCTGGGCCGCAGCGGCAACGAGCCCGCCGGCCTGGACGTCATCGAGCACCACCTCAGCTGGCTCGACCGCCCGTCGTCACCGTTCGCCGAGATGGAGTTCGCGGCCGCTGCCACCCTGGTCCTCGGCCGGCTCCGCGACGCCGGCCAGGGCGACCTGCCCCTGCGCCGCCGTTCGGACGACGGCACCCGCCGCTGGTCATCCACCGTCGCGGAGACCCATGACGAGCTCGCCGCACGGGCTTCCGTTCTGGCGGCCCGCTTCGACGCCCGTAACGGCAACACGCATCAGAGCTCCCGGATCGCCGCGCGGATGACGGCCTCGCCGCTCGCTGCGCGGTTGCCGCTCACCGTGCTGGCGGGGCGCGCTGGTCACGACGCCCTGGCTGCGCAGGTCGAGCAGGTCGCGGCCCTCACCGCCGCGGGTGATCTTGCCGGGGCGGCGCGGGGGCGTCTGCAGGTCGCGTATGCGCTGCGCAACGCTGACCAGTGGCGGGATGCCACCGAGGCGGCGGAGGAAGCTGTTCGCAGCCTCGACCGGGCCGGGCTCGCCGACGACGCCGTGCGGGGGCGCTATCTGTTGTGGGAGCTCTACCAGCGGTCGCGCGGCAGGCGGCAGGCCGAGGCGGTGCTCGACGCGATCGGCGAGGCCGCCCACGTGCCGGACGACCTGCCCGCCTACGCCACCCTCCTGGAACAGGCCGGCGACACCCAGCACCGCGAGCCCGCAGCCCAGCGCTTCCTCGCCGCCGCCGACCGCCACCGCACCACCCGCCTCGCCGCAGCCCAGGCCACCACCGCTGCGGACCAGGCCGTCACCGTTACGGACCATCTCGCTGCGGACCAGGCCAGCACCGCTGCTGGCCGTCTCGCTGCAGGTGAGGGCATCACCGTTGCGGACCACCTCGTCTCGGAGCGGGAGCTCGGTGCCGCGGCGGACGAGTTGCGGACCCTGGGGAAGGCCGCTCGCTGCCTGTCTCCCAGCGAGGAGGCGCGAGTGGTGATCGCGCGGGCGGCGCAGCTGATCGCGGCTTATCCGGGGGTGCCGGTTGCCGAGATCGGGCGGTTGCACGCGGTCGCGGCCTTCAACGCGGAACGGCCGGAGATCGCCGTCGTCCGCATTGCCCTGGCCGTCGCGGCGTTCGGGACGGCCGGTGCTGCCAGCGATCTGAGTGCCGTACTCGTCAACCGGGCCGAGTTGCTCCTGGCGGCGGGGCGCCCGGCGGAGGCCGAGTGGCAGGCTCGCGAACTGCTCGCCGGTCCCGATGACGATATCCACTGGGATGCCGCGATCGTGCTGGTCAGGACACTGCGCAGGCAGGGACGCGGCGATGAGGCGCGGGCGGTCACGGACGAGTACGACCTTCCGGAGGACTACCTCGAGGACTGAACCGCGCCCGCCGCCCGGCGCGATCCAACGGCGACGGGTCCAGCCACGATCCAGCCTGGGCCAGATCCGGCCGCGACGGGTCCAGCAAGATCCCGGCCGGGGCGGGTCCGGCCGGGGCGGGTCCGGCCCCTGGCCTCCCGTAGCAGCCTCGGACGAGAATCGTTGGGCGAGGTATGTACGCCAGCCATGAACGGAGCAGCCGATGAGCCGCGAATTCCAGGTCACCTTTGACGCCCATGACCCGCAGGCGTTGTCGACCTTCTGGCGCGACGCGCTGGGGTACGTCCACCCCGGACCGCCGGGCGTCGAGCTGGGCGAGGGCGCCGACCCCCTGGCGGCATGGGCCGAGTTCCTCGAGAAGGTCGGCGTACCGGAGGAGCAGCGCAACCAGGCGTCGGGCATCGAGGATCCGGACGGGCGTGGACCCCGGGTCTTCTTCCAGCGGGTTCCGGAGGACAAGGCCGGGAAGAACCGGGTCCACCTGGACGTCCGGGCCGCTCCCGGGTTGCAGGGCGAGGCCCGGATGGCGGCCCTGGAGGCGGAGTGCGAGCGGCTGACCGCGCTGGGTGCGAAGCGGCTCCAGCGGCATGAGCCCGGTCCCCCGATGAGCGCCGGCTTCATCGTCATGGCCGACCCCGAGGGCAACGAGTTCTGCCTGGACTGAGAGGGGAATCCGCGGATCAGAGCAGCTCGGCGAGCCGGGCGGGGTGGCTGAGCGCGAGCAGGTGGCCGCCCGGCAACAGTTCGGGGGTGATGCCGAGCCGTTCCTCGGCGATCCGGGTCTGGAAGGCCACCGGGAAGATCCGGTCGTCGCGGCCGGTCAGGACGCGGGTCGGGACGTCCGGCCAGGCGGGCAGCGGCCACGGCTCCCCGAACGGCTTGCCGGCCTGCGCCTCCTCGATCTCCAAGGCAGCAGTGGTGATCGGAGCCGGGACGTCGTGGAAGAAGTACGTCACCGGGTCGAAATCGGCGTCCGGGTCGCGGCCCGCGGCGATGTCGGACTCGCGGCGGGCCCGTTCCTGGCCCGTGTTGGCCCACCAGGCGCCGGCGGTCTCGCCCGGGGCCGGGATCATGGCGTTGACCAGGACAAGTGACGTCACCGGCAGACGGTCGCAGACCAGGGGCGCGCTGAACCCGCCCATCGACATGGCGACGACCACGAGATCCCCGCGCCGGCCCGCGGCGGACACGTCGGAAGCTGACTGTCCGACGGCGGTGACGATCGTTTGGGCGTACACGTCGAGGCCTGCATCCTCGTCGGCGGCGGGAAGCCCGACGGTGACCACGTCGTGGCCTTTTGCCTTTAGGTGGGGGGTGAGCAGATGCCAGAACCAGGCGCTGCCGCCGGCTCCGGGGACAAGGACGTAGGTGGTCATGGAAAGCCTCCGTAGGCCGTAGTCTTCCGGCTGTGGGAATCCATCAGCTTTCGAGGCAGGAAGCAAGACGGATCGCCGTACGCGCGCAGCTGCTCGACCAGCCCCGCCCCGCGACCCTGCTCGACGTGGTCCGCCACCTGACGTTCCTGCAGCTCGAACCGACCGCGGCGGTGGCGCCGAGCGCGGACGTCGTGGTGTGGAGCCGGCTCGGGTCCGCCTACCAGCAGTCGGAGCTGGCGACGGCCCTGGAGCGCGGGACGTTGATCGAGCTGCGGGGGCGGGCACGGCCCCGGGAGGACCTGGCGCTCTACCGGGCCGGGATGGCCGGGTGGCAGGAGCGTACCAATCTGCGGCCGTGGGAGGAGGACGTGCGGGAGTGGGTGGACGCGAACGACGACTGCCGGCGCGAGATTCTGCATCGGATCGAGCGGGAGGGGCCGTTGACGCTGTCCGAGCTGCCGGACACCTGCAATGTGCCGTGGCGCTCGTCGGGCTGGAACAACAACCGCAACGTCGACCGGCTGCTCGATCTGATGGTGTTGCGTGGTGAGGTGGCGATCACCGGGCGGGAGGGGCAGAAGCGGCTGTTCGACCTGGCCGAGCGGGTCTATCCGGAGGGGTCGGTGCCCGAGGAGCAGGCCCGGCTGCTGCGCGCGGAGCGGTTGCTGACCGCGCAGGGGATCGCCCGGCCCGGGGAGGACGAAGTCGGTGAGGCGGCGGTTATCGAGGGCGTACGCGGGAAGTGGCGCGTCGACCCGGAGCAGCTGGGCCGGCCGTTCCAGGGGCGGGTGGCGCTGCTCTCGCCGCTCGACCAGCTGATCTTCGACCGTAAGCGGATGGCCGAGCTGTTCGACTTCGACTACACGCTGGAGATGTACAAACCCGCGGCGAAGCGCCGGTGGGGTTACTGGGCGATGCCGATCCTGCACGGCGACCGCCTGATCGGGAAGGTCGACGCCACCGCGGACCGGGCGGCGGGCCTGCTGCGGGTGGACGCGATCCACGAGGACGAGCCCTTCGCCAGGTCCACGATGGCGGCCGTGCGCCGCGAGCTCGGGGACCTGGCGAAGTGGATCTTCAGAACCCCAGGCCGGATATGCTGGCCGTCAGGTCCTGTTGGCTGATCGGGTCGACCATGCCGCCGGTGTGGGCGTCCTGCATGGCCTTGGCGAGCTGGACCCGGCGCAGGGCTTCCTTGATGTCGGCGCCGGTCATGCCATGGCTGAGCCTGCCGAGCTCGGCCAGGTCGACGCCGTCGGCGAACATCGTGAAGCCGGGGCGTTCGTGGACCGCGGCGAGCTGGGCGATCATCTTGCGGAAGATCTCGGTGCGGCCGTTCTCGTCGGGTTTGGGAACGGAGACCTTGACGTCGAAACGGCCCGAGCGGATCAGGGAGTCGTCGACGCGGTGCGGGAAGTTGGTCGTCGCCACGACGATGACGTTCGGGTTGGCCTCGATGAGGTCGTTCATCTCCTGCTTGAAGATGCCCGCCACGGCGTTGATCGCCTGGCTGGCCGCGTCGCCGCCGGAACCCGCGTAACTGATGATCGAGTCGAACTCGTCGAACAGGATCAGCGTCGGGACCCGGTAGCGGCGGGCGTCGCGGAAGATCTGCTTGATGTTGCGTTCCGAGCCGCCGAGCCACTTGTCGAGGATCTCGGGGGTGCGGATCTCGCGGAAGTCGGCGCCGATCTCGTTGGCCAGGGCCCGGGACAGCATCGTCTTGCCGGTGCCGGGCGGGCCGTACATCAGGATGCCCTGGGGCCGGCGCGCGCCCCAGCGGGCCATCGCCTCCGGGTGCCGGAACGAGACGGCGATCTGGCGCAGCTCGGCCACGATTTCGGTGAGCCCGCCGACCTGGTCGAGCGTGACCTCCTGGGTGGTGGTCGCGACCTTGGGGATGCTCTCGCGGGCCACGACATAGCGCCGCCCGGCGAGCGGCTCGTCGCCCGGCACCAGCGTCCCCACGGCCTGGAGCAGCAGTTTCACCATCGCGGCGAGATGCTCCGGGGTGACCTCGTCGCGCGGGACCTCGGCGCGCAGCCGGATCAGGGTGCCGTCAGCGTCGTAACTCACGGTCGCCTGCAGACCCGCGGCCGCGTCGGCCAGGACGTCCGTCCGCGCCTCACGCGGGACCGCGGGCTCACCCGGACGATCAAGACCCAGCTTTTTGTACGCCGCCACGGCCGCTGTTCCGACGCCGTCCACGATCCGCGTGGTGATCTGGTCACCGGCCGCGATCCGCTTGGCGAGCAGCGTGCCCACCGGGTCGTTGCCGAGCACCACCGCCCGGATCCTGTCCCGGTCGGGCAGGTCGTCGGTGGCGGTGCTGATCTCCGCCGAGAAAACGTGAACTGGGCCTCTACCCAAGCCGGGACTATCAGTCGGCGGAGCCCCGGCGGGTGTGTCGGCGCTGGAGACGGTCAGCCCGGCGCGGCGCACGGGGGCTGGGAACGTCGCTCGGCGGAGCAACTCGACCGGGTTGACCCGCGCGGCGGCGAGGATTGTTCCGGGTTCGACGATCTCGACGGTGGCGCCGGCGTACTGGAAGGACTCGGTCATCACGGCCCCCTCTCCAGCCCCAAGAGTGACACGTCCGCGCCGCGACCTTAGGGAAAATTCTTTGGCGAAGATCACTGCAGGGTGACTGAGCAGCGCCGATAGGGCGGACATGTTCCGTCTGAGCACCCTCGGTGTGGCCCGCAGGCTCGTCCTCATCGTGATCGCGGGCGCGCTGGCACTAGCCGTGATGGCCGCCATCAGCCTGGCCGGTCAGCGCGACCTGATCCGGCAGTCGGACACCGTCCGCGGGCTCGAGGAGGGCCTGGCCGCCCTGCATCATCTGGACACCCGGCAGAGTGAGCTCAAGGTGGACGCGTACCGGGCCGCCCTGGGTCAGGACGTCTCTCAGGACACCGTCGACGACGTGGCCTCCTCGACCGAGGCTGCCGACGCGGTGATGGCCTCGGGCCTGCCCGCGGCGTTCAAGGCGCAGTTCACCGCGAACCGGCCGGACTTCACCTCGTTCAGCGCGTTCATCAGCGACTTCGTGAAGGCCGCGGCGAGCGGCAAAGCCGGCGACCTGGACGAGATCGCCACCCGCAACCACGTCACCGACGACGAGCTGGGCACGCTGACCGACGCCGTGCAGGCCGCCGCGGAGCAGGAGCGCGCCGCCATGGCCGCGACCGAGCGCAACGTACGCCTGTTCGCCCTGCTCACCGGGGTTGCCGGGCTCGCCCTGCTGATCGGCCTGGCGATCCCGCTGGTCCGCTCGATCCTGCGCCCGGTACGCCGCATCGGCGAGGTCGTCGACGCACTCGCCCACGGCGACCTGACCCGCCGCAGCGGCATCACCACCCGTGACGAGCTGGGCCGGATGGCAGCCGGCCTCGACGCGGCCCTCGACTCGATCCGGGCCTCGATGACCACCATCGGCGGCAACGCGGAGGCCCTGTCCCGCTCCGCGACGGGCCTGTCCGGGATCGCCGAACAGCTCGCGTCGACCACCGGCGACACGAACACGCAGACGAACTCCGCCGCCGCGGAGGCCGACGAGATCTCCCGCAACGTGCAGACCGTCGCCGCCGGCTCCGAGGAGATGGGCCTGAGCATCCGCGAGATCTCCCGCAACACCAGCGAAGCCGTCCAGATCGCCGGCATCGCCGTCGCCGAGGCCGCCCAGGCCACCGAGACGATCCGGCAGCTCGGCGAGTCGTCGGCGGAGATCGGCAACGTCATCAACCTGATCACCTCGATCGCCGCCCAGACCAACCTGCTCGCCCTCAACGCCACGATCGAGGCCGCCCGCGCGGGCGACGCCGGCAAGGGCTTCGCCGTGGTCGCCTCCGAGGTCAAAGATCTGGCTCAGGAGACCGCCCGGGCCACCGAGGACATCCACGCCCGGGTCACGGCGATCCAGGCGGGCACCAGCGGCGCCGTCGAGGTCATCAGCCGGATCAGCGACGTCATCGCGAAGATCAACGACTTCCAGACCACCATCGCCAGCGCCGTCGAGGAGCAGACCGCCACCACCCAGGAGATGTCCCGCAGCATCACCGAGGTCGCCTCGGGCAGCACCCGCATCGCCACGAACATCGCCGACGTCTCCTCGGCGACCGGTCAGGCCTCCTCCGGCGTCCAGCAGACCCGCGACGCCAGCGCCGAGGTCGCCCGCACCGCCGATGAGCTGCGCGGCCTGGTCCAGGCCTTCAAGCTTTAAATCTCACCCGACGGGTACGCCGACCTGGCCGGCCTCGAGCGCACGGCGCAGCTTCGACAGCGTCCTCGTGGTCGCGGCGAGTTCCTCGGCGCTGAGGTCGAGGAGCTCGGCGAGGCGTTCCTCGCAGGTATGCCGGGCCTCGGCGACGAGCTGCTCGCCCGGCTCGGTCAGGACCAGCAGGGACGAGCGGCGGTCGGCGGGGTTCGGCAGACGTTGGACCCAGCCTTTGGCTTCGAGGCGGTCGACGCCTTTGCTGATCGCGCCGACGCCGGCCGCCACGGCGCCGGCGAGGTCGGCGACGCGGCAGCGCGGGGACGTGCGGATGAGGTGGAGCGCCTCGAACTGGGACATGACGATGCCGTGGCGTTCGCGGAGGCGGTCGTTGAGCGCGTTGTAGAGCCGCGTCTCGCATCGGACCAGGTCGTCCAGAAAACCCAGGTGGGCTTGCCCAGTAGATGCCATGGCATGTACTTTACCCGACGTAGTAGATTCCTCGGCATATAGTTCCGGGGCATATTCAGTGACGGGAGAGAGCCATGACCAGGCAGCAACGAGTGTCGCTCGACACGGCGCTCCGGGAGCACCCGCCCGCGACGCCGGAGTCGATCGAGGAGATCCGGAGCGGGTTTGCGGCTTTCATGACGAGCATGGCCGTGCCCGGCGGCGTGCACAGGGAGGCCACCACTCTGGGTGGCAGGCCGGCGCTGTCCGTCCGGGCCCATCGCGACGAGCACAGCGGCACGATCCTCTATTTTCACGGCGGTTCGTTCGTGTTCGGGTCACCGGAGACCGCGATCAGTCTCACGGCGAACCTCGTCGTCCGCACCGGGGTGCCGGCAGTGTCGCTGGACTACCGTCTCGCACCCGAGAATCCGTTCCCTGCGGCGATCGAGGACTGCTTGGCCGCGTACCAGGAGCTGCTGGAACGTGGCACGGACCCGGCAGCGATCGTCCTCGCCGGGGATTCCGCTGGTGGTGGGCTTGCGGTGACGACGTGTCTGGCCGCCCGTGCGGCGGGGTTGCCGATGCCGGCCGGGATCGTGGCGTTCTCGCCGGGGCTCGACGCGACGCGGACGGGCGGGAGCATGCGGTCGAAGGAGGGCATCGACCCGTTCTTCACCAAGGACGGCCTCGACGGGACGGGCGCGCTCTACCTCGCCGGGCAGGACCCGCGGCAGGAGCTGTTGAGCCCGGCAATCGTCGGTGACCTCGCCGGGCTGCCGCCGATGTTGCTGCAGGCCGGGACGAACGAGCTGCTGCTGGACGACGCCACCCGCTTCGCCGACCGGGCGCGCGCGGCGGAGGTCGACGTCATCCTCGACGTGGTGGCCGGGGTGCCGCATGTCTTCCAGGCGTACGCGGGCACTCTCGGCGAGGCGGACGACGCTCTCGACCGCGCGGCACTGTTCGTCGGGCAGCGGCTGCGCAACCGGTAGTTTCACGGCGTGGACACTTCGCTACCTTCGACGACCCTCGCCGATCTGCTGGGCGTGGAGCAGGTCATGGATCTCGGTGTGCGGGCACTGTGGGGGCCGGTCGCGCTGACCGGGCCCGCGTACACCGTGCAGTGCCCGCCGGGTGACAACCTGATGCTGCACGCGGCCATCTACCGGGCGGCGCCGGGCTCGGTGATCGTCGCCGAGTCGGGAGACACGACGTATGCACTGGCCGGCGGCAATGTCTGCGCCGTGGCTCAGCGCAACGGGGTCGCCGGGCTCGTGCTCGACGGCGTGATCCGGGACATCGGGGAGGTGCGGGACGCCACGTTCCCGGTGTTCGCCCGCGGTGTTGTGCCCATCCCCGGCACGAAGAAGCAGGTCGGCGCGCTGCAGGTGCCGGTGCGGTGCGGCGGGGTGCTGGTGAATCCCGGTGACCTCGTGGTGGCCGACGAGGACGGCGTCGTGGTCGTGCCCGCTGACCGCCGCGAGCAGGTGCTGGCGGACGCGCGCGCGAAGCTGGCGAAGGAGGCCGCGCAGAGCCTGGACGAGTGGGAGGCCGACCACCGCTCCCGCATCGGCAGGGCGTTGCGGGATCAGGGTTTCAGCGAGGCGTAGAACTCGAGGTGGCGGCGGGCGGCGGCCTCCCAGGTGTGGGCGGCGGCCAGCTCGCGGCCGGCGGTGGCGGGCAACGGTTCCTTGATCGCCGCGCGGAGGGCAGCCGCCAGGGACGCCGGGTCGTGGCCGTAACTGACCGTGTCGCCGAAGACCTCGCGCAGGACGGGCAGGTCACGGACCACGACGGGTACGCCGGCGGCAAGGGCCTCCATCGCGGCGAGCCCGAACCCCTCCTTCGTGGACGGGAACGCGAACGCCGCCGCGCCGGCCACGATCCCGGGCATCTCGTCGTGGTCGACCGGCCCGAGCACCAGCGGTTAGACTTTCAACGCTGACGCCCGGCGTTCCCATTCTGCGCGGTAGTCGCGATAGTCGAACAGGGTTTCCCCGCCGGCGATGACGAGTTTCAGGCCGGGGAAATCGTCGCGGAGCAGGGCGTACGCGTCCAGCAGATCGAGGGATCCCTTCCGCGGCTCGATACCGCCGACGGACAGCACGTAGGCGCCGTGCCGGGTGCCGGGGACGGCGCCGGCGAAGCGGGCCGCGTCCACGCCGTTGGGGATCACGGTGGGTGACAGGCCCCAGCCCGCGGACACCTCGGCTGCCACGGCGGACGAGACACACAGATGGGCGTACGGCCGGAGGATGGCCCGCTCGTGACAGGCGGCCAGTTCCGGGGTCGTGAACTGGTCGAGATGGTGGACGGTCCGCACGCAGCGGTCCACGGCGTTGGCGCTGATGCAGTCCTGGGCGTGGACGATGTCGTAGTCACCGGGCGTGAACGCCGTGCGCAGCAGGGCGATCGAGCGCAGGATCCGCTCCCCCACGGATTCGCCCGGCTCGTCGGGGAAGGGGACGAGCTCTACGCGTACAGAAGGATGGACGGGCCGGAAGAAACCGCCACCGCGACCGAGGGTCCAGACCGTGACGTCCTGCCCTTGCTCTGCCAGGGCCTCGGCCAGGGCGAGGGTGTGCACGACGCCCCCGCGCGGCCGGGTCGAGTAGGTCAGCAGCGCGATCCTCATGTCGTGGCCGCCGTCCGGTAGCTGTCCGGTTTGAGCTCGTCGAGGTGGCGCAGCACGCGGCGGGCGGCGGCGATCTCGGCGGCGACATCGAGCTCGGCGACCGCGAGCCCGGCCTTGGCCCAGGTGCGGGCGAGGATGTTGCCCGCCGGGCCGACCACTTTGGCCTGGCCGAGGAAGCGCATGCCGCCGACCGCGCCGGTCTGGTTGGAGGCCCCCGCCACCGCCTTCACTGCCGCCGCCTCTCACTGCCTCTCACTGCCGCGAGCATCAGGACACTCCCGGCAACCATGGGCGCGGTGAGCGGTTCGCCCAGGAGCAGGACGGCAAGGACGGCCGCTGTCAGTGGTTCCAGCAGGGTGAGAACGGTCGCGGCGCTGCCCCGGGTGCTGCGCAGACCGGCATAGAACAGGGTGTACGCGACCGCGGTCGTCGCCACTCCCAGGTAGAGCAGCATCGCGCCCTCTTTTTCATGGAGCGGAAAGCCCAGACCGCCGAGGAGTACGGCCGGGAGCGCGAGGGCCAGCCCACCGACCACCGTGGACGATGCCGTGAGGGTCATCGGGTCGACCCGGTCGGAAAGGTGCCGGCTGAGAACGGTTGTCGCCGCGTAGCCGAACCCTGACGCCAGCGCGGCCAGCAGCCCCGCGGCGTTCGGGGTCGCGTCCCCTCCGGCGATCAGGATCAGTCCCGTCACCGCGGCGGCCATGCTGATCCACAGGCTTCTGCTCCGCGACTTCTCCCACACGGCGATCAGGACGGGCGCCGAGCCGAGGCTGACGACCGTCGCCACCGCGACCCCGCCGAGCTGGACAGCGACAAAATAGAGCGCCTGGTACGCGCCGAGCCCCACCCCGACGGCGAGCAGTCGGAATGGCGCGTGCCGGAGGACCTCCCGGCGGTGGATCAACAGGGGGCCGAGGACGACGGCGGCGATGGCGAGCCGGTAGAAGCTGATGGCGACCGCGTCGAGGCCGGTCGCGCGGTGCAGGAAGGGGACGACGATTCCGGTCGTGCCCCAGAGCAGGCCCGCGGCGGCGATCTGGGCTGAGGGCAGGAAGGGGTGCGGCATGTGCGCTCCGGGATGTGAGCCGTGGACGGGATCCGGCTACGGAGCGCACGCACGCCGGCCGTCGGGCAACGCTTCCATCGGGTGCGCAGGCACGAAAGGGTGCCGATCAGCTCATGCGCTGTCGGCCCTCGCGCGGCGCTTCCGTCAGGAGTGCGAGCACGATCAGGCTGCCGATCAGCTCAGATGCTGTCGGCCGTCGCCGGCGCTCCGTCAGGAGCGCGGCGCTCTTCCAGAAGCGCGGCGCTCCGTCAGGAGCGCGGCGGGGGCAGGATGCCCGGGAACGGTGTCACCCTCGGAAGTTAGCAGCTGAGCTTGCCGCGCGGAGTGCCGTGAAGGCCAGGTTGGCGTCGGCGAGGGCCTCGGGGTGGACGTCCTGCGCGCTGCGGCCGTCAGCGATCTTCTGCCAGTTGGCCCGGGCGAGGACACGCTGGAGGGCGATCACCTGCGCGGCCTGTAGCCGGGCGCCGATGCCATCGCCGAGGGCGGCCGCCAGTGCGGTCTCGTCGTCGAGCATGTACTGCGTGAGCCGGCCCGCCAGGCTCGGCGTGCCGAACACCAGCCGGTGGAACGCCACCACGTCGGGGTGGTCGTTGAGGCCGGTGACCGGGTCGAAGCGGTCAAGCCCGGCCTGGAAGTGCTGGTGCAACGCGGCCGTTGGCGCAACGTCGGGCTCGCGGTCGCGCACCACGCGGGCGGCCTCGCCGTTGTGGTCCGCGAACCGGTGCAGGACCAGGTCCTCCTTGGTCGCGAAGTAGCGGAACAACGTCGGCTTCGAGACCTCGGCCGCCGCCGCGATGTCGGACACCGGCACGCCGTCGAACCCGTACAGCAGGAACAGCGCGATCGCCGCGTCGGCGATGGTGTCGCGGGTTCTTACCTTCTTGCGGGCGCGCAGCCCGGCCTGCTCGATCACCCGTCCAGAGTAACATTTTTTACTCGGTCTCTTTTTTTGCGATGTCGTTCTTTTAACCGGGTTGTTTTTTTAACCGAGTTACGTTTTGATCGGCGCTATGAAACCGCCAGACACCTGCCTCATCACCGGAGCCACCGGACGCATCGGGCGCGCCGTGATCGACCTGCTGACCGACGCCGGCGCACCCGTCCGCGCGCTCGTGCACCGCGCCGAGTCGGCGGCGACGCTGCCGGCGACCGTCGAGACCGTCACCGGCGACCTGACCGTCCCCGACTCGCTCGACGCCGCATTGCGGGGAATCGGCACGGTGTTCCTCGTCTGGACCGCCCCGCCGGACACCGTGGCGGCCGTCGTCGACCGGCTGGCCGCCCACACCCGGCGGGTCGTCCTGCTGTCCGCGCCGCACCGGACGCCGCACCCGTTCTTCCAGCAGCCGAACCCGGTGGCCGCCCTGTTCGCCGACCTCGAGGGGCTCATCACGACCGCCGGGCTCGGCACGACGATCGTCCGGCCAGGCATGCTCGCATCCAACGCCCTGCTCTGGTGGGGCGACGCGATCCGGGGCGACCGCGCTAGCCGTGGGGACGGCGTGGTCCGGTGGCCGTACGGTGCGGCCGAGACCGCGCCCGTTGACGACCGGGACGTTGCCGCGGTCGTCGCACGGAGCCTGCTCGACGACGGGCATGTGGGCGGCGACTACGTCCTCACCGGCCCCGAAGCCCTGAGCCAGGCCGAGCAGGTCGAGATCCTCGGGACCGTCCTGGGCCGCCGGCTCACGTACGAGGAGCTGTCCCCCGACGAGTTCCGGCGCGATGCCCCGATCGGCGCCCGGCCGGCCGTGGACATGCTCCTGGCCGCCTGGCAGGCCACGCTGGGCCACCCGGCGTACGTGACCTCCACAGTGGAGGACATTCTCGGCGCTCCCCCGCGTACGTTCCGGCAGTGGGCCACCGACCATGCCGCCGCTTTCAAGGCCATCTGAAAAGACGGCCTGAAAGCGGCGGCCTGAAAGCGGCGGCCTGAAAGCGGCGGCCTGAAAGCCCTGGTCAGACGGCGATGCGGCCGCCGTCGGCCGGGAGGACCGCGCCGTGGATGAACGACGCGGCGTCAGTGGTGAGGAAGGCGATTGCCGCGGCGATCTCGTCGGCCGTGCCCGGCCTTCCGGCGGGGGCGGCTGCCGCGAGCTGGTCGAGGGCGTCGCCCATGGGTGCGGTTCCCTCGGTACGCGTGGGGCCCGGGCTGACGGCGTTGACGCGGACGCCGCTGGGCCCGAACTCCGCCGCCCACGACTTCGTCAGCAGCACCAGGGCGGCCTTCGTGGAGCCGTAGAGCCCCATCCCGGCCGTGCCCAGCTCCGCGACCATCGTCGTCACGTTGACCACGACGCCCCGGCCGCGGGCCGCCATCGCCGGGGCCAGCTCGGCGACGAGGAAGTACGGCGCTTTGACGTTCAGCGCGTACACGTCGTCGAACTGGTCCTCGGTGGTCTTGTCCGTCGGGCCGAACGGGAAGATGCCCGCATTGTTGACCAGGATGCCGACCGGGCCGGCCAGCTGCACCGCGCGAGCCGCCAGGGCCCGCGCCGACGCCTCGTCCCGAAGGTCCGCGGCGGCGAAGAACGCGGTGCCGCCGGCTGCCCGGATGTCGCGCACGACCTGCTCGCCGCGCTCGGTGTCGCGGCCGGACAGCACGACCGTCGCGCCCAGCGCCGCGAGCCGGACCGCGGTGGCCCGGCCGATGCCGCTCGTAGCGCCGGTCACCAGCGCGGTGGTTCCGGAGAGTTCCGTTGTCATGACCGTTCACCCTTTTCGTAGCGGGACCCGGGTGGGTTCCGGTTTCTTTGCGGGACCCCGGGGTGGGTTCCGGCAGGTGTAAGCGGGCGGTGAGGCCCGGAAATCCCGGCCGCGATAAGGCCCGCTTATGGGTCGCTGTCAGGGACGGCGTGGTGCGATGGGCGGATGGAACTACGCGAGCTGCGGGTCTTTCTGGCCGTCGTCGGCGAGGGCAGCCTGTCGGCGGCCGCCCGGCGGTTACGGCTGAGCCAGCCGGCCGTCTCGCAGACGCTCACCGCGATCGAGCGGGAGACCGGCCTGGACCTTCTCGTACGCAGCAGCACCGGCGTCCGCCCCACCGAAGCGGGCGCCGTCCTCGCCGCCGAGGCCCGCGCCGTGCTCGCCCGCTACGACCAGGCGCTGACGGCCGTGGGCAGGTTCGCCGCGGCCGAGGACACCGCCCTGCGCATCGGGATGCCCCTCGAGTTACCGCCGGACCTGCTCCCCGGCGCGTTGAAGGCGCTCGCCGAGACCCATCCCGGCACGCGTACGGAGGTCCGCCATCTCTCCTCGGCCGCCCAGCTCGACGCCCTGCGCGACGGCGACCTCGACGTCGGCCTGGTCCGCAGCCGCCCCGCCGACCGGGAACTCGACGCCGCGGTCGTCGTCGAGGAACGGCTCGGCGTACTGCTGGCCGAAGCGAGCCTCACCGCGGGCCTCCCTGCGGGCCTCACCGCGGGCCTCACCGCAGGCCTCCCTGCCGGCCTTGCGACGGGCGGCGAGGTGCGGTTGGACCGGCTCGCGGGGCTCGACTGGGCCGGGTTCCCGCGTGCCGACAGCCCGGTGTGGTTCGACGAGATCGTCGCGGTGCTGCGCAGCCACGGCCTGAGCCCGGGACCGGCTGCCGGCCCGGGGCAGTCACTGATCGCGGAGGTGAAGTTCGCGGCGGTCAGCTCGGGGCAGGCGTTCGCGTTCGCACCCGAGAACTGGTCCCAGCCGCTGCCCGGCGGGGTCGTGTGGGCGGCGCTGGCCGGGGCGCCACTTGTGCGGCGTACCTGGGCGGTCTGGGCGGCCGACTCCCGCAGGCGTGACCTGGCCCGGCTGATCTCCCGGCTCGGAGCCTGAGCCCCGCACACGCAAATAGCTTGTGGCCGCACCCGCCCGGGCAGTTAGGTTGTGCACAATTAAGTTGCACACAACTTAATTGTGCACAACCTAAAGCCGGTGGGAGATCCAGGTGGAACGGCTGGGGTAGCGTCGGCGCCGTGACCGTGATGACCGGCAACACCCGCAGGTCGGGCTGGGCGCAGAGCCTTGCCGTCTGGCTGACCGTCGTGGCTGTCTTCTTCGCCGGCGTTCGCCAGGTGACCGGGCCGGCGAGCGTCTGGTTCTTCTGGAGCTGTCTGATCGCCGGGGCCGCGGCGTCGATCGGGCTGGCGCTGGGTCACCGGTTCTCCGGCGGTTATCAGGCATTCGCCGGCGCGTTACGCGGCGCGTTCCTGTGGCCGGTGGCGATCGTCGTGGTCGTGATGATCTGCAGCTTCACCGCGATCGCCATCTCCGAGTAGCGGGCGAGTAGCGGGACTGTCATACCCGGATGGCACCCTGAGGGTATGGCGCTCGTCCTGGATACCTCGGTGATGGCACCGGCCGATCGGGCCGAGGCTGTGCGGGCTGCGATGCGCGATGCCCGGGTGCCGGCGCTGCTCACCCATGAGTCCGAGGAGCGGGTCCACGCCCGCCTGAACTTCTGGGATCTGGGTGGGCGGGCCGCGCTGATGCACCGCAGCAGTTCCGGGCTGGTGCTGCGGCGCACGCCGGGGATGGTGCGGCGGATCGCCGAGGACAGGCTCGGGTTCGTGCTGCTCAGCCCGGGGCGGTGGAGTTTCTCGCAGGGCGCGGCGGAGCGCCGGGAGCAGCGCACCGACTGGGGCATCATGATGGTCGACCAGGCGCTGCCCTACGAGTTCGGGCGTTACGGCGACGGTGCGACAGTGTCGTTCAACGTGGACCGGGACGCGCTCGGGCTGCCCGGGGACCTCATCCGGGCGGCGGCGCCACGGCTGCAGGCCAGCCCGGTGCGGCGCCTGGTCATGGAGCATCTGCTCGGGCTGACCGAGGCCCTCGACCAGCCGGCCCCGGTCCGCTCCCTTCTCGGTTCCGCGACCGTCGATCTGATGCGCGCCCTGGTGGCGACGACCGCAGACCCCCGGGTGGAACAGCCAGGTGAGGCACTGCTGACCCAGACCAAGCTCTATGTACGCCGTCACTACAGCGATCCCACACTGGACGCCGCCCGGATCGCGCGGGTCCACGCCGTCTCGGTGCGCCGGCTCTACGCGGTGTGGGCGGCCGACGCGGAAACCCTGGCGGGGCACATCATGCGCGTGCGGCTGGAGGAGGCCCGGTCGTTGCTCGCCATGCGAACCTGGCCGGTCGCCGCGGTGGGGCGGGCGTGTGGTTTTGTGGACATGGCGCACTTCGCCCGGCGGTTCAGGCAGGCGTTCGGGATGTCTCCGCGAGAGTGGCGGGCCGTCGGCGGGCTGGGTACGCTTCCCGGCACGACCGACAGAACGGGCACCGACCAGCCATGAGCAAGCCGCTTCGCCCTGGTGATCCCACCCGGCTCGGCAGGTATGACCTCGTCGGCCGGCTCGGGCAGGGCGGCATGGGCACGGTCTTCCTCGGCCGCGCGCAGGACGGGTCGGCGGTCGCGATCAAGATGGTGCGGCCGGAGTTCGCCGACGACCCGGAGTTCCGGGGACGGTTCCGCAGCGAGGTCAACCGGGCCAAACAGGTGCCGCCGTTCTCCACCGCCGAGGTGCTCGACGCCGACCCCGACCACGACCCGCCCTATCTCGTGGTGGAGTACGTCGACGGGCCCAGCCTGCAGGCCGTGATCTCGCAGAAGGGGCCACTGACCGGCTCCGCGCTGCACGGGGTGGCGGTCGGCATCGCGACGGCGCTGACCGCGATCCACGGCGCGGGCGTGATCCACCGCGACCTCAAACCGGGCAACGTCCTGATCGCGATGGGTGGCATCAAGGTCATCGACTTCGGGATCGCGCGCGCTTTCGAGGCGACGAGCGCTCACACGCGTACCGATCAGATGGTCGGCACTGTCGCCTACATGGCGCCGGAACGGCTCGACCCGGAGTTCGGCAGGGATCTGACGTCGGCGGCGGATGTCTTCGCGTGGGGCGTGGTGGTGACCTACGCGGCTTCCGGGCACACGCCGTTCGCGGCGGACTCGGCGGCGGGCACCGCAGTGCGCATCCTGACCCGGCCGCCGGACACCGCGGACGTGCCAGAGCCGTTGCGTGACCTCGTGGAACGGGCGCTCGCGAAACACCCCGAGGAGCGGCCGACCGCGCGGGAGCTGCTCGACGCGCTCCTCGGCAGCCAGACGCTGGCGGTCCGGCAGGTGGCAGCCGTCGTCCCACCACCGGACGACACCGCCGGCACCGCGCATCCCGTCCCGCGCCCGCCCGCCGACGCCGTCCCGCAACCGTCCGGGAAGGACGGGACGGCCCGGCCACACCGGTGGCGCCGCGCGGCGCTGGCCACGGCAGTCGCGGTGGCGCTGGTGATCGGCGGCGTCCTCGGGTTGCACAGGGCAAACTCCGGCGGCGGCGAAACGCAAGCCACCTCGACGGACCCTGCCTCCACCATCCTCGCCGGTGAGCGGGCGTTCTCCATCCAGCTCGACACCGGCAACCGCTACTTCATGCTGGACACCGGCGGCGCCGAGCTCGAGGTCTCCGACGGCACGGGCTCCCGGTCCCAGTTCGTCCTCGAGCCGGTGGGCGTCGACTACCTGATCAGGTCCCTGGCCAACGAGGGCCGGGCCGGCGCGGACATCTGCCTCGGCGTCAAGATCACCCCGGGTGAGAACGTCCGGCCGGTCGTGGGGACGGGGTGCACGCCGACGAAGGGGACGCTGTTCTCGATCACGCCGACCGGTGCGAACGACACCAAGGGCCGGCCCGCCTACCGGATCGGCAACGAGTACGGCTGGCTGAAGTGGGACGCCGACGCCAAGCGCTCCGAGGTCACCGAGGTGGGCGAGGCCACGTACGCCGACAGCTACAGCCTCATCGACCGCGGTGAGCTCCCGGATGTTCCTGCCTCCACGGCGCCGACGACCACCGCCCCGACGTCGGCGGCGCCGGCCACGAGCGGGCCGAAGCTCGTCAATTCGGACCTGTCCGGCCTGGAGGGACTCGCGATCGACTTCGGCGTACCCGTCGTCATCGTGACCTCCGGAGATGCGGGCGCCGAGTATCACCTCGACGGGCACCCGGACGGCACTGTGGACTTCTCCGGCACCGCCGTCACCGAGACCACCCGGATGACGATCACGGCAGCCAAGGTGCGCAAACGTACGGACGACAACCAGAACCACGTCGTCATCGCCTCCGCCACCGGCACGAAGCTCTGCGTCACCGACAAGACCAACCTTGTCCTGCGCATGGAACCGTGCCGCGCGGGCGACACCACCCAGTCCTGGAAGATGAGCCCGGCTGGCGACTCCGGCCTCTTCGAACTGACCGGCCCCCACACCGCCGTCAAGGTCGATCAAGGCAAGATCACCGACGATGGGTACGCCGCCCTGTCGACGATCGCCGTCAAGTCCTGATCTCCGCACAACCAGCATGATGGCGTGCACGCAGCGGCTACTTCGTACGCCGGGGGCCGCCTAGCGTTGATGAGCATGCCTGACCTGTCCCCGCTCATCGGACGAGCCGCCGAGCTGCGAACGCTGACCACCCTGCTCGACGACGCCACGGCCCGCGGTGGCGGCGCCATGGTGATTCGCGGTGAGGCGGGCGTCGGCAAGTCCGCGCTGCTGAGCCGGATCACCGCGGCGGCGCGGGCGCGCGGGATGCTCGTGCTGCAGGTCAGCGGGGTGCAGGCCGAGGGGCAGATCGCGTACGCGGGACTGCACCGGCTGCTGCGGCCGGTGGCTGCCACGATCGGGCCGGGGTCGCCGGTGCGGCTGGCGGTCGGGCTGCTCGATCTGCTCGGTGCCGCCGAGTCCCCCGTGCTGCTCGCTGTCGAGGATGCCCCATGGCTCGACACCGCGTCGTGGGACGTGCTGACGTTCGCCGGGCGGCGGCTGGAATCGGACCGGATCGCGCTGGTGTTCACCGCCCGGGACGGTACCGACATCGACCGGCGGCTGGCCGGGGCCGGGCTGCCCGAGCTACGCGTGGAACCGCTGTCCCGCGAGGACGCCGGCACGCTGCTGGACCGGACAGCGCCGGGCCTCCCGCCGACCCTGCGTAACCGGGTGCTGGACGAGTCGGCCGGCAACCCGCTGGGGCTGACCGAGCTCGGCGCGGCCGCCGCCCGCTCGGACGCGGCCGCGCTGCTGCCGTCCTGGTTGCCGTCCTCGCTCCCGTCCTCGCAGCCGTCCTCGCAGCCGTCCTCGCTGCCGCTGAGCGCCCGGGTCGAGCAGCTGTTCTCGGCGCTGGTCGCCGAACTGCCGCCGGTGACGCGAACGCTGCTGCTGGTGGCCGCGCTGGATGACAGCGACGACCTGGACGAGGCGGTGGCCGCGGCGGCCGTCGCGCTCCGCGGCCCGGTGAAGGCCGAGGACATCGATCCCGCCGTGGTGACCCGGCTCGTCCAGATCGACGACGGGTACCGCATCGCCTTCCGGCATCCGCTGCTGCGGTCGGCGCTGCGCCAGTCCGCGGGCGCTGCCGAGCGTCGCCGCGCGCATGCCGCGCTGGCGGAGGTGATCGGCCCGGAATCCGAACGGCAACTGTGGCATCTCGCCGCCGCCACCGCCGGGCCCGACGAGGAAGTGGCCCGGCGCCTGACCGACGCCGCGTGGCGGGCCGGTGAACGGCAGGCCGTCGCCGTCGCGCTCGCCACCCTCGAACGGGCCGTCCAGCTCAGTGAGGACCCGGCCGAGCGCGGGGAACGGTTGCTGACCGCCGTGCACCTGACCCACCAGCAGGGCGACGCCGAGGCGGCGCGCCGGCTGCTGCAACGCATCGACGCCGCGGAACTGCGGCCCCCGGATCGTGCCAGGCTCGCCTGGCTGCGGGAGTTCTTCATGGGCACCGGCTGGAGCGGCAGCGGCCCGCTGGCCCTCTATGCGGAGCTCATCGACGACATCCGCGAATCGGGCAACCAGCGGCTGGCCCTCGACTCGCTGAGCTCGATCTGTGTGCGGATCCACTTCTCCAACGTGGACGAGGCCGTACGACGTCAGTTCCTCGCCGTTGTCGATGCCCTCGGGTTCCCCGCCGACCACCCTGAGGTGATCGCCGTGGTGGGCCTCATCGCACCGGTCGAACGAGGCGCGGCCTGCCTGGAGATCATGCAGCGGCTCCGGCACCGGCTGGACCTGACCCCGACCCTGCACTACGAACTCGGCCTGGCGGCGTCCTCGCTCGGTGCCTTCGAACTGGCCGTCGGCTTCAGCGGCGCGAGCAGCGCCGGGCTGCGGGAACAGGGCCGGATCGGGCTGCTGGCGCAGACGCTGGCCACCCGGACGTACGCCGCCGCGTGCCTGGGCGACACCCGCACCGCGATCCTGGCCGGGTCCGAGGCCGTCGCGCTGTCCCGCGACACGGGACGGCAGTCCTGGGAGGTGACCGCGCGCCTGGCGATCGGTATGGCCCAGGCGTTGCGGGGCGACAGCGCGGCCGCCCTGGAGGCCGCGGATTTCGGTGAAGCGGTCTTCATCCCCGGCCGGATGTACTCGATGCTGGCCCTGGTCCAGCAGGTACGCGGTCTCGAAGCTCTCGCGGCGGGGCGGGCGGCCGACGCCTGTCACGAGTTGCGGCGCATGTTCGATCCCGCGGATCAAGCCTTCCACCCGTACGTGCGGCTGGGCATGGCCGGTCATCTCGCCGAGGCCGCCGCACTCAGCGGTGCCCACGACGTCCTGCGTGAGCTGGTCGCCGAGCTGGAACCGATCGCCGTGCAGGGGCGTAATCCCGCGCTGCGGGCCGGGCTCGCCTATGCCCGGGCCGTACTGGCCGACGACGAGGCCGGTTACGAGGCCGCCCTCGCGACGGACGCGGGGAACTTCGAACGGGCCCGGGCCCAGCTCGCGTACGGCTCGTGGCTGCGCAGGCGGCGGCAGCGCGGCCGGGCCCGTCCGCACCTGCGCGGGGCCGCGGCAGCGTTCGAGGCGCTCGGTGCGACGCCGTGGGCGGAGAGAGCGCTTGCTGAGCTGCGGGTCACCGGCGAGACCCGGCGCCGGCCGGATGACGCCACGGCGACCCTGACCCCGCAGGAGGTGCAGATCGCCCGGCTCGCCGCGGACGGGCTGAGCAACCGGGAGATCGCCGGGCGGCTGTTTCTGTCGCCGCGCACGGTCAGCACCCACCTCTACCGGATCTATCCGAAGGTCGGGGTCAGGAGCCGTACGGAGCTGGCGGCCCTGCTTCTTACGTAATCCGACGTACGCGGGCGGGCCGCCCCGCTCCCTACGGTGAAGCCCTGGCTCGCCCACGCGATAGGAGTATCCGTTGTCAGAACTACCGCATCTGTCCACCTCGGTCGACGATCAGGTGGCCGCGGCCAACAAGTCCGGGTTGCGGCCGGTCGTGTTCATCCACGGTCTGTGGCTGCTGCCGTCCAGCTGGGACCGCTGGGCGCAGGTCTTCGCCGACGCTGGGTACGCCCCGGTCTCCCCCGGCTGGCCCGACGACCCGGAAACCGTCGAGGAGGCCAACGCGCACCCCGAGGTCTTCGCCGGTAAGAGCGTCGGCGACGTGGCCGACCACTACTCCGCGGTGATCACGCAGCTGGACCGCAAACCCGCCGTCATCGGGCACTCGTTCGGCGGGCTGCTCACGATGATCGTAGCCGGGCGGGGGCTGGCCGCCGCGTCGGTCGCCATCGACTCGGCGCCGTTCCGCGGCGTGCTGCCGCTGCCGTTGTCGGCGCTCAAGGCGTCCGCGCCCGTGCTCGGCAACCCGCTCAACCGGCACCGGGCCATCCCGCTGACCTACGACCAGTTCCGATTCGCGTTCGCCAGCTCGGTCAGCGAGGAGGAGGCGCAGGAGCTCTACCGGACGTTCGCCGTCCCCGCGTCCGGCACGCCGCTGTTCCAGGCCGCCGCGGCCAACCTGAACCCGTGGACCGAGGCGAAGGCCGACTATCACAACCCCGAGCGGGGTCCCCTGCTGATCGTCGAGGGCCTGGCCGACAACACGTCGCCGCCCGCGATCAACCGGGCCGCGTACAAGCTGCAGTCCGGAAACGAGGGTGTCACCGAGATCGCCTCGATCCCGGACCGGGGCCACAGCATCACCATCGACAGCGGCTGGCGCGAGGTCTGCGACACCGCCCTCTCCTTCATCCGGAGGTACGCGTGAAGAAGCTCCTCGCCGTAGCGGTCGCTCTGTTCGTGGGCGCCGCCCTCACCGTCGCCGGCACCGCCAACGCCGGCGGCCGCACCAAGGTCAAACCCACGATCGTGTTCGTCCACGGCGCCTTCGCCGACGCGTCCGGCTTCGGCGACAGCATCAGCTCGCTGCAGAAACAGGGCTACACCGTGCTCGCCCCGCCGAACCCGCTGCGCAGCCTCAGCGGCGACGCGGCGAGCATCCGCACGTTCCTCGGCACCGTCCCCGGCCCGATCGTGCTGGTCGGGCACTCCTACGGCGGCGCGGTCATCACCAACGCGGCGAGCGGCAACCCGAACGTCAAGGCGCTGGTCTACATCGCGGCGTACGCCCTGGACGAGGGCGAATCCGTCGCCGCCGCCAACCAGCTCGGCGGCGGGCACACCGACATCGAGGCGAATCTCGACTTCCGGCCGTACCCGGGGGCTCCTCCGCTGGCGCAATCACCGACCGGGTACGACCTGGACGCGTACATCAAGCAGTCGTCCTTCCGTGCCCTTTTTGCCGCGGACGTCCCGCCTGCCGAGGCCGCGGTGATGGCCGCCGCGCAGCGACCCGGCACGCTCATCACCCTGGGTGAGCCCTCCGGGGTGCCCGCGTGGAAGACGATCCCCTCCTGGTATCTGGTCGCCCGCAACGACAAGACCATCCCCCCGGAGGCCGAACGCGCCATGGCCGCCCGTGCCAAGGCGCACACGATCGAGCTCGCCACCTCGCACGCCGCGATGGTCAGCCATCCCCAGGCCGTGACGAGCCTGGTCCTGAGCGCGGTCAGGGCCACCGGCTGATCCTGGTCAGGCGATCCGGTCGATGAGCAGCTTGACGAGCTCATCGCCGGTCGTCTGCCATTTCTCGGGGGTCAGATGGCCGCCGTTCTCCATGGCGACGATGCCGTGCACGCTGGACATCAGCAGGCCACCGATCGGGCGGGCACGCTGCGGGTCGCCGATGACGTCCGCGATGATCGTGAGGAACTGGTCATGGGTCCGCGACACCGCGGCCACCGCCTCGGGATGCTCGGCGGTCGGGGCGGCGAACATCAACGCATACGCATGGGGGTGCCGGCGGCCCACCTCCATGAGCCCGGTCAGGGCCTGCTCCAGACGCTCGGACGGCGCCTGACCCCGGTCCGTGATCAGCGCGTCGAGCTGCTCGCCGACCGCCTCCCAGCTCTTGGTCGCCACCGCGGCGAGCAGGTGCTCCTTGTCCGGGAAGTGCCCGTAGGGCGCCCCTCGCGACACTCCGGCCCGGCCCCCGACCGCGCGCAGGGTCACGGCATCGGGCCCGCCCTCGTCGAGCAGCTCAGCCGCGGCGTCGACCAGTGCACGCCGGGTCGCCGCCGCGCTCTCCACTCTGCTGACCATGCGCCCAATCTACCTGACACCGTCAGCCGACTCACTTGACAGCGTCACATGAACTGCTACCGTCATTCACATGACAACGTCACACGAAGAGCTGATCCTGATCACCGGCGCCTCCACCGGCATGGGCGCCGCCACCGCCCGCGAGCTGGCCGCCCGTGGCTACCACGTGCTGGCGGGCGTCCGCCGCGAGTCCGACGCTCCGCGCGGCCCCCACCTCGAGCCGATGATCCTCGACATCACCAATCCGGCCCAGATCGAAGCGGTCGCCCACCGCATCGCCACCGACCCGTCCCACCGCCCCCTCCGCGCCGTGATCAACAACGCCGGCATCGCGGTCAACGCCCCCGTCGAGCTCCTGTCGATGGACGACTGGCGAGAGCAGTTCGAGGTCAACTTCTTCGGCCACGTCGCCGTCACCAAGGCCGTCCTGCCCGCCCTGCACGCCAGCCACGGCCGGGTGGTCAACATCAGCTCCATCGGGGGCAAGGTCGCCATGCCGACCTACGGGGCGTACGCGGGAGCGAAATTCGCCATGGAAGCCATGAGCGACGCACTCCGCCGCGAGCTCGCCCCCCACGGCGTCCAGGTGGTGGTCGTCGAGCCCGGCGGCGTCAAGACCGAGATGACCGGCCGCGGCATCGAGCGCATGAACAACACCATCGCCACGATGACCCCCGCCGAGCACAGCCGCTACGGCGGCCTGCTCCAAGCGGTCGTCAACCACGCCACCGCATTCACCACCACAGGCCAGCCCGCCGACGCCGCCGCCCGCATCATCGCCAACGCCGCCACAACCCCCCGCCCCCACACCCGCTACACCATCGGCCGCGACGCCGCCATGCTCACCCGCCTCTCCCGCATCCTCCCCGACCGCATCCTCGACCGCATGCTCGCCGCCAACCTCCGCCCCCACTTCCCGAAACACCAGCCCGCCCCCGTGTCCTGACATCGGTCGCCTTTGAGGGACCATCGGAGCGACTGCTCGTGTCGCCTTTGGGTGGTCACCGGCTTTGTGCGGTCGGGCCGTTGGCAGCCAAGCCTTGGGCAGTCCAGCCTCGGGCGGCCGGCTGGGTGGTCACCGGCCCTGGGTGGTCACCGCCCCTGGGCAGCCGGCTGGATGGTCGCCGGCCCTGGGCAGCCGGCTGGATGGTCGCCGGCCCTGGGCAGCCGGCTGGATGGTCGCCAGCCTTGGTGGTCGGCTGGGCGGTCACCGGCCTTGGGTAGTCAGCAGCTTTGGATGGATGGTCCAGCCTTGGCTGGCCGCAGGGTGGTCACCGGCCTCGAGCGGCCGCAGGACCGCAACGCCGCACATTTCCGCGACCGGCTCATCACCGTTTCTCGATCCTTCCGGCAGAGCTACGACAGTCGCCGGCCTAGGATCAAGTGGTCGAGATGCGCCGCCATGTCGAGTTCACCGCCGCCACCAGCATGCCGGTCTATTTGTACGACCCGGCCAGCCCGTCGCAACGCGGCTCCACCCAAAATACCAACGGCCTTACTGGAATGGTCCCCAAGAGCAGCAACCTCAGCGTGCACACCCCCGAGGACCTGGCCACGGCGGCCGCCGAGCTCAACAACCGTCCGCGCAAGATCCTCGATTGCGAAACCCCTGCCCAGCGGTTCACCCGATTGCTCGCCGGCGCATCATGATCTTATTCACTGAT
>NZ_BOMN01000107.1 GCF_016862215.1 Winogradskya humida
GGCAGCGGTTCAGGGGGAACGGAGCAGGTCAGACCAGCGCTGCGATGTCGTCGATCAGGACGTCGACCGGGGGCTGGGCGTGGATGTGGCGTTGGAGGCGGCGGGCCGCGGTGCGGTAGCCCGGGTTGGTGAGTACGTCGGTGAGGCCGGCGGCCAGCGTAGGTGCGTCGGCGTCGCGGAGGGCGACCGTGCGGGAGATGCCGAGCGCCTCCGCCTGGGTCGCGTTGTGACGGTGGTCGCCGAGGGCGGGGACCGAGAGCATCGGGACGCCCAGGCGCATCGCTTCCTTCATGCTGTTGAGACCGCCGTGGGTGATGAAGACGTCGCAGGCCTCGAGGATCAGGGCCTGCTCGACGAATGTGACCAGGTGGACGTTCGGCGGGATCGGGACGTCGCGGTTGAGCCGGCCGGTTGAGCCGACCGCGAGCACCGCCGTGCAGTCGACGTCGCCGAGAGCCGCGATCGTCGCGTCGACGAGGGTGTCCGAGCCGGGCAGGTTGTAGACGACCGTGCCGAAGCCGGCGAAGGCGAACGGGCGGCTCAGGTCCAGGTCTGCCAGGGCGGCGTCGAGGCGGCCGTCGCGTTGTTCGGCGTTGGGGTGGCGGTAGCAGCGGGTGTTCGGCAGGATCATCTCGGCCGCGCTGTACTGCGGGGGCAGGAAGTTCGCGTGCAGGTGGCCGTAGAGGCGTTCGCCGCGCGGGTCGCCGGGCAGGCCGAGTTCGTGGCGGCCGGCGTCGAGGATCGGGCCGAGCACCTCCGGGCGTACGTCGTCCAGGCCGCCGAACGACGCGATCGACACGTGCGGGATGCCCAGGGCCTCCGCCGCGAGGTAGCCGCCCAGTTCGTCGAGCTCCCGGACGACGACGTCGGGCTTGAAGCCGGTGGCCAGCAGGTCACGAGCCGTGCCGCGCGCCACGTGCCCGGCGAACGCCTCCGTCAGCGGGCGGCCCAGCGCGGTGAACGCCTCGGCGGCTTCGATCAGCCCGAAGCATGCGTACCCGGGCGGGATCATGTCGTAGACCTCGTAGCGCCAGTCGTACCCGGCGGTCAGCGGGGTGAGGCCGTAACCCGCGATCTCGCCGGCCAGGACGGCCGGCGCGGCCACCGCGACCTCGTGGCCCTGCCGCAGTGCCGCGTGCGCGATCGGGACCAGTGGGCGCAGGTGGCCGCTGGCCGGGTGGGTGGTGAAGAGGATGCGCATGGTCTCAGACACTCATTTCGGCGAGGTGGGCGACCACATCGGACGCGGGCGGCTGGGCGGCCATCTCGGCACCCAGCGCGCGGGCGGCCGTGCGATAGCCGGGCGTGTGCAGCACGTCGAGCAGCTCACGGCGTACGCCATCCACGTCCGCGCTGTTCGCGAAGATCCACCGGCCGGCGCCGGCCGCGGCGAGCCGGCGTGAGTTGAAGACGTGATCGGTGAAAAGTGGCAGTGTCACCTGCGGGATCCCGGCGGCGAGGGCGGTCATCATCGCTCCCCCGCCGCCCTGGTGCACGAGCAGGTCGCAGTGCGGCAGGACGAGGTGCAGCGCGGTGGCGGGCACGTGGCGGACCTGGGACGCACCCGGGCCGAGGTCGCCGCGGTCGCGGTCCGCGCCGATGGCGAGGATCTCGACGCCGGTGCCGGCCAGGGCTCGGGTGACCACGGGCAACGGGCTGACGTGGCGGTCGGTGAAGTACGCGACGGCCGTACTGCCCAGCACGCACACGCGTGGCCGCCCGGCGAGCCCGATCAGCCATCGCGGCACCTCGGCCGCGCCGTTGTAGGGGGCGAACCGTACCGGCAGGCGCCGTACCGGGGCGGGTACCTGCATCCCCGGCGGGCACGGGTCGACGGTGACCGCGCCCACCGAGTCAACGCCGGGCAGGCCGAGGCGTTCGCAGAGTGGCTCCAGGGCGGCGGCCTCGAACTCCCGGGTGCGGATCGTGTAGTCGGCTCCCCAGATATGGCGTACGGGCAGCGCCCCCGTGTCCGCCGCGGCGATCGGCCCGGCGAAGCTGGTCGGGTCGTGCACCACGACATCGGGCCGGTACGCGCGGGCGTACGCCACCGTGTCGTCGAGCATCGCCGCGGCGATCTTGCGATAGGTGGCCAGGTTCCCCGTCCCCCACGCCCGCATCTCCGACCACTCGAGCGGGCTGTCCCGGGCGGCCAGGGACGCGAAGAAGCGCCCGGCGAGCGGCCGGATGTCGAGCCCCGCACCGACTGCGGCGGCGGGCAGCCCGGCCGCGGTGATCGTCGGGCTCAGTTCCGGCGGGGCGGCGACGACAACCTCGTGGCCCTCCGCTCGCGCCGCCCAGGCGAGCTGGGCCAGGGGGAAGAAATGGGTCGGCCAGGCCCAGGTCACGAACATCATCCGCACGGCGGCTCCATCCTCGCGTCATGGTCGCCGGCCAGGGTGGCGTGCCGTGCTCGGGTGCGGGTCGAGCCGCCGGTGGTCGAGCAGGGCTCGATCGCCGGGCGGCACGCTGCGCCCGGACCCGGAATCGCCTCCGGGCTCGCGCAACGATGGTCGGAGGACATGTGGGCACAGACATCACACCGCTTGTGGAGATCATGTCGGCGGTGCTGTCCCGCCCGGTCGAGGACGTGGTCCGGCGGGCAGCGACGGCGTCATTCACCGAACTCGGTGGCAGTTCTCTCGATGCGATGAAAGCCGCCGTACGCTGCGAGACCGAGCTCGGCCGCCCGGTCGACATTCTCGGCCTGCTGGGCTTCGATCCGCTGGCCGACACGCTGGCAACCGTGCCGGAGCCGACGGATCAGCAGGCCGCGCCGCAGCTGGACCCCGATCCACGGTGGAAACTCGAACCCGTCCCGGAGCAGCAGGGCTTCCTGCACGCCGAGGCGCTGATGGGCAACGGATCCCAGAACCAGGTCTTCGGGCTGGAGCTCACCGGCCCGCTGCACGTGCAGACCCTCACCGAGGCCGTGCATCTGCTCATCGCCCGGCACGAGTCGCTGCGGACGGCGTTCCGGCAGGAGGGTGACGGCTGGAGCCGGCGGGTGCTGCCCGAGTGGCTGCCCGGCGTGATCCGTCAGCACGCGCCGACGCCGGCCGACGCCAGCCCCGCGGAGGTGGTGAACGGGGCGCTGGACCGCGGGAGCCGGCACTTCACCGCCGCGCTGGGCCGGCCACCGATGATGTTCCTGCTGACCCGGTTCGCGCCGAACCACCACCTGCTGACGTTCGTGTTCCACCACGCGCTGGCCGACGGCTGGTCGATCGGGCTGCTGACCCGCGAGCTGCTCGACGTCTACGGCGAGCTGGCCGGGGGGCCCTCGGTGCCGTCCGCCCCGGCGGCGACACCGGAGCTGCTGGCGATCCGCCGGGCGGAGGGCCTGGCATCGGGCCGGCTGGCCAAGCTCGCCACCCGGCGCGTGGAGCAGTTGCGGGGTTACCCGACGGTGGTGGAACTGCCGAGCGACGCGGTGCGCCCCGACCACTTCGACTTCCGCGGCGATCGGCTGCGGTTCGGGCTGGGCGCGGCGGCCAAGGAGGGCGCGGAGGCACTGGCTCGGATCGCGGGGGTGTCGCGTACGGCGGTGCTGCTCGCGGCCTGGCAGCTGGTCATCGCGCGGCGGACCGGGCAGTCCCGGTTCCTGATCGGTACGGCGACGAGCAGGCGTACCGATGCCCGGCTGATGAACCTGATCGCACCGTGCGCGGCTCTCGTGCCGATCCGCTGCGACGTGCGCGACGACCGGCCCGTCCGCGAATACCTGCAGGCCACCGCGCAGTCGCTGGTGGAGTCGGTGGAGTTCGCCGACGTGCCGATCGGCGAGCTGGCCAGGTCGCTGGACGCGGTGGTCGACGGGCGCCGGATGCCGCTGGCGCAGATCGGGTTCTCGGCGCACGACCAGATCCTGCCCGCCGACATGACCGCGGGTGAGCTGACCGCGACGGTGCACGAGTCGTACGCCGGCTGGGCCGCCTCCGACGCGTCGCTGTTCGTCCAGCACTGGGGCGACATGCCGAAGCTGGTCCTGGAGTACGCGACGTCGGCGCTGACCACGCAGGACGCGCTGGGCCTGGCCACCGCGTACGAGGCGACCCTCGCGGACCTGGCCATGAACCCCGATTCCCGGCTGGGAACCGTGCGCGGCATGTCCCGCGAGCAGCGGGCGATCCTCGAGGCGGTCCGCAACGGGCCGGACGTCGAGCGCCCCGACGACCTGTGGCAGCTCATCTCGCGTACGGCGCAGATGTACCCGGATCACGTCGCCGTACGGGAGGACGACGGCAGGTCCATCACCTATCGCGACCTGATGACCGCGGCGGCCCACCAGGCGGTGGCGCTGGCCGGGCACGGGGTCGGCGAGGGTGACGTGGTGGCGGTGGCGGTGCCCCGGTCCATCGCGGAGACCGTCGCGCTGATGGGCATTCTTCGGCTCGGGGCGGCGTACGTGGGACTGGATGTCGCCAACCCACCCGCCCGGCTGACCCACATGCTCGCGGTGAGCAGACCGGTGGTGCTCCTGGCCACCCCCGACCGCCGGGAGCGGCTCGCGGACCTGGTGCTCGGCTGCCCGGTGCTGGAACCCGTCGACGGCCTCGCGGTCGCCGGGACCGAACCGGTGGACGTGCAACCACCGGCGGGCAACGATCCGGGCCGGGTCGCGTATCTCGTCTTCACCTCGGGGTCGACGGGTCTGCCGAAGGCCGTGCGGATCGCGCATCGCGGGGTGGCCCGGCTCTCGGACCGCTCGGTACACTTCCCGATCCGCCCGGGTGACCGGATGCTGCGGGTCGCGCCGTTGTCGTTCGACGCCTCGGTGTGGGAGATCTTCCCGGCGCTGGTGAACGGCGCGTCGATCGAGGCGTTCCCCGACGCGCTGCCCGAGCCGGGTCGGCTGGCGGACTTCCTGCAGAACCACGGGATCACCACGGCGCTGCTGATCACCGCGCTGTTCCGGGCGGTCGCCGGCTACCGGCCGGAGGCGTTCGCGACGATGCGCATCCTGCTGGTCGGCGGGGACGTGGTGCCGGCCGAGCCGGTCCGTGACATCCTCACCCGCTTCCCGGGCCTGGTGCTGGCGAACGCGTACGGGCCGACCGAGGGCACAGTCATCGCCACGCAGTACGCGATGACCGACCCGGCGGAGGTCGAGGAGCAGCTCCCGATCGGCGGCCCGATCGACGGGACCGGGATCGTGCTGCTCGACGCGGCCGGCGGTCTCGTGCCGCCCGGTGGCGTCGGCGAGATCTGCTGCCTCGGCCCCGGCGTCGCCATCGACTACCTCGACGACCCGGTGCGGACCAAGGCGGCGTTCGGGAATCTCGACGTCGACGGCACCGGCACCGGACCGCGGCTCTACCACTCGGGTGACCTTGCCCGCTGGGACACCCACGGCCGGTTGCGGTTCCTCGGCCGCCGCGACGGCCAGGTGAAGGTGCGCGGGTTCCGCATCGAGCTCGGGGAGATCCGCGAGCGGATCGCGGCGCACCCGGCGATCGTCGATGTCGTCGTGGGCACGACCGACGGCGACGACGCGTCCCGCCGGGTGCTGGCCGGCGTGGTGCTGGCCGAACCGCTCGCCGACGCCGCCGCGGAGCTCAAGCGGTTCTGCGCGGAGACGCTGGCACCGTACGCGGTCCCGGCCCGCTGGGCGTTCGTCGACGCGTTCCCGCTCACCCCGAACAGCAAGGTCGACATGCGTGAACTGCAACGACTGGCGGAGGTGCAGTGATGACCTACAACGAACGCCGCATCGACGACTGGGTGCGGCACTGGGCAGGGCTCACCCCGCAGGCGGAAGCTGTGCGGGACGGCTCGGAGTCGCTGACGTACGCCGAGTTGGTGGCCTCCGCCGAGCGGATCGCCGCCGGCCTGCACGAGCGGGGGGTACGCCCGGACGACATCGTCCTCGTCGACCTGCCCCGCGGCGCCGAGCTGATCGAGGTCATCCTGGCCGTCCTGAGGTGCGGCGCTGTCTACAGCATCGTGGACGCCGACTGGCCCGACGCGCGCTACGCGGACATCGCGGCGCTGACGGGTGCCCGCCTCTGTGTCGGCGACCCGGCCCGCCCCTCGCAGGTGACGCGGATCCCGGTGAAGGCATTGCAAGGCTCACCCCCCGTCCCGTTCGCCGGTAAAGGCAATGCTTGCTGCGTCTTCTTCACGTCGGGCAGCACCGGCGTGCCCAAGGGGGTACTCACCGGGCACCGGGCGATCCTGCGGGTGGCGTTCGACCCCCTCCTGGACGTCGGCGCGGGTCACGGCATGCTGCAGGCCGCGCCGAGCCCGTGGGACGCGTTCGCGATGGAGGTGTGGGCACCGCTGACCCGCGGCGGCGTCACGGTGATCCACCGGGGACGGTATACGGGCCCGGACGATGTGCGCGAGGCGGTGGCGCGGGGTGCGGACACGATGTTCCTGACGTCCACGCTGTTCAGCGCGATCGTCGACGCCGACGTGCAGGCGTTCGCCGGGGCACGCACCGTCATCACCGGGGGCGAGCGGGTCTCCCCCGCGCATCTGCGCCGGTGCCGTGACGAGGTGGCCGGGGTCGCTGTGCACAACGCGTACGGTCCGGTGGAATCGGCGATCTTCACCACCTCGTTCCCCCTCGCCGGTTTTGACGAGGACGGTGACGTGCCGATCGGCCGTCCGGTGCTGGCCACGGCCGTGCACGTCCTCGACGACGAGCTGCGACCGGTCCCGGCCGGGGTTCGCGGCGAGATCGCGATCTCCGGCGACGGCCTGGCCCTGGAATACCTGGGCGATCCGGAGGCCACGCGCGCGAAGTTCCCCACCGTGGATCTCGGCGGCCCCACCCGCGTCTACCTGACCGGCGACCTGGGTTCACTCGGCACCGACGGCCTGCTGCGCATCGCGGGGCGACGCGACCGTCAATTCAAGATCCGTGGGGTACGCGTGGAGCCCGCCGAAGTCGAAGCGGCACTCCAACGGCTGCCCGGGGTCGGGGCCGCCGCGGTGCTCCCCCTGCCCTACGGCACCGGTCTGACCTCCGTGCAACGGATGGTGGCCTGCGTCGTCTCCACCCTGGACGGCGCGGCCGTGCGCACCGCGGTCGCCGAGCTCCTCCCCGCCGGTTACGTCCCCGACCTGGTCGTGTGCCTGTCCCGCCTCCCGGTCACCGCGAACGGCAAGGCCGACCTGCCGGAACTCGCCCGCATCGCCTCCGCGGCAACGACCCCGGTAGCGCAGGTGGAGGAATCGGAGGAGACCGGCGAGGTGCTCGACATCGTGCGCGAGCTGCTCGACGTGCCGGTCGGCTGGGACACGAACATCTTCGACGCCGGCGCGTCGTCGATCACCGCGATCCGGGTCGCGCACCGCCTCGGTGCGCTCGCGGGGGTCAAGGTCGACCCGGCGCGGATCTTCCACCACCCGACGCCCCGGGACATGGCCACGCTGGTCACGGCCGGTCCGGGGCCACGCCGGACGACCCGGTCGGAGTCGCGGTGGCAGGCCGGTCTGCCAGTACCGCAGTGGCGGTTCTGGTACCTCGAGGTGCGCAGCCCCGGCAACGGCGACGGGCTGACCCCGATGCAGCACCGCATCGACGGGCCGCTCGACGCTGACCTGCTCGCCGCGGCGCTGCGTACGGTCATCGGCCGGCACTCGGCTCTGCGGACCCGGCTCCTGCGCGAGGGCGACCGCGGGATCCGCCCGGTCATCACCGCCCCCGCGGACGTGCCGGACGTACTCGCCGTGCAGGACTGCGCGCCGGACGACGCACAGAGCCGCGCGCAGGACTTCCTGGAGCGCCCGTTCCGGCTCGACGTGGACCTCCCGATCCGGGGTCTGTTACTACGAACCGGCCCGGAGACGCATCTGCTGACGTTCTCGGTGCATCACACCGCGTTCGACGGCTGGTCCGGCGCGATCTTCTGCCGGGAACTCTCCGACGCGTACGCCGGCCGCCTCGCCGCTCGCACCCCGATCGACTACCAGGCAGCGTGGCTGGCCCAGGACCTGAGCGAGTCACCGGCCGACCGCGACCGCCTGCGGGCGTGGACCCGGGAGCTCGACGGCGTCCCCGACCTGCCCCTGGGCAAGGTCCCGGACACCGCGACCGGGGAGGTCGGCGAGGTCTGGGTGCCCGTGCCGGACGGCTTGCGCGAGGCCGCCGAGCAGGCGGCGACGGCGGCCGGCGGGTCGGTGCAGGCCGCGCTGCTGGCCGCGTGGGTGCGCGCGTTGCGCCGGTTCACCGGGGCGGACGACTTCGCGATCGGGATCCCCGTCGCAGGCCGGACCACCGCGGCCGCCGAGGACGTCATCGGCTGTTTCACGTCCGGGGTCGCGGCCCGGTTCACGGCTGTTCCCGGTGCCGGCCCGGCGACGGATCTGCGCCGGGCGGCCGAGCAGCTCGCCACCGCGTTGCGCTTCCAGTACATGCCGATCGAGCGGCTGCTCCGGGA
Organism: Winogradskya humida; assembly: GCF_016862215.1. Classification (GTDB taxonomy): domain Bacteria; phylum Actinomycetota; class Actinomycetes; order Mycobacteriales; family Micromonosporaceae; genus Actinoplanes; species Actinoplanes humidus. The sequence goes on from NZ_BOMN01000107.1 coordinate 8,391, forward strand.
GAGCGAACCGCGTACCCGTGACCGCAATCCCTTCTGCCAGGCCGGTTTCGTGGTGCAGAACTACGAGGCGCCGGACCTGGTCATCGATGGTGCCCGCTGCGAGTCGGCGGTCCCCCGTCATCACCATTCCGCGTTCGAACTGACCCTGGAGCTGTGGCTCGACCGGGGACTGGGTGCCCGGATCTGGTTCCGCACCGACGTGCTCGACGACGCGCGGGGCCGCCGGCTCGGCGCGCTGTGGCTGGAGGAACTCGCCGAGGTGGCCGTACCCGTCGCCGTCTGATCTTCTCGAGGAGGCATCTCATGTACGACGCGATTGTGGTCGGCGCCCGCTGTGCGGGTGCGCCGACCGCCATGTTGCTGGCCCGGCAGGGATACCGGGTGCTGTTGCTGGAACGGGCCGCGGTCGCCACCGACACGGTCTCCACCCACTACCTGCATCAGCCGGGAGTGCAGCGGCTACGGGAGTGGGGCGTGCTCGACGCGGTCGTCGCGTCCGGGGCGCCGGCGATGCGCCGCACGGTCTACGAGGTGGCCGGGATCCGGCTCACCGGGCAGGCCGCCGTGCCGTCCGGTGACAACGCCGCCTACGGTCCGCGCCGGCAGGTTCTGGACGGCATTCTCACGGAAGCCGCGGCGCAGGCCGGGGTGACCGTACGGATGGGTGCGACCGTGACCGGCCTGCTCGACGACGACGGCTGGGTGAGCGGGGTCCGCTACACCGCGGGCGGCCGGGAGCACGTCGAACGGTGTGCGCTGGTCATCGGCGCGGACGGGATGCGCTCCACGGTGGCCCGGCTCGCCGGCGCCCGCTCCTACGCCGAACGCCCCTCCCTGACCTGCATCTACTACACCTACTGGCAGGACCTGCCCGCCGACTTCGAGCTTTACGAGGCCCCGAACCGCTGGGTCGGGACGGTGCGCACGAACGACGACCTGACCCTGGTCGCCGCGTACTTCCCGCACCACGAGTTCGACGCGGTCCGCAAGGACGCGCAACGGTCGTACCTGAAGAACATCGCCGGCACCGCACCCGATCTCGCCGGGCGACTGGCCGGGGCGACCCAGGTGGAACGGCTGCGCGCCAAGGGCGACCAGCTCAACTTCCTGCGGCAGGCGGGCGGGCCGGGCTGGGCTCTCGTCGGCGACGCCGGGCATCACAAGGACTCGATCACGGCACGCGGGATCACCGACGCGTTCGCGCAGGCGGCGCTGCTGGCGGAGCACCTGCGGGGGGTGCTGCCGGACCGGTCACGGACGGCGGCGGCGCTCCGGGCGTACGGAGAGGAACGTGATGTGCTGCTCGATCCCGGATATCAGGCGACGCTGCTCACGGCGAAGCTGACGGTGCAGAATGACCGGCTCGCGCTGCTGCGGGCCATCGAGGGGGACCAGGACCTCACCGACCGCTACTTCGCCGTGGTGGCCGGGGCCCTGCCCGCCGAGGACCTGATCGGCCCGGAACTGCTGGCGAGGCTCTGATGGCCGTCGCCGATCTCGGGACCGTTCAGATCCGGTACGACCTGCACGGGCGACCGGACGGGCCACGCGTCGCCCTGTTCTGCGGGCGGGCGATGAGCCGGCGCTTCTGGCACGTGACGCTGGTGCCCCGGCTCGTCGACGCCGGATACCGGGTGCTGACCCTGGACAACCGGGGCAGCGGCGACACCGTGGCGCCGCCGGGTCCGTACACCGTGGAGCAGCTCGCCGACGATGCCGGTGCGCTGCTCGACCGGCTCGGCTGGCAGTCGGTGGCGGTGTGCGGGTTGTCGCTGGGCGGGATGATCGCCGAGCGGGTGGCCGCGACCCGGCCGGGTGTACGGGCCGCCGTGCTGCTGGCCAGTTCCGGCACGCCGACGACGTTCCAGCGCGCGGTGCTGGCCGCGCATCAGGAGGAGTCGGCGCACGGGCCGTACGGGCCTGACGTGTCGGCGCTGGTGGAGTTGATGACGACCGTGCCGGCGTACGCCCTGCTGGCCGACGAGCCGATGGCGGCGACCATGCTGGCCCACCTGCGGCTGCGCACCGGCGACGGCCGCGGCCCGGTCGACCAGGGCGCGGCGGCGGCCGGCTGGGCCGGGTCGGACCAGCAGCGGGCAGCATGGGCGGCGATCACCGCACCGGCCCTGCTGGTGGCGTTCGAGCACGACATCCTGTTCCCGCCGCACGCGGTCCGGGCCGCCGCGGAGGAGATCAGCGGTGCCCGCTACGCCGAGGTGCCGGGGGTGGCGCACGGCGATGCGCTGGTCCGCGCCGCGGGTGCGATCGGCGACCTGACCACCGGATTCCTGCGGGAAGCCTTCCCGGTGCCGGCACGGTGGCAAGCGGCCTGACCTTCACGCACAAGCAGAAGCGCCGCGGATCCTTCCGGACCCGCGGCGCTTCTGTGTGAGCCTGGCGTCAGCCGACGGCGGTGTAGTCACCCGCCACCCGGTACACACCGAACGCGTCTCGCCAGCCCGCGTCCTGGTAGGGCCGCAACGGCGCGGTGACCTGCCGGTGGTCGGCGCCGCGTTCCCACTCGAAGAACGCCTCCTCGCTCTCCCATTCGGACAGCACGACGAAGGAATCGGGCTTGTCGACGCCGCTGAGCAGCTCGTTGCGCAGCAGGCCGGGCGTGCCCAGCAGCGCCTCGCTGATCTGGTGGTAGACCCGGGCGACCGCGTCGGGTGAGTCCGCCGGGGCGGTCGCGTAGAGCAGGACGCGTACCCGGGTGGTCACGAGGCCGCCGCACCCGGCAGGTCCGCGAGCACCGTCGCCGTCGCCATGCTGCCCCGCAACCGGAACGGGTGCAGGGTGCGGCGGTGGACGAGGTGTTCGGGGCTCTGCTCGTAGTCACGGAACGACTTCTCGTCGGTCCAGTCGCTGATGATGTGATAGATGCCGGGCTCGTCCTCGCCGCGGCACAGCCACTGGCCCAGGTTGGCGCGCTGACCGGTGATCACACCGGCGCCCTCGTGCCACGCCCTCTCGAAGCCGTCGCCGGCGCCGGGGTGCACCTCCATGCGCAGCAGTACGCGGAACGTCATCAGATTCCTCCGTCCACATTGATGGTCTCGCCGGTGATGTATCCGGACAGGTCGCTGGCGAGGAACAGCACCGCGCCGGCGATCTCGTCGGTGCGGCCGAGGCGGCGCAGCGCCGTCATCGACTCGTACTTCGCGAGGATCTCGGGCGTGAGCTCGGCCTCGGTGGCGATGACACCGGGCGCGACGACGTTGATCCGGATCCCCCGCGGGCCGAGCTCCTTGCACAGCGAGCGGGTGAGCCCCGCGAGCCCGGCCTTGGCGGCGGTGTAGTGCGCCCGCAGCGGGATGCCGACGGTGGCGACCCGCGACCCGACGTTGATCACGGACGCGGAGTCGCCGAACAGCGCCAGTGACTTCTGGATGACCAGGTACGCCGCGGTGAGGTTGGTGTCGAGGACCCGCGCCCACTCCCCGGCCTCGAGCTTGTCGAACGGGACGTGGCTGATCACCCCGGCGTTGTTGACGACGATGTCCAGGCCACCGAGGCGGACCTGGCATTCCTCGATCAGCCGGTCGATGTCGGCCGGGACGCTGACATCGGCACGGACCAGGTGGTGCTCGCCGGGGAGTTCCTTGAGTTCGCGGGCGAGTGATTCGACGTGCTCGCCCTCGCTGCGGTAACACGTGACGACGTCCGCGCCGGCCGCCGCCAGGGCCAGCACGATGCCGCGGCCGATGCCGCGCGTGCCACCGGTGACCAGCGCTTTCTTTCCTGCCAGGGAGATACTCATGGGTGACTGCCTTTCGTCGTACGGGTCAGGAGGCAAGTGCGGCGACGGCCGCGAGGATGTTGACTGCGAACGCCGACAGCGCGGCGACCGTGCGGGTGAGGTTCCAGCGCTGCCACCGGCGGCGCGGGTCGACCGTGGCCCAGTCGGCCGGTTCGTCGTCCGGGTCGAGCCGGCTGACGAACTTGTTGACCGGCACGTTGCGCGTGATGGAGATGGCCATGACGGTGCCGAGCAGCACCGCGGCGGTCAGGTACCAGTCACGGGCCGCGGGCGGCCCGGTGATCGCGAGGGTCACGTCCAGCAGCAGGCTGAGCCCGTTCAGGATCGGCATCGCCGGGTCGTAGCGCGGCCACATGAACTGGACCATCCGCACGTACTGCGGGTAGCTCGAGACCACCATGAGCGGGACCACGCCGATCACCGTCGCGAGCATGATGCCCGCGGCGACGCCGTTGGTCAGCGCGGGCAGTGCGGCCAGGGCCGGCACCCTCATGCCGGGCTCCGCACGGGACGCCCGAGCCGGGCGGTGGCGGAACGGGCGCTCTCGATGATCCGCTTGATCCGGGCCATCTCGTGCACGGTGTTCGCGTTGATCCGCTCGGTCATCGTCGCGTCGTCGACGGGCGCGGTGGGCTTCATCGCGAAGTCCTGCACCCACCGCATCCGCACGCCGCCGTCGACCTGCTCGTAACTCCAGCGAATGTTCATGTATTCGAACGGGCCCGGCTCGACGCGGCGCGCGCTGACCGTCCACGTGCTGCGGTCCGGGGTGCGCTCGGACACCCAGCTCCAGGTCTTGCCGTTCTCGTCGGGGTGCTTGGTGAGCCGGAACAGCACGGTGTCGCCGTCGGTGCGCAGGATCTCGGCGTCGGCGTACTCCCCGAACAGCCGCGGCCAGGACGTGACGTCGTTGGTCATGTGCCAGATGCGGGTGAGCGACGCGTCGATGACGATGCTGTTGTCGGTGTGCCCGGGCATCAGGCCACCGCCACGAGCGTGCGGTTGACCCAGGTCAGGATGTCGCCGGGGGTGTCGAGCGTGTCGAGGACCTCGTCGGGCGTGACGACGCCGTATCGGTGCCGCAGCGCGGCCGCCAGCTCCAGCTTGGCGAGCGAGTCGACGCCGATGTCGACCAGGGGGATGTCGCGGATGTCGCGGTCCAGGTCGACGGAGTCGTCGTCGCCGATCGTCTCGCGGATGAGGTCGGTCAGCTCGCCGATGGTGTGCGTGGACATGGTCGGTTCCCTTCGGAGCGGGGTGGTCCGGACGCCGGGGCGGCCGTCCGGAGCGGGGTGGTCCGGACGCCGGGGCGGCCGTCCGGAGCCGGGGTTCTTCAACCGGCGGGGGCGGTCAGGACGACGGCGGCGTTGAAGCCGCCGGCGCCGCGGGCGATGACGAGCGCGCACTGGACGGAGCCGAAGCGCGGCAGGTCGCGGACGAGGTCGATGGGGCAGTCGGGGCTGACGTCGGTGACGCCGGCCGTGGGCGGGATGAGGTCGTGATGGATGGCCAGGGCGGCCGTGGCCACGTCGAGCGACGCACCCCCGGCGTAGAGCCGTCCGGTGAGGGTCTTGGGGACGGTGACCGGCACCTCGCCCGCGCCGAACACCGCGGCGATGGCCTCCGCCTCGGCGCGGTCCGCGTCGCGGGTTCCGGCGCCGTCGGCGAACACGACGTCGATGTCGGCGGGGCCGAGCCCGGCGTCGCGCAGGGCACCGCGGATGGCCGCGGTCAGCGCCGGCGGCCGCGGCGAGCCCGGCGGCGGGTCGAAGCTGGCGGCGTACCCGGCCAGATCGGCATAGCGGCGGGCGCCACGACCGCGGGCGTGCCCTGCGTCCTCCAGAACGATCATGGCGCCACCCTCACCGGGAACGTATCCGGCGGCCCGCCGGTCGAACGGCAGGTAGGCGGTGCCCGGGTCGGTCCCCTCGCTGATCGCGCCGTTCCCGGCCTGACACAGCAGGGCGTACGGCGACAGCGGCGCCTCGGTCCCACCGGAGATCACCACGGGGGTGTCGTCGCGCAGGACCCGGCGGGCCTGGCCGAGCGCGTCGAGCCCGGCGGCCTGTTCGGAGACGAGCACGCCGCACGGCCCCTTGGCCTGGTGCCGGATGGAGACCTGCCCGGTGGTGGCCGCGTAGAACCAGGCGATCGACTGGTACGCCCCGACGTGGTCCGGCCCCTGCGCCCACAGTTTCTGGATCTCCCGCTGGCCGAACTCGTTGCCGCCCGAGGACGCGGCGGTGACCACCCCGAGATCGAACGGACCGAGCTCGGCCGGGTCCAGGCCCGCGTCGGCGAGGGCGAGGGCACTGCCGCGCAACGCCAGCTGCGTCCATCGGTCGGTCTGCACGGCGATACGGCCCGGTACGCCGGCAGCCCGCTCGCCGCTGACGACGCCGCCGACGCGGACGGCGTGGCCCTCGGGCAGCCGGCTCAGCCCGGAACGCCCGGTGAGGGTCGCGGGCCAGTAGACGTCCGCGCCGACGCCGTTGGGCGCGACGATGCCGAGGCCGGTGATCGTGGCGGTCATCGGGTCACCCCCGGACGGGTTAGCAGGACGGCGCTCTGGAACCCGCCGAAGCCGCTCCCGACGCTCAGCACGGCGTCGAGTCGCTGGTCACGGGCGGTGTGCGGCACATAGTCGAGGTCGCACTGCGGATCGGCGACGTCGAGGTTCGCGGTGGGTGGCACCACCTGGTGCTCCAGGGCGAGGGCGCAGGCGGCGAGCTCGATCGCCCCGATGGCGCCCAGGGAATGACCGACCATGGACTTGATGGAACTCATGGGTACGCGGTATGCGTGCGCGCCCAGGCTCCGCTTGACGGCAGCCGTCTCGTGGCGGTCGTTCTGCCTCGTCCCGGAGCCGTGCGCATTGACATAATCGACATCCTCGGCGGCCAGCCCGGCGCGACGTAGTGCCACGTCGATGGCCTCGGACATCTCCCGTCCGTCGGGGCGCAGACCGGTCATGTGGAACGCGTTGCCGCGCCCGGCGTACCCCCCGAACTCCGCGTAGACGTGGGCGCCGCGGCGCTCGGCGGCACCGGCCTCCTCCAGGACGAAGAACGCCGAGCCCTCGCCGAGGACGAACCCGTCACGGCGGTCGTCGAACGGCCGGGACGCGTGTTCCGGGTCGTCGTTGTTGGCCGAGGTGGCCTTGATGGCGTCGAAACAGGCGACGCTGATCGGCGAGATGGGTGCCTCCGCGGCGCCCCCGACCACGACGTCGGCGCTGCCCTCCGCGATCAGCCGCGCCGCGTGCGCGACCGCGTCGAGCCCGGACGTGCAGCCGGTGGAGATGACCGCGGCGGGACCCTCAGCGCCGGTCAGCCACGCGACCTCACGGGCGAGGCTGCTGGGGACCAGGTAGTCGTAGAGGAACGGCGCCGCCCGGGCCGGGTCGACGAGCCAGTCCCGGCCGTCCGCGCTGACCAGCCGGTAGTTGTCCTCGAGACGGGTGGTGCAGCCCACGGCACTGCCGACGACGCTGGCGATCCGCGCGGGGTCGAGCGCGGTGGTGTCGAGACCGCTGTCGGCGAGGGCCTCCGCGGCGGCGGCCACGGCGAACTGGGCGACGCGGTCGAGCCGTCCGGCGTCGGCGATCCCGGCCTCGGCGGGGTCGAAGTCGCACTCGGCGGCGATCCGGGAGCGGAAACCGGTGGCGTCGAAGAGGCTGATCGCGCGGGTCGCCGTACGCCCATCGGTGATCATCTTCCAGAACGCCTTGGTGCCGATCCCGCCGGGTGCGACGACGCCGATGCCGGTCAGGACCACCCGGCGGTTCACCGTCCACCCCCGACCGGCGTGTGCGGCAGGCCCGGGTTCGGCAGCTCCTCGGTGTCGACGTGGCCCAGCTTCGGGTCGGGGGCCAGCGGAGCGCAGTGGAACACCAGGTGCGCCGGGCCGTCACCGGTGTTCTCGACGCGGTGGCGCTGCCCGATCGGCACGAGAACCCCCTCGTCGGCGGCGAGCTCGACCGGCTCGCCCTCGATGCGGACGGTCACCGTGCCGCTGACGACATAGAGAAATTCCTCGGAGTACGGGTGCAGGTGCTCGGCGACGAACTCGGCGGGCTCGAGGCGTACCGTCCCGAGAAAGCCGGAGGTCGCACCGGCCGTGGCCGGGCCGAGCAGCACCCGCAGGTCGCCGCCGCGCCGGCGGTTCGGGGTGACGTCGTGGGCACGGACAGCTTTGCTGGTCATGACGGTTCCCAGGGAGGTCGGGGCGCTCACGGGCGCCACTCGTAGAACGGGGTGGCCATCGCGTCGCGGGGCCCGCGCCAGGACGGGTGGTACGGGCTGACGAACTCGGCGAGGCCGCGGTCGATGTGCTGGAACAGCTCGCCGCGGCGCACCTCGTCCACCTTGGCCGGGACGTCGTTGTCGGCCTCGACGAGATGGAAGTACAGGTCGTGGAAGCTGTAGAGGGTCCGCCGGGTCACGCCCACCAGATGCGGAAGCTCACCCGCGTCGGACTCGGCGAAGAGCTCGGCGACCCGGTCCTGGTGGCGTGGATCCAGCCGGGCGACGATCAGGCTGCGGTGCGCCATTGGTTCCTCCTTTACCGGTGCTGACGCCGATCGTGCTGACCGGCGGTAGAGACGCGCTGGAACGGCGATCGCGGCGCCCTCCGCGGCTCACATTCGAGCCGGGGCCGTGATCCTGCGCGGATGAGAGCTCTGGTGGTGGGTGGTTCCGGTTTCCTGGGGCGGCACGTGGCCGCCGCGTTGCGCGCGGCCGGCTGGCAGGTCGTACCGGTGTCCCGCAGCGGCGAGGTTCCACTCGATCTGGCCGCCTGTCCGACCGCGGACCTGCGGGCGTTGCTGCGGTCCGCGCGCCCGGACGCGATCGTCAACTGCGCGGGGCTGCTGTGGAGCGCCGTCCTGGATCCGGCCGCTCTGACCGCGATCAATGCGAAGGTGCCGGCGCGGCTCGCTGCCATTGCCGGCGGGCGGCGCCTGGTCCAGCTCGGATCGATCTACGAGTACGGCGACCAGCGCATCCTTGACGAATCCACGCAGGAACAACCAGCGACGCCGTACGGGATCTCGAAGCTCGCCGGCACCCGCGCGGTGCTGGACGGCGGCGGCACCGTCCTGCGGCTGGGAACCGCGATCGGCGCGGGCCTACCGGCGCGCAGTTTCCTCGGCGGCCTCGCCCGACGCCTCCGGAACGCGCCACCCGGCGAGTTCACCGTGCCGGTCGCACCGGGCGAACGGGACTTCCTGCACGCCGGCGACGTAGCGGCCGCCGTGCTCGCCGCCCTGGGAGCACCGGGCACCGGGCTCTACAACGTCGCTTCCGGAGAACCGGTCGCCCCCCGCCGCCTGGTGGAATCATTGGTACGGGTCAGCGCTGCGCCCGTACACCTCAGAACCATCCCGGCCGCAACCACCGCACGCGGCGGAACCGACCGGCAACTGGTCCGCATCGAGGCCGCGGCAACGGGCCTCGGCTGGCACCCCCGCCGCAACCTCAACGACGCCGTCGCCGACGTCTGGCGCGCGGCCCAGGTGTGATGTTCCGAGACGTTGATCCCAACCCCCTCGACCAACGTCTCGAAACATCACACCTATTCGTCTGCAGTAGGTGGCAAGGCTCGAGCCACGAAATTGCGCACAAACCCGCAAGGCCGCAAGGCCGCATCTGGCCTTGCGGTCTTATCGCCGAGCCCACCCGACTGGAAACGAATCGAAGACGCGCGCTAACGACCGGCCACGAACTCGCGGATGCTGGCCGCGACATAGTCCATCATTTCCACGGTCAGCCCCGGGTAGACGCCGAGCCAGAGCGTGCGTTCGGCGATGATGTCGCTGTTGGTGAGGTCGCCGGACACCCGGAACTCCTGGTCCAGGTAGGCGGGGTGGCGGGTGAGGTTCCCGGCGAACAGCAGGCGGGTGCCGATGTGCCGCGTGTGCAGGAAGTTGACGAGCTCCTGGCGGGTGAACGGTGCGTCGTCGGTGATCGTGAGGACGAAACCGAACCAGCTCGGTTCGCTGCCCGGGGTCGCCCGCGGCAGCAACAGTCCGGGTACGCCCTGGAGCTGCTCGTGCAGGCGGTCCCAGTTGCGCCGGCGGGCGGCGCCGAACTCGTCCAGGCGTACGAGCTGGGAGAGGCCGAGGGCCGCCTGCAGGTCACCGGATTTCAGGTTGTAGCCGACGTGCGAGAACGTGTACTTGTGGTCGTAGCCGGCCGGCAGCGTGCCGAGCTGGTAACCGAAGCGCTTGTGGCAGGTGTCGTCCTCGCCCGGCTCGCACCAGCAGTCGCGGCCCCAGTCCCGCATCGACTCGACGATGCGGGCCAGCACGAGGTTGTCGGTCAGCACGCAGCCGCCCTCACCGGTCGTGATGTGGTGGGCGGGATAGAAGCTGACGGTGGTCAGATCGCCGAACGTACCCGTCGGCTTGCCCTGGTAGGTCGCGCCCAGCGCGTCGCAGTTGTCCTCGATGAGGAATAGTCCGTGCTTGTCGGCGAGCTCGGCGATCTCCGCGACCGGGAACGGGTTCCCGAGCGCGTGCGCGATCATGATCGCCCGGGTGCGCGGCCCGATCGCCGCGGCGACCCGGTCGGCGGTGGTGTTGTACGTCCCGAGCTCCACGTCGACGAAGACCGGCACCAGCCCGTTCTGGATGATCGGGTTGACGGTGGTCGGGAACCCGGCCGCCACCGTGATCACCTCGTCGCCGCGCCGCAGCCGCCGGTCGCCCAGCACCGGTGACGTCAGCGCCGACAACGCCAGCAGGTTCGCCGACGAGCCGGAGTTGGTCATGTGGGCCTTGCGCAGCCCCGCCGCGCGGGCCAGCTTGCGTTCGAACGTCCGCGAGGTCACCCCGGCGGCGATCCGCATGTCGAGGGCCGCCTCCACGAGGGCGACCCGATCGGACTCGTCGAGCACGGCACCCGAAGGCCACACGGGCGTGACGCCGGGGACGAACTCGGTGCGCGGCGCCACCTCCTGGTGATACTTCGCCACCTGCTCGAGGATGAGTGCCTTCGCGCTTTGCGTCATGGAAACTCCCGGCGGCTCGAATACTGGTCGCGCAGACGCTAGGGACAGCGCATCGAGCTGCGCTCAAGCCGTGGTCGCCCCGGCTTCCTCCAGCCGTGCTCGACCCGGCGTCGTCGCTCGGCGCGTACCAAGGTGTCCTGGTCGCGCCGCGATCACCTCTCCCCTACCGAAGAGGGTTGCCATGAAAGCGTTGGTCCTGGCCGGCGGCACCGGATCCCGGCTGCGCCCGTTCAGTCACTCGATGCCCAAGCAGCTGATCCCGATCGCCAACAAACCGGTGCTGGCCCACTGCCTGGAGTCGCTGGCCGCCGTCGGCGTCCACGACGTGGGCGTCATCGTGGGCGACCGCGGCGACGAGATCCAGGCCAGCGCCGGCGACGGCTCGGCGTACGGGCTGCGCCTCACCTACCTGCGCCAGGACCGCCCCCGCGGGCTCGCCCACTGTGTGCGGATCGCCCGGCCGTTCCTCGGCAACGACGACTTCGTCATGTACCTGGGCGACAACATGCTGGTCGGCGGCATCGGCTCCCTCGCCGAGGAATTCCACCGCACCCGCCCGGCCGCGCAGGTGACCGTCACGAAGGTCACCGACCCCCGCGAGTACGGTGTGGCCGAGGTCGACGCCGACGGCCGGGTCACCGCCCTCGTCGAGAAACCCCAGCACCCCCGCAGCGATCTCGCGGTCATCGGGGTCTACTTCTTCACCCCGGAGATCCATTCAGCCGTACGCCGGATCGCGCCGAGTCCTCGCGGCGAGCTGGAGATCACCGACGCGATCGCCCTGCTGGTCGCCGAGGGACGCCCGGTCAACGCCGGCCGCTTCGAGGGCTACTGGAAGGACACCGGCCGCATCGAGGACGTGCTCGACTGCAACCGTGAGCTGCTCAGCGCCATCACCACCCGCGTCGACGGCACGGTCGACGCCGCCAGCGAGCTCATCGGTGAGGTCATCATCGAGCCCGGCGCCCGCGTCACCCGCTCCCGCATCGTCGGCCCGGTGATGATCGCCGCCGGTTCGGTGATCGACGACAGCCGGCTCGGCCCCTACACGACGGTCGGCCGCAACTGCCAGCTCCGCGGCGCCGGTGTCGAGCAGTCCATCGTCCTGGACTCCGTCGCGGTCACCCAGGTCCGCGGCATCTACGGCTCTGTCCTGGGCCGCGGCGCCCGCGTCCGCAACGCCCCCGCCGACGGCCTCCGCCGCCGCCTGGTCCTCGGCGACGACACGGAAGTGGAGATCGCGGCATGAAACTGCTCGTCACCGGTGGCGCCGGCTTCATCGGTTCCCACTTCGTGCGTACGGTCCTGGCCGGCGGCTACCCCGCCCTGACCGGAGCCGACCTCACCGTCCTCGACAAACTCACCTACGCCGGCAACCCCGAGAACCTCCCCGCCGGCGCGAACCTCGTGGTCGGCGACATCACCGACCCGGCCCTGCTGCGCCGAGTGGTCCCCGGCCACGACGCCGTGGTCCACTTCGCCGCCGAATCCCACGTGGACCGCTCCCTCACCGACCCTGCGGCCTTCGTCACCACCAACGTCCTCGGCACCCAGCTCCTCCTGGACGCCTGCGTAGCCGCCGGAGTCTCCCGCGTCGTCCACGTCTCCACCGACGAGGTGTACGGCTCCATCAACGAAGGCGCGTGGACGGAAACCTGGCCCCTGCTCCCCAACTCCCCCTACGCCGCGTCGAAGGCGGCCAGCGACCTGATCGCCCGCGCCTACTGGCGAACCCACGGCCTCCCGGTCTCCATCACCCGCTGCAGCAACAACTACGGCCCCTACCAGCACCCCGAAAAACTCATCCCCCACTTCATCACCCGCCTCCTCAACGGCCTCCCCGTCCCCCTCTACGGCGACGGCCGCAACATCCGCGAATGGATCCACGTCGACGACCACTGCCGAGCCGTGGCCCTGGTCCTCACCGACGGCCGCCCCGGCGAGATCTACAACGTCGGCGGCGGCACCGAACTCACCAACCGCCAGATCACCGACGCCCTCCTGGACCTCTGCCAGGCCGACCCCACCCTGATCACGTACGTCGAGGACCGCAAGGGCCACGACCTGCGCTACGCCCTCAACGGCCGCAAACTCCAGGACGAACTCGGCTTCACCTGCCGGGTCCCCTTCGCGGAGGGCCTGGCCGCGACGGTCCGCTGGTACACCGACAACGAACCCTGGTGGCGCCCCACCCTCCCCGTCCTCGCTCCGGCCCTCGCCTGGCCGTAGGGCCCACCCGGTGGCGATTATGCGGAACGTCGCATAATCACCACCGGGCCTCTGCTTACGAAATCTTTAACCATCACCGGTGATGCTGTCCGCGAAGACGCCGACGGGGAGGATTCACATGGTGAACGGGCAGCTGCTGACGCCGGGACGCGACGAGGAACCGTCCCTCGCACCGCCCCGGCCTCCGCGCTCCCCGTGGGGTGGGCGCAAACTCTGGATCTCGCTGGCGATGCTGGCCGTCGCGACCGGCGCAGCCCTGATCAGCCTGCGCGGGCACCTACCGAGCGCCGCCGAGACGTGGAGCGCCCTGCGCGGAGCCGATCCCCTCTGGCTGATCGTCGCGGTGGCCCTGCACAGCACCTCACTGGTCGCGTTCGCAGAACAGGAACGACGACTGCTCAGCGCATTCGGGGTGACCATGCCGCTCCGCCGCGCCATCGCCATCACCGTCACCCGCTCAGCAATGACCATGGCCCTGCCCGGCGGCTCAGCGGTCGCCGCGGCCTACGGCTTCCGCCAGTTCCGGGAACGCGGGGCGAACGCCGCCGTCGCGGGAGCCGTGACCGCCCTGTGCGGCGTGACATCGGTGGCAGGCCTGGCCCTCCTCTACGCCGGCGAAGCCCTCATCCACGCCGGCCCGGCCTTCGCAGCCGCCGCAGCGGTCGCGGCCACAGCGCTGCTCATCCTGGCCGGCCGCCTGAAGGGAACCCGGCCGACCACACCGGCGAACTCCAGCCCCGTGGTGTCCATCACCGGTGCCTGCTCACCGCCTCCAGCTGCCGGCTCCGACGAGCCCACCACTACGGCCGGCAAACTTCGGCGCCTGATTCGGCAAACCGCCACCCTGGCCGCAGCCGTACCCCCACGCCGCTGGCTCACCGTCCTGACCCTGGCAATCCTCAACTGGCTCGGCGACCTGCTGTGCCTCCTGGTCTGTCTGCGAGCAGTAGGCCTGCACCTGCCCTTCCCCGCAATCGCCGCAGCCTTCCTCGGCGCCCAACTGGCCCGCCAGATCCCGTTCACGGCGGGCGGCATCGGAGTAATCGAAGCCGGCCTGGTCGTAACCCTCACCACCCTGGGCGGCCCACCCCCAGCCGCAACCGCCGCAGTCCTGACCTACCGAGCCCTCACCTGCTGGCTGATACTCCCCCTCGGCGCGACTTCCTGGGCTGCCCTACGCGCCCGCTCCATCTGAGAGGAGTTCGGTTTGCGGATCGTCGACTAGGTCTCCCGTACGCTCAGCGAGTATCTGCTGCTCCCGAACCTCACCACCGCGGGATGCACACCGGACCAGATCGATCTGGGGGTACCGCTCGTCCGGCACCCGGTCGGCGAACCCTCACCCATCACCGTGGCAACACCGCTGACCAGCGCGATCATGGGGGCCGTCTCCTCACCGCGGCTCGCCATCGCGCTCGCGCAGTGCGGTGGCCTGAGCTTCATCCACCAGAACAACACCGTCGAGGAACAGGCCGCGATGGTGACGGCGGTCAAACGGCACAAGGCAGGCTTCCGCTTCTCCGACATCAACATCAAACCTTCCGCCACCCTCGGGGAGGTGACGATCCTCCTCGAGTCGGCGGAGCGAGACGTTGCCGTGGTCACTGATGACGGGTCACCCCACGGCACGTTCATCGGCCTGATCTCTACCGACGACTTCCACCCGCGCCGGCACAACCTCGACGACGACGTCGCGTCGCGCATGCGGCCCGCCGCGGACCTGGTCACCGCTCCCCCGACGGTCTCCCTCTCCGAGGCGAACACGCTGATCTGGGACAACCGGCTCGATGTGCTCCCCATCGTCGACGGGACGGGCGCCCTCCAGTCCATCGTCCTGCGCCGCGACTACGAGTTGCACAAGCAGTTCCGCAACGAGTCGATCGACGCCGAGAAGCGGTTCCGCGTGGGGGCCGGGGTCAACACCCGCGACTACCGCGAACGCATTCCGGCGCTGGTGGAGGCGGGCGCCGACCTGCTCTGTATCGACTCCTCCGACGGCTTCTCCGTCTGGCAGTCGGAGACGATCGCCTACGTGCGGGAACGCTACGGCGACCGGGTCCGCATCGGCGCGGGCAACGTCGTCGACGGGCGGGGCTTCCGCTACCTGGCCGACGCCGGAGCCGACTTCGTCAAGGTGGGGATCGGCGGCGGTTCCATCTGCATCACCCGGGACCAGAAAGGCATCGGCCGGGGCCAGGCGTCCGCGCTCATCGACGTCGTCGAGGCCCGCGACGCCTATGCCCGGGAGACCGGAATCTATGTGCCGCTGTGCTGCGACGGCGGCCTGATCACCGACTCACACATGGCCGTGGCATTCGCACTGGGAGCCGACTTCGTCATGCTCGGCCGATACTTCGCCCGCTGCGCGGAGAGCCCGGCACCGATCGTCCGGGTCGGCGGCCAACTGTTCAAGGAATACTGGGGCGAAGGATCAAACCGCGCCCGCAACGTCACCCGTTACGACCACGGCGGCGGCACGAAGCTGACCTTCGAGGAAGGCGTCGACGGCTACGTCCCCTACGCCGGCTCCCTCTACGACAACGTGGACACCACCATCGTGAAACTCAAGTCAACGTTGATCAGCTGCGGCGCGACCACCATCGCGGACTTCCACCGCGACGCGGTCCTCGTACCGGTGTCCCAGCAGAGCTTCCTGCAGAACACCGCCGAAATCCAGCTCCGCGACCTTCAGAGCGATACAGCCCGCTGACTACGGCGAAGGGCCGCGGGAAGCGACGTCCTGTCGCTTCCCGCGGAATCCTTCACGACTTCGGGCTGTCGAACGACTCCCCCTGAACGGGCTGCGAGACGAACCCGTCTGCCCCGACCGGAGCGTCTCCGACGATGGTCACCCTGTGCAGGACCCGTGGTTGCCGGAGATGATCGTTGTCCAGAGCCGTCAGATGAGCGGTCGCCCGGTTGTCCCAGAAGGCGATAATGCCGGGCCGCCACCGGAGCCGCACGGTGTACTCCGCACGGGTGATCTGCTCGAAGAACAGGTCTAGGAGCTGCCGGCTCTCCGGCGGAGTGAGGCCGAGAGTGGGTAACGCCTTCTTCTCCTGGGTCCGGCAACAGCTCAGCTGACGACGATGGGAGCTACCACCGGCACCGGGGTGGTAGCTCACGTCCCGGATCGGAACGTCACCTACTCCCGCCAGAAATCACGGGAGCCGACCCCTGCGCCCGGATCGGGGACAGGATGAGGATCACCACGCCCGCGACCAGCCCGGTGGCGCCGATGGAGCGAATCGGCGGCCTACGGCTTCCGGCAGTTCCGCGGACGCGGACGAACCCGGCGGTCGCGGCGGCTGCGGCTGCCCTGCGCGGCGTGACGTGACGTGACGTGACGTGAGTGACAGGCCTGGCCCTACCCACCCGCCGCACTCGGCCGTCGCCGACAACCCGGACCGTCGCCGGTCACCGACGACAGCTGAGAGCCGGGTCCACCGGTTCCGACAGGCCCGCCACCCTGCCCCGAAAGCTGCGACAGGTCAGGCAGATCCCCTTCACCGCCATCGGCAACAGAGTGATCGAAGCCGGGCTCGTCGTCGCCACGATGGTCCTGGGCAGGCGTCCCCGGACCCGCGACCGCCGCGGTCCTGACCTATCGCGCCCTGACCTGCTGGATAGTGGCCCCACTGGGCACAGCCCCCTGGACCGCCCTACGCCCCACTCAACCTGATCAGCACTACAACGTCACCCGCAAGCGCAACCCCCGCCGCACTAGCCGCGCGCACAAGCCCCCACCGCAACCCCGCTGAACAAGCCCCAAGCGCAACCCCGCCGCACTAGCCGCGCGCACATGCCCCAGCGCAACCCCCGCCGCACTACCCGCGCGCACATGCCCCAGCGCAACCCCCGCACCGTGGGGGCGTCCGGGGGCTCGGCCCCCGGTAGCAGACATAGAGAGAGGGCCGCCACATCCGCGCTTTCTGCGGATACAGCGGCCCTCGGCCCGCTCGCTCCCCCGATTGGACTCGAACCAATAACCTGCCGGTTAACAGCCGGCTGCTCTGCCAATTGAGCTACAGGGGATCGTGCCGCCGCCCCAACTTCCCGCCTGAGCGGGCCGCCGTGGTGACGGAAAGAAGAATACATGACTCGTGGGGTGCCCGCTGGGGAGGGTCCGCGACACTCCCGGAAGAGTCGGTTCCGGGACGAATACGGGCCGGGGCGAATGATCGGGTGGCAGGGTGGGTATGTCGGGGGTCAGACGCACGCGCGTCACGAACGGAAGGAGCCGCCATGCGCGGAAAGCTCATGTTCATCACGGGTCTCGCTGCGGGCTTCGTCCTGGGCAGCCGTGCCGGCCGGGAGAAGTACGAGGAGATCTCGGCCAACGCGAAAAAGGTGTGGGAGCACCCGACGGTCCAGGAGGCCGCCGGCGTAGCCCAGGCGCAGGCCAACAAGCTGTACACCGAGGGTAAGGACAAGCTCAACCAGTCCAAGCTCGGTGAGAAGCTGCACTCCGCCAGCACCACGTCGTCGTCCGGTGACACCACGACCAACCTGACGACGAGCAGCGCCAACAACAGCACTGGCAGCGCCTACTGAGGTAGAAGTATTCGCCGCTTGCGTGGCCCGGCCCCCTCCCAGGGACCGGGCCACCGGCATTTTCAGGCGCGGGTGGAGAACGCCGCGTCGAAGGCCGCCGTGGGTGCGTCGAAGGCCAGGTTGCGGACGAAGGCGAGGGCTTCCGGGGCTCCGACCAGGCGATCCATGCCCGCGTCCTCCCATTCGATCGAGAGCGGGCCCTGGTAGCCGATGGCGTTCAGGGCGCGGAAGCAGTCTTCCCAGGGGACGTCGCCGTGGCCGGTGGAGACGAAGTCCCAGCCTCGGCGCAGGTCGGCCCAGGGCAGGTGGGAGGCGAGGCGGCCGCGGCGGCCGTCGCCGGTGCGGACCTTCGCGTCCTTGCAGTCGACGTGGTAGATCCGGTCCTGGAATTCGAGGATGAAGTTGACCGGGTCGAGGTCCTGCCAGACGAAGTGGGACGGGTCCCAGTTGAGGCCGAATGCCGGGCGGTGGCCGATCGCGTCGAGGGTGCGGCGGGTCGTCCAGTAGTCGTAGGCGATCTCGCTGGGGTGCACCTCGTGGGCGAAGCGGACGCCGACCTCGTCGAAGACGTCGAGGATCGGGTTCCAGCGGGTGGCGAAGTCCTCGTACCCTCGTTCGATCATCGCCGGCGGGACCGGGGGGAACATCGCCACGGTGTGCCAGATCGAGGAGCCGGTGAAGCCGACCACGGTTTTCACTCCGAGGCGGGCCGCGGCTCGGGCGGTGTCCTTCATGCGTTCGGCCGCGCGGAGGCGTACCCCTGACGGGTCGCCGTCGCCCCAGATGGCAGGCGGCAGGATGTCCTGGTGGCGTTCGTCGATGGGGTGGTCGCAGACGGCCTGGCCGACGAGGTGGTTGGAGATCGCGTAGACCTTGAGGTTGTGCTTCTCCAGCACCGCTCGTTTGCGGTCGACGTAGTCGTCCTCGGCGAGCGCCCGGTCGACCTCGAAATGATCACCCCAGCAGGCGATCTCCAGGCCGTCGTAGCCCCACTCCGACGCCAGCCGGCAGACCTCCTCGAACGGCAGGTCGGCCCACTGACCGGTGAAGAGCGTGATGGGTCGCGCCATGTCATCTCCCCTGTTCGTAAACGGCTACGAAGGGGTTCCGGGCCGGCGCGAGGAGCCGGCGATGGCATGCCAGGGACGGACGTCGCGGCCGTGCCGGGTCTGCGCCTCCCGGCGGGCCCGCCGTCCCGGCAGTGCCACATCAAACTCTAGGTGCACCCCAGGGCGTCAGCAAGGGAGGCGAAGGTCGACCGGGGGCGACAATCCGAGCTCTCCGAGCTCCAGGGCTCCCTGCGACTCGATGTCCAGATATTCGGTGCCGGGCAGTGCACCGGACATCAGGTGCGCGATTGCCGTACGCCAGATCTCCGTCGTCGCCGTCAGCGGAGCGGGTGGTTCACTGTCCAACGGTACGTGGCACTGCACGCGCCACGGACCCGCCGGGATGTCGCGCAGAGCGGCGGCGAGGTCGTCGACGTAGCCGTCATCGGGAGTGGTGACGGCGTGCGGGTGCGCGCTGTCCACGTACCCCTGAAGGGCTTCGATCGCGGCGCCGGGATGGGCGGCCTGGAGGGCAGCGGCGACCGTGGCCCGGATGACCTGGACGCCGGCTCCGTGCAGACGGTCGAGATACGCGACCGGGTCCTCCCACGTGCACGCCACGTTGGCCAGGTCGAGGCTGACGCCGAGCCGGTCCTTGTCGAGCCGGGAGAAGGCGGCGGCGACGGAGGCCGACCCGTCGAGCACGTAACCGGGTGCGGGCTGGAACCCGACCCGGACCGCGCGCCCGGTCTGCCAGGCGACCTCGGCCAGCCCGCCGGAGAGCCGCCCGAGCACCCGCGAGCAGGCCTTCTCCTTGGCGGTGTCCCACCCTGCCCGCAGCCCCAGGCCGATCGTCGTCACCGCTCCCCGGACAGCGTCGTCGGGCAGCAGGTCGACGAGGATGCGGGCCAGGTCGAGGGTGTATTCGAGCCGCGCGGGGCTGCTCCAGTCGGGAATGCCGGACCCCTCGTCGCCGCCCTCGGCGTAGGGCAGCCCGCTCAACGTGACGACCTCGAGCCCGCGGGCGTCGAGTTCGGCACGCAGCCGGGTGCGGGCGCGCCCGTCGATGGCGAGGGCGGCGGCGAGGGTGGGTGGCAGCCACAGGCTCACCCCGAGGATGTCCGCGTCGAGCTGAGACCGGACATCATCCGCGTACGCGTCGAGCTGAGCGACGACGTCCGTAAGATCTCGCGCGGGCCGGAGATCGGTGCCATGACTCACATGGACCACCCGGCCGCGATGGTGGCGCAAACGCATCAGAATCCCTCCTGGAGCGGGGCGTCACCGAGGCATATGCAACCAAGGCATATGCACGTGCATCGGTTCGTGCTGCGTCCAGTATGGACCAGTTGGCCGCGGGTCACCGCTGCCGTCGTGGCGGAACGACGGGTAACCATGACGCCTCCATCCGTGGGTTGGCTGCCCTCGGATACGAGCCTCGGCTGCCTACCGGATCAGCGGCCACACTGGCCGTGCGACGTCCTGACCTCCCCGAACATGATCGACAGGGCCAAACTACATTTATGTAGTTAGATGCTCCCACCCCCGGTGACCTGGCCCAGAGTGGACAGACGACCCCCCGTTCACAGATACGCGGAGAGCGTTCTCCGTGCGCCAATTGCACACTCGGACACGCACTGGAATCGTGCACGTGCGAATGGGCGCCGTGCACTTGCACGAAGCAAACGCTCACTGGGGTAACACGGGGTGCCCGAACGTGCTCGCAGCGGCAGGCTGGGCGCATGTCGGGCAGGGCGGAACAGGCTGACCGGCTCCGGTTCGGAACCCGGGTGGCCCGGAGCCGGGCAGCCTTTCCACCGCCCGCTCCAACGGGCCGGGGCGCAACCGGACCCGCCCTCGCGACGGACGGCAGAAGTCAATTGGGGCCGCCTCACAGCGGACAGCGGACAGCGGACAGCGGGCGGCAGAAGCAGCGGGCGGGTGCGGTTTGTCAGACGGGGGCGAGTTCGGGTTCGACCGGAACCCAGGCGGAGGTGGCGGCCGAGCGTTCCACCGCGTCGAGGACAAGTTGGACCTGGAGTGCGTCGGCGAACGACGGTGCGGGGGCATTGTTCGAGGCGATCGCGGCGATCAGGTCGCGGATCTCGTGGGTGAAGGAGTGCTCATAGCCGATCAGATGGCCGGCGGGCCACCACGCCGCCATGTAGGGATGGTCGGGCTCGGTGACCAGGATCCGGTTGAAGCCCTGTTCGCTGGTGGGCCGGGTCGCGTCGTAGAACTCGAGCTCGTTCATCCGCTCGAAGTCGAACGCGACCGAGCCGAGCGACCCGTTCAGCTCGACCCGCAGCCCGTTCTTGCGGCCGGTGGCGAAGCGGGTGGCCTCGTACGTCGCCACCGCTCCCCCGTCGAGCCGGGCCAGGAAGAGAGCGGCGTCGTCAACGGTGACCTGCCCTGAACCCGCGGACCCGTTGCCCGGCGGGAACGGAGCCGGGAGAGGACGTTCGCGGACGAACGTCTCGGTCAGGGCCGTGACCGCGGTGATGAGGTTGCCCGTGACGAACTGGGTCAGGTCGACGATGTGGGCGCCGATGTCGCCCAGGGCCCCGGAGCCGGCGACGTCCTTGCGCAGCCGCCAGACCAGGGGGAATTCCGGGTCGACGATCCAGTCCTGCAGGTACACCGCGCGTACGTGGCGGACCGTCCCGATGCGCCCGGTGGCCACGAGCTGTCTCATCAGGGCCACCGCGGGGACCCGGCGATAGTTGAACCCGCACATCGCCTGGATCCCGTGGGTCTGGGCGACGGCGGCGGCCGCGGCCATCTCCCGGGCCTCGGCGACCGAGTTGGCGAGCGGCTTCTCGCAGAGGACGTGTTTTCCCGCCGCCAGCGCCGCTATGGCTATCTCCGCGTGGGTGTCACCGGGTGTGCAGATGTCCACCAGGTCCAGGTCGTCGCGGGCGATGACCTGGCGCCAGTCGGTGGCGTGCGACTCCCAGCCGAGCTTGGCGGCCGCAGCCGCCGCCCGCTGGTCGTCGCGGCCGCACACCACCGACATTCGCGCCGACAGCGGTAGGTCGAACGCGTGGTTGACGGTGCGCCACGCCTGTGAATGCGCGGCACCCATGAACGCGTGACCGACCATGCCGACCCGCAGCTGCCCCATCTTGTGAACTCCGTTCAGAGAGCCGAGTGAGCTTCTAGAAGCCGAGCTTCGCGTACTGTGCCGCGTTCTCCTTGGTGATCGTCTCGGAGGCGAGGGTGATCTCCTTGGGGACCTCGAGTTCCACCAGGTCCGACAGGCCCTTCTTCTGCCCGATGAGCCGGGCGAGCGAGATCGCCGAGGACGCCATCGACGGGCTGTAGGTGACCGTCGCCTTGAGCACGGTGTTGTCGGCCACGATGGCGTCGATCGCCGCCTTCGAGCCGGCCCCGCCGACCATCAGGAATTCCTTGCGGTTGCTCTGGTTGGCCGCGGCGAGCACGCCGATGCCCTGGTCGTCGTCGTGGTTCCACAGGGCGTCGATCTTCGGCAGGGCCTGCAGGAGCTCGGTGGCCGCGCGCTGGCCCGTGTCGGCGGTGAACTCCGCGGGGCGGCGGTTGGCGACCTTGAACCCGTACACCCCGAGGGCTTCTTTGAATCCTGCCGAGCGTTGCTGGGTGAGTTCGAGCGAGTCGATGCCGGGGATCTCGCCGATGATCGGGTTGCTGATGTTCTTTGCCTTCAGCTGCTCGCCGATGTACGTGCCGGCGGCCAGGCCCATGCCGAAGTTGTCACCCTTGATCTGCAGCCGGTACGCGCCGCGGTCGGGGAACGCCCGGTCCAGGTTGACCACCGGGATGCCGGCCCGCATCGCCTCGAGGCCGACCGCGTTGAGTTCCTTGCCGTCATGCGGGAGCAGCACGATCACGCTGGGCTTCTGCGAGATCAGGGTGGACAGGGCGGCGCGCTGGGCGGCCGCGTCGGCGCCGGCCTCGACGCTCTTGAACTCCACGTCGCTGTACGCGGCGGCCTGCGCCTTGGCGTTGTTGGTGATCGCGGCGACCCAGCCGTGGTCGGCGGCGGGGGCGGAGAACGCGATGACGACCTTCTCGCCCGGGGCGGCGTTCGGGTTCGCCTCGGTGTCCTTGTTGGTGTTGATCTGGGTGTTCTCGCCCGCGTTGTTGCTGGTGCAGGCGGTGAGGACGGCGCCGGCGCCGATGGCGGCGCTGCCGAAGAGGATGCGACGACGGGACAGATCGTTCATCGGTTTTCTCCCAGGTTTGACCCGGCGACCGTCGAGGGCCACCAGCGGGTGCGAAAGGGAAGGAGCGGTGCGGGATCTAGGTACGCGAGAAGAGCTGCGAAAGTGAGCGGTACCGGAACTGTTGGACGAGCACGGCGGCGACGATGATGGCGCCCTTGACCATGTTCTGCACCTCGGTGGAGAGGTTGTTGATGGCGAACAGGTTGGTGATCGTGGAGAAGACGAGCACCCCGAAGAGGGCGCCGATGATCGTGCCGCGTCCGCCGCTGAGCAGGGTGCCGCCGATGATGGCCGCGGCGATCGCGTCAAGTTCGTAGAGGTTGGCCATGGCGGCCTGCGCGCTGGTCGCCTGGGAGGTGAGCATGATCGCCGCGATGCCGCAGCACAGCCCGGACAGCGCGTACAGCAGCACGGTGTGCAGCCGGATGTTGATGCCCGCGAGCCGGGCCGCCTCGGGGTTGCCGCCGACGGCCACGGTGCGCCGGCCGAACGTCGTGCGGTTGAGCAGCACCCAGCCGCCGGCCACGACTACGGCGAGCATGATGACGAGCATCGGGACGCCGAAGATCTTCGTACTCGCGATGTCGTTGATCGTGGAGTTCGCCGAGACCTGCGTCTGCTTGCCGGAGATCTGCGCGGCCAAGCCCCGCGCCGCGACCATCATGGCCAGGGTCGCGATGAACGGCACCAGCCTGCCGTAGGAGATCAGTACGCCGTTGACGAGCCCGACCACGACCCCCACCACGATCGCGGTGAAGATCATGCCCGCAGTGCCGTAGCTCTGGGTCGCCAGCGTCGTCGACCAGACCCCGGCCACCGCGATGATCGCGCCGACGGACAGGTCGATGCCGCCGCCGATGATCACGAACGTCATCCCGACGGTCACCACGCCGATCGCGGACGCCTGCTGCAGGATCGTCCAGACGTTGTTGGTCACCCAGCTCGCGTCACCGTAGAGCTCCGGCCGCGTCACCGCCCCGATGAACACCAGGACGATCAGAACCCCGATCAACCCCAGATTCCGCCGTACGGGCTCCGCCCCGTCACTCTTCCACCAGCTCGTCTTCGTCAGGGACACCGGCGCGGGAGCATCAGCCGGAACGTCGGTCTTCGTCCTTTGATCAGTCACGCTGAGCCTCCCTCAGGCATGCCCTCGTGGCCCTCACTGTCGCGGCCGCGGGCCGCCAACGCTGAGTGCAGCTCGGTGCAGTCGGTCATGCCGGGTCTCCTTCCAGGAGGGACCCCGCCATCACGAGGTCCAGAACCGTGGCTTCGTCGATCTCGTCGGCGGGTGCTTCGTGGATCAGGTGGCCCTCGCGCATGACCAGTACCCGGTCGGCCAGGCCGAGCACCTCGGGAACCTCGCTGGAGACCAGCAGCACGCCCACACCGCCGGCGGCGAGGTCGTGGATCACCTGGTAGAGCTCGGCGCGGGCGCCGACGTCGACACCGCGGGTCGGCTCGTCGAGCAGGAGCAGTTTGGTGCCGCCGAGCAGCCAGCGCCCGACGACGACCTTCTGCTGGTTGCCACCGGACAGGGTGCGCACCGGCCGGGTCACGTCGCGGGGACGCAGTTCGAGCTGGTCGGCGGTTTTCGCGGCGGCGGCGCGTTCCTTGGAGGTGTCGGTGAAGCCGCTCCGGGCGTACCCGGAGAATGAAGAGAGGGTCATGTTGCGGTAGATGGCCTCGTCGAGCAGCAACGCCTGGCTCTTGCGCTCCTCGGGCGCCATGCCCATGCCGTGCCGGACCGCCGCGCCGATGCTTCTGATCGTTCTGCCGCCGAGCTTGACCGTTCCGGCGTCCGCTTTGCGCGCGCCGAAGATGGTCTCGAGCAGTTCCGAACGTCCGGAGCCGACCAGTCCCGCGATGCCGACGATCTCGCCTGCGCGAACGGCCAGCGAGGCATCCGCGAACTCTCCCTCGCGGGTCAGGCCTTCGACCTCCAGCAGCGGCTCGCCCCCGGTCCGGTCGTCGCCGGGGGTCCGGGGCGGGAAGACGTACTCGATGGTCCGGCCGGTCATGCGGCTGACCAGGTCGCGGGTCGGGGTGTCGCGGGCGGGCAGGTTCGCCGCGGTGGTGCGGCCGTCCTTGAGGACGGTGACCCGGTCGCCGATGTCGCGGATCTCCTCCAGGCGGTGCGAGATGTAGATGACCGCGATGCCCTGCGCCGTCAGCTCCCGGATGATCCGGAACAGGTTCTCCACCTCGTCGTGGGCGAGCACGGCGCTCGGCTCGTCCATGACGATCAGCCGCGCGTCGTGCGACAACGCGCGTGCCATGCTCACGATCTGCTTGCCGGCCGCGGGCAACGAGCGCACCAGCCGGCGCGGCGGGATCTGGGCATGACCGAGACGGGCAAGGATTTCACGGGTACGCGCGGAAGTGGTCCGCCGGCGCAGGAACCCCGCGCGACTCTGTTCGTGGCCGAGGAAGGCGTTCTCGGCAACCGACAGGTCATCGACGAGGTCGAGCTCCTGGTAGATCGTGGCGATCCCGGCGCGCATCGCGGCCTGGGGCGAGGCCGGCGCGAACGGCTGCCCCTGCCAGGAGATGCTGCCCTCGTCCGCGTGGTGCACGCCGGCGAGCACCTTGATCAGCGTGGACTTGCCGGCGCCGTTCTGGCCGAGCAGGCAGTGCACCTCGCCCTCGCGGACCTCCAGCTCCACGCCGTCCAGCGCGCGCACACCGGGGAACGTCTTGACGACACCTTCGAGCTTGAGCACGACGTCTGCCGGGGAGGAGGTCATGACGCCTGCTCGAAGGCCGTGTCGCTGGCCAGCACCGCGGCGCCCGTCACGCCGGCCCGCGCGCCCAGCTCGCTGAGCACCACCGGCAGGTTCCCGGTCGCGAGCGGCAGGGATCGCCGGTAGACGACCGAGCGGATCTCGGCGAGCAGGATGTGGCCGAGCTGGGCGAGCCCACCCCCGATGACGATCATCGACGGGTTCGAGAAGCTGACCAGCGTGGCGAGCACCGAGCCGACCCGGCGGCCGCCGTCGCGGATCAGCCGGATGCAGGTGACGTCGCCCTCCGCGGCACCCTCGGCCACGTCGCGGGCGGTGAGGGCCTTGCGGGTGGCGAGCCGGTCGGCCAGCGCCGGGGAGTCACCGGCGCGGGCGGCGGCCAGTGCGTCGCGGGCCAGTGCGGCGCCGCTGAACAGTGCCTCCAGGCAGCCTGCGTTGCCGCACGAGCACATCGGACCGTGCGAGTCGACCTGGATGTGCCCGATGTCGCCGGCGCAGCCGTCCACGCCCCGGTAGACGTCGCCGGCGAGGTGGATGCCGCAGCCGATGCCCGTACCTATCTTGATGAACAGGAAGTCGTCGACCGAGTGAGCGACCCCGCCGTGCCGCTCGCCGATCGCCATGATGTTGACGTCGTTGTCGACCACGGCCGGGCAGCCGAACTCGCGGGTGAGCAGCTCACGCACCGGATAGCGGTCCCAGCCGGGCATGATCGGCGGGGAGACCGGCACGCCGTCGCGGAAACTGACGGGGCCGGGCACGCCGATTCCCACGGCGTCCAATTTGTCGTACGCCCCGTCGGTGCGCGCCTTCTCCAGCAGCTCGCTGACGCGGTGCAGGATCGCTTTCGGCCCGGACCGGATGTCAGTGCTCTCGCGGTACGCCGCCACGGGCTCGAGGCGCCCGTTGGTGACCTCGATGTCGATGGAGCTCGCACCCAGGTCGACCGCGGCGAAGCGCAGCCGCGGGTGCAATTCGACCAGTGTGGACCGCCGCCCGCCACGGGACGCGGCCATACCGGCCTCCGCGATGTAGCCCCCGGCGACGAGCCTTTCGACCTCGGCGAGCAGCCGCGGCCGGGTCAGATCGAGACGGTCGCCGAGCTCCGCCCGCGAGATCGGGCCTTCGTCGCGGAGCAGACGCAGCAGGCGATGATGCGGGGCGTCGACATTGTGCACGGGCACCTCCGGCCGTTCACACCGCCGAAACCAGGCGGTGTCACAGCCGTCACACTAGGGCCCTTCCGCCGCAGTAGTCCATAGCTTCTCGTTGATCCCAGGAAACTTTTGTCACCACAGTCAAAAGTGGTTTATCGCTTCGTGCGCAGACCGTCCAATGCGAACATCAGCACGCGGTCACGCTGCTCGACGTCGACGAACGCCGCCGAGGTGAGACCGGAGACCAGGCGCAGGACGTCGTCGAAGGCGGCGTCGGCGCGGACCTCCCCGGCCTGCTGGGCGCGGAGCAGCAGCGGTTCGCCGGCCTCGTACATCGTGGCGCGGCAGGCTCTGAACATGTCGGACTCGCGGTTGAGCGCCTCGATGATGGCCCGCTTGGTCCCCACGTAGTCGACGAAGCGCTTCAGCCAGGTGGTCAGCGCGTCCCACGGCGGCAGATCCGTCACCTCGGCGGCGACCTTGCTGAGCTGGTTGATCTCCTCGACGTAGACGCTCTCGAAGAGATCCTTGCGCGTCGGGAAGTTGCGGTAGAGGGTACCGATGCCGACCCCGGCGCGCTTGGCGATGTCCTCGAGCGAGGCCTCGGTGCCGCCCTCGGCGAACGCGTCACGGGCCGCGGCGAGGAGCGCGTCGAAGTTGCGGCGGGCGTCGGCGCGCTGCGGGCGGCGTACGGTCACCGGCATTTCGGTCATGGTAACCCTCCTCACATCTCCCGGCATTGCGAACCGGAGGCATACCTCCGCTAAGGTGGAGGCATGCCTCGACTTTATCAGAGCTCGCCGCGGATCACGTTTGCGGTGCTCGCGGCCGCCGCGGCCGCCTTCTCACTGATGCAGTCGCTGGTGACGCCGGTGCTGCCGACGATCCAGCAGGACCTGCACACGAGCGCCGGGACCGTGACCTGGGTGCTCACCGCGTGGTTACTCTCCGCCTCGGTCGCGACCCCGCTGATGGGCCGGATCAGCGACATGCTCGGCAAGGACCGCACGCTGCTGGTCGCGCTCGCCGCGATCGCCGTCGGCTGCCTGCTCGCCGCGATCGCCCCTAACATCGGCGTGCTCATCGTCGCCCGGATCATCCAGGGCCTCGGCGGCGCCGTCTTCCCCGTCTCGTTCGGCATCATCCGCGACGAGTTCCCGCCCGCCCGGGTCGCCTCCGCGGTCGGGGTGCTGGCCGCCGTCATCGCCAGCGGCAGCGGCCTCGGCATCGTGCTCGCCGGCCCGATCGTCGGCGCGCTGGACTGGCGCTGGCTGTTCTGGATCCCGATGATCGTGGTCGTCCTCGTCGGGGTGCTCGCCTGGCGCGTCGTCCCCGCCTCACCCGTGCGCACCCCCGGCAAGGTCAACTGGCTGTCGGCGGCACTGCTCTCGGGGTGGCTCGTCGCTCTTCTGCTCCCACTCAGTAAAGCGACCGCGTGGGGATGGGGCTCCGGGCGTACCGTCGGACTGTTTGTTGTCGCGCTTGTGCTCTTTGCCGGATGGTTCGTCGCTGAGCTGCGGTCGGCCAACCCGTTGATCGACATGCGCATGATGCGGCTGCCCGCGGTCTGGACCACCAACCTGGTCGCCCTGCTCTTCGGCGCCGCGATGTTCGGCGTCTTCGCCTTCCTGCCGCAGCTCATGCAGGTGCCGGCTTCCACCGGCTACGGATTCGGCGAGGACATCACCGGCGCCGGGCTGCTCATGCTGCCGATGCTGGTCGCCATGGCCGTCTTCGGCTCGCTCAGCGGACCGCTCTCGCGGTGGGCCGGCAGCAAGGCACAGCTGCTCATCGGCGCCGGCCTGGGCACCCTCGCCTGCCTGGCGTTCGCGCTGCGGCACGACGAGAAATGGGCGGTCGCGGTGGGCGGCGCGGTCTTCGGGATCGGGCTCGGCCTGGTCTACTCATCGCTGATCAACCTGATCGTCCAGGCGGTGCCGCCGCACCAGACCGGCACGGCGAGCGGCATGAACACCAATATCCGTACGGTCGGAGCGTCCATCGGCACAGCCGTCGTCAGCGCCGTCATCACCAGCCACCCGGCCGCCGCCACCGGACTGCCCGGCTCCGCCGCCGGACTGCCCGCCTCCGCCGCCGGACTGCCCGCCGAGAGCGGCTACACGATCGCGTTCCTGCTCCTCGCGGCTGCCGGGGCCGCCGCCTTCCTGGTGGCGCTGCTGGTTCCCGCCGCCAAGCGGGTCGCACCTCCCGCGGCCACGCCTGCTGTCCTTCCGGAGCTGGCGCCCGTCGAGGTCTGACATGGTTGCGGCGGGCGACCTGTGTGGTCGCCCGCCGCTTTCGTTCTGCTGCTAGTTCGTACTCAACCCCTGCTCGCTGCCCTTCTTGAGCTTGCGGTCGTCGCGCAGCTGCAGGAACGGCTCGTCGTCAGGGTCGTGACCAGCGGCGATCGCCCGGCCGCGCTCCAGCTCGGCGTCGAGCTCGGCGCCCAGCATGATCGCCATGTTCGTGATCCAGAGCCAGACCAGGAACGCGATGACACCACCGAGCGTGCCGTACGTCTTGTTGTAGTTGGCGAAGTACGCCAGGTAGAGCGCGAACCCACCGGACGCCACGACCCAGAGCAGCACGGCGAAGATCCCGCCCGGGCTGATCCAGCGGAAGCCACCGGTCTTGGCGTTCGGCGACGCCCAGTAGAGAATCGCGAACATCAGGCTCACCAGGATGATCAGCACCGGCCACTTGGCGATGTTCCAGGTGGTCACGGCCGCCGACCCGAGCCCGATCGTGTCACCCACGGCCTCGGCCAGGCTGCCGGTGAAGACCACGATCACCGCGGAGAGAATCAGCATCACGCCGACGATCGCAGTGACACCGACCCGGATCGGGAGCGTCTTCCAGATCGGCCGGCCCTCGGGCACGTCGTAGATCGCATTGGACGCCCGCATGAACGCGGCGATGTATCCCGACGCCGACCAGAACGCCAGCACCAGACCGAAGATCGCGGCGAAGCTCGCCGTCCCCGAGTCCGACACCTGACCGACCACCTGGTTGACCAGGTCCTTGATCTGATCCGGGGCAACCTGGTTCAGAGTCTCGGTGACGGTCTCCTTCCCGTCCTTGCTCAGCAGGCCAAGGATGGAGACCAGCACCAGTGCGCCGGGGAAGATCGACAGCACGCCGTAATAGGTCAGCGCCGCCGCCCAGTCCGAGATGTTGTCCTCGGAAAACTGCTTGAACGTCCGCTTCAGCGCCGCGAAAATGCCCTTACCGTGCAGCTGGGCAGGGCTGTCCGGGCCGGCCTTCGGGTCCGGCGCGTCAAGGTTGTAGTCCTTGTCCTCACCGGTCCGCGTGGTCGCCGTCGCATCGATGTCGTGGCCCTTACCGCCGGCATCCCGTGCTCCGGCAGCGTGAGCGCCATCTTTGTCGTCTTCGTGCCGGAGCTTCATAATCGGGGATCCCTCCAGGGGCACTACACATCGAATCGTCACCACAGGCCCTCACGTACGGCCTGAGCAGGTGATGCCCGTCATGTCGCAGCTCTAACCCCAGGTCCGCCATTTGGCTCACATACTACGGTTGACGTTATATGGTGCCGGACTTAATATCGGCCCCATGCAAGAACCGACCTTCCTCATCCTCACCGCCCTAGCAGCCCAACCCCTCCACGGCTACGGCGTCATCCAATCCGTCACCACCCTCTCCGCCGGCGACGTCAACCTCCGCCCCGGCACCCTCTACGGCGCCCTCGACCGCCTGGCCGAGCAGGGCATGATCGAGGTCGACCGAGAAGAAGCCATCGAAGGCCGCCTCCGCCGCTACTACCGCCTCAGCGAACCCGGCGCCAAAGCCCTCCAGGACCAGGCCACCCGCCTCCGCCGCAACGCCGCAGCCGCCGAACTCCAACTCGGCAAACGCCCCGGCTTCACCCTCGGCGTGGCCGGCGCTTGATCTCAGCCCCCTGAGTGCAGCCCTCGAGCTCAACCCCCTGACCGCGGGCCCTGTGCTCAACCCCCTGAGTGCAGCCCTCGAGCTCAACCTCCTGAACGCGAGCCCTGGGCTCAACCCCCTGAGCGCAGCCCTCGAGCTCAACCCCTGAACGCGGGCCCTGGGCTCAACCCCCTGAGCGCAGCCCTCGAGCTCAACCCTCTGAGCGCAGCCCTCAAGCTCCGACCTCCTAGGAGCGGGCCCTGGGCGAAGCCCTTTGAAGGCGGACTCTGGGCTCAGCCCTTTGAGCACAACCCCCTACATCTCAGACCCCTACATCTCAGACCCCTACATCTCAGACCCCTACATCTCAGACCCCTGCGCTCATGCCCCCGGGCTCAGACCTCGGTGAGCGCGATCGTGAGTTCCCGGGGCGTTTCCCGGCCCTCGAGCGCCCAGGCCCACCCGGGCAGGGCCATGGCGTCAGCGAAGAACTCATCGAAGTCCCTCCCGAACGACCAGAGGTAACCCGCCGGCACCATCTCGGCCCACGCGCCGGGAGCCCAGCAGAAGCCACAACTCAGCTGCCACATCCGCGCGTCCCCACCCCCGGCCTCGATGAACTGCCGCGTGAGGTCCGCCGAGAACCCCCGCTCACCCTCCCCGAACTGGGCCAGCACCCCTTCACCGTCCTCCTCGGACGGCGCCGTCCCATCAACGGGCAACACAGCGAACACCCGGAACACTTCGACAGTCGTCCGGACCGCAGCCGCAGTCACCCTGAACGTATCCACGCCTGCGTCATCAAGCATCGACATCAGAAACGCCTCGGTCTCACGGATCCGTATACCGTGATCATCGCGCAGGCAGCCGGCGCCGCAAGCCGCTCGCCACGGACCGAACGCCATTGCAGAAAGCGGCACACCGCACACCGCACACCGGGAGCCGTCGCCGCACACTGCGTGCCACGGCCGATGCAAAAAACCGCACGCCGCATGCAGGGAGCCATCACCGCGGGCCGCAGGCGCGGGGGCCGGTGCCGCAGGCGCGGGAGCCGGTGCCGCAGGCGCGGGAGCCGGTGCCGCAGGCGCGGGAGCCGGTGCCGCAGGCGCGGGAGCCGGGGCCGCAGGCGCGGGAGCCGGGGCCGCAGGCGCGGGAGCCGGGGCCGCAGGCGCGGGGGCCGGGGCCGCAGGCG
>NZ_BOMN01000108.1 GCF_016862215.1 Winogradskya humida
GGGCCGCAGGCGCGGGGGCCGGGGCCGCAGGCGCGGGGGCCGGGGCCGCAGGCGCGGGGGCCGGGGCCGCAGGCGCGGGGGCCGGGGCCGCAGGCCGTGAACCGAGAGCCGGGACCGCGAGCCCCGAACCGGTACCGCGAGTCGATGCCGCTGGCCGCGAGCCGGGAGAAGCCGGTGCCGCACCCCATCAGCCTGCGCCGCGGGCCGCGGACCCCGAGCCGGGAGAAGCCGGTGCCGCACCCCACAAGCCAACTACGCACACCGCACACCGCACGCCGCACACCGCACGCCGCACGCCGCGCGCCGCACGCCGGGGAAGGTGTACGGGGTCGGTCTGTGGGTGGGCTACTTCAGGAGGAGTTTGCCCATGCGGCGGCCGGCGATGGTCAGGCCGAGGGCGAGGGCGGCCAGGAGGTAGGCGATGTCGAGGAGTTGGAACCAGCCTGCGCTGCCGGTGGTCAGGGCTCGGATGAGGTCGACGGCGCGGTAGAGGGGGGTGGCCTCCACCAGCCAGCGGAGCGCCGCTGGGTAGGCCGTGGCGGGGACGAAGGTGCCGGAGAAGAGGAAGAGGGTGAATTGGACGGAGACGACGATGTCGAAGTCCTGCCAGCTTTTCATGTAGGTGGAGAGGGCCATGCCGAGGCCGCCGAAGGCGAAGCCGACGAGGATGGCGGCGAAGAAGGCGAGGACCGCGCGGGCGGGGGTGGTGAGGTCCATGGCGACCATGATGACCAGGAAGGCGGCGGCGTAGATGTTGCCGCGGGCCATGGCCCAGGCGAGCTCGCCGAGGGCGATCTCGATGGGGCGGATGGGGGTGGCGAGCATGCCGTCGTAGAGCTTTCGGAACTTCATTTTGCCGAAGAAGTTGAAGGTGGTCTCGGACAGCGCGCCGGTCATCGAGGACGAGGCGAGCATGGCCGGGGCTACGAACGCGGCGTATTCGATGACGCGGCCGTCGGGGAGGGTGAGATCGCCGACCAGGGAGCCGACGCCGAGGCCGATGGAGAAGAGGTAGAGGACGGGCTCCAGGAAGCCGGAGATCATCACGAGCCAGTAGGAACGGCTGAGGGTTGCCGCGTTGCGTTCGACGACGTAGCCGGAGCGGCGGGCCGCGCCCTCGTAGGAGATGAGGCGGGGCAGGACCAGGGTGACCATCAGGGGTTCCTCACAGCACGAGCCGGCGGCGGAATTGGCGTAGTGCCAGGAGCCAGCCCGCGGCCACCCACAACGCCAGATAGAGCAGGTGCCCGGCGGTTGACCAGGCCGGGGCGACGCCGAGGGTCGCGGCGCGGCTGAGGTCGACGGCGTGCCAGAGCGGGAAGACGTAGGCGACCCATTTGAACAGCACCGGCAGCGACTCCACCGGGAAGAAGACGCCCGAGAACAACGACATCGGGATGACGCCGAACCGGTAGAGGATCGACAGGTAGCTGTCGACGGTGATGGTCGCTGAGTAGGCGAACGTCGGGGTGGCCACGGCGAGGCCGACCAGCGCCGCGATCGGCAGGGTCAGCAGGGCCCACCACGAGTGCAGGGTGCCGAACGCCGCGGCGATCGCCAGGAACGCCGCCGAGCTGAGCAGCGTGCGCAGCACCACGAAGATCAGGTGACCGTCGAGGATGTCGGTGACCCGCAGCGGCGCCGCGGCCTGCGCGTAGTAGAGCCGGTCCCAGGAGAACGCGCCCATGACCGGCCAGGTGGACTCGCCGACCGCGACCTGCAGGGCCGTCGAGGCGATCAGCCCGGGGACCATCCAGTCCAGATAGGGCACACCCTCGACACCGCCGGTGACATAGGCGCCGACGCCCACGCCGAAGCCGAGCATCGTGAGCAGCGGCAGGATGAACGAGGACAGCACGCTGCCGCGCCACACCCGGCGATAGTTGATCAGGTAATACTCGAGGACGTAGAACATCTCAGTCCACCAGCGTCCGGCCGGTGAGGGTCAGGAAGACGTCCTCGAGGCTGCTGCGGCGCACCAGCACGCCGGCCGGGCTGAGCGCACGGCCCTGCACCTCGGCCACCGCCTCGTCGCCGTGCTCCACATAGAGCAGGATGCGGTCGGGAAGCACTTCGACGCGCTCGCCGATGCCGTCGAGCTTGCTGGCGAACGGCTCCTGCGACTCGGCGGCGAAGCGCAGCTCCACCACCTCGCGGGTCGAATAGCGGTCGATCAGCGCGCGCGGCGAACCCTCCGCGACGATCTTGCCGCCGTCCATCACCACGAGCCGGTCGCAGAGCTGCTCGGCCTCATCCATGTAATGCGTGGTCAGCACGAGGGTCACGCCCTGCTGCTTGAGCCGGAACAGCCGCTCCCAGACCAGGTGGCGCGCCTGCGGGTCGAGGCCCGTGGTGGGCTCGTCGAGCAGCACGATCTCCGGCTCGTTGACCAGCGCCCGGGCGATCGTCAGCCGCCGTTTCATGCCACCGGACAGCGGCTCGACCTTGCTGTCGGCCCGCTCGGTGAGCTGCACGAAGTCGAGCAACTCGTCGGCGCGCGCCCGGGCCACCTTGCGCGGGATCCCGAAGAACCGCGCGTAGGTCGTCAGGTTTTCCCGGACCGTCAGCTCCAGGTCGAGGTTGTCGAGCTGCGGGCACACGCCGAGCCTGGCCCGGATCTTCGGGCCCTCCCGCACCGGATCCATGCCCAGGATGCGCAGCTCCCCACCGGTCGGCGGCGAGACGCACCCGATCATGCGCATGGTGGAGCTCTTACCGGCACCGTTGGGACCGAGGAAACCGAACGCCTCACCGGGCTGCACGTCGACGTCGATCCCGTCGACCGCGGTGAAGCCCTCGAAGCGTTTGACCAGCCCTCGGGCGTGAATGAGAGTCACAAGCCAGACCCTAGCCAGGGGGTCTGACAAAAATCGCGTGGTTTTACGCCGGCGGGGTCGTCGCGTCCTGCGCCGAGGCCACCAGCTCATCGGTGACCTCAACAATGGGATCGGCGTCGACGGCGGTCTTGGCGTCGTACCGCACCGACCAGGTCAGACCGTCCACACCACTGACCCGCCGTCCGACAACGCGCACGCCACCCTCGGGCGGAAGAGGATGATGCGATGTGTACGCGACAGAGCGCGTGACCCGCGCCCGCACCTGGTCCGGCAACTCCCCCGGCTCGAGCAGGAGGAACCCGATCACGGGAGCGTCGACCAGGACGACGTACCCATTGCGTTGCTGGGCGATCTCCGCGGGCGTGACCATCAGCTCCCGGCCTGACCACGCCGCCTTGTGGATCTCGTGCCAGCCGAGCCGGGTGCCGTCCGGCAGCCAGAGACCACGATTCGTCGCGACCAGCACGGCGTCGTCGGCCGACGGGGCCCAGCACAGAACGCGCTCATCGGGCTCCAACGCCGGCGTCCTGTCGGCGGGCAGCTTCGGACGGCGGCGGAACAGTTTCATCACAGGGCACCTGCTGCCTGGTCGCGCAGCGCACGGGCGTGCTGCTCGAGGGAGAAGAGTTCACCGGCAAGAGCAAGATACTCGTCCTTGTGCGCGACCGGGTTGAGCCGCTGCACCTTGGACTTCAGATCCTTGATCCGGGTGGTGACCGACCCGACCTGCAGCCGGGCCAGCGTGATCTGCACATACCTCAGGTCGGCCTCGCCGTCGATGCGCATCGGCTCGACCGCCAGCTCGTTGATCAGCGCCTTGCCACCGAGGTCGTCACAGGCGTCGCGCACCGCCTCGATCCAGACCACACCATCGGTCGCGGAGGCCGTCCCCCCGGCCGCGGCGATCGCCATACGGATACTGCGCAACACCGGATCACCGTACGACTCGGGCTCGGTCGTGTCGTACATCGGCCCGGCCAGCACCGGGAACTGCAGGGCCAGCTTCAGCGTCTCCCGCTCGACCTGCCGCTGCGGGCTGTCCGGCGCCCGCCGCTGGGCGGCCACCGGAGCGTCGGGCGTCATCGCCTGGGCTACCGCGCGCTGCACCGGATCCAGGTCCATGCCGAGGTCACCGGCGAGCTTGCGGGCGTACTCCGGGCGCTTCTCCCTGTCCTTGATCTTGGCGACCAGCGGCGCGGCCTTGCGCATCGCATCGACCCGCCCCTCGACCGTGTCAAGATCGAAACGGCCCAGCGTCTGCCGCAGCGCGAAGTCCACCAGCGGCTCCCGCCTGGCGATCATGTCGCGCACGGCAAGATCACCCTTGGCCAGCCTCAGCTCGCACGGGTCCATGTTGTCCGGGCTGACCGCGATGAAGGTACGCCCGACAAAGCGCTGATCCTCCTCGAACGCCCGCAATGCCGCCTTCTGCCCCGCCGCATCCCCGTCGAACGTGTAGATGATCTCCCCGGTGAAGCTGTCGCTGTCCATCAGCAACCGCCGCAACACCCCGATGTGATCCACCCCGAACGACGTCCCGCACGTCGCCACCGCCGTCGGCTCGCCCGCCTCATGACACGCCATCACATCGGTGTAACCCTCGACGATGACCGCCCGCCCCCGCTTGGCCATCTCCCGCTTCGCGAGGTCGATGCCGTACAACACGTGAGACTTCTTGTAGAGCGGCGACTCGGGCGTGTTCAGGTATTTCGGCCCGTCATCGTCATCGAAGAGCTTCCGCGCCCCGAACCCGATGACGTCCCCGCTCAGATCCCGGATCGGCCACATCAGCCGCCGCCGGAACCGGTCGATCAGCGACCCGGACCGAGCCGGCTTGGCAAGCCCACCCGCGGTCAGCTCCTCGTGCGTGAACCCCTTCTGCCGAAGATGCTTGGCAAGCAGATCCCAGCCCTCAGGCGCGAACCCACACCCGTACTTCTCCGCAGCGTCCCGCCCGAACCCACGCTGAGCGAGGAACTCACGCGCCTTCCGCGCCCCGGCCTTACCGAGCTGATCCTGGTAGAACTCGGCGGCAGCGGCATGCGCGGAAATAAGGCGCTGCTTCTGCCCCGCCTGCGGCCGCGGCTGCCCACCCTCGCGGTTGTCGCCGAAGCTGTCATACCGAAGCTGAATCCCGGACTTCGAAGCCAGCCGCTCCAGCGACTCCACAAACGTCAGATGCTCGGCATCCATGAGGAACTTGATCGCATCCCCGCCCGCCCCACAGCCGTGGCAGTTGCCGGTGAGGATGTTGTCCTCGAGCACAAAGGCGTGGGTGCCGTCGACGACCGGGCAGAAGACCTCTTCGACCTCCCCGTGATCCTCGATCCCCTCGACCACCCAGCCCCGGCGCTCGAACTTCTTACGCCCGGCCACGAAGCGATCGCGATGAGTTTGGATGAGGAAGAATTCCTCCGGAATGTCCTCACCCATCAGCGTCAGGCGATACATCGGCCCGGTGTAGCCGACCGTGCCGTCCGGGCGCTCGACGTCCGCGAAGCCGGTCCGGGTGTACTCCCTGATGCCGTAGGTGCCGACACCGATCCGGGTGCAGAGGTCACGGACGTATTCGAGATTTTCCCGGTGGGCCGAGTTCAGAGAGATGCAGGTGTCTGCCGCGACATCACCATCCGCGGCGAAGTAGCCCGCGAGCCAGCCGTAGAGATACGAAAGCGACTCGGTGAGCGGCGGCAGATCAGTCTTGAAGTACGCCGGCATGTCTGTGACCGTGATGCGGCCTTCGGAGGCATACGTCTCGTTGAGCGGGAACCACTTCAGGAGGTCCCGGTCTTTGTCCCCGTAGAGCAGCGCCACGCTGCCCTTGTTGAGCACCGTGCCGTCCCCGAACACGATGCCCCGGGCAATGCCGAACGGCGAGGGTGACAGATGGTGGCCGCCGTCGCGGGTGGCCAGGGCCCGGGGGAAGACGTGGGCTAGACCGTCGCCTTTCTTGAGCTCCGCCGTGGTGCGTTCGAGTCGCTTCTCCACGCCCTTGCTGCGGCTGCGGATGAACCAGCGATGGTTGGTCGTGGTGCGAATCGTCTTCTTCTGGCCGTTGCGGCTCAGCTTGAGATGCACGACCGGCTGGTCGCCGAAGGAGAGGAACGGCGCCTCGACGAATCGTCCGTGCGTGGTGATGACGCGGTGGCGCCCACCTGCGAGTTCGCGGATCGGCCGGACACCCTGATCGGTGAGGACCCGGGTCTCACCCGCGAGACAGAAATACACGTTTCGAGCAGGGGAGACCGTGAACGACGGGGTCTTCTCGTCGTGGAAGGGGCACAGGCCCTTGAGGTTGCCGCCGCCTGCTGAGCGCAGCGTTACGGTCTCGCTGATGATGTCCGCGATCGAGGTCCGGTCGCGGACCAGCGCGATGTCCTCGTCCTTGACCCTGCCCGCCACGGCTACATACTGCCTCGCCTCAGCGGTCGGCTGCCACGAGGGTCCGGTGCCAGGCGACGGCGGCGGGGTCGGTGAGGCAGGCGACCTGGTCCACGATCACGCGGAGGCGGGCGACGTCGTCCGAGGCCTCGTGCCACATGGCGGCGAACATGGGGTCGAGATGGTCCGGGGCACGGCGGCAGAGTTCCGCCACCAGAGTGGTGAGGATCTCGCGCTGCTGGTCGTACCAGTGTTCGGCTGCGCGGGCTCGCATCACGTAGCGCAGGGCCATTCCCTTGAGCAGGGCGCACTGGTTGCGGGCGGTGCGGGGGACGATGAGGTCGGCGTCGTAGCGGCGGACCGGTTGCTGGTCGTGGCGGCTGCTGGTGGCGCCGACGGCGGAGGCGACGAAGCGGCCGGTGAGGGTGCTTGTCATCCGTTTGAGGGCGATCTGGGCGCGGTAGGAGCTGTCGTAGTCGCCGACGGCGAGGACGAGTTCGTCGGCGAGGAGAAGGTCCAGGGCTTCGCCGAGGTCGGCGGCGGATTCGGTGGAGTAGGTCTCGGCGACGTCGGCGCAGAGCGCTGCCCGCTCGTCGGCGTCGCGGATCAGGGGTTGCAGGGAGAGGTAGCCGCCGTGGATGCCGTCCTCGACGTCGTGCACGGAGTAGGCGACGTCGTCGGCCCAGTCCATGACCTGCGCTTCGAGGCATTTCTGGTCGCCGGGCGGCGCGGTTTCGCGTACCCAGTCGAAGATTTTGAGGTCGTCCTGATAGACCCCGAATTTTCGCTCGCCGGGGCGGCGGAGCCAGGGATATTTGCAGGCCGCGTCGAGTGAGGCGCGGGTGAGGTTGAGACCGGCGCCGTCGACCTTGGCTTCCAGGCGGGTCAGTACGCGTAGGGTCTGGGCGTTGCCTTCGAAGCCGCCGCAGGGTTGGGCGACGTCGTCGAGCGCGGCTTCCCCGTTGTGACCGAACGGCGGGTGGCCGATGTCGTGGGCCAGGCCGGCGACGTCGACGACGTCCGGGTCGCAGCCGAGCCGGGAGCCCATCTCGCGGGAGATCTGGGCGACTTCGAGCGAGTGCGTGAGCCGCGTACGCAGAAAGTCGTCAACGCCCGCCGTGTGCACCTGGGTCTTGGTCGCCAGGCGGCGGAACCCGGCGGAGTGCAGCACCCGGGCCCGGTCGCGTTCGAACTGGGTACGCCCGTAACCGCTGTCCTTGGCCGGCTCGGCAGCGAAACGTTCGGAGGACCGCGACGCGGCGAAACGTTCGGAGGACCGCGACGCGGCGAAACGTTCCGGGGACCGCGACATGGATCAAACCTTAAGGTTCGGGGGTGTGATGCCGATGACATTGTTGTGAAGATCGGGACTCGGCTGGTCGCCATGGCAGCTATCGGGGTGGCTTCGGTCGCACTGGTCGGCGCCGTTGCCACGGTGGGAACTTCTCGGCAGGATGCCGCTACCGATGATATTGCCGTCATCAGTGACGGAATGAGCCATCAGTGGAATGCCGACATGATGCACGACGGCCTGCGCGCCGATGTCATGTCCGCGATGTTCGCGACGACCGCCGAGCAGCGGAAGGCGTACGGCGTCGACGGGGTGTCCGACAACGTCACGACGCTGGTCGAGAATTACGACCTGGCTGCCAAGGAGGCTCCCGCGTCGCTGACCGGGCGCTACGCGCAGGTGCGGCCGGACGTGGTCGCGTACGGTGAGGCTGCGAAAGCCCTGGTGGCACTCGCCGAGAGCGATCATGCCGCGGCCGTGGCTCAGCTGCCCGATTTTCTGGTGAAGTTCAATGCGCTGGAGGAGACGCTCGGCGCGATCGACGAGTCGATGCTCGATGCGGTGAGTGACGCCAACGCGCGGGGCAGTGCCGCGGGTGACACCAGCACGTGGCTGATTCTGATCGCCGGTCTGCTCGGTGCGGCGCTGACGGCCGGTGCGGCCTGGCTCACGCTGCGTGCGGTCCGGCGGCCGCTGGCCCAGATGCTGACGTCACTGCGGGCGGCGGCCCACAAGGATCTGACCGTACGCGCCGAAGTGGTCAACAAGGACGAACTGGGCGAGATGGCCGAGGCGTTGAACGAGGCGCTGGGCGCGATCCGCACGACGGTGGCCGCGACCGCGGGCAGCGTCGGCACCCTCACCACCGCCAGTGGTGACCTGCAGGAACTGGCCGGGCGGCTGGACACGTCGGCCGAGCAGACGTCGTCGCAGGCGCGGACGGCGGACGGCGCGGCCCGGCAGGTGTCGGACTCGGTGACCGGGATGTCGACCGCGACCGAGGAGTTGTCGGCGTCGATCCGCGAGATCGCCCGGCAGACGTCGGACGCCGCGGTGACGACGAATCAGGCGAGCCAGAACGCCACGCGGACGGCGGCGCTGGTGGCCACGCTGAGTGAGGCGAGCCGGGAGATCGGCGACATCGTGCGGCTGATCACCGGCATCGCCGAGCAGACGAATCTGCTGGCCCTGAACGCGACGATCGAGGCGGCCCGCGCCGGCGAGCTGGGTAAGGGCTTCGCGGTCGTGGCGACGGAGGTCAAGGAGCTGGCGCAGGAGACCGCGAAGGCGACCGAGGACATCACTGCCAAGATCACTGCCATTCAGGACATGACCGGGCGTACGGCCGGAGCGATCGACGAGATCGCCGAGGTCATCACGTCGATCGACGACGGCCAGCGGACCATCGCCGCCGCCGTCGAGCAGCAGTCGGCCACGACCGAGCTGATGGCCCGTGACGTCAGCGACATCTCCGCCGCGGCGAACGAGATCAGCGGCACGGTCACCGGGATCACGGCGTCGAGCGGCGCGACCGCGGAGGGCGCGAACACGACCCGGCACTCGGCCGGGCAGGTCAGCGCCGCCGCCTCCGACATTCAGCGCCTGATCGGTCAGTTCACCGTCTAGGCCTTTGCCGCCAGTACGCAGAACTCGTTGCCCTCCGGGTCGGCGAGAACCACCCAGCCGACATCGTGCTGACCGATATCGACCGGTCGCGCACCCATGTCGACGAGCCGCTCGACTTCCGCTTCCTGATCGTCCGGGCGCAGGTCGAGGTGCAGCCTGTTCTTGACCGTCTTGGCGTCGGGAACCGGGACGAACAGCAGGCCGGGCAGCGTGTCCGGGGTGCGCCGGATCTCCACCTCATCGGGCTCCTCGTGCACGATCACGAACCCGAGCGCCTCCGCCCACCAGCGGGCCAGCCGGGCGGGATCCTCCGCGTCGACGACGACCTGTTCCCAGCTACTCGGCATAGCGCGAACCTCCCCTGAGACGCCATCGAAAGTGGCGATCATGTTACGCGCAACCCACGGTCGCACCACCGGGGAAACAACGTACGGATCGTGCGGCGCCCCGAAGTTCCGGCCTG
This sequence comes from Winogradskya humida, assembly GCF_016862215.1. Lineage (GTDB taxonomy): Bacteria > Actinomycetota > Actinomycetes > Mycobacteriales > Micromonosporaceae > Actinoplanes > Actinoplanes humidus. The sequence continues at coordinate 9,599 of NZ_BOMN01000108.1, forward strand.
CCAGGGATCTAAATATTTGACGCACAGCGGGTGCGACTCTCGATCTCTGCGTGGCCGCAGGATGGCCCATTGTGACGGAGGTTACCTCGGCTGAGGAGTGACGTGCCCGGGGTCAAGAAGTGTTTGCAGGAGGCCATGGCGATCCCCGGCGCGATCGGCGCCAGCATCGTCGACTACACCACCGGCTTCCCGGTCGCCATGACCGGAGCCGCACCGAACGAGGACCACGAGGCCGCGGCCGCCGGAACTGCGGACGTCGTACAGGCGGCGCAGAGCCGGTCGCTGTTCGTCTCGGCCGTACCGCACGACCTGCTCGAGGACCTGATCATCACGACCGCGGGGGGATACCACCTGCTGCGGCTCGTCCCGACCGACTTCGACAGCCGGCTGGTGCTCTATGTGTGGCTGGACCGGCTCCGCGGCAACCTCGCGGTGGCTCGCCGGCGCATGCAGACGCTCGCCGAGCAGCTCGTCGTCTGATCCCTGAAGCCCGACTCGCGAAGCCACACGGAAAAGGAGCTCAAAGGTGACGCCCGCGAAGTCCCCCGGCCCCGGCAGCCTGCTCACGCGGGTCGCCGGCGAACGGCGGACCGGTGCCCTGGTGGTCGGTGGTACGCCGGGGGGCACCGTCTATCTGGCCGAGGGTCAGGTGACGTACGCCGAGTCGGCGGCCGCCCCGGGCGTCGGCGAACTACTCACCGCGTCCGGCCGGCTGGCGGCCCGGACCTGGCAGGCCGCGCTGGACGCGGGCAGTGCGCAGGCCTCGGTCGGGCGGCTGCTGCTGGACCAGGGCCACCTCACCCAGGGCGAACTCGAACTGTGTGTGCTGGGCGCCACCTACGACGCCGCGTATTTCGCGCTCGCCGCGGGCACGGCGGCCTTCCACGAGGGCGTACGCCACTGGCTCGGCGACGTGGTCAGCATCGACGCTGCAGCGCTCAACCGGGAGTCGGGGCGCCGCATCCGCCTGCTCAACGAGATCATCGCCAACCCCCGGATCGACACCGCCGCGGTCATCCCGGTCCCCCGCCCGCCGCGCGAACGGGTCACGCTGACCGCCGCGCAGTGGGAGCTGCTGGTGCACGCCGATGGCCAGCGCACCCCGGCTGACCTGGCACAACTGCTCGGCCGTGCCGGCTTCGCGACCATTCAGGAGCTGCGCAGGCTCGCGGCACTCGGCCTGATCGAGCAACCCAAGGCCCGTGCCACCGACAATCCCGATTTTGTACGCCTGCCGCGCATGCGAGGCGCATCAGCCCCCGCCCACCGGCACGCCGCCCCGGAATCCCCCGCGGCCGGCGTCTCCATCGACCTCTCCATCGACGTCCCCCTCGACGGCGACCCCACCCGTGCCGCTGTTCCCGCCGCGGTCGCTACTTCCGCTCCCCCTGTGTCCACATCGGGCGATCCACCGGCGGAACGTCCCCGGCTCGATCGGCGCAAGCCGGGCGCGAAGCTCCCCAAGGAGATCGCCGCCGAGCCCCCGCAGCCCCACCCCGGCACCGATGAGGTGCTGCTCAAACGCATTCGCACGGCGCTGCGGGCCCTCCGGTGACCCGCGCTCCTCCCCGCTCGTGCCGCCCGGTCCCTACCGCCCGGCTCGCGGGCGCGATCCCCATCAGGAAGGAGTCCCCGAGGATGACGGTGGACCCGGCGGTACTGAAGGAACTCGGCAACCTCCGCACGAGGCTGCCCGAGCTCTCCGGCAGTGTCCTCGCCACCACCGACGGCATGGTGGTCGCCCACGACGCCCACGGCATCGAACCCGACAGCATCGCCGCCCTCGCCGCCGCGCACCTCGCCCTCGCCCGGCGCTTCGCCCACGCGGTCAACCACGGCGACCTGCGCGAATCGGTCGTCGAATGCGACGGCGGTTACATCACGTCGTACACCGCGGGCCCGAATGCCCTGCTCACCCTCGTCACGACCCGCAACGCGAACCTGGCCATGGTCCACCTGGAAGCCCGCCGGGCCGTACGCCGGCTGGTGAAGAGCCTCGTCCTTCAGGCCCCCGCCCCGGCCCGCCCGGACATCCCGTCGCAGGCCGCTCCCCTGGCCCGGCGCACCCCCATGGCCACCTTGCAAAGCACCATCCGAGGCCGTTGAGGCCGCCCACTCCCACCAACTGAACCCACCAACGGAGGAAGTCCCATGGCTGAAATGGAAACCGCACTCAAGGAAATCATGGACATCGACGGCGCCATCGGCGTCGCCCTGGTGGACCACACCAGCGGCATGGCTCTCGGCACCGCCGGCGGAGGCAAGGAACTCGACCTGACAGTCGCGGCAGCCGGCAACACGGACGTCGTCCGCGCCAAGCTCCGCGCCATGGAGATGCTCAACATCACCGAGAAGATCGAAGACATCCTGATCACCCTCGACACGCAGTATCACCTGATCAGGCCGCTCACGAGCCGCTCGGGCAAGGGCTTGTTCCTCTACGTCGCCCTGCGCCGCGACCGCTCCAACCTGGCCATGTCCCGGCACCACCTCAAGCGCATCGAGAACGACATCGACGTCTGACCGGCGCCGCCGGGGCAGGGGGAAAACCCTGCACTTCCCCTGCCCCGGCGCTCCAGACATGCCCATATTTTAATGCCGAGCAAAGACCATCAGGCCCCGCTATCCGAAACGCGACGCAGCCGTTTAACCGGCATCCGGCTCGGGTCAGCCGCCGCTGTTCTCCATTTCGGCGCCCTCGGGGACGGTGTCGTCGTCGCGGCTGTCGAGCCAGCCGTACGGCAGGGTGACCTTGCCCGGGGCGTTGATGCGGCCGCGGGGCTGGCCGAGGGATTCGCGGGGGAAGGGGAGGTCGGCTTCGAGCTTGGCGAGCAGGTCGTCGAGCTGGGCCAGAGACGTCACCATGGCCAGGGCGCGGCGCAGTTCGCCGCCGACCGGGAAGCCTTTCAGATACCAGGCGACGTGCTTGCGGAAGTCGGCGCAGCCGTGGCGTTCGTCCCCGAGAGCGTCGACCAGCAGGTGGGCGTGGCGGGACATGATCGCGGCGACCTCGCCGAGGTTGGGGAGCTCCTGCGACTCGATCCCGAGATAGGCGGCCTGCAGGTCCTTGAAGAGCCAGGGCCGGCCGAGGCAGCCACGGCCGACGACCACGCCGTCGACGCCGGTGTGGTCGACCATGCGCATCGCGTCGGCGGCTTCCCAGATGTCGCCGTTGCCGAGGACCGGGACGTCGAGGGCCTGTTTGAGGGTGGCGATCGCATCCCAGTCGGCGACGCCGGAGTAGCGCTGCTCGGCCGTGCGGGCGTGCAGGGCCACCGCGGCGACGCCGGCTTCCTGGGCGATCAGGCCGGCTTCGACGTACGTCAAATGGTCGTCGTCGATGCCCTTGCGCATCTTGATGGTGACCGGGATCCCGAAGGGCGCGGCGGCCTCGACGGCCTGCTTCACGATCCGCCCGAACAGCTTGCGCCGCCAGGGCAGCGCGCTGCCGCCGCCACGGCGGGTCACCTTCGCCACCGGGCAGCCGAAGTTCAGGTCGATGTGATCGGCCAGGTTGTTGTCGGCCACCATGCGCACGGCGGCGGCGGTCACGTCCGGGTCGACGCCGTACAGCTGCAGGCTGCGAAAGTCCTCGTCCGGCCCGAACTCGATCATCTTGAGCGTCTTCGGGATCCGCTCCACCAGCGCCCGGGTGGTGATCATCTCGCACACGTAGACGCCGCCGCCCTGTTCCCGGCACAGCGAACGGAAAGCGACATTGGTGATGCCGGCCATCGGCGCCAGCACCACCGGCGGCCAGGCCTCGTGCGTGCCGAGCTTCAGCGGCTTGGCGGAGAGTGCGAGAGTCACATCATCGAGCATGGCACACCGCCCTCTGGCACAGTCAAAGCGTGCAGCCCGAGCAGAGCCCCCGCCACCTGGTAGCCGTCTTCGACTCGCCGGTCGCCGCCGCCCTCATCCGCCTCGGCCTCGACCTGGGCTTCCGCACCACCCTCCTCGAGCCGGACCCCACCGTCCTGCAGGGCCCACCCGGCCCGCACGGCGACTCGCTGGTCGCCGACCTCCAAGCAGCAGAGATCACCGAGCACACCGACATCGTCCTCACCGACCATCACCGCCCCGAGCTCGGCCAGATCCTCAAGGACGCCCTGAGCACCGACGCCCGCTGGATCGGCATCATGGGCAACCCCCACCACGAGGGCCCCCACCTCGCCGCCCTGCAGAAACTGGGCGTCCCCGACAACGAGATCGCCCGCATCCACCGCCCGATCGGCCTCAACATCGGCAGCAGAACCCCCGCCGAGATAGCCGTCTCCACCCTCGCCGGCCTCATCGCCGACCGCAACAACCGCCCCGGCGGCTTCACCTTCTGAAGGCTCACTTACCGCCGTAGTGGCCACGGCACGCCGCGATCTCCAGGTCGTCCCCGCGAATCCGATAGATCAGCCGGTGCTCCTCGGTGATGCGACGTGATGACCAGCCGGACAATGGTCCCTTCAACAGCTCGGGTTTACCGAGGCCTCCTCCCTGCGGATCCCGCTGCACGTCCAGAACCAACCTGCTGATCCGGCGCGCCATCTTCACGTCGTTCTGCAGCCAGGCGTCGTAGTCGTCCCAGGCGTCAGGGGTGAAGACGACACGAAGACTCACGCCGCCCTGTCCGAGGGTGCCGGCGCTGGTTCGTCAACACCCAGCAATGGGTGCTCCTGCAGCAGTCCCGCGTCGGCCTGGGCAATGCTCTCCAGCAGCCGGCGGGCGTTCGAGGCTGACCCGAGGACGTGCAAGGTCTCCTTCATGGAATTCCACTCGTCGAGGGAAACCATGACGACGGCCTTGCCACCGCCGCGGGGAATGACGCATTCCTCGGCATCGTCGATCACCGCGTCGACCACTGCGGCGAGGTTCTTCCGGACATCACTGATGGTCAGCACCTTCATCACAACCCCCTCGGTAGTACGTTTCGACGTACCACCGAGCGTACAACTCAAGGGTGCCAAGGACTCTTCCCTACGGAGCAAATGACTCAGAAACACGCTCACAGAGTACCGCGTAAAGTTGACCATTGACTACCCTGGAGAATAAGAACGGCCCGCCTCCGAAGTGATCGGGGGCGGGCCTGGGAAACGAGGCTGGGTCAGCAGCCGGGGAGGCGTTTGATGAGGTAGTCCTCGATCTGGTCGAGGGCGACCCGTTCCTGCTTCATGGTGTCGCGGTCGCGGACCGTGACGGCGTCGTCGGTGAGGGTGTCGAAGTCGACGGTGATGCAGAAGGGGGTGCCGATCTCGTCCTGGCGGCGGTAGCGGCGGCCGATGGCCTGGGAGTCGTCGAATTCGACCATCCAGCGTTTGCGGAGGGTCTCGGCGAGGCCGCGGGCCTTCGGGGAGAGCTCCGGGTTGCGGGAGAGCGGGAGGACGGCGACCTTGACCGGGGCGAGGCGGGGGTCGAAGCGCATGACCGTGCGCTTGTCGACGCCGCCCTTGGTGTTGGGGGCCTCGTCCTCGTCGTAGGCCTCGAGGAGGAAGGCCAGGACCGCGCGGGTGAGGCCGGCGGCGGGCTCGATGACGTACGGGACCCAGCGTTCCTGCTTTTCCTGGTCGAAGAAGGAGAGGTCGACGCCGGAGTGCTTGGAGTGGGTCTTGAGGTCGAAGTCGGTGCGGTTGGCGACGCCTTCGAGCTCGGCGAATTCGGTGCCGCCGAACTGGAAGCGGTATTCGATGTCGACCGTGCGCTTCGAGTAGTGGGAGAGCTTCTCCTTGGGGTGCTCGAAGAAGCGCAGGTTCTCCTCCGACAGCCCGAGGTCGAGATACCAGTTCCAGCGCTGCTGGAGCCAGTATTCGTGCCATTCCTCGTCGGAGCCGGGGGCGACGAAGAACTCCATCTCCATCTGCTCGAACTCGCGGGTCCGGAAGATGAAGTTGCCGGGGGTGATCTCGTTGCGGAAGGACTTGCCGACCTGGGCGATGCCGAACGGCGGCTTCTTGCGGGCCGCGGTCGCGACGTTGTTGTAGTTGACGAAGATGCCCTGGGCGGTCTCGGGGCGCAGGTAGTGCAGGCCGTCGGCGCTCTCGGTGGGGCCGAGGTAGGTCTTCATCAGGCCGTTGAACATCTTGGGCTCGGTGAACGTACCCTTGTTGCCGCAGTTGGGGCAGTTGAGCTCGCTGAGCGAGGTGGGCGGCGCGCCGTGCTTGGCCTCCCAGGCCTCCTCGAGGTGGTCGGCGCGGAAGCGTTTGTGGCACGACTGGCACTCGGTCAGCGGGTCGACGAAGGCGTCGATGTGGCCGGAGGCCGTCCACACGTCGCGGGCCAGGATGACGGCGGAGTCGAGGCCGACGATGTCGTCGCGCTGCTGGACCATCGTCTTCCACCACTGCTGGCGGACGTTGTCCTTCAGCGCCACCCCGAGCGGACCGTAGTCCCACGCCGAACGGGTGCCTCCGTAGATCTCGCTGGAGGGGAAGACGAAGCCACGGCGCTTGGCCAGGCTGACGACGGCGTCGATACGGTCGGCGGGCATGTTCCTCCTACGCCGGCTGGTTGTCGGCGAGAACGTAGCGGATGTGGACGAAATGAGGAGATTACTCCTCGATACTGCACACTTCGAAGCGACCGGTCGAGGTGTTTTGCTCGAGGACGGCCTCCAGCTCGGCGCGGGAACCGTCCGCGTAGCGCACCTCGACCGGAACGGTGAGGCGCACCAGGGACACGTCGCCGAGGTCGTAGTCGACGATCGGCTCCTGACCGGAGACCTGCTCGGTGAACTCGGACTCGCTCTGCGACGAGCGCGCCGACTCGCAGAGCATGTCGTAGGCGTCGCTGTAGTTGCGGTCGCGGACGGCGTCGAGATAGTCGGCCACGACAGCGTCGGCCTGCTCGTTGAGGGCCTTGCCGCCGACCGCGCCGATCCCGATGACGGCGGCCAGCCCGACCCCGAAGATGAGCAGCACGGCCCCGATGGCCAGCGCGATGCTCGTGCCGAGCCGCCGCCCGCGCCCCTCAATCGGTGGCGCGGGGAAGGGCGGATGCACGCCGGGTCCCTGCGGGGGAGGCGGAGCCGAGAAACCAGCCGGAGCCGTCATGCGGCAAGCCTACGGGTCAGCGCCAGGGTTCGGCGGCCCGGTCGCTGGCCACCACCTCGACGGGCGAGCCCGGCGCCGCGGAGGCGAGCGTCTCGAAGGCGGACGGCTCGTCGAGCGACTCGGACAACAGCGGGGTGGCGTTCACCTTGACGTCGAAACCGCCGAGCGCGCGCCGGTAGGCTCCGACGGATTCCCACTCGGTGACCAGCGTCCAGTAGCCGGGGTCGTCGAGCGCGCGGGTGAGCCGGCCGGAGAGGTATCCGGTGCTCGCGGCGAGGGCGGCCAGGGCGGCATGTGCCCGCCCGGCGAACGATTCCTGCGTGTCGGACGGGACGACAAAACGGTTCAGCACCAGCATGACGTGAGCCTACGCACACCGCCCGGGGAGAGCCGAAGTGAACCTGATGCGCCGACTGGCGACCGTGAACCCGACGACCGCCTTCATCATCGCGCTGACGTTGCTGCTCGCGGGGTTGTTCCTGCCGGGCATCATCGGCGGCGCCCTGCTGTTCCTGCTGGGCGTGGCGATGGCCGCCCTCACGTTCACGACCTGGCCGGTCCAGTCCACCGCGGTCCGCACGATCCGGGTGATCATGCTGGCCCTGCTGTTCGCAGCGGCTGTGACGAAGACGATCTAGAAACCGACCCATGCGCTTTTGACAATCATTACCATTATCGGTCATTGTTGATGCCATGCCGCCGTCCCCCCGACTCCGCATCGCCGCCGCGCTCACCGCGGCCACGCTGGTGCTGGCCGGGTGTGCCGCCCGCTCCGACGGGTTCAGCGACGGCCGCCTCGATGTCGTGACCGCGTTCTACCCGCTGCAATACCTCGCCTCGCGGATCGGCGGCGCCGAGGTGTCGGTCACCGACCTCACCAAGCCGGGCGCAGAGCCGCACGACGTCGAGCTCAACCCGCGCCAGGTCGGCCGGGTCGCCGACGCCGGCCTGGTGATCTATCTCAAGGGCTTCCAGCCCGCGGTCGACCAGGCCGTCGCCCAGGAGGCCGCCGACCGGTCCCTCGACATCAGTACGGTCGTGCGGCTGCTGCCCGCCGAGGAGCACTCCCACGAGCCCGGCGAGGACGAGCACGCCGAGGCGAACGGCAACGCCGACCCGCACGTCTGGCTCGACCCGCTCCGCTACGAGCAGATCGCCCAGGCCGTCGCCGACCGGCTGGCACAGATCGACCCACAACACGCGGATACCTACCAGAGTCGCGCCGCAGCCGTGAAAAAAGAGCTCCAGAACCTCAACACCGCCTACGCCGCGGCCCTCAAAACCTGCCAGCGCCGCGAAATAGTCACCAGCCACGCCGCCTTCCACTATCTGGCGGACCGCTACGGCCTGACCGAGGTCGGCATCACCGGCATCTCCCCCGAGGCGGAGCCCTCCCCGCAGCGCCTCGCCCACGTCGCCGAGGAGGCGAGAGCCACGGGAACCAGCACGATCTTCTTCGAGACCCTGGTCAGTCCCAAGGTCGCCGAGACCATCGCCCGGGAGGTGGGTGCGAAGACGGCGGTCCTCGACCCGCTCGAGGGCGTGACCGAGGCGGGTGCGGACTACTTCACGGTCATGCGTACCAATCTGAATGCCCTGACCACGGCCCTGGGGTGCAGCTCATGAGCGTTGTAGCGGTCCGGCACGGCGCGGTCACCTATGGCGGCCGGCACGTGCTGCGGGACGTCAGCTTCGAGGTCGCGACCGGCCAGGTGGTGGCCATTCTGGGTGCGAACGGTTCCGGCAAATCCACCCTGGTGCGCACGATCCTCGGCCTGGTCCCGCTGGCGGGTGGGGAGATCGATCTTTTCGGTACGCCCCGAGCCCGCTTCCGCACGTGGGCCCGCATCGGGTACGTACCCCAGCGCATCGGAGCGGGCAGCGGAGTCCCGGCAACAGTCGGCGAGGTCGTGGCATCCGGGCGCCTCGCCCGCCGCGGCATCTTCCGCCCCGCCCGCGCGGCCGACCGTGACGCCGTACGCGCAGCGCTGGAGGACGTCGGGCTGCTCGACCGGATCAACGACCCGGTCACCACCCTCTCCGGCGGTCAGCAGCAGCGCACCCTGATCGCCCGTGCGCTGGCCGGCCGCCCCGACCTGCTGGTGCTCGACGAGCCCACGGCCGGAGTCGACGCCGCGAGCCAGGAGGCGTTCGCCGCCGTGCTGGGCCGCTTCGCCGAGCGGGGCGGCACGATCCTGCTGGTCGCGCACGAGCTGGGCCCCCTGGAGCCGCTCATCGACAAGGCAGTCGTCGTGCACGACGGGCGCATCGCCTACGAGGGCCGCGTCCCGGAGCCGGCCGGCCACCACGCCGCCCCGGGTCACGACCACGTCCACCCGCACGCCGAGCCCGAACGCCCCGCGATCTGCGTAGCGCCCACCGACCGATTGCCGGCGAATTAGTCATGGACCTTTTTCAGTACGACTTCATGATCCGGGCCCTGGTCGGCGCGCTGATCATCGGGCTGACGGCGCCGGCGCTCGGCATCTATCTCGTGCAGCGCCGGCTCTCGCTGATCGGCGACGGCATCGGTCACGTGGCGCTCACCGGTGTCGGCGTCGGGTTGTTGCTCCAGCAGTCCCCGGTGCTCACGGCGGTCATCGTGTCCGTGGTCGGCGCGATCGGTGTGGAGCTGGTGCGCGAGCGTGGGCGTACATCAGGGGACCTTGCTCTTGCCCTGCTCTTCTATGGGGGCATCGCGGGCGGCGTGGTGCTGGTCGGGCTCTCCGACAGCAACAGCGGCAACCTCGTGCAGTACCTCTTCGGCTCGCTGATCACCACCACCCGCGCGGACGTCATCGTGATCGCGGTCCTGGGCGTCGCCGTGCTGGTCGCGATGCTCGCGCTGCGCCCGGCGCTGTTCGCGGTCTGCAACGACGAGGAGTACGCGAAGGTTTCGGGGCTCCCCGTGCGTACGCTCAATCTGTTGCTGGCAGTGACCACAGCCGTGACCGTGACGATCGCCATGCGCACCGTGGGGTTGCTGCTCGTCAGCGCGCTGATGGTCGTGCCGGTGGCGGCCGCGCAGCAGGTCACCCGCGGTTTCCGCACGACGATGGCGGTGGCGATGCTGATCGGGGTGGTCGCCGCGGCGGCCGGCGTCACCGTCTCCGGCGAGGTCGACACGCCCCCGGGCGCGACCATCGTCATCCTGGCCATCGCCGTCTTCCTCGCGATCACGGTGGGCTCCACGGTCTGGCGGGTGGTGCGCCAGAGGATGAACCTGGACGGCAACCACCAGCACGCCGAACCCTCCGACGTCGTTCTGCAGGCAGGTGCCCGATGAGCTCCGATGTAGCCCCGGGCCAGACCACCGGCTACGAGGCGTACGAAGCAGCCGGCGAACTGCTGCGCGCCCTGTCCGCGCCGATCCGGGTGGCGATCGTCGCCGAGCTCGGCACCGGTGAACGCTGCGTCCACGAACTCGTCGAGAAGCTGGGCGCACCACAGCCCCTGGTCTCGCAGCATCTGCGCGTACTGCGCGGTGCCGGGGTGGTCCGGGGTGCCCGCCGCGGCCGCGAGATCGCATACTCACTGGTGGACGAACACGTAGCGCACATCGTTGCTGACGCCGTAAGCCACGCCAGGGAGGGCTCATGACTGAGGAAACAGTTGTACGCAACACCAAGCAGCGTGCCGCCGTCCGGGATGTCCTTGCCGACTGCGAGGGGTTCCACAGCGCCCAGGACCTGCACGCCCTCCTGCGCGACCGCGGCGAACGCGTCGGGCTCACGACCGTCTACCGCACCCTGCAGGGGCTGGCCGATGCCGGCGAGATCGACGTGATGCGCCCGCCCGGCGGCGAGCATCTCTACCGGCGCTGCAGCCGCGGTCACCACCATCACCTGGTGTGCCGCTCGTGCGGGCGCACGGTCGAGGTGGAGGGACCGGCGGTCGAGAGCTGGGCCGAGAAGATGGCGGGCCGGCACGGCTTCGTCGACATCTCGCACACCCTGGAGATCTTCGGGACGTGCACCGATTGCGCCGCGAAGCAGAAAACGGACTGAGCGTCCGGGCCGCGTCCGTGGGACGCTTTCGCCCGTGAAGATGTACGCCGACCGGCTCCCCACCGCCGTCCGCCAGCTGCTCACCGACCTGCTCGTCGTGTTCTGGGTCTACGCCTGGATCCGAGCCGGCCTCTGGATTAACGACATGGTCGAGAAGCTGGGCGTCCCCGGCCAGAAACTGCAGGACGCCGGCACGGGCATCGCCGGCAACCTGAACGACATCAGCGGCAAGGTCGGCCGGGTGCCGCTGGTCGGCGACGACCTGACCTCCCCCTTCAAGAGCGCGGCCGGCGCTGCGGCCAGCATCGCCGACGCCGGGCGCCAGCAGCAGGAGATCATCGACAACCTGGCCCTCGCCATGTCGCTGCTGATCATCGCCGTGCCGCTGGCCCTGGTGCTCTTCCTCTGGCTGCCGCTACGGCTGCGCTGGATGCGCCGCGCGGGGGTGGCCGTCAAGGTCCGCAACGAGCCGGCCGGCAAGGACCTGCTCGCCCTGCGCGCCCTGGCCAGCCGACCGCTCAACGAGCTCACCAAGCTCGGCCCGGACATCGCCCAGTCCTGGCGCAACGGCGACGCCGCCGCGGTCGACGCCCTCGCCGCCCTGGAGCTCAGGGACCTGGGTCTCAAACCGGCTCGTTGAGCGCTTCCTCGTCCTCTTCCTCGGCATCCTCGTCCATCCAGTTCTTGCGGGCGAACGGGATCGCGGCCCAGAACGTGAGGAACCACGCGGCGGTGATCCCGGTGAAGATCACGGCTGCCCAGATGTTCAGCAGGTAGTCGGTGATCAGGAAGACGCTGCTGACCATCGAGACGAGCATGAAGGCCAGGCCGCCCGTCGCCATCCGGTGCGCGTAGCGGACCAGCTCCGGTTTGCGGCCCTGGCGGAACAGTGCCCGGTGGAACGCCACCGGCGAGATGATCATCGCGGTGGCGAAGGCCGCGGCGATCAGCGCGACGACGAACGTGTCCTTCTGCAGCTCCGTGGTGTTGGGGAACCCGCTGCTGAACGGCAGGGTGAGCAGGAACGCGAAGAGGATCTGCACGCCGGTCTGTGCTACCCGGAGCTCCTGCAACAGGTCCGCGAAGTTGCGGTCCCAGCGCTGTTTCTCCGACTCGTGTTTCATCCGGCGCTTCTCGGCGGCCATCAGGTCGTCTCCTTAGCGTCACTTTGTGGCGCCTGAAGTGCCCCGGCCCAGGCAGCGTCAAACGCCGATGCGCGCCAGGGCGACCTCGGCGAGCGCCTTCGGGGCCTCCTCCGGCACCCAGTGCCCGATGCCGCGCAACGCGACGAAGCGGTAGTCCGCCGACACCCAGGTCGCGGTGGACAGCGCGGCAGGGCGGCCCACGACCGGGTCACCGTCGCTCCACACGTACGTCGTCGGCACGGTGATCGTGCCCACGCCGGCGAGGTCGCGGCCGGAGAGTGCGCGGTACCAGTTCAGCGCCCCGGTCAGCCGGCCCGGTTCGGCCATGGCGCGGGCGTACATCGCGGCGCGTGGCCCGATCGGGCGCATCAACCGCCGCAACACCGCGCCATCCCGGGCCAGGAGGATCCGTTCGGCCACCGGGGACTGGAAGATCTTCATGTACGCGAACCGCGCCCGCTGCGACGGCTGGTTCCGCAACGCCACGGCGAGCCCGCGCGGATGTGGCACCGAGACGGCGGTGAGGGTGTGCAGCCGCTCCGGATGCGCGGCGGCCAGCACCCAGGACACCTGCGCACCCCAGTCGTGCCCGATGACGTGCGCCTTCTCGATGCCGAGCGCGTCGAGTACGCCCACGGCGTCATCGGCAGCCTTGGTGATCGCGTAGTCGGCGACGTCGGCAGGTCGCGCGCCGGGTGAGTATCCGCGCTGGTCGAGGGCGTACGTGCGCAGCCCCGCCCCGTGCAACCGCGGCAGGATAAGGTCGAATTCGCGGTGATCCTGCGGAAACCCGTGCAGAAGGAGCACCGGGACGCCGTCCTCGGGCCCCGCCGCATGGACGTCGAACGTGTACCCGCCGGCCTTGATCTCCATGTGACCCCTCCAACGCTGTCCCACATCACCCCACGGTGTTAGCGTCATCGAAACACAAGCAGCAGTGAGGTTTGTTCGCGACGGTGGAGATCAAGTGCGCACATTGCGCACCGTCGGTCTCAAGGTAGGTCGCGAACAAACCTCATCCGACAGGGGAGCGCACAGCGCTGAGAGTGCGGGTTGACTACCCGCAGACCCTAGAACCTGATCTGGGTAATGCCAGCGCAGGGAGCTCGGTCTTTTCTCCAGCCGCGCCGTGTCCGGGTAACCCCGGCGACGGCGTGCGTCTCCTCCCACCACCCCTGGGAGGGAACATGAGCAGCACCGGAAACACCAAGTACCGATGGCGCACGATCGACATCGTGATCGCCTCCGTGATCGCCGTCGCGTTCGGCGTCATCTTCTGGGCCTGGAACATCGTGTGGGGCGCCACCGAGGGCGCGTTCGCGTTCTTCCCGCCGGCGCAGACGCTGCTCTACGGCATCTGGCTCATGCCCGCCGTGCTCGCCGGACTCATCATCCGTAAGCCCGGCGCGTCGCTCTACACCGAGACGGTCGCGGCACTCATCTCGGCGCTGCTCGGTGCGCAGTGGGGAGCCGTGATCATCCCGCAGGGCCTCGTGCAGGGGCTCGGGGCGGAGCTGGCGTTCGCGCTCCTCGCGTACCGGTCATGGAAGCTGCCGGCGGCGCTGCTGGCCGGAGCCCTCACGGGTCTGAGCGCGGCCCTTTTTGACTTCTTCGCGTGGAACGCGTCCTACGCCCTGTGGGACTACCGCATCCCGTACGCCCTGCTCACCGTCGTGAGCAGCACGATCATCGCGGGCGTGGGCAGCTGGGCGCTGACCCGTGCCCTCGCACCGACCGGGGTGCTGGACCGCTTCGCCGCGGGCCGGGACCGGGCGCTGGTCTGACCGTGAGTGAGGTCGTGCTGCGCGGGTTCGGCTGGCGTCACGCCGGTCGCCGTAACTGGGCCGTGCGCGGCGTCGACCTGCACATCCGTGCCGGCGAACGGGTGCTCCTGCTCGGACCTTCGGGTTCCGGCAAGAGCACCCTGCTCGCCGCGCTGGCCGGGCTGCTCCCGGAGGACTCCGGTGAGTCCGAGGGCACGGTCACCGTCGGTGGCCGCCCCGGCATCCTCTTCCAGGATCCGCAGACCCAGCTCGTGATGGCCCGCAGCGGCGACGACGTGGCGTTCGGCCTGGAGAACACGGGCGTACGCGCAACCGACATCTGGCCCCGGGTCAGTGACGCGCTCGACCGGGTCGGTTTCGCGTACCCGATCACCCGCCAGACCCACGCCCTCTCCGGCGGCGAGCAGCAGCGCCTGGCCCTCGCCGGCGTCCTGGCCCTGCGCCCCGGCCTGGTCCTGCTCGACGAACCGACCGCCAACCTCGACCCGCCCGGCGCCGAGCTGGTCCGCGAGGCGATCGCCAAGGCCCTCGACCCGGACACCACGCTGATCATCGTCGAACACCGGGTCGCGGAGGCGCTCCCCCTGGTCGACCGCGCGGTAGTGCTCGAGCCCGGCGGCGGCGTCATCGCCGACGGCGCCCCCGAGGTCATCTTCGCCGGCCACGGCCCCGCCCTGGCTGAGCAGGGCGTCTGGGTGCCGGGTTACTCCCTGCCCCGGTTCCAGGCCGTTTCCACTCCCGCCGATCATTTGGTACGCGCAGAGCACGTCACCGTGCGCGACCGCCTCCCCCCGATCTCACTCGCGGTCAGCAGCGGCGAAGTACTCGCGGTCACCGGCCCGAACGGCGCCGGCAAGTCGACAATGGCCCTCGTCATGGGCGGCCTGCTCGCCCCGGCCTCGGGCCGCGTGACAGCCTTCGACGACCCGAAGCCCCCGCACCGCTGGCGCGCCCGGCTGCTCGCCGAGCGCATCGGCTCGGTCTTCCAATCCCCGGAACACCAGTTCGTCACGTCCCGCGTCCACGACGAACTCGCCCTCGGCCCCCGCCGCCAGGGCCGCTCCCCCGCCGAGGTCACCCGCATCGTCGACGACCTGCTGTCCCGCCTGCGCCTGACCGCCCTCGCCGGCGCCAACCCGCACACCCTCTCCGGCGGCGAGGCCCGCCGCCTCAGCGTGGCAACAGCCGTGGCCACCGCCCCCCGCCTGCTCGTCCTCGACGAACCCACCTTCGGCCAGGACCGCAGCACCTGGATCGAACTCGTCGCCCTCCTGGCGGCCCTCCGCGACGAAGGCCACGGCATCCTCGCCGTAACCCACGACGAAGCCTTCGTCACGTCCCTGGCCGACCGCGTCCACGACCTCACCCCGGCTTCCCCCCTCCCCCGCCGCAACACGTCCCGCTTCGGACCCTCCACATGAGCCTCGCTGTCCTGGCACGCCGCAATCCGGTAGCAAAGCTCGGCGCGGCGCTGCTGTTCTCCCTGCCGCTGGTGGCCACCCTGGACCCGGTCACCCCGGCCCTGGCCCTGCTCATCGAGCTGCTCGCCCTGCCGTTCTTCGGCCTGCGTTACTCGGTTGTCCTCCGCCGCGCCTGGCCCCTCGCCGTGGCCGCCGCCGGCATCCTCGTCACGATGACGCTGTTCGCATCAGACCGCAGCGGGTCGGTGGTGACGTCCCTCGGCCCCTTCGTCATCACCACCGGCGTCATCAGAGACGCCCTCGGCCTGGTCCTGCGCGTCTTCGCCGTAGCTCTCCCCGGCATCATCGTCTTCGCCACCACCGACCCCACCGACCTCGCGGACGCGTTGGTGCAGAACGCCAAAGCCCCCGCCCGGTTCGCCATCGGGGCGCTGGCCGCTTTCCGAATGATCCCGCTGCTCACCTCGGAGTGGCAGATGCTGTCCCTGGCCCGCCGTGCCCGCGGCATCGACGCCGGGCGCAATCCCCTGGCAAAGCTCCGGCTGTTCGGCTCCACGGCGTTCGCCTTGCTGGTGGGAGCGTTGCGTCGGGGCGGGCGACTGGCCACCGCGATGGACGCCCGCGGCTTCGATTCAGGCCTCCCCAGAACCTTCGCAAGAATCCAAAAATTCAGCCCAGCCGATGTCGCGCTCCTAGTAGTCACTGCGCTAGCATCAGGAGCAGCCCTCACAGTCAGCATCCTGACGGGCTTCTTCAACCCCATCATCGGCTGAAAGGATTCTAGAATTGGCACCAGACACAAGCCTGGAGGACGCCATGACGAGAACTTCCATCGATATCGATGACGTGGCACTCGCCGAGGCAGCCGCCTTCTACGGCACCAAAACCAAGAAAGACACCGTCAATGCGGCCCTCCGCGACGTCGCCGAGCGAGCAAAGCGACTGGAGGCTCTGGACGCGCTGGCCGCAATGGGCGCGGCCGGTGACTTCGACACGCTTCTTGACAAACGGAACTACCGCTGATGAGCGCCAGGAAATTTCTCGGCGACACCAGCGCATTCACTCGCCTTTCGAATAATGAGGAGGTTCGCACCGCCTGGAAGGAGCGGCTCTCCCAGGGCTTGATCAGCGTGTGCCCAGTCACTGAACTAGAGATACTTTTCAGCGCCCGCTCCCAAGAACATCGCCACATGATGGAAGCTCGCCTAGAGAATCTCTACCCCTGGGTGACCATGCCGGACCAGGTGTACAAACGCGCCAAAGAAGTTCAGGCCTCCCTCACCAAACACGGGAAACATCGTTCCGCCGGCCCAGTCGACCTCCTCGTCGCAGCGGCAGCCGAACTGCAAGACCTGACCCTCCTGCACTACGACAGAGACTTCGTGACAATTGCCGAGGTGACCGGCCAGCCGGTCCGGTGGGTCGCTGAGCCGGGCAGCATCGACTGAGTATTCGTCGACGCTGATGCCCAAGCCGATCGTGTCAGTCCGGGCGCACCATCGAAGCTCGGGCTGACAACTCTCGGGTTGTTCGTTTCAGGGGGTGCGGGGCGGGGCACGTCAAGGGCAGGACATTGACGGAGAACGCGAGGAGGTCTTCCCCATGGCAGGCAACGAGCACGACGTCAACCGGAGTGCCAAGACCGGCAAGTTCGTCAAGGAGAGCACCGCGGAGCGGTCTCCCAAGACGACCACGACTGAACATGTCGGTGGCGAGAAGAGCCGGGATGAGCAGGAGGTCAATCGCAGTACGAGCACTGGGCGGTTCGTCAAGGAGACGACGGCTGAGTTGCATCCTGCGACGACCGAGACTCAGCACATCTGATTGTCGGCGACGTTGCTGCCCTCCACGGAAATGGCGTGGGGGGCGGTTTTCGTTTTCCGGTGGGGAACGGCCAGAAGTCAGGCGTGATCGGCGCAGCAGGGGGTGGGGTTGCGGGTTTCGAATGGGACCAGCAGGCCGCCCACGGCGGGCATCACCGTGAGGATCAGGCGGCCGTTGCGCCATTGCGGACGAATGAAGTCGCCGGTTCGGATGAGTCGATCGTCGGTGATCGCGGCGCCGCCGAGGATTTCGATGGCGTTGATTGCGCTGAGTGACAGGATCTCGGCTGCCGGGAGGTCGCCGGTGAGGGTGGACGAGCCGGGGAAGATGACTGCCCGGGCACCCTCGGACGGCGTGTCGGTTACCGCTACGTGCGGGCGCGGTGTGCGTACCAATGTGGTGAAGGCCTGAAGCGGGAGTGGCTGCAGGGTGGTCAGCCAATGGTCGGCCTCGGCCGTGTTGGTGAAGACCGGGGTGACCCCGGCGGCCGGGAAGCCGCCGGGGGTCCGATGAGCGTTCGTCACTTGGGCAGGACCCAGATCGGGTTGGTGTAGAACCAGAGGTCCGCCCACGGGTCGGCGTCGCCGATCACGTCGAGCTGGGGGCCGGACGGGTCGACCGCGGCACCCATCAGGCCGGGCTGGGCGCGGTTGCCGTCCGTGCCGCGCAGGCGCAGGTAGAACGGCTTGTCGAGACGGCCGAGGCTGTACGTGACCGTGAACTTTTTGGTGCCGGGGGTGACCTCGAAGGACTTGACGACCTTCGTGTCGGGGGCCTTGAACGTGTCCTTGTCCGCGACCGGGCCGGTGACCGAGCCGGTGATGACGTCGACGCGCTTGAGGACCGGGATGAAGTGGGCCCAGTTCGGGAGGTCCTGGAGGTCGATCTCGAGGGTGAGCTCGGTGGACGTGCCCCGCTTGACCTGCAGGACACCGCCGAGGGGCGTGCCCGTGGCGGCGCGGCGGTCACCCGCGACTCGGACCCGGGCGTCGAGGTTCTTGATGAGACGGCCGTGGTCGACCCAGACGCGACCGGCGCGCAGGCCGTCCATGACCGCCTTGTACGAGAACGACGTCGCGCCCACGTTCGTGCGGCCGTAGTAGCCGGGCCAGAAATCG
Organism: Winogradskya humida; assembly: GCF_016862215.1. Lineage (GTDB taxonomy): Bacteria > Actinomycetota > Actinomycetes > Mycobacteriales > Micromonosporaceae > Actinoplanes > Actinoplanes humidus. Next base: position 27,935 of record NZ_BOMN01000108.1, read on the forward strand.
CCGGCGGTGGTGTTGAGGGCGCCGCCGCCGTACACGGGGTCGTTGTAGCGGCCGTTGAGTTCGAAGTCGCTGCCGGGGCCTCGTACGGACTGGTCGAGGTAGTTGACGTGGCTGTCCGAGTTGACGGTGATCCACCAGGCGCGGCCCTCGGCGAGCAGGCTGTCCCAGAGGCCGCCGACCGTGGCGGTCATCCAGTCGAAGCCGCCCCACGTGCGGTAGCTCTCCAGCGGGTAACCCGCGTACGACGCTGCCGACGGGTTGTTGTCGTAGTATCCGCGGGCGCCGCCGCGACCGTAAGGGGCCTTGATGCCGGCGGCCTGGTGACCGGGGGCGCCCTCGAAGCCGATGGCGACGGTCGGGTCGGCGTCACGCCAGTTGCGGATCTCGTGCGGCGAGTCGATGCCGCGGCGGGCCGGGTGGTTGGCGAGGAACAGCGCGCCCTCGACCTTGCGCTGGCGGACCTGCTGGCCGAGGAACTTGATGCCGGCGATCGCTGCGGCTTCGTTCTGCGCGTCGGTGTTCGTGGTGGGGAGCTGCGAACCGTCGTACGTCTGCTCGAACTGCTTGAGGACCGCGACTTCATTTTTGCCGGGGTGTACGAACACAGTGGCGTGCTCGGCTGCCGGGATGTTCCACTCGAGGCCCTGGAACGTCAGCAGGTCCTTGAGCTCCGCGCGGGTCGCGAGGATGTCCGGGTTCACCTTGTCCACGCCGATCTTGGCGTGCGCGTTGCTGCCGTGGTCGGTGATGACCAGCCAGTTCAGCCCGTACGCGCGGCCGTTCTTGGCCTGGTCGACGGCCCGGTACTGACCGTCGGAGCTGTACTGCGTGTGGATGTGGTGGTCACCGGCGAGCCATGTGAACCCACCCTTCTCCGTGCCACCGCCGGCCGGGCCGTGTGAGTGCTGCCCGGCGGCGGCTTCCGCTCCCGACGGGACGGCCAGCACTGAGGCAGCCGCGCCGGCGCCGAGGAGTCCGGCGCCGCGCAGGAATCCGCGACGGGACACATCGGAGGGAGAAAGTTCGCTGTCGGGAATGCTCAGATCCAGCGCGGGCGCGACATCCGCGGCGCCGCCGTCCAGCAGGTGATCGTGGTGGTGATGGCCGTGACCCATGTCCGAGGTCTCCCGTTGATCGACGAGGATGACGGCGTCAATGTCTCGGGCCGCCGTCAACACAAGGTGTCGACGTGGTGGACGCGGAGCGAACACAATTGATTGTTCCCGTCAAGAAGCGACGCTCTGAAGAGGTAACCTGCGCCACTCTCAGGTGGGCGTACCCGGGTCGGCCGTAACGGCGCGTTACCGTTGAGCGGGCTCTGGCTTACATTTTCGACCCTGATCCATGGGCCAAACAGGACATAAATTGCATGTTCGCCCTAAAACGCTGCGCGGGCACTACAACCGCTGGTGACGGGCGCACAAAATTGCGACATAGGATCAACGAGGTCTCGCGCCGGGCCTCGTTCGATGCGAAGTTCGACACGAGTTCGATATGAAGTTCGACATGAAGTTCGACATGAAGTTCGATGCAAAGTTCGACGCGGAGGGAATGGTGAGCACAGTGAGCACAGTCACCGACCGGGGGACCGCTGCGATGAATGACCGCCCGACGCGGGTGTGGAACGGCGTCACCATTCCAGAGCCGGGCATCTATATTCTTGACGAAGCGCACAAGCGAATTGGTTTCCAGGCGCAGCACATGATGGTGAGCGCGGTCCGCGGTGAATTCGCCCGCGGCGGCGCCACGATCACCATCGGCGACGACCCGGCACAGTCCTCGGTCACCGCGCACATCGAGACGGCGAGCGTCACCACGCACAACCCCGACCGTGACGTGCACCTGCAGAGCGCCGACTTCCTCGACGTGGAGAATTTCCCCACGATCGCCTACAAGAGCACCGGCCTGGCCTGGCGCGAGAACAACGACGCGATCTTCGACTGGGCCCGGCTGCGCAACAACCCGCTCACCCGCCGCGGCGCGGCCACCGACGTGCCCGAGCCGGCCCGCTCCCCGGGGCGTTTTGTGCTCAGCGGCGACCTGTCCGTCAAGGACGTGCACCGCCCGGTCGACCTGACCGTCGAGTTCGGCGGGGCCCGGCGCGACCCGTACGGTCAGGACATCTTCGGTTTCAGCGCGACCACCGAGATCAACCGGGAGGACTTCGGCCTGGTCTGGAACGTCGCCCTGGAGGCCGGCGGCTGGCTCGTCGGCAAACGGGTCCGCATCGAGATCGCCGGCGAGGCCATCCTCCAGCAGCCCGGCTGAGCCCGAGCCGCTCTGCCAGGCCCAGCTTCTCTGACAGCCCGAGCTTCGCTGATAGCCCGGCTGATCTTGCCGGGCGCTCACATTCTCCGGCCGACTTTCTCCGGCCGCGAGGGATGATCTAGCCTCTCGCAATGCCCGAAGGCGCCGACACCACGGTCGAGGAGGCGCACGGCGAGTTGTCACTCGCCCGCGTCGCCCTCGCGGAGGATGACCTCCAGCACGCTGCATCCCACCTGGCCGGCGCCCTCGCCTACGCCCCCGGCCTGCCCGAGGTGCACGAGTTGCTCGCGGTCCTGGCCACCCGCGCCGCCGGCCCCGAGCTCTTCCCGATCGAAGAACCCATCTTCATCGGTACGGTCGTCGCGCACGCGCACCTGCTGGCCCCCACCGACCCTGCCCGGGCCCTGAACATGCTCGCGCAGGCAACCGCCGCCGAGCCGGAGAAGCCCTGGGCCGATGTCAGCTGGGTCCGCGCTCTCGACCTCGCCACGCTGGATCCCCAGGTCATCGCCCAGATCTTCACCACCGTCATGCGCCCCCTCGGCGACCCCGCCGCCCCCGGCATCCGCACCGCCAACGAGGTCTACCTCGATCTGGCACGGCGAGCGGTGACAGCCCACCCGGAAGCCGCCATGATCCACGCCACTGCGGCAGGACTCGGGCGCCGGCTGGGTGCGACCGCCCAGGCCGTCTCCTGGGGAGAGCACGCGGTACGCCTCGAGCCCAGCAAACTGACGCTCGTCTGGTACGCGTACGCCCTCAGAGCCGACGGCCGCACCGAAGCGGGCATCAGCGTCCTCCGCGACGCGTACCGCCGATACCCCACCGAACTGGACCTCTGCGCCGACCTGTCGAACTGGCTCGCCGCACAGGGCCACTTCGACGAGGCCCAGTCCCTGCTCGAGGAGGCCGTCCGGCTCGACCCCTCCGACGACTGCGTGGTCCACACCCTGCACCGCCTGCGCTACGACCGCAACGGCGAAGCCCGTCACCTGATCGACCTCGCCGACTACACCCGCGACCACCCGCCCGCCGGTCACGAACACTACGAACTCGAACACTGCTGCCAGGGCCGCAACTGGCTGGGCATGCCCGCCCCGGCCACCGAGGCGTGCATCAACGCGCTCATCCAGGCCCCCAGCGGCCTGACCCGGCTCAGCCTGTCAGCCCTGGAGGTCCCGAGCGCCCTCGGCGTCGTCCGGCGAGCGTTCCCCGGCGCCGACGTATCGATCGCGGGACCTCCGCCCGCTGACATGGTCGGCCCCTTGCGAGCAGGCCGCGTGCTGTGGGCGTACGAAGGAATGATCGCCACCCCGGCCGTGCAGCCACCGCCACCGGCCGCCAATGACCTGGTCCGCCAGGTCGTCACCCCGGGCTGGCCGCACCCGATCGCGGCCTACGACCAGGCCCTGCCGCTGGGCCAGCTCCCCATCACCGACCTCCTCGCCCTGCTGGTCTACCCCCCGGCCCCACCGCCCGAGCTCGCCGAACTCCCGCCCGGCTGGTGGGAACGCTGCGTCCAGGTCTACATCTGCCTCGGCATCCTGCACTCCGCCGAACTCGGCCGCGACCACCCCACGGACACCACCGCCCACCGCCACCTGCTCACCGAGCTCGCTTTCGGCATCGAGGACTGGATCACCGAGGCCGCCCTCTTCGCCCTCATCGTCGCCGCCTGGGTGGACCCCTCCTGCCGCATCGAGGTACGCGAAACCGTCGGCACCCGCTTCGTCCGAGCCGTCGAGGCATCCCAGGAACGCGTCGTCACCATCCTCGACTCGCTGGCCACGCTCGCCCTGATCACCCCGGAGATGATCCCGGCGGTGACATCTTTGGCATCCGACGTTCTGGGCGCGCCTGCTGCCGCGCCCGCTACCTCTTCCTCGAAGAAGAAGCGTTCCTGGCTGCGGCTGTTCGGGCGAGGTAGGGACTGAACGTCGCCGGCCGGCACTATTGGGCCGCCCGGCGGGGAGGGCTGAGCGGTGGGGAGGGCTGAGTAGCGGGCAGGGCTGAGTAGCGGGCAGGGCTGAGTAGCGGGCAGGGGCTGAGCGGCGGACAGGACTGAGCGGCGGGCAGGGCTGAGCGGCGGGTTTCAGTCGCCGGGGCCGGCGGGGGCGGTGCCGTTGTCGACGAGGACGAACGTCGTGTCGGGGCCGGCGGCTACTGCCTCGACGCCGGTTTCGTCCAGGGCGCGGACGTAGTAGCCCTTGGTGGTCCGGATCGAGTAGGTGGGGCTGCCATTGTCGGTCTTCTTCAACTTCTCGAAGTCGAACAGCTGGCCCGCCTTGGACGAGTCACAGGGCGCGGCGTCCAGCGTCGCCGAGCCGCTGGTGTTCTCCTTGAGACCGATGCAGGACGCTTCGCCGGACGGGTCGGGCTTCGCCAGGCGGATCTGATGCTTGCCGTCCCGGCCGGGGAGCAGGACGAACAGCCCGCTCCCGGTTTCGCCATCGGTCAGGGCGAGGTGCCCCTTGTCGTCGACGTGCAGAATCGACTCGAACGTCTGCACCGGCCGCAGCACGATCTGACGCTTACCACCCAGGATGCCGCCCGCCCCTCCCCCGTCACCGCCACCACTACTGTCGCCGCCGCTGTTATCACCGCCGCCGCTGCTGTTGTCGCTGTTGTTTTTTGTCGTATCGACGGCCGGCTTCGAGGTGACCGGTTTCGAGGTGGCTGGCTTTGAGGTGGCCGGTTTCGAGGTGGCCTGGGTGGACTCAGGTGCTCCCGAGGCGGCTGCCGCGTCGCCTGGCTGGGTGCCGGGCGCGGGCCCTGAGGCGCATGCTGCCAGTGCGAACGCGACTCCCGCCGTCACCGCCACCCCGGCAGAGCGGGCGGTCGCGAATCGGTTGGTACGGCGCATGGGACGAACCTCCTCGTCGGATGCTCACCACCCGGCGGCGGTGTGCTCGAAGGCCCATGTTCCAAGCCCGCGCCGCCGGATCGCATCGCCCGCATTCGCCTTGGCACTAACCGGGGAGAATCCTCAATTTGCCGGCGCTGCACCGTTGTCGACGAGGACAAACGTCGTGTCGGGAGTCGCGGCGCCGACCGCTTCCACCCCGGTCTCGTCCAACGCCCGAACGTAGTAGTCCTTGTCCGTGTGGATCGCGTACGTCTGCTTGCCCTCCTTGTTCTTCTTCCCCGCCTCGAAGTCGAACAGCTGCCCCGCTTTCGACGCGTCGCAGGCCACGGCGTCCAGCGTCGCGGACCCGGCCGGATTCTCCTTGAGCCCGATGCAGGCCGGCTTTCCGTTGCCACCGGCCTTCGCGGTGCGGATCTGATGCTTGCCCTCGCGCACCGGCACCAGCACGAACAAGCTCAACGCGCTCTCCCCATCGGTCAGCGCGAGATGCCCCCGATCATCCACGTGCAGCACGGACTCGAACGTCTGAACGGGACGCAGCACCACCTGCCGCTCCCCCGCAAGAATCGCCGCGGACCCGGTCTCACTCTTCGCTGTGGGTTCACCGGTTGGCTCCGGCGACGACCCGGTCGACTCCACTACCGCCGGGGATGAAGACTCCGCCGGACGGCTCGGCGCACCGACGGGATCCACGGACGGCGAGGTCCCCGAGCTGCAGGCCGCCAAGGCGAGCGCCGACCCGGCAGCCACCACGAGGACCCGGACCGACCCCACCGCCCGGGCGGAACCAGCGACCAGTGCGGAGGTAGGTGCCGATGCGGAGGCAGGTGCCGATGCGGAGGCAGGTGCCGATGCGGAGGCAGGTGCCGATGCGGAGGCAGGTGCCGACGCGGCTGGGCTCGGGGAGGTCGTGGACGACGTGGTGCGGGGGGTGGTGAGGCGCACGGGTTTCGATCTCCTCGGTTGTCGATCGGGACGCTCGGAGCGGCGCCCTCCGTCTCTCCATGCTCGGCGGCGCACTTCGCAAAACCTGTCAATCGCCCATCCGTCGAATAACAGCCCAATTCACCGGGCGACAAGGAACCGGCCACGCCTGGGCCGGCGCCCCTCCCGGACCGGCGGGAGAATCAAACCGGCGGGAGGTCCGAACCGGCGGGAAACTCGGGCCGGCAGGAAACCCGAACCGGCGTAGGGCAGCCCCCGACGGGAGGGCAGTGGCGGTCGGGTTAGGACAGCTGGGCCAGGAGGGCCTTTGCTACCTCGGCGGAGGAGGCGGGGTTCTGGCCGGTGACGAGGTTGCGGTCGGTTTCGGTGTGGGGGGGCCCAGGGGGCTGCGGTGCGGACGTCGAGGCCTGCTGCGGTGAGGCGGTCTTCGAGGAGCCAGGGGGCCTGGGTGGCGTTGCCGGCCTGGGTTTCCTCCTCGTTGGTGAAGGCGGTGATGCGGTAGCCGGCGAAGGCGTTGGTGCCGGTTTCGTCGACGGCGGCCAGGAGGGCTGCGGGGCCGTGGCAGACGACGGCGACCGGGGTGCCCGCGCGGACGGCGGTGGCGAGGAGGGCGCCGGAGGTGGGGTCGACGGCGAGGTCTTCCATGGGGCCGTGGCCGCCGGGGACGTAGACCGCGGCGTAGTCGTCGAGGTGGACGTCGGTGAGGGCGATGGGGTTCTGGAATTCGGGGGCCTTGGCGATCACGTCGCGCAGGGCGGCGTTGTCGTCGGCCAGGCTCGACTCGTCGACGGGGGACACGACGCCGCCGGGAGTGGCGACGACGATCTCGTGGCCTGCCTGCTTGAACAGCTCGTAGGGGGTGACGGCCTCTTCGGCCCAGAAGCCGGTGGGGTGCTTGGTGCCGTCCTTGAGGGTCCAGGTGGCGGCGGCGGTCATGATGAACAGGATTTTTGTCATGGCTCGACGATAGAGCGGAGAGCCATCGGTTCGCCAATAGATGTTGACATGGCTGCCATCAGGATTTTGATAGATTGGCGGGCGTGAGCGACCTCAACCTGTTGCGTACGTTCCTCGCGGTCTACCGGGCCGGCTCGATCACGGAGGCCGCGAAGCTGCTGGCGATCTCGCAGCCGACGGCGACAGCACAGGTCAGGGCCCTGGAGCAGCAACTCGGCGAGGACCTGTTCGTCCGGCTGCCGCGCGGCGTGGAGCCGACGCCGTTCGCGCACGGGCTCGCCGTCCGGGTCGCCGGGCCGCTGGACGCGCTGTCCGCCCTGGATGACGCCGGGGCGGTGAGCGCCCGGCCGGTTCGCCTCGCCGGGCCCGCTGAGCTGCTGTGTCTGCGGGTGGCCCCGGCCCTGGCGCCGCTGATCCTGGAGGGCATGGAGATCCGCGTCACGATGGGGCTGACGGATGCGCTGCTGGAGGAGCTGCGTACCGGTCAGCATGATCTTGTGATCTCCACCCAGCGGCCGCGCAGCCGCGCCTTCAGCTCCGTGCCGTTCATGGTGGAGGAGTTTGTGCTGGTCGCCGCGCCGCAGTGGGCCTGGCAGGTGCCGGCTCCGGCCTTCGAGGACATGCCCCTCATCACTTACGCGGACCATCTGCCGATCGCGCGCCGCTACTGGCGCAGCGCCTTCGGCAAGCAGCTCAACGCCCGTCCCGCCATGACGATCCCGGATCTTCGCGGTGTGCTCTCGGCCACTGTCGCCGGCGCGGGGTGGAGTGTGCTCCCCCGGTTCATGTGTGCCGAGGAACTGGCCACCGGCCGCCTCGTCGAGCTGCACAAACCCGTCGAACCACCGACCAACACCGGATATCTGGTGCAACGTCCGGGAACCGATGCCGATCCGGGCGTACGCAAGGTGCGTGATCTGCTCCTGGACGCCGCACGCGGCTGGTAGCGATCCGCGCAGCTCTGGCGGATCATGGCCCCATGCTGGTTGCCTTCTCCGTCACGCCGATCGGCGTCTCCGAATCCGTGGGTGACATCGTCGCCGACGCCGTGCGAGTGGTCCGGGACTCCGGATTGCCGAACCGCACGGACGCCATGTTCACCACCATCGAGGGCGAATGGGACGAGGTGATGGCCGTGGTCAAGCAGGCTGTCGACGTCGTCGCTGCGCAGGCGCCACGGGTCAGCCTGTCGCTCAAGGCCGACATCCGCCCCGGGGTGGTCGACGCGCTGCACGAGAAGGTGGCGCACGTCGAGCGGAGGCTGGCCGAGCAGTGAGACGACTGGTCATGTGGGACATCGACCGCACGCTGCTGCACGGCGGCGGGGTGGCGGGCCGGGCGTGGATGACGGCCTTCACCGCGGTCACCGGCGTCGACTGGAAGATCACGCCGGACTTCGGCGGCCGCACCGACCTGGACATCTGCACTGAGGTCTTCGCCTCGCACGGGGTCACGGACTGCACTCCCGAGCGGTTTTTCGAGCGCTACATAGAAGAGGTGCACGGGACGCGGCATCTGTTCGCGGAGCAGGGTGCGCTGCTGCCCGGCGTGCGCGACGTGCTGGATGCGCTCGCGGCCCGCGACGACGTCGTGCAGACGCTGGTGACCGGCAACGTGCCGCAGGTCGCGGCCGCGAAGGTCGAGGCCTTCGACCTCTCCGGTGCCTTCGACGCGCAGGTGGGTGGTTACGGCACCGATGATTCAGTACGCGCAACGCTCGTGCGCCGCTCCCAGGAACGAGCCCAGGAAAAGTACGGTGAGAAGTTCCGCGCCGTGGTGATCGGGGACACCGTGCATGACGTCGCGGGCGCGCTCGCAAATGGCGCCCTCGCCGTCGCCGTAGCCACGGGCGGGAACAGCATGGCCGAGCTCACCCTCGCCGGGGCACACATCGTGCTACCGGACCTTTCCGACGTCGCGGTCGCGGTCGACGCCATCACACGCTGAGGCCACCCGTCCCGGGCCGGACCCGACCGGGTGCCTCACAGGTTGAGGGTGGCGAGGCGATCGGGGTCGGCGAGAACGTCGATGGCGGCTATCCGGCCATTCGTCACGGTGAAAGCCATGATCGACAGGACCTGATCGCCGGCTCTGATCACAGCGCCGGCCACGCCGTTGATCAGGGCCGGGTGGGCGATGTTGAAGAACTGGGCGCCCAGCCGTGCCTGGCGGATCACCGCGTCAGGGCCGCTGAGCACGACGGTCTGCCGTTCGCGGGCGGTGCCTCCGTCGGCGCGCAGCACCACGTCCGGATGCAGGACGCCGGCGAGGCGGTCGAGATCGCCGTCGCGGGCGGCGGCGAAGAAGGCGTCGACCACGGTGCGCTGTGCGCGTACATCAGGATCTGGGGTGGGGGCCTGACCCCGCACCCGGCGCCGCGCCCGGCTGGCGAGCTGGCGTGCCGCGGCGGGTGACCGTTCGATCATCGGCGCGATCTCCTCGAACGGCACCGCGAACATGTCGTGCAACACGAACGCGAGCCGCTCGGCCGGCGTGAGGGTTCCCAGGATCACGAGCAGCGCGACCCCGACCGCATCGGCCAGCAGTGCGTCGTGCTCCGGGTCCACGCCGGAGGCCGGATCGACGACCGGGTCCGGCATGATCGGCTCCTCGCGGCGGGCCCGGCGGGCACGGAGCAGGTTCAGGCTGACCCGCCCGACGACGGTGGTCAGCCATGCGGGCACATTCTCGACACCCGCTGTCCCGGCCCGGTCGGCACGCAGCCACGCTTCCTGCACGGCATCGTCGGCCTCACTCAAAGAGCCGAGCATCCGGTACGCCACAGCGCGCAACCGCGCCCGATTGCCCTCGAAGTGCTCCGCCAGGTTCGGCTGTTCCGTCACGTCACATTCCTTCGTCGCCGGGTGTCATGTCCTTGACCCCTGAGCCCCGAAGAATGTGACGGCCGACACCATGACCCCACTCTTTCTCATCACCGGCGGCACCGGAACCCTCGGCCGCCACGTCCTGCCCCTGCTCGAAGGAGCCGGCCACCTCCGGGTCCTCACCCGCCGTCCACCGCCCGCCGCCCTTACCGGAGTCGAGACCACGACCGGTGATCGCGCCGCTCTTACCGGCGCCAAACACGTGACTGGTGATCCCAGCGGTCTTACCGGCGCCAAACACGTGCCTGCTGATCCCAGCGCCCTTACCGGCGCCAAACACGTGCCTGGTGATCCCAGCGGTCTTGCCGGCGTCGAATACGTGACTGGTGATCTCGCGACGGGTGCGGGCGTCGAACAAGCATCCCGGGACGTCACGACGGTGCTGCATCTCGCCGGCGGGTCCAGCGGCGACGTGGACAAGGCACGCACCCTCGTCCGGGCCCTCGCGCCCGGAACCCACGTCGTCTTCATCTCGGTGGTCGGCGCGGACCGGGTGCCGGTGGTGAGCAGGACAGACCGGGCGATGTTCGGTTACTTCGCCGACCAACTGGCCGCCGAACGGGTCATCGCGGAATCCGGGCTGCCATGGACAACATTGCGGGCGACACAGTTCCACGACCTGACTCTGCTGGTTGCCCGCCAGATGGCGAAGCTGCCGGTGATACCCGTCCCGGCGGGAGTGCGGTTCCAGCCGGTGGACGCCGGTCTGGTCGCGGCCCGGCTCGTGGAGCTTGCTCTTGGCGCGCCGGCCGGGCTTGTTGAAGACGTCGCCGGCCCGCGCGTGGAGGGAATGGATGCGCTGCTCCGGGCGTACCTGAAAAAGACCGGGCAGCGACGCCTGCTCGTGCCGATGCGGCTTGGCGGGCGGGCCTACGCGGCAATCCGCGCGGGAGGCAATTTGGCAGCCTCCCCGGGAACCGGCCTCACCTGGGACGGGTTCCTGGGATCGGCGACGGCGCTACCGGGGGACAAGCCCTGAGGAGAAACCTGTCCAGCGCAGTTCCGGCGGCAGGTGCGAGAGGTCGTTGAAGAGTACGAGCGCAGGCGGGCGGTCCGGGGTGTAGCGGATCACCGTGAGCGCGCAGTTGGCGGAGTTGAGGCCCAGCCAGCGTTCGGGTGGGGCGCCCAGGGCGTCGCGGACGAACCAGGCCACCAGGAAGGCGTGGGTGATCACAAGCTCGTGGGTTTCGATGTCGCCCTCGACCGGCTTGGCGAACCGGTCCAGGGCCTCGGCGGCCCAGCGTGCACCGTCCGCTCGTTCCTGCGGCGTGTAGCCCTCGAGAACCGGCGGGACCGGGTCGGGGACGAACGGCACGTAGTCGCCGGCCGCAGCCCAGATCTCGGTGGACGGGGCGTGCACCGCCGCGGCTGTCTCGGCCGCGCGCTGCAGCGGGCTGTGCGTGACGATCGCCAGTGGGACGTCGGAGAGCCGCTCGGCGAGCAGTTTCGCCTGTTCGCGGCCGGTGTCCGTCAGGCCTCCGGTTTCTGCGGCGTCGCCGTGGCGGGCGAGGTAGAGCCAGCGGGTCGCGGTCACTGGATCGCCGCCGACGGGGGCGCGATGGGGTTGGGGATCGCTCCGCCGAAGCGGCGGTCGCGCTGGGCGTAGAGCTCGCAGGCGTACCAGAGGTGGCGGCGGTCGAAGTCCGGCCAGAGGGTGTCGAGATAGACGAGCTCGGCGTACGCGGATTGCCAGAGCAGGAAGTTGGAGGTGCGCTGCTCGCCGGAGGGGCGCAGGAACATGTCCACCTCGGGCACCTCGGGGTGGTAGAGGTAGCGCTGGATGGTCTTCTCGTTGACCTTGTCGGCCTTGAGTTTGCCGGCGGCGACGTCGCGGGCGATCGCGGCGGCGGCGTCGGCGATCTCCGCCTGGCCGCCGTAGTTGACGCAGAACTGCAGGGTGAGCTTCTTGTTGTTCTTCGACAACTCCTCGGCGGCCTGCAGCTCCGAGATGACGCTCTTCCAGAGCCGTCCGGCGCGGCCCGACCAGACGATGCGTACGCCGAGGTCGTTGAGCTGGTCGCGGCGGCGGCGGATGACGTCGCGGTTGAAGCCCATCAGGAAGCGGACCTCTTCCGGGGAGCGCTTCCAGTTCTCGGTGGAGAACGCATAGGCCGAGAGGTACGGGATGCCGAGCTCGACGGCGCCCTCGATCGTGTCGAACAGCGAGTGTTCACCCTGCTCGTGACCCTTGGTGCGGGACAGCCCACGCTCCTTGGCCCACCGGCCGTTGCCGTCCATCACGATCGCCACGTGCTTCGGGATCGCGTCCTTCGGCAGGGCGGGCGGTTTCGCGCCGGAGAGGTGCGGGGTGGGCGGACGCGTCACTTCGGGGACTCCCGTCGGTCGACAAGCGGAAGGGCGCGCAGGTTGCGCTCCATGTGCCACTGCAGGTGGGCGGCGACGAGGCCGCTGCACTCACGGCGTACGGAAGGCTCGGTGTGATCCGCGACGGACCAGTCACCGCTCGTCAGAGCTGCCATCAACGCCAAGGTCGCGGGCGCGGGGTGCGCAGCGCCCGGGGGCCGGCAGTCGGGGCAGACCGACCCGCCGGCCGGCACCGAGAACGCACCGTGCGGGCCCGGGGTGCCACAGACGGCACACTCGGAGATCGCCGGCGCCCACCCCGCGAAGGCCATGCCCCGCAGCAGGTACGCATCCAGCACGAGCGTCGTCGAGTGCTCCCCCACCGCCAGCGCCTTGAGCGCCCCGAGCGTCAGCTGGAACAGCCGCAACGCCGGCTCGCGCTCCACCGGGCTGAGCCGCTCGGCGGTCTCCGCGATCGCGCTGGCAGCCGTGTAGCGCGGGTAGTCCTCGAGGAACTTCCTGCCGAAGAGGTTCACCCCCTCGACCTGGCTGATCGAGTGCAGGCTGCTGCCCACGCCTTCCGGGCCGCCCGCGAGCTGCAGGTCGATGTGACCGAACGGCTCCAGCCGCGCGCCGAACTTCGAGCTCGTCCGCCGCACGCCCTTGGCCACCGCGCGCAGCCGCCCGTGCCGGCGGGTCAGCAACGTGATGATCCGGTCGCTCTCGCCCAGCTTCTGGACGCGCAGAACCACCGCGTCGTCGCGGTAGAGCTGACGCTTGTATCCGGTGGGCACCAAGACATTCTGCCCCCTGCTTACGACAGACCCTTAGGCGGATCTCAGGGTCATCTCGGGGACAGGTCAGTGGAGGGACCGATAGCCGCGCGGGTACCCGTACTCATAGCGTCTCTCTTATGAACGCGAGCCTGATCCGGCGTACCGGTGCCATCACCCTGATCGCCGCTGCGGCGGCGGCCTCGCTCGCCGGGTGCGACCGCGGCCTCAGCGCCAAGCTGACCTACGACGACACCGAGAAGGTCAAGGTCACCGACATCGTGGTGGCCGGCTCCAGCGGGGATGTGTCGGTCAAGACCGCCGCGATCACCGAAACACGGATCAAGCGGATCGTACGCACGGACGGGCGCGACCCCGGCCAGTCGTACTCGATCTCGGGGAGCACCCTGAAGGTCGACACGAGCTGCGGCATGAACTGCCGGGTGTCGTACGAGATCGAGGCGCCCGCCGGGGTGAAGGTCACCGGCGAACTGCACTCCGGCAACATCTCGCTCGTCGACGTCGGCACCGCGGACATCAGCGTGAACTCGGGTGAGATCTACCTGCAGCGCATCGCCGGGGAGGTCAGGGCGGAGTCGACCAGCGGCAACATCATGGCGCACGCGCTCAGCGGCCCGGCCACGCTGAACACCACCTCGGGCAACGTCGAGGGCCTGGAGATCACCGGTGGCAAGCCGATCACCGCCGAGGCCAGATCGGGCAACGTCGAACTGCACCTGGTCCAGCCCGCCTCGGTCACCGCGAACGCGTCGAGCGGCAACGTCGAACTGCTCGTCCCGACCGGCAGCTACCGGTTCCGCAGCGAGGTCGGCTCCGGTGAGGTCGAGAGCAACCTGACCAACAGCCCGGCCGCCACGAACTCCATCAGCGTCACCACGGGCAGCGGCAACATCAAGGTCACCGCGTTCTAGTCAGCAGGCCCCGGTTCAGCCGGCACCGTTCAGTCGGGCCCGGTTCAGCCGGCTTTGTTCCCAGCCGTTACCGCGACGCTCGGCACGGCGGGTGATATCGGGGCGTTGCGGGGTTTCTTGCCCGGGAGCAGGCGCAGGGGGCGGTCTCCCGCGGCGTCCTCGGCCCAGCCGAAGAGCAGCACGGCGAGGGTTACCAGGGTGCCGACCACGACCAGCCGCCAGCTGATGCCGTCCCAGCCGCGGGTGGGCAGCCCGTGCGCCTCACCCCACTTGGTGACGCCCACGATGATCGGCACGTGCCACAGGTAGATCGTCAGGGCGCGGGCGTTCAGGATCGTCACGAGCCTGCCGGAGCGCGCCGCGGTGGCCACCGGGGCGAACCCCAGGGCGATCAGGACGAACCCCGCGGACCAGAGCGCGTTGCCGAGCGGGATGTCGTTCAGGTCGTACCCGCGGGGTCCGGGATGGGTGAGGAACCAGGCCGCGCCGGCCGCGGCGAGCACCCCGGCCGCGCCGACGAGGACCCTGCGGTTGATCTTGCGCAGCATCCCGTCGTGATGGGCGAACCCGAGCAGCCACGCACCGCCGTAGAGCGCCGCATCGTGCACGATGGGGTGAACGGTCACCCCGGAGAAAGTGATCACCACGAGCGCCGCGTACGGCACCAGGACCGCGATCTTCGGGAAGCGCCGGAAGATCGGCAGGACCAGCGGCGACAGCAGCACGAACCAGAGGAAGTCCCGCAGGTACCAGGTCGCGCTCAGGGCCATCGCGCCCCACCAGTTCGCCGGCGGGTCCTGCAGCGGGAAGCCCCAGTAGAGGACCTTCCAGTCCCAGGCCAGGCCGCTGAGCAGCATGGCAGGCACCGCGATCGCCGACATCACCCAGAACGACGGCAATAACCTGCGCAACCGGCGCTCAACGGCGAGCGGCCCCGATCTGTCGATCGAGGCCGCCATCAGCGAACCGGCCATCGCGAACATCACCGACATCGCGGGCAGGGCGATGGTGAGCGCCGCCCAGCCCGTGCAGTGGTAGACCACCACGCGAACTATCGCGATGGCTCGCAACAGGTCCAGGTACCGATTCCGCATAGTAGATGGCTATATAGCCAGCCATCGAGATTGCAAACCGTCGTGAACAACTCCACAAATCCGTTTGGATTGAACCTCTACCTAGAATCCCAGACGACGCAGGAGTTTCGGGTCGCGCTGCCATTCTTTCGCCACACGAATATGCAGGTCAAGATAGATCTTCCGGCCGAGCAGCGCCTCGATCTCGGCCCGGGCCCGGGTGCCGACATCCTTGAGTCGCGCACCCTTGGTCCCGATCACGATCGACTTCTGGCTGTCCCGCTCCACGTACAGGTTCGCATAGATCTTCGTGGTGTTCCCCTCGACGATCATCTCGTCGACGAGCACGGCGATCGAGTGCGGCAGTTCGTCGCGCACACCCTCCAGCGCGGCCTCGCGGATCAGCTCCCCGATCAGCACCTGCTCGGGCTCCTCGGTGAGCACGTCGTCCGGATAGAGAGCCGGCGACTCGGGCAGATGACTCACCAGCACATCGACCAGGTTGTCGACCTGATGCCCCGAAACGGCGCTCACCGGCACAATATCCGCGAAGTTATACAACTTGCTCACCGCCAGCAACCGCTCCGCGAGCAACGCCGGTCCCACCAGGTCAACTTTGGTCACCACTGCGATCACGGTCGCCTTGAGCTCCGCCATCTCGGCAGAGATGAACCGGTCCCCGGCCCCGACCGCCTCGTCCGCCGGGAAGCAGATGCCGATCACGTCGGTCTCGCTCCACGTCTCACGCACGAGGTCGTTGAGCCGCTCACCCAGCAACGTCTTCGGCCGGTGCAGTCCCGGAGTATCCACCAGCACGAGCTGGGAATTCTCCTTGTGCAGCACACCCCGGATGACGTGCCGCGTGGTCTGCGGCTTATTCGACGTGATCGCGATCTTCTGTCCGATAATCGCATTGGTCAGCGTCGACTTACCCGCATTCGGCCGCCCGACAAAACACGCAAAACCGGCGCGATAAACATCATCAACAGGCTTCGTCGGCGTCGCCACCTTGTGCCGATGCCGCTTTTTCTCGGTACGCGCAACAGGCGCCGAACTGTCCTGGGGAACATCGCGGCTCGGGGGCAGTTCCGCGCCGGACGCACCCTCGACCAGCGGCTCAACCGCCACCGGCCGCCGCTTCGCTTCACTGCTCCGCTCCTTGCCACCACCCCGCGCAGCTCCGCCCCGCGCCGCGCCACCACGCGCCGCGCCGCCGTCAGCAACAGCAGCACGCGTTGCGGCGCCGTCAGCCTTGGCAGCACGCGTTGCGATGCCGTCAGCCTTGGCAGCAGGCGTTGCGGTGCCGTCAGCCTTGGCACGCCCAGCACCACCGCGCCCGACGCCGCTTGCCTCGGCGACGCCACGTCCGGCCGCACCGCTGCGCTCGGTGGGGCCGTTCCGCGCGCCACCACGCCCAGCGCTGCCGCCTTCGGCAACACCGCGCCCGGCAGCACCAGCACCAGGCCGCGCGCTTCCGTCACGCCCAGCAACCCGGCGTCCATCGGCGTCAGCACCGCGCCCGGCAGCACCAGCACCGGGTCGCGCGCTTCCGTCGCGGCCGGCCACCCGGCGCCCGTCGGCGTCAGCGCCCCGCCCGCTCCTTGTGCTGCCCGTGGTCGTCGCGCGGCCCCAGGCACCGAACCCGGACTTGCTGGTGGCCGCGCCACGCTTGCCCATCCCGACACCACGACGACCACCGGCACCGGCGTCGCCACCAGCCTCGCCGCCCTCGCCACGCCTGCCGGCGCCCGAGCCGAAGCCGCCCGAGCCGGAAGAGGCCGAACCCGAGCCGGCACCGCGCTTGCCCGCACCGGAGCGGCCCTTCGGCACGCCGGCGCCGCGGGTGGACGATGCCGACCCGCGCTGGCCCGCCTCGATGGCCTGCTCACGCTTGGCGGCGGCACGCTCGCGGCGGCGCTGGGCGTTGCGTTCTCCGGCAGTGAGCTGCCGATCCGGATCGGTCATCGGGTCACCGTGCCCAGCAGCGTGCCGGTCGGGCCCGCGACGTGGATCGGCGCGTCGGCCGTCAGGTCCCGGACGGCTGCGCGGCCCGGCTCGTCGAGGGTGTCCGCCTCGGTGGTCACCGCTGCGGCCTCGATCGTGCTGGCACCGGCGGCCACCGCGGACGCCACCGCGAGTTGGAGCGCGGTCAGTTTCAGGCTCGGGAGCGACACCGTCGCCGCGGCATAGGTGCGGCCGTCCTGGTCGCGTACCGATGCTCCCTCGGCGGCACCCACCCGGGCGCGGGCTCCGCGGGCCAGGGTGACCAGCTTCGCGTCCTCCGCACTGAGTTGGGTGTCCGCGGTTGGAGCAGGAATGGTCTGGTCAGGCATCGGCGTGCTGTCTTTCCTCGGTCTCGGGGGCGTTCTCTTCGCCGTCGGAGTTGTCCGACGGCGTCTCGATGCGACGTACGAGCACCGAGTCAATGCGGTTGCGGCGGCCGGTCGTGCCTTCCGCGATCAGGTGCAGGCCGCCGACGTCGACGGTCGCACCGGGGATCGGCACCCGGCCCAGGGTCTGGGCGAGCAGGCCGCCGACGGTCTCGACCTCGTCCGCGGGCAGTTCCACGCCGAAGATCTCGCCGAGGTCCTCGATCGGCAGCCGGGCGGTGACCCGCACCGCGCCGTCGTCCAGGTGCTCGACCGGCGGGCGCTCGACGTCGTACTCGTCGGTGATCTCGCCGACGATCTCCTCGAGGATGTCCTCGATCGTGACCAGGCCCGCCGTGCCGCCGTACTCGTCGACCACGATCACGAGGTGGGTGCGGGCGGCCTGCATCTCGGAGAGCAGATCGTCGACGGGCTTGGACTCCGGCACGAACGTCGCGGAACGCATCAGCTCGGCGACCGCGATGGCCGGGGCCTCGGGGTCGCCGTTCTGGGTGCGCCGGATGACGTCCTTCAGATAGAGCACGCCGAGCACGTCGTCGACGCTCTCGCCGATCACCGGGATCCGCGAGAAACCGGAGCGCAGGAACAGGAAGAGCGCCTGCTGCAGCGTCTTCGGCGCCTCGATCCACACCATTTCGGTACGCGGAACCATCACCTCGCGCGCGATCGTGTCACCCAGCGCGAACACCGAGTGGATCATCTCGCGCTCGCCGTGCTCCACGACGCCACGCTGCTCGGCGAGGTCGACCAGCTCGCGCAGCTCGACCTGGCTGCCGAACGGTCCCTCGGGAAAGCCCTTACCGGGCGTGACGGCATTACCGATCAAAATCAGCAGCGACGCCAGCGGGTTGAGCACCCGCCCGATCCACCGCACGAGCGGCGCGGTGGCCTTACCCACTGCGTACGCGTGCTGGCGCCCGACCGTGCGCGGCGCGACCCCGACGACGACAAAGCTGACCAGCGTCATCGCACCGGCGGTGACGAGCGCGGCCCGCCAGCCGACGCCCCAGCTGTCGACGGCGACCAGCGCGACCAGGGTCGTCGCGGTCAGCTCGCAGATGAGCCGGAGCAGCAGAAGAAGATTCAGGTGCCGGACGACGTCCCCGGCGACGGCGGCCAGCGCCGCGGCGCCGCGCTGACCCTCACGGGCCATCTCCGCGGCCCGCGCGGACGAGACGGTGGCGAGCGCGGCATCGGTCATCGACGCCAGCCCGGCCAGGAAGACCAGGATGACCGCGTAGACGATCAGCTGAACGTCGGGCAGCCCCGCGGCGGCACCCTCGGCCAGCAGGTAGCCGGGTGTCAGGGTCGGTAGTGCTGAAGAGGGGTCCATCGGCTAACCGCCGGTCCGCCGCCCGGAGCGCCAGCTCTGCAGCAGTCGTGCCTGCAGGGCGAACATCTCGCGCTCTTCGTCCGGCTCGGCATGGTCGTAACCGAGCAGGTGCAGCACACCGTGCACGGTGAGCAGGTGGAGCTCGTCGGCTGCCGAGTGACCGGCGGTGACGGCCTGTTTCGCGGCCACCTCGGGGGCGAGCACGATGTCACCGAGCAGTGCGGGCTCGCCGGTGCCGGCCTCACCGGGGCCGTGGTCGACGCTGCCCTCGTCCATCGGGAAGGCGAGCACGTCGGTCGGGCCGTCGCTACCCATCCACCGATGGTTGAGCTCGGTCATGTAGTCGATGTCGACGAGCAGGATCGACAACTCGGCGAGCGGGTTGACCCCCATCTCCTCGAGTGCGTGCCGGGCCACCGCGAGAATCGCGTCGGTCTCGACCTCGACTCCCGACTCGTTGGCGATCTCGATGGACATGTGGTGCTTTACCCCTGATTCGATCGGTCCCATCGCCGGTGGACCCGGCGGTGAAGGTGTTGGTGGCGCGGCCCGGGCCGGTAGACAACCGGTCCGGGCCGTTACGTCTGAAGTTGTCCCGCTCTTATTGTGCGCTTCCCGGTGTTTCCGGAGCGTCAACGCCTGCGGTTGGGCCGGCCGGGCACCGCACGCACGGGCTGCTGGTCGGACTGCTCCAGCTCGGCGTCGTACCGGGCGTACGCGTCGACGATCTCCGCGACCAGCCGGTGCCGGACCACGTCGGACGACGACAACTCGGCGAAGTGCACGTCCTCGACGCCCTTCAGGATCTCCCGCACGATGCGCAACCCGCTGGTCGTCCCGCCGGGCAGGTCGACCTGCGTGACGTCACCTGTCACCACGATCTTCGCGCCGAACCCGAGCCGGGTCAGGAACATCTTCATCTGCTCGGGAGTCGTGTTCTGCGCCTCGTCGAGAATGATGAACGCGTCGTTCAGCGTGCGTCCCCGCATGTATGCCAGGGGGGCGACCTCGATCGTGCCCGCCTGCATGAGGCGGGGGATGGTCTCGGGGTCGAGCATGTCGTGCAGGGCGTCGTACAGGGGGCGCAGGTAGGGGTCGATCTTCTCGTTGAGCGTGCCCGGGAGGAAGCCGAGGCGCTCGCCGGCCTCGACGGCCGGGCGGGTGAGGATGATCCGGCTGACCTGTTTGGCCTGCAGGGCCTGCACGGCCTTGGCCATGGCGAGGTACGTCTTGCCGGTACCGGCGGGGCCGATGCCGAACACGATCGTGTTCTCGTCGATGGCGTCGACGTAGTGCTTCTGGCCGAGGGTCTTGGGGCGGATGGTGCGTCCGCGCCGGGACAGGATGTTGAGGGTGAGGACCTCGGCGGGCCGCTCGGTGGTGTTCTGCTCCAGCATCGAGACTGTGCGGCGCACGGCGTCGACGGTGAGCGTCTCGCCCTTCTCGATGAGCTCGATGAGCTCGGAGAAGAGCCGCTCCGCGGTGGCGTTGTCCGCCGGAGCTCCGGTGATGGTGATCTCGTTGCCGCGCACGTGCACGTCGCTCACGAGGGTGCGCTCGACGAGCCGGAGGATCTCGTCCTTGGGGCCGAGCAGGTTGACCATGATCTTCGGGTCAGCGACCGAGATCCTGGTCTGGACCCGAGCGGCAGCGCTGCTGTGTTCGGTGCCGGTCATAGGGGCGGCCGTACGGCCTACGCCACCTGCTCTCTGTCTCGTCTCCGCCTGGACGGCGGCGCGTAAGGATCGGGTGCCATCGTATCCGCTCGGGCACGACCTCGCCGAGGCCATTACCGCCGGTTTCCGTGCCGCTGTGTCGAGGCTCTCCCCCAGCTCGTGCGGGATCGGGGCCCCGGCTCGTGCGGGATCGGGGCCCCAGCTCGTGCGGGATCGGGGGCGAACGAAGATCAATGCGGCTCAGACGTCGGGGCCGTACGAGACGGGGATGTTGTCGAAGGTCTCCTGGACGCGGGTGAAGCGGTACGTCGCCCAGTGCATCCGGACCACCACACCGTCCCCGTCGCGGGTCAGGCGGAGCAGTTCGCCGGCTTCGCGGCCGGAGAGCGTACGCAGAAGGTCGGGGTTCTCGGGAAGTGGCCTGAAAATCGCCGGTGGGCGGTCCACCGGAGCCTCGGCACCGCGGGCCTGCAGCGTGCCGTCGTGCCAGGCGAAGACGAACTGCATGCCCTCGCTCCACCACGGGCCCAGGATCGAGCGGTATTCCGGCGGGGCCGCCGGGCCCGGCTTCCACGGCTGGATCTCCGCCGGGTCCTCCTCCACCGCGATCCGCAGCAGTTCGTGGACCAGGTCGTTGATCTCACCGGCCGTTCCCGAGGAACCGAGGACCGCCGCGCCGAGCGCACCCGGGTTGCCCTCGCCACCGCGGCGGCCGTAGACCCCCGCAAGGAAGCCGGGCATCGCGCCGTCGTGGCCGACGTGCACGACCCGCTTGCCCTGCGGAACCAGGATGAGGCCGAGGCCGAAGCCGCCGGACCAGAGCGTCTCGTCGGTGGTGGTGAGCGGCCAGCGCATCTCGTCGAGGCTGGCCGGGGCGAGCACGTGTGCGCCGGGGTCGATGATGTCGGGGCTGGTCAGGAACGCCGCCCAGCGGGCCATGTCACCCGCGGTGCTCCAGATCTGGGCGGCCGGGGATGCTCCGCCGAGCTCGAGCTGCGGTTCGGGGCGGGCGGTGTCGGAGTAGGCGTCGACCAGGTAGCCGACGGCCGCGTCGTCCGTGGGCTCGACGGTGGTCGCGGTGAGACCGAGCGGTTCGAGGATGCGTTCCCGCAGGACCGAGGCCCAGGTGCCGCCGCGCAGTCCGGCGACGAGCTGGCCCAGGACGGCCAGGCCGAGGTTGGAGTAGTGGAAGCGGCGGTTGTTGGGCAGTACGCGCTCGGCCCGGGCGAGGTCGTCGAGGAGCTGCCGGTCGCCGGGGGCGATGAGGGTGTCCCAGACGTCGCCGTGCGGTTCGCGCTGGAAGCCGGCGGTGTGCGAGAGCAGGCTGCGGATCGTCGCCGTGCCGTGGGCGGGGACGTCGAGGTGCTCGGAGATGGGGTCGTCGAGGTCGAGCAGGCCGTCGTCGCGGGCCTGCAGGACCAGCACCGCGGTGAATGTCTTGGTGACCGATCCGATGCGGAAGCGGCTGTCGTCGTCCAGCGGGTGGGCCTCGTTGCCGGAGTCACCGACGGTGAATGTCCACGGGTCACGGTCCGCGCGGTACAGGGCGGCGGAGAGCGCGGGCACTCTTCCGTCGGCCTGGGCACGTCGGGCTGCCCGTTCGAGGCGTCGCTGGGCGAGGATCAAGCGTTCGGAGGTCACCGCGATGATCCTAGAGCGGCGACTTACGCGTACGTAGGATCATGCCCGTTACCACGGATGGGAGCGCTTCCATGACTGATGAACTGGTCAAGCAGTTGACCCTCGAGGAGAAGGTGTCGCTGCTCGCGGGGCAGGACTTCTGGTCACTGCCCCCGATACCGCGCATCGGGCTGCGCTCGCTGGTCATGTCCGACGGGCCGATCGGCGTACGCGGCACGGGCTGGGCGCCGGACGACCCCTCGATCGCCCTGCCGTCCCCCACCGCGCTCGCCGCGACGTGGGACCCCGCGATGGCGCGTACGGCGGGTCGATTACTCGGCCAGGAGTCGCGGCGTAAGGGCGTACACGTGCTGCTGGGACCCACGGTGAACCTGCAGCGCACGCCGCTGGGCGGGCGGCACTTCGAGTGCTATTCCGAGGATCCGCTGCTGTCCGGCGAGATCGCGGCAGGTTTTGTGCTCGGCGTCCAGGAGCACGGCGTGGGCACGACGGTGAAGCATCTGGTCGGCAACGACTTCGAGACCGAGCGGATGACCGTCGACGTACGTATCGGCGAGCGCGCGCTGCGCGAGGTCTACCTGGCGCCTTTCGAGCGGGTCGTGCAGGCCGGCGGCTGGGGCGTGATGAGCGCGTACAACGGCGTCAACGGGCTGTCGATGGCGTCGAACGGGCCGCTGCAGTCGGACGTCCTCAAGGATGAGTGGGGCTTCGACGGGGTCGTCATCTCCGACTGGCGCGCGGCGAGGGACACGGTGGGTGCCGCGCTCGGAGGTCTCGACATCGCCATGCCCGCCCTGGAGAACCCGTGGGGGGACAGGCTGGTCGCGGCGGTTCGCGCCGGCGAGGTGGCTGAAGACCTGATCGATGACAAGGTACGCAGGGTGCTGCGGCTCGCTGCCCGCGTCGGTGCCCTGGGCGCTGCCACGGAACCGTACGTGGAGCAGCTCGACGGCGACTCGGTGGCGCACGATCTGGCCGCCCGTTCGTTCGTGCTCGCGCGTAACGAGCACCACGCGCTTCCACTCGAAGCCGCGGCGCTGACGAAGATCGCGGTGATCGGGGCGCTCGCCACCGACGCCCGGGTCCTCGGCGGCGGCAGCGCGCAGGTGACCCCGCCGCACGTCATCTCCCCGTTCGAGGGGCTGAGCCGCGCACTGCCGGGCGTCGACGTCGTGCACGCCGTCGGTGCCGATCCGCGGCCGTTCCTTCCTGCCCTCGCACTTACCACTGAAGTTGTTCTGACCGGTAAGGACGCCGGTTCGGCAGGTAGGAACGAGGTGCTGCATGCATTCGAGGTTCCGGCGGCGGCGGTTCGGTGGATCGGTGACCTGCCCGGCGGTATCGCCCCGGCAGAGGTGACCGGGCTCGAACTGCGGACCATGTTCACCCCCTCGGAATCCGGCGAGCACACGTTCGCGGTTTCCGGGTTCGGCAGCTTCGAGCTGGTGGTCGACGGGCACAATCTCTATGTGGGGACGCTGCATCCCCCGGGCACGGGACGGGCCGACCTGCTGCTGTCGCCGCGTGAGCATCGGGCGATCGTCGGGCTGGCTTCGGGCGTACCCGTGGAAGTGGTGCTGCGGCAGACCATCCAGCCGGGGCTGGCGCACACGGTCTCCGCGACGCTCGGTCACCAGGGTCCCAGGGTCTCCGCCGACGGCATGATCGACGAGGCGGTGGCACTGGCCCGCGAATCGGATGTCGCGATCGTGGTCGTGGGCACCACCGAACAGGTCGAGTCCGAGGGCTTCGACCGCACGTCACTGGCGCTGCCGGGCCGGCAGGACGAGCTGGTCGTACGCGTCGCCGCGGCCAACCCCCGCACCATCGTCGTGGTGAACGCCGGCTCGCCCGTGCTCCTGCCCTGGGCGAACGACGTCGCGGCGATCGTGCTCACCTGGTTCCCCGGCCAGGAAGCGGGCGCAGCGCTAGCCGACGTGCTGCTCGGCGTCCAGGAACCCGGCGGACGACTGCCGGCCACCTGGCCGCGCCGGGAACAGGACTGCCCGATCTTCGCGGTCCAGCCCCGTGACGGGGTCGTCTCCTACGACGAGGGCGTCATGATCGGCTATCGCGCCTGGGACCTCACCGGCGTGCCACCGCTGTACGCGTTCGGGCACGGGCTGGGCTATACAACCTGGACCTACGAGACACTCGCGGTAACCGCGACCGAGGCTGTGGTCACCCTGACGAACACGGGCGCACGCACAGGCCGTGAAATCGTCCAGGTGTACGCGGGCCCGAGCGGCGAAGCACCCTCAGGTGTCGGTCCGCGAGGTGTGCTGCCGGGCCGCCCGCAACGCTGGCTCGCCGGTTTCGTCCCGGTCACGGCGCACCCGGGCGAGACGGTCACCGTGCGGATCCCGCTGCCCGAACGGACCTGGCAGGTCTGGGACGAGGGCTGGCACACGGTCCCGGGGGCGTACGCGATCACTGCCGCCCATGCCCTCGACGATCCACGTCTCACCGCGACGCTGTCGCTGTAAGCCCATGAAATGACGCAGGCCGGCAGTGAGCCGGCCTGCGTCGTTCCTGCTGCTTCGCGCCTGCTTGCTTGTTCCTGGCCGAAGGTCAGTCGGTCTGCGTGACGCTGAAGTCGAGGCCCTTGTCGGGGTCGTTGGTCCACGTGACGCTGAAGCCGGGCCAGTCACCTTCGAGCTTGCCGTCGGCGGCGACCGTGGTGGTCATCCGGTCGCTGAGGGCGCCCGGGATGCTCAGCGTGCTGAACACACAGTTCAGGCCGTCCTCGCTGAGACCGACCGGGAACTTCTTCCCGGCGCCGCTCACGGACAGCGTTTTGTTCTTGTTGGAGAGCTTGAGGAACTGCTGCTTGCCCTGGTCACACTTGCTGACCGCGGTGAGCAGCGGGTCGGCCTCGGACTCGGCGACAGGTGCCGGGGCCTGGGCGTCGTCGCCGATCAGACGCGGCACGAGCACCACGCCGAGGGCGACGATGAAGACCGCGAGAAGCACCCAGGGAAGGGGACTTCGCTTTCGCGGGGTCGAGGAGACGGTTTCGTGGGGGTGGGTCATCACACGTCCTTGAGCGTCGAGGGGGAGGGATCAACGCGAGGGCTGAGTTTCCTCTGAGTGACGACCAAGAACAACATCCGTGAACGCAGTTCGTCTGAACGTATGAGTCGACATTGGAAGTTAGGTCGATCTTCACCCCCTTGCGCCGGAAAACCGCAGGCCGGACACCTAACGCTCGTTACGTTGCTTCGACGCCTGCCGATGCCCGATGCATTCTGCGAACCTTTGCCGGCAGACCCCCGCTGACCAGCAAATCTCGCTCCGTGACCGGGTCGTCACGATAAACTTTGCCGTCGCGGAGCACACGGATGGACCATCACGCCCGCGCCCGAACCAGCCCGAATCCCCCGCGAGGGCAACCTCGACCGCGTCCCAGCCGATTTCGAGCCGGTCGTCGTCGCGACGCGTACGAGCATCGCCGAGATGCTTCAGCCCGGAACGCCTGCACAGTGCATACATTTACGGCAGCATTCCTCGCGGCTACCCCTGCGCAGCATTCCTCGCAACTACCCCTGCCCAGCTACCCCTGCCACGCCGGGCAGATACGTGACGCACGCATTGAGGGTGGTGCGGAACCCCGCCGGGGACCGCGCCACCCTCCTCGCGCTCGTCGACGAGCTAGGCGATCGGCACGCTGCCGCGTGCACCCGGGTACACGCGCGGTTCTGACCACTGGGCCGCGATCAGCGCCGGAGCCGCGCGAGGGTGACCACTAGGCCGCGATCAGTGCCGGAGCCGCGCGACGGGTGACCACCGAGTCGAGGATCTCGCCGACGCGGATCGCCGTGTTGGAGAGCAGCGCTGAGGTGATGCCGTGCGTGTGCTCCGTACCCCCCTGCAGGTAGATGCCTACCCGCAGGCGCGGGTCGGTCGCCGCGCGGTAGTCACGCTCCACCTTCGGCCTGCCCTGGGCGTCACGGTGGCAGAGGGCGGCCACGTCACCGAGCACGGCGTACGGGTCGGCCTGGTGGTAGCCCGTCGCGCAGACCACCACGTCCGCTTCGAGGGTGCTGGTCTCGCCCGTCACCAGGGACTGGATGCTGGCAACCGCGCCCGACGGGCCGTCCGCGACGCTCGTCATGCGGGAGACGTTGATCATGCGGAGGCGTTCGCGGCCGAGGACCTTCTCCTGGTACTGGCGGCGGTAGAGGTCGTTGATGAGGTCGATGTCGACGACCGAGTAGTTCGTGTTGCTGTGGTAGTCCATCAGCTGCCGCTTGACCTCCTCGGGGGCGCTGAAGAACTCGTCGACCGCGTCCGGGTCGAAGATGCGGTTGGCGAAGGAGCTGTCGTCGGCCGGCGAGTAGCCGTACCGGGAGAAGACCGCGCAGACCTCGGACTCGGGGAATTCCGTGTGCAGGGTGGCGACGGCTTCGGCCGCGCTCTGCCCGGCGCCCACGACGATGAAACGGCGGGGGCGGGTTCCTCGTACGAGCGGGAGCTTGTGCAGCAGGTCGCTGGTGTGCCAGATCCGGTCGGAGGCGGTGACACCCTCGGGCAGCCGGGGGCGCAGGCCAGTGCCGATGACCAGGTTGCGGGCCCGGTGGGTGGTGAGCCTGCCGCCCTGACGGGACAGTACGTCGACCGCGCCGACCTCACCGCGGGCGTCCTCGACCGGGGTCACCGAGAGCACCTCCGCGTCATAGGCGGCCTGGTCGGCGACCTGCTCGGCGGCCCACGTGAAGTAGTCGTGGAACTCCGCACGCAGCGGGAACAGGTTTTTGTGGTTGATGAAGTCGATCAGCCGTCCGCGACTGTGCAGGTAGCGCAGGAAGCTGAATTCGCTGGTGGGGTTGCGCAGGGTCACCAGGTCCTTGAGGAACGAGACCTGCATGGTGGCGTCGTCGAGCAGCATCCCGCGATGCCATCCGAAGGAGGCCTGTCGCTCGAGGAACTGTGTGGAGACCGGGGAACCGCCGGCGCCGTTATGTTCCGACACTGCGA
Organism: Winogradskya humida; assembly: GCF_016862215.1. Lineage (GTDB taxonomy): Bacteria > Actinomycetota > Actinomycetes > Mycobacteriales > Micromonosporaceae > Actinoplanes > Actinoplanes humidus. Next base: position 54,955 of record NZ_BOMN01000108.1, read on the forward strand.
GAGCCAAGGCCAGATTGGACGGGCCGAAGCCGATCCCCACGACATCGAGTTCAGGTTCAGACATGTCCGTCCCTCCACGGCGGGGCCGTTCTGACCCCGGATTTCGGTTAGCCTAACCTAAGCCCAGACGCTCAAGTCCACGGTGTCGGATGAGGAGATATTCATGCGGGTCGTCATGTTCGGCTTCCAGACGTGGGGGCACCGAACCCTGCAAGCCCTGCTGGATTCGGAGCACGACGTCGCCATGGTGGTAACCCACCCACGCGGTGAAGGTGCTTACGAGAAAGTCTGGTCGGACTCCGTCGAGGAACTCGCACGCGAGGCCGGCGTGCCCGTCATGGTCCGCGAACGGCCGGACGACGAGGAGCTCTACGAAGCCCTCAAACAGGTCGCGCCGGACGTGATCGTCGCCACCAACTGGCGCACGTGGATCCCGCCGCGCATCTTCACACTGCCGGCTTTCGGGACGCTCAACGTGCACGATGCGCTGCTCCCGGCGTACGCGGGATTCTCGCCCCTGATCTGGGCCCTGCTCAACAACGAACCCGAGGTCGGCGTCACCGCGCACATGATGGACGACACCCTCGACGCCGGACCGATCGTCCTGCAGCGCGCCGTCCCGGTCGGCCCCGAGGACACCACCACCGATCTGTTCCACAAGACGCTGGAGCTCTTCGGCCCGATCACCGTCGACGGCCTCGCCGAGATCGCCAGTGGCCGCCGCGACTTCGTCCCCCAGGACCGCTCGAAGGCCAGTTTCTTCCACAAACGGTCCGAGGAAGACATCCGCATCGACTGGACCTGGACCGCCGAGGAGTTGTCCCGCCTGGTCCGTGCCCAGTCAGCGCCGTATCCGCAGGCCTTCTGCTTCCACAAACGGCAGCGCCTGGAGATCATCTCCGCGCGCGTCTCCGAGGCCGTCTACGGCGGCACCCCTGGCCGCATCTTCTACCGCGAGGGCGACGGGGTCGCGGTGGTCGCCGGCGCCGAGGCCCGTCGCGGCCGCAGCAAAGCACTACTGATCACCAAGGTACGCACGGAGGACGGCACCGAGCTGGCCGCCCACGAGTACTTCACCACCATGGGCGGCTACCTCACGAGCCGGCCTTAATCCGCGCCCTCGCCCTGGCCCTAGCCCTGGCCCTCGCCCTCGCCTCGCCCTCGCCCTCGCCCTGGGCCTCGCCCTTGCCCTCGGCTGAGTAGGTGCTCGGGCGGCACTCAGTATTCGCCCCGCGGGTCTTCGGTATCTCCCCGCGGGGCGCTCAGTAACTCCCCCGCGGGTCCTCAGCATCTCCCCCCGCGGGGTCCTCAGCATCTCCCCCCGCGGATTGCTTCGCATCTCCTCGCGAGGACCTGGGCATTTCTCCCCGAGGACCTCGTTACCTCCCCGCGGGGCGTTCAAAGGGTTCGGGCTTCAGTAACGGCCGCCCTCCGGGGCGGGCAGGGCGTTCAGCTCGGCGAGTTCGGCTTTGCCGAGCGTGACGTCCGCGGCGCCGGCGTTGTCGGTCAGATACTTCGGGGTCTTGGTGCCGGGGATCGGCACGACGTAACGGCCCTGCGCGAGCACCCAGGCAAGCGCCACCCTCGCGGGACTCGACCCGATCCGCTCGGCAACCGCCCGTACCTGGCCGACGATCTCCAGGTTGGCGCGCAGCGCGTCCTGCTGGAACCGGGGCAGCCCGCGCCGGAAATCGTCCTGCGGCAGGTCGTCGAAGGACGCGAACCGGCCGGCCAGGAAGCCCCGGCCCAGCGGCGAGAACGGCAAGAAGGCGATGCCCTGCTCCTCGCAGTAGGGCAGCACGTCGTCGAGCGCATCCCTCGTCCACAACGACATCTCGGACTGCACGGACGCCACCGGGTGTACGGCCTGTGCCCGTTTGATCTCCTCGACGCTGACCTCGGAGAGCCCGATCTGGCGTGCCTTACCGGCCGCGACGACCTCGGCCATGGCGCCCCAGGTCTCCTCGATCGGCACGGCGGTGTCGACGCGGTGCAGCTGGTAGAGGTCCACGTGATCGGTACCGAGCCGCTTCAGGCTGTCGTCGATCGACTTGCGGACGTGTTCCGGGCGCCCGTCGCGCACCAGCCCGGCGGTGCTCGCGGAGAGCAGGCCGACCTTGGTGGCCAGCACGGCACGGTCCCGCCACCCGCCGGCCAGGGCCTTCCCGACCAGCTCCTCGTTGGTGAACGGCCCGTACACGTCGGCGGTGTCGATCAGCGTCATCCCGAGATCGAGCGCCTGATGAATCACCGAGATCGATGTCACATCGTCCCGCGTCGCACCCATGTCATAGGCGTGTGTCATCCCCATGCAGCCCAGGCCCACGACGCCGACCTGCGGGCCCTTACTACCGAGTGTTGTGGTCCTCACACCAGTTCCCCTTCGAGCAAGCCCATGGTCAGCTCGTCGAACCACTCCCCGTCCCTGCGGAAGCAGCTGCGAAGCCGACCTTCAACAACAAAGCCCACCTTCTCGTACGCCCGCTGCGCCCGCTCGTTCGCCGCCACGACGGTCAGCGAAATCTTGTGCAGCCGCATCTTGTCGAACCCGTAGTGGCACACCGTGCGCACGGCATCGGTCCCGTACCCCTTGCCCCAGTGGTCCTTCTCACCGATGTAGATATCCATCTCGGCGCAGCCCAGCTCAGGCTCGGCATCCCGCAACCGGATCAACCCGATCAACGTGGCACCAGCAAGCGTCTCGATCCCGAAAAGCACATCCCCGTAAGCGTTCCGCGGCCGCTCCTCCAGCCAGGAACGCGTACGTTCCAGCGGCTGTGCATAGTTCTCATGCATCCACCGCATGACCACCGGATCGTGATTCCACCGCCACAGAGCCTCGGCATCCGACGGCCCCATAGCCCGCAACTTCACTAACTCCCCGAATACATGCACCCAGCGATCTTCACGGCGCCGCCACGCTGCCGCCAGCGACTTTCCCCCGAACAAGCCGGACGGGCAGCGACCAGGACGTAGAGCGAGCCGAACACGCAGCGAACCGAACACGGCGGCGAACCGGACGCGGAGAGAGCCGGAGAACAAGAACCGACGCGGGCCAGGAAACGAAGCAGCTGGCTCCGGAAAGAACACGAAGCGACCGGCGCGGAAAAGAACACGCATCGGTGTCAGCTTGCCGGGCCGGCGCTGGAGGCCGGCCCGGGCAAGTGGTCAGTCCTCGAGGTCGTGCAGGGCCTTCCGGAGGAGCTCCTGGGTACGGTCGGGTTGCTCCGCCTCGATGACCAGGCGGCCCATGGCAGCCGCGTAGTGGTCGACGTCCTCGCGTTTGTCCAGGTAGAGGCCGGACGTCAGGTGCTCGATGTAGACGACGTCGGGCAGGTGCTGGTGGGAGAAGCGCAGAATCGAGAACGCGCCGCCGGCTGCCGCGTGGCCGCCGGATTGGAACGGGATCACTTGTAGCCGTACGTTTCGCTGGGTGGAGACGTTGATCAGATAGCGGATCTGCTCGCGGAGCACTTCACGGCCGCCGATCGGGCGGCGCAGGACCGCCTCATCGATCACCGCCCAGAGTCGCGGCGACTGCTCCTGGGTGAGGAGCTGTTTGCGAGCCATGCGCAGGTCGGCGCGCCGGTCGATCTCATCGGCGGAGGCGGTGCCGTGGCCGAGCATGATGACCGCTCTGGCGTACGCGTCGGTCTGGAGCAGTCCCGGCACGAACTGGATCTCGTACGTGCGGATCAGCTCGGCGGCCTGCTCGAGGTCCAGATAGTTCTGGAACCAGGTGGTGAGCACATCGCCGTACGAGTGCCACCAGCCGGGCGAGTTTGCCTCGCGCGCCAGTGCCAGCAGACGCTCGTGCTCCCCGTCGTCGGTGACCCCGTAGAGCTTGAGCAGGTCGATGACGTCGCGCTCCTTGAACGCGACGCGGCCCAGCTCCATCCGGCTGATCTTGGATTCGGACCCGCGGATCTCGTAGCCGGCCTGGTCGCGGGAGATCCCCGCGGCCAGGCGCAGACTCCGCAGGCGGGCGCCGAGCTGCAACCGGCGGACCGTGGGCCCGCCGTTCTGCTCTGGTGCGCTCACCGGCATGGCTCTCTGGTTACGGCTTGCGCCCGACAACGGCGTACTGGTCGATCTCATTCGCGTTCTCCGCGCCGGGCTCGGGGTGCCAGCGGGTCACCGACACCGCGCCGGGCTCGACGATCTCCAGCCCCTCGAAGAGTCCCACGAACTGCTCGGGAGTACGCAGGTGGTACTTCGGGTTGGCCGAGATGTTCCAGATGCGCACCGCCTCGGTGTTGTCCGGGCTGGTGTCGCTGCCGTCGTACATCGCCACGTAGCTGCCCGACGGCAGGTGGTCGGTGAAGGACCGGATGAGGGTACGCGCCTCGTCGTCGGACTCGATGTGACCGAGAATGCCCATCAGGATGAGCGCAACCGGCTTGTCGAGGTCCAGCGTACGGGCAGCCTCGCCGAGGATTGTCTTGCTGTCCCGGATGTCGGCGTCGATGTAGTCGGTCGCACCCTCGGGACTGGTCGTCAGCAGCGCCCGGGCGTGCGCGAGCACGAGCGGGTCGTTGTCGACGTAGACGATCCGGGAGTCGGGGGCCACCGACTGGGCGACCTCGTGGGTGTTGTCGGCGGTGGGCAGCCCGGTCCCGATGTCGAGGAACTGCCGGATGCCGGCTTCCCCGGCGAGGTAACGCACCGCACGCGCGAGGTACGCCCGGGAGAGGCGTGCGTTCTCCGCGAGCTGCGGCAGACCGGCGATGATCTGGTCGCCCACCTCCCGGTCCACCGCGAAGTTGTCCTTGCCGCCGAGCAGGTAGTTCCAGATCCGTGCCGTCTGAGGCACTGTCGTGTCCAGCTTGGGAATATCACGCTCGCCGCCGCCGGGGGCGGCCGTGCCGTCTGCCACGTGCGCTTCCTTCGGGTTCGTCTGCAACTTGCTCGATCGTCGCGCGCAAGCATAGACCTGTCCACGATGCTCAGTCCGCGTAGTCAGCCGGGTTGAAGACGCGTTCAGCAAGTTCACCCGGAACCTGGGCGACGCCGGGGCCGCCGGCGTCCAGCCATCCGACGACCGCCCCGACCAGGTGATCTTCAAGGACGTCGCCGAGGTGGACCAGGCGGGCGCCGTCGCGGCGGGCGGCGGGGGTCGGGTGCACTACGACCACATTGGACCGTTCACACACGCTCAGGCACTCGCTCACGCGTACCCGATGCCTGTCCCCCACCGCGCCGCGGAAAGCCTCGAGTTGCGCGTCGTGATCGACTTCCGGATGTTTTTTCCTGTCGCCGCAGCAACAGTCCCGGCAGATCGTCAGCGCTCCCATGATCTCAGTGAACCAGAACCTTGCTGGAGATCTGGTCCTCGGAACCCGGCACCGGCTGGGACGGGTCGTTGCCGATCTCGACCAGCTCGTTGCGCTCGTTGACATGGGCCACGCACGGTACGTAGTCGGCGCGCTCGGCCTCGTCGACCTGCTTGAAGCTCATGATGATGACGAGGTCGCCGACGGAGATGAGCCGCGCGGCCGCGCCGTTGATGCCGATCACCCCGGAGCCGGCCGGGCCCTCGATCGCGTACGTGACCAGCCGGGCACCGTTGTCGATGTCGACGACCTGCACCTGCTCGCCCTCGACGAGGTCAGCGGCGTCCATCAGGGTCTTGTCGATGGTGATGGAACCGACGTAGTGCAGATCCGCCTGGGTCACCGTGGCGCGGTGGATCTTGCCGCCGAGCAGGGTCCGCTGCATGTCTGTGGTCCTCCAAAAGGTCCAGAAGGTCGCGGGGCATCCCCCATCGCGAAGCAAAGGTAGCCTAACCTAACCTCACTACCGAGCCAACGGACGACCACCCCCCACAGGAGCACATATGACCCCCCGCAACCGAGGCTGGCGACGGGTCCTCACCGTCGCGGCAGCCGGCCTGCTGGCCATCACGACCGCCACTGCCTGCGCCTCCGATGAGGACGAGGCCGCGACCCCCGCGGCGTCCGGCTCGGCAGCGGCAGCGTTCCCGGTGACCATCGAGCACAAGTTCGGGTCCACCACCATCGAGAAGAAGCCCGAGCGGGTGGTCACGGTCGGCTGGAACGACCAGGACCCGACGCTGGCCCTGGGCGTGGTCCCGGTCGCGACCCGCGAGTGGTTCACCGAGTACCCGACCTACCCCTGGGTGAAGACGGCCCTCGCCGGCAAGCAGCTCCCGACGTTCTCCGCCGAGATCAACTACGAAGCGATCATCAAGCAGAACCCCGACCTGATCATCGCGATCTACGAGACCATCAACCAGGAGACCTACGACAAGCTCTCCCAGATCGCCCCCACGGTCATCCAGTCCAAGCAGTACAAGGACGAGGAGACCCCCTGGGACGTGCAGACCCTGACCATCGGCAAGGCGCTCGGCAAGTCCACCGAGGCCCAGGCCCTGGTCGACAAGGTCAAGGCCAAGGTCGACGAGGCCAAGGCCGCCAACCCCCAGTTCGCCGGTAAGACCCTCGTCGTCGACTTCGGCCCGGAAAAGGGCCAGCACTGGCTCCTCGGCGCCAACGACCCCCGCCGCGCACTCTTCGACGCCCTCGGCTTCGCGGTCCAGACCGAGAAGGACGACGTCAGCGAGGAACGCCTCGACCTGCTAGACCGCGACGTGCTGTTCGTCAACGGCGCGGCCAAGAAGGACATGCTGACCTCCCCCGCCTTCGCCCGCTTGAAGGTCGTCACCGAGGACCGCACCCTTTACACGTCGTTCGAGACGCCGCTCGCCGGCGCCCTGGCATACAGCGGCCCCGACGCCCTGCTCTACGCGCTGGACATCCTGGTTCCGCAGCTCAAGGCCGCCACCGACGGCGACCCCGCAACCCCGGTGACGGACCTCTCCAACCAGTCCTGATCTCACTGCAAGCCAGATCTCACTGCAGCCAGATCTCACTGCAAGCCAGATCTCACTGCACAAGTCAGGGCGGCCGGTTCATCCGGCCGCCCTGACTGTCAGTACGCGCAGAGCTCGCTCGCTAACGCCCCTGCGCTTCGCCAACCTGTTCCCTGGCTCGGGTCAGCCCAGCAGCTTGACCGACTGGATCTTGTTGTTGAAATCGATGTCCCGCAGGTCCGCGATGCCCCCGACGTTCTCGGCGTCCACGGCACCCAGCTCCTTGGACTCCCCGGTGCAGTCCGCCCCGGTCCACACCTTCACCAGCCCGTCGAAAGCGATGGAGGAAGCCGTACCGGGATCGAGAGCATTGACACATCCGCCGTCGGGAGCGGTCGCGGGCTCGATCACCTGCGAACCGGCATCGTCATCGAAGACGTTGAACGAGAACCCGCTGAACAACACGACCCTCTTGGCCGGGATGCTCTCCTGCTTGTCACCCTGCTCCTGCTCGTTGCCCTGCTGGTCGCCCTGCTCGTTGCCCTGCTGGTCGTTGCCTTGCTGGTCATTGCCCTGCTCCGGTGCCGTTGTCGGCTCGGTGGCCTCGACGCCGGCCTTACCGCCGTCCGGTCGTACACCGAACCAGGTGTCACCGACACCCTGGCCCTTCGCGTCGCCGGCCTTGACGTCCTTGGCGAACCGGTAGACCGGCCATCCCTTGACCGTCACCTGCAGCGCCCCGTCGTCACGCTTGACGACACCGACATCCTTCTTGGCCACCCCGGCAATGAAGATCTTTCCCCCGGCCTTGACGGTCACCGGCGGCCACTTCGCAGCGCACTCCCCGTTGCAAGTCGCCTTGGAAGGCTTGGCCGTGTCCTCATCGAAGCGGTAAAGAGTCAGCCCGGCCCCGTTCACAAGAATCTTGCCCAGCCCCTCAAGCCTGGTCGCCGTCAGCTGAACCCACTTCTGCGCTTCCTCAGCAGCATCCCCGGTCACGACCCCACCCTTGGGCGCGGCCCAGTCCCCGGTCCCAGCCGCGGCATTGCTCGTCTTGGCCGTCCCGGCCTGCATGGCAAGCCCCGCAGCAGCATCAGCAAACGCCTCGCCAGAACCCACCTCGGCGCTCGCAGCTGCACTCGGCGCAGGCGCCCCTGAAGTCGGCGCGGCCGGAGAATCGTTCCCACACCCAGCCAGCAGCAGCGCACTCCCCGCAGCAGCCGCGGCAAATGAATGCATTCGCGAGGATCGCATAACTGCGCCCCTTCCGTGATCAATCGAAACCGTATGCCCTCCACACGGGCAGCTCCCCGGATCGGTTCACCACAGCCCGCCGCCTCCCCGGCCCGCCCCGATGTCAACCGCGGCCCGCAGTCCTGGCCTGCGATGCAGGCCTCCTGGCCCGACCTGGTCGGCCTCGTTCCGTCGGCCTCGTTCCGTCGGCCTCGTTCCGTCGGTCTGCTTTGTCGGCCCGGCGTTCTCGGCCTGCCTAGTCGGGCTATGTTGCTGGACCCGCACTTCACGGCTTGCCTTGTCGGACCGCGTTGAAGGCCCTGCGTTTTCAGCCTGCTTTCGGCCTGCCTTGTCGGTCTTTGTTGCTGGACCGCTTTGCCGACCAAGGCTCGTGCGTCTCGCAAGCACTGACCAACGGCGCGTCCGGACCGAGTGTCCTACCTTCGGTGACCGGCACTGCCCCGACCGAGCGGGGATTTCACCACCCTCTACCACCTGCTCGGCCGCGTCCGCGGCACAGTGCGCCTGGACCGCTCAGGAAGGCAGAAAGCAGCACGCCGGGTCCACGCCCTCGCAGGCATGGACCCGGCTGCTCTGCGGGTACTTGACGGTTGCCCTACCGGTCAGGAAATGCCACCGAGTTCAGCCGACAGCAGCGGGCCGAGTTTCTCCAGAGTCGCCGGGTCCAGGAGCTCCGAGTGAGCGACCGGCAGCTCGTGGACCGTGGTTGCGGTGATCAAAGGGCTCCATGCAGGAGCTCCCGGACCGTTGAAGCCCTGCTCCGGGACAGTCGCCTCCACGAAGAACACTTCGCCGTCGAAGGGTGTGTACTCGGCGGATGCCATCAGGCGATCGCTGGCCAGGTAGTTCTCCAGGACCCGAGCGATCTGCGCATCGGTCAGGGATGCCACCGCACCACCGGCGTCCCGCACAAAACCGACGGCCTCCTCCACAGTTAGGTTCGCGGAGGGGACGGTGTAGCCCATCTCGGTCAGCAACCCGGCCACCGTCGACGGCGCGGAGACCGCATCGCGCCGGGCGTCGAGCATTCCCACGAAGGTGACCTCGCGGCCTCGCCCTTGCAGTTCGGCTGCGGTGCAGAGCGCCAAGGCCCCGCCGAAGGACCATCCCAGGAGCCGGACCGGACCCGCCGGCTGCGCCGACTCGATACGGTCCGCGTGCTCAACCGCAAGGGCAGTCATGGTCGCCGGCAGGCTTCCTCCTGCGAGCAGCGGTGACTGCAACCCGATCAGAGGCGCATCCACGAACCGCTTGAGCCCCGCGAACTGCCAAGCCAACCCGCTGGCGGGCGCAAAGCAGAACAACGGCGTTCCGTGCCTGCCCGGGGACAGCGACAGGACAGGAGCCAGCCCATCCCCTCCCGGGGTCTCGCCGTCGAGCAATCGAGCCACCCCGGCGACTGTTGGTGCGGTGAAGAGCCGAGCCACCGGAACGTCAGCGCCGAGCTCGTCGCGCAACGCCGTTGCCAGCCGCACCAGCAGCAGCGAATGCCCACCCAGCGCGAAGAAGTCGTCGTGCACTCCCACCGACTCCAAGCCCAGAACGGCTGCCATGAGACGTGCGACGGCCGCCTCCATGCGGGATCGGGGTGTTTCCGAGACCGGCGTCGCAGGCAGTGTGATCTCCGGCAGGGCGTTGCGGTCTACCTTGCCGTTCGGGGTGAGTGGGAGGGTCCCGAGCACCTGGCAGACCGCGGGGATCATGTAGCCCGGAAGCGACGACTCGAACAAGGCTGTCAGCGAGGCCTGTGAGAATTCCGGTGCCACCGTGAGGTAGGCGACGAGCCGATCACCCCGGACCACCACCACCGCGCGTGTCACGGACGGGTGGGACAGTGCTACCGCCTCGATCTCCTCCAGTTCGATCCGGAAGCCTCTCACCTTCACCTGGTGATCGGTCCGGCCCAGGTACTCCAGGTGGCCGTCGCGCCAGCGGGCAAGGTCACCCGTTCGATACAGGCGGGCGCCGTCGAGGCCTGCCACGAAGCGGGTCGCGGTCAAGCCGGGACGGCCGAGATAGCCGCGGGCCACCTGAGGGCCGCCGAGATAGAGCTCACCGGCAACGCCCGGCGGCACAGCTTGCAGGAGACCATCCAGCACGTAGGCGGAGACGCCCGGCAACGGCCGTCCGATCGAGCCGTTCCAGTCCTCGGCGACGGCCTCGCTGGTGGCCCATACGGTGACCTCGGTCGGGCCGTAGAGGTTGACCACGGACGCGGCACGCGAGCGCAGGGACGCCGCGACCGATGCGGGCAACGCCTCGCCGCCGACCAGGGCGCGTACCGAAGAAAGGTCTGTATCGGACGCTTCCAGTAGCGCAGCCCAGAGCGAGGGGGTCGCCTGCATCGCGGTGATCTTGTGTCTCTCGATCATTGCCGCGAGCAGCCGGGGGTCGCGGACCTCGTCCGGAGAAGCGAGCACGATCGTGCCGCCCGCACGCAGAGTGCCAAGAATCTCCAGCACCGAGATGTCGAATGACAGCGTAGTCACAGCCAGCAGCCGCTCTCCCGGCATCAACGGCAGAGCGTCCAGGAAGGACTCAAGGTTGCGCTGGGTGACGACAACACCCTTCGGGCGGCCGGTCGAGCCCGACGTGTAGATCACGTACGCCGCGGCATCCGGCGACGGGGCCTGCACTACCGGGGCGGGCGCCGGTGTGATCTCAGCCATGAAATTTTCGTCGATGATCAAGGCAGGGCGGGCGTCTTCGACCATGAAATCGCGCCGGGCGGCCGGGAAGGCCGGGTCGAGCGGCAGGTAGGCGACGCCCGCTTTGCGCACCCCCAGCACCGCGATGACCAGGTCCGCTGACCGGGGCAGGCCGATGCCGACGATGCTGCCCGGCGCGACCCCATACTCGATCAACTTTGCCGCCACCGACCCTGCGGCGTAGTCGATCTCTTCGACGGAAAACGGTGACGCCGAAGTGACGAGCGCGAGGCCAGAATGGCCTGCGTCGGTCCGGGAAGGAGCCGCCGGGACCGTCTGCCAGGAAAGGAGATCCGTCGTGTCCGCAGCAGCCAGCATCGGCGCCTGGAAGACCGGGGTGGCCGGCTCCCCGGCGAAGGCCGTCAGCAGCGTCTCGAGACGATCGAGCAGCCGGCCCGCCGTCGGGGCAGCGAAGCGATCCGCGTCGTATTCGCAGGTCACTTCAACGCCGTCCGGTCCCCCGTCGATGAACGTGACGTTGAGGTCGACCTTGGGATCCGCCGCAAAGTCCGGCGCGGCGAGCACCGGCAGGCCCAGCAGCAGCTCACCGGAGGCGGGCCGGTGGAAGTAACCGATCATGACCTGGAAGAGCGGGTTGCGGCCCGGCACCCGCGGTGGGTTCACCAGCTCCACAACCTGCTGGAACGGAACGTCGGCGTGTTCAAACGCCGCGAGGTCCGCCGTCCGCACGCGCCGGAGCAGCTCGATGAAGGTGGGGTCTCCGGAAAGGTCCGCGCGCAGGACGATCGTGTTGACGAAGAAGCCCACGAGGTCGTCCAGGGCGGCGTCGCCGCGGCCGGAGGTCGGGCTGCCGATCGGCACGTCGGTTCCGGCGCCATGCCGGGCGAGGAGCGTCGCGAGGGCGGCATGCAGCGCCATGAACAGGCTCGCCGACTCACCGCGGGCGATCTCCCGCAAGCGGTCGATCAACGACGCCGGCAGGGTCGCACTCACCAGTCCCGCAGCCTTCTTCGCGACCGTGCGCGCACCGTCCGACGGCAGCGTGATCTCCTCCGGCAGCGCCGCCAGCGCCTCGCGCCAGAAGTCACCATTCGCGGGGGTGAGCGACAGAACGTAGTCCGCGTACTGCACCGGAAGCGGTTCGTAAGCGGGCGCGTGACCGGCGATCCGGGCGGCATACGCGATGTCCAGGTCACGCAGCAGCGGCCCGTCGGACCACTCGTCCATCGCGATGTGGTGCAGCACCAGGACCAGAACGCTGGACGATCCCTCATCGACGACCGCAGCCCGGATCGGCAGGTCCTCGGCGAGGTCGAAGGGTCGCGCCACGAGATCCGCGGCCGGCGTCGCAGTCTCCACCGTGATGCTCGCGGGCGGAGGCACGATGTGCTGAGCCGACGAACGGATCAGGGTCCGCAGCACCTCGTGGCGGGCCACGACGTCACCGAGAGCGAGCGACAGTGCGCCGAGATCGGGGCGCCCGCCGAGCCGGACCAGCAGCGGGTAGTTATAAGCGCTCGACCCCGGGTCGAGCTGGTCGAGCAGCCACAACCGCTGCTGCGCCGGCGACAGGGGCAGCACCTCGGGCCGCTTCTGAGCAATGAGGGCGGCCCGGGCAGGGCCGCTGGTGGCACGGGCCAGTTTCTCCGGGGTACGCGCGTCGAAGAGTGCGCGCAGCGACAGGTCCCCGCCCAGTTCCGCGCGCACCCGGCCGATCAGCCGCAGCGCGGTCAGGGAGTGGCCCCCCGCGTCGAAGAAGTCGTCCTCGACGCCGAAGCTGGGCAGCCCCAGCACCTCGGCGAAGACTTCGCAGAGACGGCGTTCCCGATCGTCTGCGGGCGGCCTCGAGGCCTTGGCCACGGGGGCCGGCGCCGGAAGCGCCGAGGTGTCGAGCTTGCCGTTGACGGTCAGGGGCAGCACGTCCACGGTCGCGAAGAGCGACGGCACCATGTAGGACGGAAGCCGGTCGGCGAGTGCCGCGCGCACCTGCGCCGGGGTCGCGTCGCCGACAATAAAGGCGACGAGGGCACCGTCACGGGCGAGGACCGCCGATTGGCGTACGCCGGGAACGGCCGACACGGCAGTTTCCACCTCGCCCAGCTCGATGCGATAGCCGCGGATCTTGACCTGATCGTCCGTACGGCCGAGGAAGTCAAGGTTGCCGTCAGGGCGCTCGCGCACGAGGTCGCCGGTGCGGTAGAGGCGGCTGCCGTCGGGTCCCGCGACGAAACGCGCGGCGGTCAGTCCGGGGCGGTTGAGGTATCCACGGGCCAGGCCGGCGCCGGCGATGTAGAGCTCGCCCGCGACGCTCCGCGGCACGGGACGCAGCCAGCTGTCGAGGACGTATCCGACAGTGTTGAAGATGGGCTTGCCGACCGTGGCGGTGACGCTGTCCGACGTCCCCCCGCCGAGGGTGTTGATCGTGTATTCGGTGGGTCCGTAGAGGTTGTAACCGGCCACGCCGTCGGTGTCGCGCAGCGTCGTCCAGAGCTTCTCCGAAACGGCTTCGCCGCCGAGCAGGACCAGGCACGGCCGGTGGGTGCCGGCGAGGAGCCCCTCGTCCAGCAGAGCCTGCGCGTAGGTCGGGGTGAGGTTGACGACGTCGACCTTGTGCTCGGCGCAGTAGGCGACCAGCGCCCGGCCGTCGCGGCGCAGCTCCTCGTCGGCGACGTGCACGTGGTGGCCTTCGACCAGCCAGAGCAGTTCCTCCCACGACATGTCGAAGGAGAAGCTCACCGTGTGCGCGATGGTGAGGACCCGGCCGCCCGCCGCGTCGATGGTCGGTCCGAAGATCGCGTCGCGGTGGTTGAGCTGCATGTTGGTCAGGCCGCGATAGGGCGTGACGACGCCCTTGGGCCGGCCGGTCGAGCCCGAGGTGTAGATGACGTAGGCGGGCCGGTCCAGGCGGCCGGGGGTGCCCGGCGCGAAGTCGTCCAGCCAGGGCTCCCCGATCTCCTGATAGAGCCCGGCCAGCGAGTCCAGCACGAATACCGGCTGCGCGTCGTCGACCATCGTCTGCCGGCGTTCGGGCGGAAGATCAAGGTCAAGTGGAAGGTACGCCGCCCCGGCACGCAGCACGGCGAAGAGCGCGACCACCATGTCCACGCCGCGGGGCAGCGCCAGCCCGACGATCGTCTCGGGGCCCGCGCCGCGTGAGCGCAGGCCACGGGCGACGGCGCTGACCCGGCCGTCCAGCTCGGCGTAGCTGAGGGTGGCGCCGGCGTGGGTGAGCGCGGCGGCGGTCGGGGTTCGTGCGGCCTGTTCGGCGAGCATCTCCGCGATGGTGATGTCGGGGATGTCCGCGGCTACGCCGGTCTGGGGTTCAGTGGCGGGCAGTGCGATCGCGCCGACGGTCCGGTCGGTGTCGAAGGTCTCGAGTACGGTCCGGAGGCGGTCCAGCAGGGATGCGGCCTCGGTGGCCGTGACCACGTCGGAGCGGTATTCGAGGCGGATCCGCAGGGCCCTGCCGGGGGTGGCCACCCAGGTCAGCGGATAGTGCGTCGCGTCGACCGACTCGACACCGACGATGCCGTGCTCCGCCTCCAGGTCGTCGAAGGTGTTGTCGTCCAGGAAGTTCTGCAGCACGTAGAGGCTGTCGAAAAGCTGGCCACGGCCGGTCGCGCGCTGGATGTCGCCCAGGCCCACGAACTCGTGGGCCATCAGCTCGATCCGCTCGTCCTGGACGCGGCTCAGCACGTCGCGCACCGGTTCCGTGGCGGCGAAGGAGACACGCTGCGGCACGGTGTTGAGGAAGACACCGACGACTTCCTCGATGCCGTCCAGCTCGGTGGGCCGGCCGGCCACCGTGGTGCCGAAAAGCGCCTCAGGGCGGCCGGTGGCGTGGCTGAGCACCAGGCCGAGTGCGGTGCTGAGCACGGCGTTGAGGGTGACGCCGGCGGCTCGGGCCTGGTCGGTGAGCCGGGCGGTCTGCTCCTCGGTGAGCTGGACGGCAAGGCTGGTGGCGAGCACCGGCTCGGTGCCGGCAGCCGCCGGGTACAGGATCGTCGGCTCGGCGCCCTCGAGGGCCCGTGTCCAGGCTTCGACAGACTCCTGGATGTCCTGCCGCGCGATCCACTCGAGGTAGTCCGTGAAGCTCGCGCCCTCGGGCTGGACCGGGCGCCCGGCGTAGGCGCCGAACAGGTCCCGCAGCACCAGCTCCCGCGACCATCCGTCCCACAGCAGCAGGTGGTACGTGAAGAGCAGCCGGTCGCGGCCGTCGGGCAGACGGACCACCGTGAGCCTCGCCAGCGGCGCGTGCGCCAGGTCGAACGGGCGCGTGCGGTCGGCGATCATCACCGCTTCGAGGTCAGCAGGGTTCTCGATCACCTCGACGGTGACCGGCACGTCGCGGCGCAGGATCGCCCCGTCATCGGTGAAGGCCAGGCGCGCTGCGGGGTGAGCAGCGAGCATCGCGGCGAAGGCCCGCTCCAGGGCCGCGACATCAAGACGGTAGTTGACGTCGAAGGCGTTCTGAGCGACGTAGACGTCCGCGTCACCGGCCAGCTTCGCCTGGAAGTACAGGCCCTCCTGCAGTGGCGAGAGCGGCCAGGTCCGTTCGTCGACGGGGGCGAGCTCGGCCGCCCAGCCGTCGGCGATGGCGGTGACCGCGTCCAGGCCGAGGCCCTCGTCGGCGTAGGTGAGGACGGCGTGCAGCTCGGAGCCCCGAGCAGCGACGTTGATCTCGAGCAGGTACGGGGTGCCGAGGTCGTCGTCGGGCCGCACCCGGATGTCCTCGTCGGCGGACGACCAGTCGCCCGCGTCGCTGGTGAAGCGGCCGAGGTAGTTGAACAGGACCTGCGGCGTGCCGAGCCGCGCCAGGGCGGCCGCGCTGCGCGGGTTGACGTACCGCAGCATGCCGTAGCCCAGACCGTCACCGGCAGCCCCGTCACCGGCGGGTTTATCACCGGCGGGCGCGTCACCAGCGCGGGTGTCAGGGAGCCGCACCGGGGCGATCGAGGTGAACCAGCCGACGGTGCGGGAGAGGTCAGCGTCGCCGACCGGCTCACGGCCGTGGCGTTCCACGTCGACGACGAGTTCGGCCTCGGTGCCACGCCAACGGTTCACCGCCGTGTGCAGGGCGGTGAGCAGTGTCGCCGTGACGTCGCCGGTCAGAACGCTGGGGTCGACCGGGATGCGTACCTCATGATCGCGGGTCTGACCGACGGTCAGCCCGAACGTCACGGCCTGCGGATCAAGCTCGGCGCCGGGTGCGAGTGCCAGCTGCCACTGCGGGAATTCAGCCATCCTCGCGGCGGTCCCGGCCTCTTCACCGACGGTACGCGCGAACGACCGCAATGACGTCGTGACCGGGTCGAGCTCGGCCGCCTCGTACGCCTGCCGCAGGTCCTCGGTGAGGATCTGCCATGAGACACCGTCGACGACCAGGTGGTGCGCGACCAGCAGAAGCCGTCCCTGCTCACCCGGCCCGGCGTCGAAGAAGACGGCTTCCAGCACCCGCCCCGCCTCGGGGTCGAGCCGGCTCACCGCAGCCTCGGCCTCGCGCAGGATCGTGGCAGCCTCGATCCCGTCCACCGTGTTAAGTGAAACCGAACCAGAGCCAGTGGCTGTGATCTCCTGGGACCACAGCATCGGCGCCGGGCGGCTCAGCCGCAGCCGCAGCGCGTCATGGTGGGCGACGAGCTTGTCGAGCGCCGCCCGCAGCCTGGCCGGCGTCGCCCCGGCGGGCGTACGGATCAGGTCTGCCTGGTGCAGGCGGTTGATACCGCCGCCGAGTTCCGCGAGACGGTGCACGATCGGCAGCAGCGCAACCTCCCCCACGCCGTCGCTGACAGCAGGCGTGACCGCAGCAGCACCTGCCACGGGCAACGCGGCCCCGGCCAGCGCCATAGGGGTGCGCTTGAGGAAGACGTCGCGCGGGGAGAGCTTGACGCCGCTGCGCTTGGCACGGTTGACGAGCTGGATGGCCACGATGCTGTCGCCGCCGAGGCTGAAGAAGTCGCCGTCCGCGGGTACCGCGTCCAGGCTCAGCACCTCCGCGAACAACCCGCGCAGCGTCGTGACCGCGGGGTTCTCGTCAGAAAGGGCAACCGAGGACGCAGCGACCGTACGCGCCGGAGCAGGCAACGCCTCCCGGTCGAGCTTGCCGTTCACGGTCAAGGGCAGTGCGGGCAGGGTGACGAACGCGGCCGGGACCATGTAAACGGGCAGCACGGTAGCGAGGTGGTCGCGGACGGCGTCTACATCCGGGCGGCTGCCGGGGCGCGACACCAGGTAGGCGACCAGGCGGCCGTCGCGCACGATCACGGCGGTGTTGGCGACGCCGGGCAGTGCCAGTAATGCCGTCTCGATCTCGCCCAGTTCGATGCGGTAGCCGCGAACCTTCACCTGGTGGTCCGAGCGGCCGAGGTAGACGAGCTCGCCGTCCTCCCAGCGGGCCAGGTCACCGGAGCGGTACAGCCGGCCGGGGCCGAACGGGTTGGCGACGAAGCGGGTGGCGGTCAGGCCGGGCCGGTCGAGGTAGCCGCGCGCGAGTTGCTCACCGGCGACGTACATCTCGCCGGTCACGCCTTCGGGCACAGGCTGCAGGTACGCGTCCAGCACGTGAACGGTCAGCCCGGGCAGCGCGGCGCCGATGATGCTGGGCCGGGTCACGTCGGCCGGGTCCAGCGCACGGAAGGACACATGCACGGTGGTCTCGGTGATGCCGTACATGTTGACCAGCAGTGGAGTCTTGTTGCGGGCGTACCAGGGGGCGAGGCGGGACAGGTCCAGCGCCTCGCCGCCGAAGACGACGTAACGCAACGCCAGCCGGTCGTTCGCCGTCGAGTCCGCCTCGATCAGTGGGTAGAAGGCTGACGGCGTCTGGTTGAGGACGGTCACCTTCTCGTCGCGCAGCAGTGCACGGAAACGCTGCGGGTCGCGGGCCACGTCGTGCGGCACCGTCACGAGACGGCCGCCGTGCAGGAGCGGGCCCCACAGCTCCCAGACCGAGAAGTCGAAGGCGTACGAGTGGAACATCGTCCACACGTCGTCCGGCCCGAAGTCGAAGAGCTGGGACGCCGCGGCGAACAGCGCGAGCACGTCGCGGTGGGTGACCACGACACCCTTGGGTCTGCCGGTCGAGCCCGACGTGTAGATGACGTACGCCGCGTTGTCACCGGTGTGGGTGGCGACGGGCCTGGTGGTGGGCTGCCCGGGTGCGGCCACGTCGATCCCGCCCGAACCGATCACGCAGACCGGTGCCGCGTCGGCCAGGATGTATTCCTGCCGGGCGGCGGGAGCGGCACTGTCGACGGGCACGTAACAACCGCCGGCCTTGACCACCGCGAGCAGCGCGACAACGAGGTCGGCTCCGCGTGGCAGCCGGACCGCGACGCGTGACTCCGGCCGGACGCCGCGGGCGATGAGTTCGTGGGCGAGCTGGTTGGCCCGTGCTTCCAGCTGGGCGTAGGTGAGGTCGTCGACAGCTGCGCGGTCCGAGACGTCGTGAAGATCGAGGGTCCCCGCCGAAACCGGCACGGGGGGTGCCGCGGGAAGAGCAGGCACAGCGCCGAGAGTCAGCGCGGAGACCGGCTCGTCCAGGGACGAGATGAGCTGAGTCAGGACGTACGCAACTTGGTCGACCAGGCGTTGCGCGGCAGCGACACCGACGGCAGCGTCGTATTTGATCTCCAGGGTGAGGCGCTCGCCGGGGAAGGCGACCAGGGAGACCGGGTAGTGCGGCGAGTCCGTGCCGGTGAATCCGGTGACGCCGAGGCCCTGCGCGTCACCGCCGTCGACGGGCGGGAAGTTCTCCACGACCACCATGGAGTCGAAGAGCTCGCGTACGCCGGCGAGGCGGTTCAGCTCGGCGAGGCCGACCTGCTGCACGTCGAGCACGTCGGTCTGCTGCTCCTGCAGGCGGCGCAGCACGTCGGCGAGGGGCTCGTCCGGGCGCCACGCCATGGGCACCGGCACGGTGTTGATCAGTAGGCCGACGATCGATTCGACACCGGGCAGTTCACCGCCGCGGCCCGAGACCGTCGACCCGAAGACGACCCGGTCACGGCCGAGCAGACGGCCCAGCAGCAGCCCCCACGCGCCGTGGATCAAGGTGCTGACCGTGATGCCGTGCGCGCGGGCGGCCGAGGAGATCCCGTCGACATACGCGTAGACGCTCTCGTGGTGGGAGACCGTGCTGATGTCCGGGTACAGCACGGTCGGTTCGACACCGGCGAGGGCGGTTGACCAGGCGGCGCGGGCATCCGAGGACGAGCGTGTGACCACCGATTCGATGTGGTCGCGGAACGTCGCGGTGAGGTGAGGCAGGGCGCGGCCGTGGTAGGCGGCCACCACGTCGGAGAAGACCAGCGGGTAGGACCAGCCGTCGGCGAGGATGTGGTGCATCGTCTCGACCAGGCGGTGGTCGGTCGGGCTCAGCGAGACGAGGGCGTACCGCAGCACGGGCGGGCGGGCCAGGTCGAACGGCTGGGCCAGCTCGGCGGCGGCGAACTCTTCGAGACGGGCGTGCGCTTCGGGCGTACCCGTGAGATCCAGCTCTTGCCAGGGGACCTGGACCTCGTCCGCGATGACCTGGACGATCCGGCCGTCGCGAAGCTCACGGAAAGATGCCCGCAGGGCGTCGTGGCGCCGGACCGCGGTCTCGACGGCGGCACGCAGCCTTGCCGGATCCACTTCGCCGGAGAGCGAGGCGACCTGCTGCACCGCGTAAGTGTCCACCTCGGAAACCACGGAGTGGAAATGCATCCCCTCCTGCAGCGGCAGCAACGGCAGCACGTCGGTGGCGCCGGCGAACGCGTCCACGTCGTCCTGGGTAAGCCCGGTGACCAGCGGGAAGTCCGACGGAGTGTGCCCGGCGAGATCCGTGGTGGTCAGCTCCCGCAGCACGGTCGTCCACTGCTCGGCGAGAGCAACGACACGTTCCTCGGTGAGCAGTCCGGCCGGCCAGGAGAGCGTCGCCTCGAAGATGTCACCGGTCACGTGCGCGTTGATCTCCAGCGGCATCGCCGGGTTGGCCGGGTCGACACCCTCACGCAGCGGGGACGCCTGGGCCCAGTCGTCCGGCAGTGCGGAGGAGCCGAAACGGCCGAGGTAGTTGAACAGGATTTCCGGCGCCGGGCCGAAGTCCTGGTCGCGCAGCCAGCGCAGCGAGCCATACCCGAGGCCGTCGGTGGGCACGGCCCGCAACTGCTCTTTGACCGTACGCGCGGCAGCGGCGAGATCCGTGAGAGTTCCCGGCTCGAGGCGTACCGGATGGATCGCCGTGAACCAGCCGACCGTCCGGGAGAGGTCTAGGTCACCGGTGCGGCCGTGGCCTTCGAGGCTGACCAGGACGGGCGCGCCGGCGTTGCCACTTTCGCGGTTCACGGCGACGGCGAGCCCGGTGAGCAGCACATCGTTGATGCCGGCGAAGAACGCCGCGGGCACGGTGGTCAGCAGTGGAACGGTCACTTCGGCGGGCAGGGTCACCGAGATCGACCGTACGGTCTCGGCGGTGTCGGTCGCCGGGTCCGCGGGCCGGTCGCCGAGCAACGGGCGCGGCCCGGCGAGCGTACGACGCCAGAAGTTCTCCTGGCCCTCGAAGGCGGGCTGGGCCGCCGCGAACGTGCGGAAGGACGCACCGACCGGTTCGAGCTCCTCACCGCGCGCGGCCCGCCGCAGGTCGTCGGTGATGATGCGCCACGAGACGCCGTCGATGACCAGGTGGTGAATGACGAGCAGCAGGCGGCGCCCGTCCCACGCGGCACGCAGCATGATGCCGTTCGCGGGGTCGAGCCGCGCTACCTCGGCCTCCTCGTCGATCGGCCCCTCGGTGATCAGCCCCGAGGCGCGCAAACCGGCCGCTGGGACCTGCAGACCTGCGGCGTGCAGCCCGGCCGCTCGGACCTTCAGACCAGCGTCGTTCAGCCCGGCCGCTGGGACCTTCAGACCAGCGTCGTTCAGCCCGGCCGCGGGAACCTGCAGACCAGCGTCGTTCAGCCCGGCCGCGGGAACCTGCAGACCAGCGTCGTTCAGGACGGGTGCCGGGATGGGCAGGGTTTCGTTGAAGCTGGCCCGGAGCAGGTCGTGGCGGTCGAGCAGCGCCTGCAGGATCGTTTCGAGGCGGTCGCGGGTCAGTGTGGCCGGGGTGTGCCAGGACATCGACTGGTAGAAGTGGCCCAGCGGCGTCGCGGACTTCACCGTCTCGGCCAGCATCGGGGTCAGCGCCACATCGCCGAGGCCGCCGTCAGCGGTCACGGTTTCGACGACTGTGGCGGGCAGGGCCGCGGCGAGGGCCTGGACGCTGCGGCGGCGGAAGACGTCACGCGGCGTGACGTGCAGGCCGGCCTTGCGGGCGCGGCCGGCGACGGAGATCGACGAGATGCTGTCGCCGCCGATCGTGAAGAAGTCGTCGTCGATGCCGACCTGTGGCAGGCCCAGCACCTCGGCGTAGATGTCGGCGAGCAGGCGTTCCCGGTCGTCGCGGGGGCCGCGGGCGACGCCGAGGATCGGGGTGGCTTCGGGCAGCGCCTTGGCGTCGAGTTTGCCGTTGACCGTCAGCGGCAACGCGTCGACCACTGCGTAGAGCGACGGCACCATGTAGGAAGGCAGCCGTTCGATCAGCGCCGCGCGCACGTCCGCCGGGCTGACCGGGCCGACGAGGTAGGCGTGCAGTTTGCCGTCGCGGGCGAGCACTGCTGCCTGGCGTACGCCGGGGACGGCTGCCACGGCGCTTTCCACCTCGCCCAGCTCGATCCGGTACCCGCGGATCTTGACCTGGTCGTCGCTGCGGCCGAGGAAGTCGAGGGTGCCGTCGGGACGTTCGCGCACCAGGTCACCGGTGCGGTAAAGGCGGCTGCCGTCCGGGCCCGCGACGAAGCGGGACGCGGTCAGCGCCGGACGGTCGAGGTAGCCCCGGGCCAGGCCGGCGCCGGCGATGTAGAGCTCCCCCACGACGCCGAACGGGACCGGGCGCAGCCAGTCGTCGAGGACGTACCCCGTGGTGTTGAAGATCGGGCGGCCCACCGTGGGTGTTGCGCTGTCGGGCGTACCCGCACCCAGGGTGTTGATCGTGTATTCGGTCGGTCCGTAGAGGTTGTAGCCGATCGGTCCGTCCGGGTCGCTGAGCCGCGACCACACCGAGTCCGTGACGGCCTCGCCGCCCAGCAGCACGAGCCACATCCGGTGCCCGTCGAGCAGGCCCTCTCCGAACAGGTGGTGCGCGTACGTGGGAGTGACGTTGATGACGTCGATGCCGTGCTCGCGGCAGTAGGCGACCAGGGCGGTGGCATCGCGGCGCAGTTCCTCGTCGCAGACGTGGACCTCATGGCCCTCGACCAGCCACAGCAACTCCTCCCACGACATGTCGAAGGAGAAACTGACGGTGTGCGCGATCCGCAGCCGCTCGACACCGGCGGCGCGGGCCCGGGCCACGGTCGGGTCGAAGATCTCGGCACGATGGTTGAGCTGCATGTTCGTTAAACCGCGGTAGGGCGTGACGACACCCTTGGGTTTGCCGGTCGACCCTGAGGTGTAGATGACGTACGCGGGCCGGTCGAGCCGGTCACCCCGGAAGTCCGGATGCGTAGCCGGCCCGTCGTCCTGCGCCAGACCATCCAGTGTGGAGAGCACGAGCAGCGGCCGCGCGTCGTCGAGCATCGTCTGTCGCCGCTCGGCGGGCAGATCAAGATCCAGCGGCAGGTACGCAGCCCCGGCACGCAACACGGCGAACAGCGCGACCACCATGTCGATACCCCGCGGCAGGGCGAGCGCGACCAGTCGCTCCGGCCCCGCACCCCGTGCGACAAGGCCCCGGGCGACGGCGTCGATCCGCGCATCCAGCTCCGCGTAGGTGAGCCGCACGTCGCCGAAGACCAGTGCGGTCAGTTCAGGGGTACGCCGTGCCTGCGCGGCCAGCATCTCCGCGATGGTGACGTCGGGGATGTCCGCGGCGACACCGTCCAGCTGGCGCGCGGCACCGAAGTTCAGCGAGCCGGCCGGAACGTCGAGCCCGTCGGCGAGATGCTTGAGCACGGCGACGAGGTCATCGACCATTTCCCGCGCCAGGGCGGCCGTGATCACATCCGGGCGGTACTCCAGCTTGACGCGCAGGTTCGCGCCCGGCGTCAGCACCCAGGTCAGCGGGTAGTGCGTGGTGTCGGTGTACTGCACGTCGACGATGCCCTGCGCGGCTTCGAGGTCGTCGAAGGTGCTGTCCGCGAGGAAGTTCTGCAGCACGTAGAGCGTGTCGAAGAGCTGGTCCTGCCCGGCGGCGCGCTGGATGTCGCCGAGGCCCAGGTACTCGTGCGGGGCCAGGTCGAGCCGGTCCTGCTGGGCACGACGGGCGAGGTCGGCGACGGTCGTGCGCGGGGTGGCCGCAACCCGGGCCGGGACGGTGTTCAGGAACAACCCGATCACGTTCTCGATGCCGGCGATCCCGGTCGGGCGGCCGGCGACCGTGGTGCCGAAGGTGACGTCACCGCGTCCGGTGCGGTGACCCAGCACCAGGCCGAGCGCGGCGGTGAGCACCGAGTTGAGGGTGACGCCGGCACGGCGGGCCTGCTCGGTGAGGCGCGTGGTCACCGCGGTCGGCAACGCGGCGAGGATCCGGTCGGACAGCATCGGCTCACGGCCGACCGCGTCCGGCACGACGATCGTCGGCTCGTCGAGGACGGCCTTCCACGCCGCGGCTGAGGCGTCCCGGTCCTGCGCGGCGATCCACGTGAGATAGTCGGGGAACCCGGGGCCTTCCTCCGGCAGGACACCGGTCTCGCCGCGGGAGTCGTACAGAGCGAAGAGCTCCCGCAGCACGAGCTCGCGCGACCACCCGTCCCACAGCAGGAAATGGCAGGTGAGCAGCAGCCGGTCGGTGCCGTCGGGACCGTGGACGACGGTGAGCCGGATCAGCGGCGGCGCGGTCAGGTCGAACGGGCGCTCGCGGTCCTCGGCGGCGATCTGCTCGGGGTCGCCGTCCAGCACGGTGACAACTGCCGGGACGTGCGCGGCGATGCGTTGCTGCGGGCGCGGGTCGTTGACGAACGCGGCACGCAGGGTCGGGTGCCGGTCGAGCAACGCCGCGAACGCCAGCTCCAGCGCCGCGACGTCGAGACGGCGGTCGAAGTCGAAGACGTTCTGCGCGATGTAGGTGTTGGCGCCGTCCGCGTACGTGGCCTGGTAGTAGACACCCTGCTGCAGCGGGGAAAGGTCCCAGACCTCGTCGGCGGCTGAGACGGGGGTGTCAGCAACCACCGGACCGTCGGCTGTGGCGGCGATCGCGGCCGCGGTGCGCGTACGGAAAATGTCCTGGGTGGAAAGCACTATGCCGTCCCGGGCGAGCAGGTTGACGAGGCGGATCGCGGTGATGCTGTCGCCACCACGCGCGAAGAAGTCATCGTGGACGCCGATGGATTCGGCACCCAGCGACTCTGCCAGGCGGGTGACAACCTGCGCCTCGCGGGGGGTGCGTGGCGGGGTGGCGACTGCGGCGACCGGGTCCGGCAGCGCGCGCCGGTCACGCTTCCCGTTCGGCAGCAGCGGTACGGCATCCAGCACGGTCACCGTCGCCGGCACCAGATAGGCGGGCAGTTCCTCGCGCAGTGTTGCGAGCAGTGCTTGCGGGTCCAACGTCTCTCCGGACTCCGCGACTACGTACCCGTGCAGGCTCTTGCGGTTGCGCGCGACCGCGACTGCCTCCCGCACACCGAGCCGGCGCAGCAGCGCGGCCTCGACCTCGGCCAGCTCGACCCGGTGACCGTTGACCTTCACCTGGTCGTCGTTGCGGCCCAGGAACTCGACCCGGTCATCGATCCAGCGACCCAGGTCACCGGTGCGGTACAGACGCTCACCGGGGGTGAACGGGTCCGCCACGAAGCGGGCCGCGGTCGCACCACCCTGCCCGCGGTAACCCCGGGCAAGCTGCGCGCCACCGACATAGATCTCGCCGACAGCCCCGGGGGCGACAGGTTCGAGGGCGGCGTCCAGCAAGTAGATGCGTACGCCAGGAACTGCACGGCCCAGGGTGACAGTCCCGCCCGGCGTGACGGTCCCGGCCAGCACGTCCCCGGTGTTCTCGGACGCACCGTACGAGTTGACGAGCTCGGCGCCGGGTGACGCGGCCGCGAGCACGGCGACCGTACCCGCGTCCAGGGCCTCACCACTGGTGATCCACCGCTCGAGATTCCGGACCTTGCCGGGTGCCGTCTCGGCGAGCGCGGCGGCGAGGCTCGGGACGGCGAGCAGTTGGGTAGCGCCCGAATCCGCGACCAGGATCGCCAGAGCGGTGCCGTCCGAAGCCGCGGTCTCGTCGGCGACGACAACGGTCGCGCCAGCTACCAGGCCGCCCAGCAGTTCGGTGGTGCCGTCGATGAAGCTCATCGAACTCTTCGCGACCCGGACCTGCCCGGTCCACTGATCGCGGGCCCACGCCAGCCTGTTCGCGAGCGCACCGTGTGTGCCGACCACGGCCTTCGGACGGCCCGTCGAGCCCGACGTGTAAACGACGGATGCCGCGTCGTGGGGTCCGATATGGACATCCGGAGCGTCACCACGAGCAGTCCGGAGCCGGACAACAGGAAGATCGTGCGGAGGCAGGGCACGGTTGCTCAGGTCATCGGCGAGTACGCACACCGGCTCGGCGTCACCGAGCATGAACTCGATGCGCGCGGCCGGGTAACCCGGATCCACCGGCAGGTACGCGGCACCGGCCCGCAACACCCCGAGCAGGGCAACGGGCAGCTCCGTGCTGCGGCGGGTGGCCACGGCGACCACATCACCACGGCGTACGCCGGCTTGGTGCAGAGTCGCGGCAACCGCCCCGGACCGGGTCCAGAGTTCGGCGTAGGTGAGCTCGGCCGCCCCCGCACGGACAGCAATCCCCACCGGGTCAACAGCACCGATCATCTCCGGAACGGTCACGCCGACCGCCCCGGCACGCTTGCCGCCGCTCGCTCCGGAGAAGGTGGCGCCGGTCGCTCCGGCAAGCTTGCCGCCGCTCGCTCCGGAGAGGGTGGCGCCGACCGCCCCGGCACGCTTGCCGCCGCTCGCTCCGGAGAGGGTGGCGCCGATCGCTCCGGAGACGTTGGCGTCAGTCGACCCGATTCTGCCGGCGCCGATCGCCCCGGAGACGTTGGCGGTAGCGGGCGGGGCGCCGATACCGCGGGTGAGAACGTCGGCGCGGTCTGTGTCGGAGAGCAAGGACACAGCTGCGACCGGGGTGGTCACATCGGCGGTGAGAACTCGGACGTACTGATCCAGCAGACGCTCGGCGGTCTCCGGAGGGAGACGGTGCGTCAGGGTGATGGAGATCGTGTCGCCCGGCTTGACCATCAGGGTTACCGGATAGTGCGGTGCCTCGATCACGTCCATGCCGCTGATCCGCAGCACGCCGTCCTCGTGGGCCGCCGCGGCCGGATAGTTCTCGATGACGACCAGGGTGTCGAACAGCTCCGGCAGCCCGACCCGCCGCTGGATCTCGGCGAGCGAGGTCTGTTCGTGCTCGACGACCTCACGCTGGTCCGTGGCGAAGCGGCGCACCACGTCACCCAGCGTCTCCGAGCCGGTCCAGCGCACCCGCGCCGGAACGGTGTTGATGAGCAGTCCGGCGATCCGATCAACACCGGGCACATCACCCGTACGCCCGGAGACCGTCGACCCGAACACCACATCGTCAGCGCCGGCGACCCGCCCGACCAGCACACCCCACGCCGCCGCGATGACGTTGCCGACCGTCACCCCGAAACGCTGAGCGACTTCCTGCACAGCGGTGCCGTCGACAGTCGTGACAATGCTGGCTGCCTTCTGCTGCGCGTCCGGTGCCAGCAGGGTCGGCTCGGTGACGCCGTCGAGCAGGTGGGCGTACGCGTCCGGGTCGCCCTCGCCGCGGTGCGCCAGGAAATCGCGGAACGCCGGCGGGGTCGGCAGCGACTCCCCCGCGTAGAGCGCGAGCAGTTCGTTGAGGATCAGCGGCACCGACCATCCGTCGGCCACGATGTGGTGCACGGTCTGCACCAGGGTGTGCCTGTCGACGCCGGTACGAACAAGTGCGTAACGCATACCCGGCGGCCGGGACAGATCGAACGGCTCGGCCCGTTCGGCGGCAGCCACCGCGTCCACATCACCCCCGACGACATAACGCCACGGCGCCTCCACACCAAGACCGGTGACACCAGCCGAACCACCGAACACACCTGAACCGGTAAGACCAGCCGAACCGCCGAACGCGCCCGAACCGGTAAGACCAGCCGAACCGCCAACCGCGCCCGAACCGGTAAGACCACCGCTAACCGCGCCCGAGCCGGTAAGAGCTCTGCCGATGACCGCGACGATGTCACCGTCGCCGGCCGGGCGGAATGCGGCGGCGAGGTTGGGGTGCCGGTCGAAGAGCGCGTTGGCGGCGCGGCGCAGACGTTCGGCGTCCATCGGGCCGTCGAGATGGATGAGTTGCTGCACGACGTACGGGTCGGCGCCCGGGGCGTACGTGGCGTGGAAGTAGAGGCCGGCCTGCAGCGGGGTGAGTGGCAGTACGTCACGGATGTCCGGGCCGAGTGCGTCCACCTCGGACTGGCGGAGCGTCACCAGCGGGAAGTCCGACGGGGTGTGCCCGGCGACAGCGGGGTCCGTGGCAATCGTGGTGAGCTGTTCGATCCAGCGGTCCGCGAGCTTCTGCACCTGGTCGTGGGTCAGCAACCGGCCGGGCCAGCTGAACACCGCGGAGAGCTGCGAGCCGACCGTGACCGCGTTGACCTCGAGGGCGCGCGGCAGCGGCATGCGGGGGTCGCGGCGTTCGACGACGACCTCGTCGGAGTCGAAGCGGCCGAGATAGTTGAACAGCACCTGCGGCTGGACAGCAAGATCAGCATGACCGGCGAGATAACGCAGGACACCGTACGAGAGCCCGTTGCGTGGAACCGCGCGCAACTGTTCCTTCACGGCCTTCACCGCAGCGGCCGGTGTGAGACCCGTGACGTCGACCGGTACGGGGAACAGCGTCGTGAACCACCCGAACGTACGCGACAGGTCGAGGTCCACGGCGTCCTCTTCGCGTCCGTGACCCTCCAGCTCCAGCAGGAACGGCTCGTCCGGGGAAACAGCAAGCGCGAGCGCGGCGACCAGCGCGTCATTGACACCGCCATGGACCGCCGCGGGGACAGCGCTGAGCAACCGTTCGGCGATGTCATCCGGCAGAACGACCGTCAGGCTCTCCTCGGTGGCCACGGTGTCGGTGTCATGGTCGAGCGGGCGATCACCCAGGACGCGCGTCGAGGTCTGCGCTGCCGCCGTCCAGAAAGGCAGGTCAGCGGAGAAGTCGGCGTCGCGCAGAGCGCTGGCCCACTGCCGGAACGAGGTCGGCGCGGCCTCGATCGGCAACCCACCCCGCAGGTCCTCAGCAAGCACCCGCAGCGAAACCCCATCCACCACCACGTGATGCACAGCAACAATCAACTGACCCGCCGACCCCGCCAAACCGGTCGGGCCCGCCGGGCCCGCCGCCGGCAGGTACGAGAATGCGACCAGCCGATCGGTGCTCAGCCGGGCGACCGTCGTCTCAAGGTCCTCGCCCACCCGCAACACATCGTCAGCCGACACCGAACCCACCGGCGCGATGGTCAGCACAGCGCCATCAATGGCACCTCGCAACACGTCATGCGCAGCGAGCAACCCGTCGACCAGCGCGGACACATCCCCCGAAACCGGCAGCGTTATGGCCTGGAAGAACCCGTCGTGCGCATTACCGACCTCATCCAGCCAGGCAATGATCGGGGTAGCCGGGACCTCGCCGATCGGCGGGACGACAGCGGCTTTCGACGGCTCCGAGGCCGAGACAACCAGGGCCAGGCTCGCTGGAGTCGGGTTGGCGAAGAGGTCACGCGCCCGCAATGTGAAGCCGGCCCGCCGGGCTGCGCGTACAGCACCGATCGCGACAATGCTGTCACCGCCGAGCGCGAAGAAGTCATCCTCAGCGCCGACCTCGTCCAGCCCGAGCACCGATGCGAAGACCTCACAGAGCGAAACCTCAGCAGGGGTACGCGGTGAGCGCGAGCGGCTACCACCCAGCACAGGCGCCGGCAGCGCGCGACGGTCAACCTTGCTGTTCGCGGTGAGCGGGAACGCGTCCAGGATCACGAACACCGACGGCACCATGTACTCGGGCAGCCGGCCGGCGCACCACGCGCGGAGGTCGTCGGCGGTAGCGGGTGCGCTCAGGACGGCGTACCCGATGAGGTGTCTGTCCTGGACCGTGACGACTGCCTGGCGCACCGCGGGGTTTGTCGAGGCGACGGCCTCGACCTCCTCGAGCTCGAGCCGCATGCCGCGGATCTTCACCTGGTTGTCGGCGCGCCCGACGAACTCGAGGCTGCCGTCGCCGGTCCAGCGGGCCAGGTCCCCGGTGCGGTACATGCGTTCGCCGGTGGCACTGAACGGGTTGGCGACAAACCGTGACCCGGTCAGGGCAGCAGCGTTGACGTAGCCGCGACCCAGCAGGAAGCCCGCCGCGTAGAGCTCACCGGTGACACCCGCACCGACCGGGTTGAGGTCGTCGTCGAGGACGTACAGCTGGGTGTGCGGGTTCGGGCGCCCGATCGAGGTGGCGATCCGTTCGGCATGGTCACGGTAGATGACGTGGGAGACGCCGATCGTCGCCTCGGCCGGCCCGTACCCGTGGTAGAGCGTCGTGGTGAGCTGCGCCCGGAAACGTTCGAACAGTTCCGGTGTGAGCACCTCGCCGCCGCACCACACGTGCCGCAACCCGTCGAGCTGATGGGTGCCCCGGGAAAGCTGCAGCAATACATCCAGCATGGAACTGACCAGGTAGACGAAGGTGACACCCTCGGTGGCGATCAGGTCGAGCAGGTATTGCGGGTCACGTTCCCCGCCCGGCTCGGCAACCACGACGTACCCGCCGGAGACGAGCGGCAGCAAAATCTCGTTGACGCTGATGTCGAACGACAGGGGCGCCTTGAACAGCGTCGCGTCACCCGGCCCGAAGTGCAGGATCTCGTCGCGCTGCCAGCGCAGGCGTTCATGGATCGCTTCGTGCCGGATCATCGCGCCCTTCGGGCGTCCGGTCGACCCCGAAGTGAAGATGACGTACGCAAGCCCGCGCGGATCGATCTCCTCACCCTGCCGGGACGGGATGCCGGCGGAGATCCGCTGCGAAGGAATGCGGGTCGCGGGAATGTCGGCGGCGGTCAGCACAAGTTTCGCACCGGCCTCGGCCAGGACCTGCTCACGGCGCTGCTCAGGCCAAGCAGGATCGACAGGTACGAACGCCGCGCCGGCCACCATGATCCCGAGAACGGCGATCACCATCTCGGCCGATCGAGGCATCCCGACGCCCACCACGTCCTCGGCCCGGCTACCGACAACCCCGCCACCATCCGAACCGGATCCGGAGACCGAGCCGGAGCCAGGGATCGAGCCGGAGCCGGAGGCCGAGCCGGAGCCGGAGCCGGAGCCGGAGGCCGAGCCGGAGCCAGGGTTCGAGCCGGGGCCGGGAGTGCCGATGCCGCGCTCGCGCAACTGCCTGGCAAGGGCGAACACCCGCTCGCTGAGCTCGCCGTAGGTCAGCCGGGTCTCCCCCGCGACCAGCGCCAACGCCTGCGGGTGCCGCGCCGCCTCGGCAACGAAGGCATCGACCACGGTAGAGACCTCAGCGGGCGTGGTGTTGTTGTTCCACCGCGCCAGCGAAGATTCGATCCCTTGCAGCCCAGCCGTCATGTGCCCCGCACCTCCGATGTAGAACGCCCACGAGGGCGCGCGTCACCGACGCGAATTTAGGTTAGCCTAACCTCTGATCAACACCAGACCGCCCTCCCTCAACCCCCGAATCCCGGCCCGGCCCGACTGCCGGCCCGGCCCGACTGCCGGCCCGACTGCCGGCCCGACTGCCAGCCCGACTGCCAGTCCGACTGCCAGCTCAACTGCCGGCCAGACCGAGTGCCAGACGGCCAGACCCCGGATGCCGATCGAAGTGGCGTAACGCGCGCAGGCGAAAGCGGCCCGAGCCAGACACAGCCCGGACCACCCGCCAAAGTCACTCAGTCGCCGGCCGAAGACCCCGGCGAACCAGACCCCGACGCCGAACCCGGCGACGCAGAAGCAGAGGCAGAGGCAGAAGCCGGGGTCCGCGCCGACCAGGCAGCCCACAACCCGGCATACCGCCCACCGGCAGCAACCAGCTCCTCATGCGGCCCTGATTCCACAATCGACCCGTGCTCCATCACGATCACCCGGTCAGCGGCGGCAGCCTGGGTAAGCCGATGCGCAACCACCAGCGCCGTACGCCCCTCAAGAGCAGCAGCAGCGGAGTCCTCAAGATCCCGCGCACCGGCACTACCAGCCTCAGCCGTAGCCTCGTCAAGCACCGCGACGGCCGGATCAAGCAGCACCAACCGGGCAAGGCCAAGTTGCTGAGCCTGCGCCGCGGTCAATTCGTGCTCACCGTCACCGACGAGCGTGTCCAACCCCTCAGGTAGCGCTTGCGCCCAGGTCAGAGCCCCGACCCGGGACAGCGCGGCCAGCGCGTCCTCCGTGGTCGCACCCGGCCGGGCCAGACGCAGATCCTCGATGAGCGGCCCGGCGAAGACGTGTGTCTCCTGGCTGACGATCGCCACGGTTCGAGGGGGCAGGTCCGGGACCGGGACGCCGTCGACGTACGCGCAGCCTTGTGAAGGTCGCAGGATGCCGGCGGCGATCGACGCAGCTGTTGTTTTGCCCGCCCCGGTCGAACCGACCAGCGCGACCCGCTCGCCCGGCTCGACCCGCAGTGACACCTCGTGCAGGACCGGGGTGACGCCGTCGTAGCTGAAGCTGACCTTGTCGAGGGTGAGGGCCGAACCGGCGGGCCGGTCACCGGACGGCACAGCGGGCACGTCCATGCGTACGACTCCGACCAGGCGGCCGAGGCTCGCGCCCGCGGCCTGCACGTCGTCGAAGGTGAACATGAGCATGGCGACCGGGTTGAAGAGGCGGTGGAACAGCAGTGCCGCCGCCGAGGTCTCGCCGACCGTCACGGAGCCGTTGCGGACCAGCCAGAAGCCGGTTACGAGGATCACTGCCAGGCCGAAGAACTCGGCGCGGTTGATCCGGGCACCGAAGCGGGTGAAGAGGATGAAGACGTTCACCGAGATGTCGCGGGCCTTCGCGGAAGCCGTGCCGATCTCGGCCTGGTGCCGGTCCTCGAGCCGGTACGCGTGCACCGTCCGTAACCCCTGCATGCTCTCCACCAGCAGCTGGGACCGTTCGGCGACGGCCGCGCGCTCCTGGGCGTACCGCGGGGCGGCCTTCGGCAGGTACCAGCGCAGGGCGAACACGTAGAACGGCACCGCGACGGCGCCGGCGAGGCCGAGCCGCCAGTCGATGCCGGCCATCGCCACGAGGCTGAGGAGGCCGAGCAGCACTGCCGAGATCACCTGCGGCAGCACCTCGGAGACGGCCTTGCCGATGGCGGCGATGTCCGCGCCGACCCGGGAGAGCAGGTCACCGCGGCCGGCCCGGTCCAGGACCAGCGCGGGCAGGCGCAGCGCGGTCGCGACAGTGCTTTCGCGCAGGTCGGCGAGCATCCGGGAGCCGAGCCGCCCGACCAGGTACGTCGACAGTCCCGTCGCGGCGCCCCCGATCAGCGCGGACACGACGATGACCACGGAGATCGGGATGATGGCGGAGGCACCGGCACCGTCGCGGACCTGGTCGACGAGGCGGCCGAGCACGTACACGGGAATGATCGTCGCGATGGCCGCGACGACGCCGGCGGCCAGTGTGTAACTGACCTCTGCCTTGCGGGTCCGCAGTTCGGCCCGGAGCCACGCGCGGCTCTCTTCGGACGATGCAATGGGGAGGGTCATCGCAGCACCATCCGGCGGTAGTCGGCGTCGTCGGTTCCCAGTTCGGCGTGCGAACCCTCGGTCGTGACCACACCCTCGCCGAGCACGACCACGCGGTCGGTGACGGCGAGCAGTGCCGGGCTGCTGGTGATCACGATCGTGGCGAAGCCGGAGTCCGGGCCGTGGCGCAGTGCGCGGATGCCCTGCGCGATGGCGTGTTCGGTGACCGCGTCGACGGCGGTGGTGGGGTCGTGCAGCACCAGCACCGGTGGGCGGGCGTGCAGTGCGCGGGCCAGGGCGAGTCGCTGGCGTTGCCCGCCGGAGAGGCTGGCGCCGCGTTCGGCGACGGGAGCGTCCAGCCCATCCGCGGAAAGCGAAAGCACATCATCCGCAGCGGCCGCAGCCAGCGCATCAGACAAAAGCGCGGGCTGGTCGTCGGACAGCGCCACGTTGGTCCCGATGGTGCCGGTGAAGAGGTCGGTGTTGTGCGGTTCCACGAGCAGCAGCCGGCGGGCGCGGGACCGCTCGATGTCCTCCAGCGGAACGCCGGCGAGCAGCACCGTGCCCTCGAACCCGGTGGGGACGGCGAGCAGTTTCACGAGGGCTTCGGCGTCGGCGGGGCGGTTGGCTACCACGCCGACGAGCTCGCCAGGGCGTACATGCAGGTCCAGACCTTCGAGCGGACCGTGACGGACCCCGGTGAGCCTGAGTTCGCAGCGTTCCTCGCTGGGGTCGGCCACGCCCTCGGGCAGGACCATCCCGGCATCGGTGACCTGGGCGACCCGGTCGGCGGAGGCGCGGGCCTCGGCGACCCAGCTCGGCACGATGGCCAGCAGGCCGAACGGCTCCATCAGGAACTGCGCGGACCCGATCACGGTGATGAACTGGCCCACGGTGATCCGACCGGTGAGCGCGAACCAGCCGGCCATGACCGCGATGCCGCAGGCCAGCAATGTACTCAGGGTCGTGGAGGCGGCCTGGTAGGTGCCCTGGGTGCGGGAGGCGCGCAGGGTCGCCGCCAGCGATCGGCGGCTGACCGCGCGGTACCGGTCGGCGGCAGCGTCCTGGGCGCCGATACCGCGCAACGGCCGCAGCCCGGTGACCAGGTCGGTGGCGAGAGACGTCGCCCGGCCGGCCTGAGCCTGCTGGTCCGCGACCCGCTTCGTGATGAGCGGTGCGCTGATCTGCAGCACAACCAGCACGATCGGCGTGGCGACCAGCACTGTCAGGCCGAGCGGCACGCTGATCCACAGCAGCGTGACGGCGCTGATGATCGTGGCGACGATCGAGCCGGCGATGCGTGGCACATAGTCGAGCAGGTATGACGTCTCGTCGGCGTCGGTCGTGGAGACGGTCAGCAGATCACCGGTGCGGAACCCGGTTTGCGCCCCGCGCGGGTGCAGGATCTTCGCGGCGACCTCGACCCGCAGGACATGGGCTTCCTCGGCGATCGCCTTCATCAGCTGCCGCGACCCGAACCGGTACGCGAGGTTCAGCACGACGAAGAGCAGAGCCAGCACGCTCACCCAGAGAATCAGCGACATACCGTCGCCGGGACCGACCGCACTGTCGACCGTGACACCGATCAGGATCGGGATCGAAGCCTCACAGGCCTGGTGTACGCCGATCAGCGCGGTCCCGGTCCAGAGACGCTTGCCGTTGCGGGAGATGACCCGCCGCAGGATCCGCGAACCGGAACGACTCCCTGAACCGGAACGATTCACTGGGGGGACATGCTGTCGCGAAGGCTCTTCGGCCGCAGGTCCGTCCAGGTGCGGTCCACATAGTCCAGGGCCTCCTGGCGCGAGGACGGGCCGAACACACTGCGCCAGCCGGACGGGACCTCCTTGAACGCCGGCCAGAGCGAGTGCTGCTCCTCGTCGTTCACGAGGACGTGGAACGTGCCGTTCTCGTCATCGAACGGGTTGCTGGACACAGAGGCTCCTTGCATCGACACCGATTTACCAGGTAAGGCTAACCTAAGCTAGAGCGTGGAATCACCATCGGGGTGTGCGTCTCGGGATCGTCGATGATCCGGCAGCCGAGCCCGAAAACCCGCTCGACCAGATCGGCGGTCATCACTTCACGCGGGTCACCCTGGGCGACGATCTCGCCGGATTTCATCACGACCAGGTGGTCCGCGTACCGGGCCGCCTGGTTCAGGTCGTGCAGCACGGCGACCATCGTGGTGTCCTGGTCCCGGTTCAGCCGTACGCAAAGCTCCAGCAGCTCGATCTGGTGCGCGATGTCCAGGAACGTCGTCGGCTCGTCGAGCAGCACGATCGGCGTCTGCTGGGCCAGCACCATGGCGACCCACACCCGCTGGCGCTGACCGCCGGAAAGGGTGTCGACCAGTTCCCCCGAGAGTTCGGTCACCCCGGTCGCGGCCATGGCACCGACCACGGCGGCCTCGTCCGCGGCCGACCACTGCCGGATCAGCTTCTGGTGCGGGAACCGGCCACGGGCGACCAGCTCGGCCACCGAGATGCCGTCCGGCGCGATCGACGACTGCGGCAGCAACCCGAGCCGGCGCGCGACCTCCTTCGCCGGGCGACCGTGAATGTCCTTACCGTCCAACAGCACTTCACCGGTAACAGGTTTGATGAGCCGCGACAACGCCCGCAGCAACGTGGACTTGCCGCACGCGTTCGGGCCGATGATCGCGGTGAACCTACCGGCCGGGATCTCCAGCGACAGATGCTCGCTGATCGTCTTCTTGTCGTATCCGATGGTGATGTCGCGGGCGGCGAGGCTCATGGCTGTGATCCCTTATCGACGAGCCTGGCGCACCAGCAGCCAGACGAAGTAGACGCCACCGACCGACACGGTCACCACACCGACCGGTAACTGGGTCGGCGCGAAGGCACGCTGAGCGAGCCAGTCACTGAGCATGAGCAGAAACGCGCCCATGGCCGCGGACGGAACAAGAGCGATCCCGGGTGTACGGGTGAGCCGCTGGGCGAGCTGCGGCGCGGCGAGGGCGACGAACGAGATCGGTCCGGCCGTCGCCGTCGCCACCGCGATCAAGGCAACACCGACGATCAGATACACAAGCCGGACCCGTTCCACACGTACGCCCAGAGCGGCCGCCGCATCCTCACCCATCTCCAGCAGAGCAAGCCGGGGACCGTACGCGAGAAGCACGCCGGCGAGCACCGCCAGAATGACCGCGGCCGGCGTGACCTGTGCCCAGCCGAGCCCGTTGAGGCTGCCCTGTTCCCACAACGCGGCGGAGTACGCGGCCTGCACATTCATCCTGATGATGAACCACTGGTTCGCCGACGCGAGCATGGCACCGATCGCGATGCCCACGATGATCAGCCGGAAGCCTTGCACCCCACGCTTGAACGCCAGCAGATACACGACGACCGCCGTGGCCAGCCCGCCGGCCAGCGCGCCCCCGGCCAGCAGGTAGTAACCGTTCCCGACGAAAACCGTCGCCACCAGCACACCCGTGTACGCGCCGGTGTTGAACCCGATGATGTCCGGGCTCCCCAGCGGGTTCCGCGTCAACGCCTGGAAGATCGCCCCGGACAGCCCCAGCGCGGCACCGATCATCAACGCCAGCAGCACCCGCGGCAGCCGCCACTCGACCACGACGAGCCGCGCGGCACGCGTACCCTCGCCTGCCAACGCCTCGATGACCTGCGCCGGGCTGAGCGTGAACTCACCCGTACCCAGCGCAAGCACACCCACCGCAAGAGCCAGCAGCATGAGCACCACGGTGACCAGCAACGGCTTGAGACTGATCCGCGCGGAAACGCCCGGCCCCCGCAGAACCAGAACCCGCCGCCCGAAATCAACCCGCTCGGTCCGGTCCGGGGTCACAGGCCGCTCACCCGCGAGCGGCGGATCCACCAGATCAGGACGGGCGCGCCCACGAACGCGGTGACCACCCCGACGCGGAGTTCGCCGGGCCGCACCACGAGCCGGCCGACGATGTCGGAGACCAGCAGCAGCACCGGCCCGAGCACCATGGTGTAGACGAAGATCCACCGCTGGTCCGGGCCGACGATCCACCGGACCACATGCGGCACCATCAGCCCGACAAAACCGATCGGCCCGACCGCGGCGGTCGCGGCCCCGGTCAGCAACATCACCGAGACAGTTGCCAGGATCCGGGTACGCCCGACGCTCGCACCCAGCGTGCGCGCCAGATCGTCACCGAGCGCCACCGCGTTCAACGACCGCGCAACGAGGAGTGCGAGCAACACCCCCGCGAGCACGAACGGCGCGATCGTCAACGCCACATCGGCCGGCCGCCCCGCGAGCGATCCCACGTCCCAGAACCGCAGGTAGTCGAAGGCCCGCGGCCGGATCAGCCGGATACCGCTGGAGATCCCGTCCATCACGGCACCGAGGGCGATACCGGCAAGAGTGAGGCGTACGGGTGTGGCGCCGGCCCGTCCCGCCGAGCCCAGCAGATAGACCATGGTGAGCGCGAACGCGACACCGGCGAACCCGAACCACATGTACTGGTGCAGGTTGGTCAGCCCGAGCAGACCGACGGCGACGACCACGAAGAGCGCAGCGCCGGCGTTGATGCCGAGCACCTGGGTGTCCGCGAGCGGGTTACGGGTGACCGCCTGGATGACAGCGCCGGACAGCCCGAACGCAACCCCCGCGAGCAGCCCCAGGATCGTCCGCGGCACCCGCAGTTCCCGAACGATCGACTGGTCATCGGTGTCCGCGTAATGAAAGAACGCGTCCCAGACGGTATGCGGCGAGATGTTGCGCGTACCGAGCGCAATGCTGAGCAGACAGACCACACCGAGCAGCACCAGGCAGAGCAGCAACCCGACACCCCGCCGCGCCTGGGTCTTCGCCAGCCCGGCCGCCGGCTGCGGACGCGCAGGCGCCGCCGTACGCGTCAGGACCATGCGCCGAAGCTTAGGCTAGCCTTCCCTATTCGTCAGCACCCGGGACGCCCCACCGGGGATCGACCGGTCCGGGCTGCCGTCACCACCGGTCAAGGCGAGCGGAGAGTACGGCCAGAGCTGCCATTCCCGCCGTCGACGTTCGCAGCACAGAATCACCGAGCTTGACCGGATGCGCGCCGGCCGCCACGAACGAGCCCAGTTCCTGGTCGCTGATCCCGCCCTCGGGCCCGACGACCAGCACGATCTCCCCGGCCTCGGGCAGCTTCGCGACGGTCAGCCGGTCACTCGCCTCCTCATGCAGCACGAACGCGGCGGCCGCCCTCTCCAGTCGGGCAGCGACCTTCTTCGTGGAGGTGTCCGGGTCCCCGGAGACAACCGGAAGCCAAGAACGGCGCGCCTGCTTGGCGGCCTCGCGCGCGGTGGCGATCCACTTCTCGCGGGCCCGCACCCCGCGGTCGCCACGCCACTGCGCCACGGAACGCGACGCGGCCCACGGAACGATCTCGTCGACCCCGATCTCGGTCATGGCCTGCACGGCGAGCTCACCCCGGTCACCCTTGGCGATCCCCTGCACGACAACCAGCCGCGGATCCCCGGCGGCGACAAACGACCGCTCGCTGACCAGCATGTCGACGCTGCCCCGCCCCACGCCCGCGACCTCGGCCCGGGCGAGCCCCCCACGACCGTCGGAGAGCAGCACGGCCTCCCCGGCCTTCAACCGCTGAACATCAGCAGCGTGATGCCCTTCCTTACCCGCCAGCGTGTACCGGGAGGAAGTGGGCAGATCGTCGACAAGAAACAGCGGCGCGGACACGCCCCGAACGCTACCTGGTCACCCCACTCCCAAGGTCAGCGAGCATCCCAGCCCAGGCCGTAATCCCCCGGCGCAGCCTCCAGCAAATCGGCGAGCGGCACCTCCGCCGCCAGCTCATACGTTTTGTCAGCGCCGAGCTCGTACATGGAGACAGTCCGTGCGTCGTCCTGATCGACGATCCAATACCGAGAAATCCCGGTCGCGGCATACTCCTGAAGCTTGGTAACCCCGTCCATTGTTGCGGAACTGGGTGAGACGATCTCCACCACCAGAAGCAGGTCGTCGAGGGTGAACCAGACACCATCCGGCAACGGCTGCGCCCACAACGTCACATCCGGGATACGTCCCCCGTCGCCGTCCGGTCCCGAGACCAGAATCCCGAGACCTTGGAGAACATGGTCCGCTGGCCAGCCGGCAAATCCGAACCAGAAGGACAGCCGCTGGGCGATGGCAGCGTGCCTCGAACCAGGCGGCGGCATGACGGTCAGCACTCCCTCAGGGCTCAACTCATAACGGTGGCCATACCGGTCCGCGGTATTCATCACCGTCAGGTCGTCGAGCGTGACGGTGGCAGGAAAGTAGTTGCCGACTGCCTCAGCGCCCATGACGTAAATACTAGTGTCGTCATCGCCGGGACCTGCCGCATCGTTCGTAACGTCCGGCGGAACATCTGGTCGCTCGAGCTGAGCCAAGCTAGAACCATGACTTCTAGACATGAAGCTAGTATGCACTCGACAAGTGTGCATCTCAAGTCAATCGATGGATGAGGCCTCCGGGGATTCATCGGTCAAGCGGATGGCCAGTTCGGTGTGCCAACGGGTTTTCCTGGGTTCGGTGCGGGGATCGGTGAGGTAGGCCTCGTAGCGGCAGGCGAAACGTTCGCCGGCGGGGCTGACCGTGCGGTCCAGGGTGAGGCCCTGGTCGTGGGCCCAGTCGCGCAACATGCCGTTCGCGCGGCGGCCGTGGTTGATGTACGTCAATGTTGCGTAGCGGCCGGCCGGCAACACTCCGGCGCGGACCCGGTCGTCGTCCCGGACCGGCACGTCGCGGTCGGTGATGACGCCGACCTCGACGTCCATCGGGCCGTCCATGTCCACGACATGGAGCCGGAAGAACGTGTGACCGTACGCAACGGCGCGCTCGTCCGCCCACGAGTAGAGCTCCGCCATGAGCTGGTCCCGTACGGCGAACATCCCCCGGAACGGCGTAACCACCCGAATCCCGACGCAATGCCGGAGTGGCGCGGCGACAACCCGCGGGCCATCAATGATTTCCACCGGCACTCCACCGGCACCTCCGTGCACACTCCGCGATGCTCCCCGGGAATGGAGACGGTACGCGACGCCGATCACGACCGAAAGATCCGCGCACGATGCGGAGCGAGGCGAGACCACTCGCGCAGAATGAAGGTGGCGAGCGGCCGTTCCGGCGCCGCCAGGCGCCTGGCTGATCGACGCCGGCCTCGGTGGGAACTGCGGTCAGCACCATGCAATCAGGCACGACAGCAAGATCTTGACCTTGATCTGCTGCCGTGCCTGAAAGGACTTGCCGCGTCTGAAGCTCCAAAAAGCGGAGCCGGAAAAATCAGTGCCCGTTGAAGGCGTCCCGCATGCGGGAGAAGAAGCCGCCCTGCTTGCTGAGCTCGGCGATGTCCTCGCCCCGGGTCTTGGCGAAGTCGCGGAGCATGCGTTCCTGATCGGGGGTGAGCTTGGTGGGCGTTTTGACGTCGAGGTGGACGAAGAGCTCACCTCGGCCCTGGCCGCGCAGGTGGGGGACGCCCTTGCCGCGGACGCGCAACGTGGAGGCGGGCTGGGTGCCGGCTTTGACCTCGATGTTCTCTTCCGAGTCGAGGGTTTTGATCGTGAGTCTGGTGCCGAGGGCGGCGGCCGTCATCGGGAGGGTGACCCGGCAGTGCAGGTCGTCGCCCTTGCGGGAGTAGACGTCATGGGGGCGTTCGTGGATCTCGACGTAGAGGTCGCCTGCCGTGCCGCCGCCGGGGCCAACCTCGCCCTGCTGGGCGAGGCGGATGCGCATGCCGTCCTCGACGCCCGCGGGGATCTTGACCGTGAGTGAGCGGCGGGTGCGGATGCGGCCGTCG
The DNA here is from genome assembly GCF_016862215.1 of Winogradskya humida. Taxonomy (GTDB): domain Bacteria; phylum Actinomycetota; class Actinomycetes; order Mycobacteriales; family Micromonosporaceae; genus Actinoplanes; species Actinoplanes humidus. Next base: position 95,263 of record NZ_BOMN01000108.1, read on the forward strand.
CCGGCGCAGGTGGGGCAGGGGTGCGGGATGACGGTGCCGTGACCCTGGCAGGTCTGGCAGGGGCGGGACGAGACGACCTGGCCCAGGAAGGTGCGTTGCACCGACTGGACCTCGCCGCGGCCCGCGCAGGTCTCGCACGTGGCGAGGTGGGTGCCGGGGGCCGTGCCCGCTCCGGAGCACTGGGTGCAGAGCACCGCCGTGTCGACCGTGATGGGGGCTTCGACGCCGAACGCCGTCTCGACCAGGTCCAGCTCCAGGCGCAGGATCGCGTCGGCGCCGGGACGGGTGCGGGGGCGCGGGCCTCGGGAGCCGCCGCCGGCGGCCGTGCCGAAGAACGCGTCCATGATGTCCTGGAAGCCGACGAACGGGCCTGCGCCGCCGGGACCGCCCGGGCCACCGCCTCCGCCACCGGGCGCGAGGGGGTCACCACCGAGGTCGACCATCTGGCGCTTCTGGTCGTCGGAGAGGACCTCGTAGGCGGCGTTGATGTCCTTGAACTTCTCGTGCGCCTCGGGGTCCGGATTCACATCCGGGTGGTACTGACGGGCCAGCTTGCGATAGGCGCGCTTGATCTCGTCGTCGGTGGCTTCCCGGCTGACGCCGAGAATTCCGTAGTAGTCCTTGGCCACTGGGTTTCGAGTCCTCATGTCTGCCCCGCGCTACGCGCTGGAGAGCGTCGTCGCTTGTGCGTCAGTTCTGTGCCAGCAAATCGCCAACGTAGCGTGCCACTGCACGCACCGTAGCGATGGTGCCGGGGTAATCCATCCGGGTCGGCCCCAGCACGCCGAGGCCACCAACGATTGTCGTACCCGGTCCGTAACCCGAGCTGACGACCGAGGCCGCCCGCAAGTTGTCGATCTCGTTCTCGTCGCCGATGCGGACGCGCGTGGTGCTCGGCTCCACTTCACCGATCAGTTTGAGGAGGATGACCTCCTCTTCCAGCGCTTCCAGCACCGGCCGCAGGGAGCCCTGGAAGTCCAGGACACCGCCGCGGGTCAGGTTGGCCGTGCCGGCTAGGGCGAGACGTTCGTCACTGCGCTCGACCAGGGTCTCGAGCAGCACGGACGCCAGGCAGGCCATGGTATTGCGTTTCTCCTGCGGACATTCGTCCACCAGCGCCTGCACGAGCGGCGGCGTGTCGGCCATCTTCTGCCCGCTGAGCTTGGTGTTGACCTGACGGCGCATGTCGAGCACGTCGTCGTTGCTGGTCGGACCGGGCAGCTCGACGAGACGCTGCTCGACCCGGCCGGTGTCCGCGATCATCACGAGCATCATCCGGGTGCTGGAGATCGGTACCAGCTCCAGATGACGCACCGCGGAGCGCGACAGGCTGGGATATTGCACGACGGCGACCTGGCGGGTCAGCTGGGCGAGCAGCCGCACTGTGCGGTGCACCACATCATCCAGGTCGACGGCGCCGGCCAGGAAGCGCTCGATCGCGCGCCGCTCGGCCGGGCTCAGTGCCTTGACCCGGGAGAGCCGGTCGACGAAGAGCCGGTAGCCGGCGTCGGTGGGCACCCGGCCGGCGCTGGTGTGCGGCTGCCGGATGTAGCCCTCTTCCTCCAGCACGGCCATGTCGTTGCGCACCGTGGCCGGGGAAACCCCCAGCTGGTGGCGCTCGACGAGGGACTTGCTGCCCACGGGCTCCTGCGTCGCGACGTAATCCTCGACGATGGCGCGCAGAACCTCGAGCTTGCGGTCATCAAGACTCATGACCCCTCCCCCTCTATCGGTCCTGGCACTCGACTTCCCGGAGTGCCAGTCTACGTCGCCGTCGCGATGCGCGCGATGATCGACCGGTAGGTCGACCTCTGCTTAGCCGAGTGTCTATTCTCCGACCCCACCTGGGTGTTGCCCTCGCCACGGTCGACCCGCGGTCCTACCGTGTTGCCCATGACTGAGCCGCCGCGCCCGCCCGGTGAGGGGAATCCTTCGGATCCCACCGAGCCGTACAACTATCCCCCGCCCTCTCATGGCACGCCGCCTCCCCCACCGCCGCCGGCCTACGGATCCCCCGCACCCGGCTCCGACGCGGGCTACGGGTCGACCCCGCCCGGCTCCGGCGCGCCCTACGGGCAGCAGCAGCCTTACGGCCAGCAGCCTTACGGCGGCGGCTACCCGTCGAGCAGCGCCAACGATGACAAGACCTGGATCCTCGTCGCCCACTTCGGCGGCGCGGCGGGAGCGTTCCTCGGCGCGGGCTGCGCCGGCTGGATCGCACCGCTGGTCGCGCTGCTCGTCCAGGGCCCGAAGTCGCCCGTGGCCCGGGCCGAGGCGATCAAGGCGCTGAACTTCCAGATCCTCTGGTCGATCATCGCGCTGATCGGCTGGATCACGACCTGCGCCATCATCGGGTTCATCATCGCCCCGGTCGCGACGCTGATCGCGGCGATCATCGGCGTCATCGCGGGCGTCAAGGCCAGCAACAACGAGCCGTACAACTACCCGCTGACGGTTTCGATCATCAAATAGTGCGGATTCGCGATCTGCTGCCCGCGCGTGTCACGACCTCCCGGCGTGTCACGGCAGCAGATCGCGGACCACCGCGTCGGCCAGCAGGCGGCCCTGCAGGGTGAGCACGGCGCGCCCCGGGACGGAAGGCTCCAGCAGGCCGTTGGCCAGCGCTTTCTCCACCCCGACCGGGTCCAGCCCGGCGAGCGGCAGGCCGTCCTTCAGTCGCAGCCCCAGCATCACTTCCTCGACCCGGCGGTCATCGGGGGTCAAGATCTCGCGGGCCAGGCCGGGTGAGACACCTTCCGCCAACCGCTGCGCGTACGCCGAAGGGTGCTTGACGTTCCACCACCGCACCCCGCCGACATGGCTGTGCGCCCCCGGCCCGAACCCCCACCAGTCGCCACCGGTCCAGTACAGCCGGTTGTGCCTGCACTGCGCCTCGGGTGACGTGGCCCAGTTCGACACCTCGTACCACTCGAAGCCCGCACCCGTCAGCGCCCGGTCAGCGGTCAGGTAGCGGTCGGCGGCCACGTCGTCGCTCGGGTATTCCAGCTCGCCCCGCCGCATCCGGGCCGCGATCCTGGTGCCGTCCTCGACAATCAGCGAGTACGCGCTCACATGGTCGACCCCCGCCCCGATCACCGCGTCGAGCGAGGCCGCGAAGTCGTCAGCGGTCTCCCCGGGCGTCCCGTAGATCAGGTCCAGGTTGACGTGCTCGAACCCGGCTTCGCGTGCTTCCGTGGCGGCCTGGATCGCGCGTCCCGGGGTGTGGTTACGCTCGAGGATCCTCAGGACGCCGGCCGAGGCGGACTGCATGCCGAGCGAGATGCGGTTGAACCCGACACTTCGCAATTTTTCAAGATATGCCGGGCTGACCGTCTCGGGGTTGGCCTCCGTGGTGATCTCCGCGCCGGTAGCGATTCCCCAGGTCTCATCGATGCCCTCGAGAATCCGCCCAAGATCCTCTGCCGACAGCAGCGTAGGCGTGCCGCCACCGACGAAGACGGTCTGGACCGGTTGCCGAGTCACGATTTTTCCAGCAAATCGGACTTCTGTAAGGACCGTCGACGCGTACTCAGCCTGACTCGCGCCCCCACCCAGCTCCCGAGCCGTATACGTATTGAAGTCGCAATACCCGCACCGGCTGGCGCAGAAAGGCACGTGGACATAGACGCCGAACTGATCGGACACCCGCACGGAGTCAGGCAACGACCCGTCACTCGGGACAGGCTCCCCATCGGGCAAAGCTCCAGGCATCCGTCAAGTGTGCACGCCCCCGGTTAGGGTTCCTCGCATGGCTCTGGTCCGTTCCGTCACCGACGCCGGGGTGACCACCCTGACGCTGGACAGCCCCGCGAACCGCAACGCCCTCTCCTCCGCGTTGATGCGTGACCTGCTCAGCGGTCTCGGCGCGGCGCTGACCGACACGTCCGTGCGCGCGGTGGTGATCTCGCACACGGGCCCGGTCTTCTGCTCCGGCGCCGATCTCAAGGAGACCGCCGAGACCCGCGACGACGCCAAGGTTCCCGCCGAGATCATGGCTGACGTGCTGGCCGCCATCTGGGAGTTCCCGAAACCGGTGGTCGCCCGGGTCGCCGGGCCGGCCCGCGCGGGCGGTCTCGGCCTGATCGCGGCGGCCGACCTCGCGGTGTGCACACGTGATGCCACGTTCGCGTTCTCGGAGGTACGGCTCGGCGTGATCCCGGCAGTGATCAGTGCCACCGTGCTGCCCCGTCTCGCCCCGCGCGCCGCGGCCGAGCTCTACCTGACCGGTGACGTCTTCGACGGCGTACGAGCTGCCGAGATCGGCCTCGTGACCGCCGCCGTCTCGTTGGAGGAGTTGGACGGGCGGGTTGCCGCGTTCTGCGACTCTCTGGTGAAGGGCGGCCCGATCGCCCTGGCGGGGACGAAACAGCTGCTCCGCCGACCGCCCGCGGAGTCGATCCGCGCCGACATGGCCGAGCTGGCGGCCCGCTCCGGCTCGTACTTCAAGTCCGCGGAAGGCAGGGAGGGCGTCGCCGCCTTCCGGGAAAAACGACCGGCGAACTGGGTGCCCGTGACGTGAAAGTCTAATCTTGATCAAACAGAGGAGCGTGGGTGAAGAACAAGACGTTCGCGATCGTCGCGGTTCTAGCGCTGGTCGTCGCACTCGGTTTCTTCGTCTCGCAGTCCTTCAAGGGCACCATCAAGCTGCCGCTGCTCGGCCCGGAATGCACCGTCAAGGCCGACGGCGAGGTCACCCTCGACTCCGTGCAGATGGCGAACGCCGCCACGATCTCCGCGGTCGGCATGCGGCGCAAGATGTCCGAGCGGGCCATCGTGGTCGCGCTGGCCACCGCGCTGCAGGAGTCGAAGCTGGAGAACCTCGACACCGGCGACCGTGACTCGGTCGGGCTGTTCCAGCAGCGGCCCAGCCAGGGCTGGGGCACGCCGGAGCAGATCCAGGACCCGCGCTACGCCGCCGACAAGTTCTACACCGCCCTCAAGAAGGTCAAGGGCTGGAAGAAGATGCGGGTCACCGATGCCGCGCAGAAGGTGCAACGGTCGGCTTACCCGAACGCGTACGAGAAATGGGCCGACGAGTCCGAAGTCCTGACCAAAGCGCTCACCGGACGAGCCACGGGTGCCGTCGAGTGCACGGTGAGTGGCGAACCGGCGCTTCGCGGGGCGGCTGCCGCGGCCGCTCTCACCGAGGGTCTGCGGCTGGACTGGGGCCTCGACGCGTCCCAGGACGCGGGCCTGAAAGTCGCGGTCAAGGACGCGAACACCGGCTGGCGCTACGCACACTGGCTGGTCTCACACGCCCAGACCACGGGCCTGGAGCGGGTGCGTTTCGCCGATCGGGAGTGGAACGCCCCGGACGGCAAGTGGCAGCCGGTTACAGGTGACCGCCGCGTCGGCAATGACACGGTCGTGGCGGAAGTATTTCGCTGACAGAAAACACTCCCCCGATCCATAGCGCTACGTATACATCGACATGGACAGACAGCGACCGCACTGGTACTAGTTATTCGTGCTCCACGCCTTGGAATGGATCCTCTTCGGAGCCGCGAGCGTAGGCGCCATCGTTCTCGGAACAAGCCGGCACCGACCGGCCCGGGTCGGCCCCTGGTTGCTGCTCGCCGCATCGGTCACGTGCATGACCGTCGGCGACGTCTTCTTCGCGTTCGACCTGCCGGACGCGGCCACCGCGTGGTACCTGACGATGTACGTCTTCGTCTCGCTCGCCCTGATACAACTGACCCGTGGCGGCGCACTATTGCTGAACCGCGCCCGCCTCATCGATCTGCTGGCGTTCTCCTGTTCCACGCTGCTCGTGGTCTGGGTCGTCGCGGTCGGCGACAACAACCCGTTCGGCGACTTCCCCGCCGCGGACATGCTCGGCTGCATGCTGCTGCTCGGCGTCGCGATCCGCCTGGCGGTGGCATCCTGGTTCAACTGGTCGTCGATCCTGCTGCTGACGGGCGCGGTCGGAGTGCTCGGCGGCGACATCGCGTACGGCCTGGTCCCCGGTCACTGGGCCGAGATCGGCTACATGGTCCTCTACCTGTCCTGGGGCGCGGCGGCCCTGCACCCGTCGATGGTCGAGCTGAGCTCCCCCATGCCGGCCCGCGCGACGCCGTGGAAGAGCAGCTGGGCGGCCCTGCTCGGCGTCTCGGTGGCCACCCCGCCGATCGTCCTGCTGATCGAAGCGGTCACCGGCCCCGTCACCGACGGTGTCGTGATCGGCGTCGGCGGCGCGATCACCCTGGTGCTGACCATCACCCGCCTCTCCGACTCGGTCCAGCTCAGCAGCCAGTCCCTCACCCGCGAGCGAGCCCTGCGCGAGGCGAGCGCGGCCCTGGTCGCAGCGGCGGACGAAGCCGCGGTCGACGACGCGGTCCGCGCGGCCGTCACCCAGCTCCTGCCCCAGAGCCCGGTCGAGCTGGTCTTCGCCGCGGACGACCGCAAACTCCCGCTCCCCGCGACACCCACCACCCCGGCCGGTTCCCGCAGCTGGTGGCTCAACCCCACCCGCCCCCGCGACCCCGGCACGGACGACGCCACCCTGGTCTGCCCACTCTGGCTCGAACCACTGGCCGTCGCCCGCCCCAACGGCGGCGCCCTGGTCCTGACCGGCCGCCGCGACGTCCTGACAGCAGGCCGCGACGCCCTCGAGGTCTTAGCCGGCCAAGCTGCCCTCGCCCTGGACCGCATCTCCCTCGTCGACGCGGTCGGCCGCCGCGACAGCGACCTCTACCTGCGCGCCGTCATCCGCAACACCGCCGACATCATGCTTGTCATCGACGACGACCAGGTCATCAGATATGCCAGCCCCGCCCTGCGCGAACTCATCGGCGAAGAGGACCTCCCACCCTTCACCACCCTCGCCGACCTCGTCCACCCCGACGACAGCAGCCAGGTCCGCCGCAAACTCCGCGAAGACGGCGACGGCGTCGTCTACTGCGCCCTCCAACGAGCCGACCAGACCCAGGTCCTAGTCGAGGCCACCTACCGAGACCTCCGAGAAGACCGCCTGGTCAGAGGCTTCGTCGTCACCATGAAAGACGTCACCCACGCCCACGACCCCGTCGAACGCCTCCCCCACCTCGACCACGTCGACGAACTCCCCGCCTGGGTCAACCGCCGCAGCGCCCAGCACAAATTCCGCTACTAACCCCCAAAACCACCCTCTAAGTACGCCCAACCCCCCGCACCGAGTCCACCACCCGATCTACCTGCCCACTCAAGGCTCCGAACGGGACCACCGGGCTGACCTGCCAGGTCGATCTTGCCCACCACTGCCCCCCTTCAGCGAACCAATCCCCCCGCCACGCGCACCCCGCCCCCTCTCCGGCGCACCCTCCCACCGTGCGTCCCAGCCACCCACCTCCCGCCACGCGCTTCCGCCGCCTGTCTCCACCGCGCGTCCCAGCTTGTACGTCCCAGCTTGTGCGTCCTCACTACCTGTTCCCCGCCGTGAAACCCAGCCGTGCGTCCCCACTACCTGTTCCCCGCTAACGCGCTTCCCGCCGTCTGTTTCACGCCGTGCATCCCCGTAGAGGGTCCCGACCATGCGTTCCGACCGTGCATCCCCGCCGTGCGTCCCGACCGTGTATTCCGGCCATGCCCCAAGCCGTGCCTTCCAGCCACGCGTTCCGGCTGCGCCTTCCAGCCATGTCCCCGCCGCGCGTTCCCGCCGCGCGTTCCCGCCGCGCGTTCCCGCCGCGCGTTCCCGCCGCGCGTCCCGGCCACCCGTCCCCGCCGCGCGTCCCGGCCACCCGTTCCGGCAATGTCCCCCCGCGCGTCCCGGCCGCGCCTTCCGGCTGCAAACACGAAAACGCCGGCCCCCCAATTAAGGGGTCCGGCGTATTTCGTTGAGTACTTGTTTCTATACGGTTCCTGACAGGCCCCCGAAGGGACCTGAAATCACCGGCGGCTGAAGCCCCGACGGCTGCCGATACCGGCAACCAGCGCCACACCGATCGCGGCCAGAACGATCTGGAACAGCAGCTCGGTCCAGTCGAAACCATTGGTGTCAGCAACACCGAACGCGCGGGCAAGAACCGTGCCCAGCAGCGCGGCGACAACACCGATAACCATGGTCAGCCAGATCGGAATGTTCTGCTTGCCCGGTACGACAAGACGGCCCAGCGCGCCGATAATGAGACCGACGATGAGTGCGGTGATGATGCCGGTAACAGTCATGGGGGAGATCCTCTCGGGGTGGAACATTCGTTGCGTCCGTCGAAAAACAGAGTTCCCGCCCCCCCAAAAAACCAAACCGCCTAATTGCCAGCAACCTCTCAGCCCACCCGCCCAGAAACCCCCCACCCCCAGAATCCGCCCAGCTCAGCCCCCCTCCCACCCAAAATTCCCACCCCAAAAATTTCCCCACCCCCTCACTCCGTCCCCCGTCCAGCCAGCCCCGCCCCACCCCACCGCACACGGACCGCCCACCCCCAGATCACCAAACCGCCTCGCCCAAGCCACCCAACTCAACCCGCCCAACCCCGGCGCCTCACTCCAGACCGAGCCTCACCCAGATCGCGCCTCACCCAGACCGCCCTCACCCAGACCGTGCCTCCGAGCCACCCTGCGCCCGAGCCAAACCCACCCGGCCGGCTCTATCCCCCAAGTCCACACGTCCAGGCCAGCCGACAGCCCAGCCCACGAACCCAGCCCACGAACCCAGCCCACGAACCCAGCCTTCATCCCAGCCCCCGCCAACCCCCCGCCCCGCCCACCTCGTCCGGGCACAGCAAAGCGGGGCAGAGCCTCACCGGCCCTGCCCCGCCAAATCCTGCTGCGCTACCCGCCAGGGCGGACGTTACTTCTTGGCCGCCTTGGGGTCCGGGGAGTCCGAGGTCGACAGTGCGGCGATGAAGGCTTCCTGGGGAACCTCGACGCGGCCCACCATCTTCATGCGCTTCTTGCCTTCCTTCTGCTTCTCCAGCAGTTTGCGCTTGCGGCTGATGTCGCCGCCGTAGCACTTGGCGAGGACGTCCTTGCGGATGGCGCGGATTGTTTCGCGGGCGATGATGCGGCTGCCGATCGCGGCCTGGATGGGGACCTCGTACTGCTGGCGCGGGATGAGCTTCTGCAGCTTGCCGGCCATGGAGACGCCGTAGTTGTAGGCCTTGTCCTTGTGGACGATGGCGCTGAAGGCGTCGACCGGTTCGCCGTGGAGGAGGATGTCGACCTTGACGAGGTCGGCGGCCTGTTCGCCGGAGGGTTCGTAGTCGAGGGAGGCGTAGCCCTTGGTCTTGCTCTTCAGCTGGTCGAAGAAGTCGTAGATGATCTCGCCGAGCGGGAGCGTGTAGCGCAGTTCGACCCGCTCCGACGAGAGGTACTCCATGCCGAGCATGGTGCCGCGGCGGCCTTGGCACAGCTCCATGACGGCGCCGACGAATTCGTTGGGGACCAGCACGGTTGCTCGTACGGTGGGTTCCCGGATCTCGGCGATCTTGCCTTCGGGGAATTCGCTGGGGTTGGTGACCGTGGACTCTTTCATGTCCTCGGTGATCACCTGGTAGATCACGTTGGGCGCGGTGGAGATCAGGTCGAGGTTGAACTCGCGTTCGAGGCGCTCGGAGATGATCTCCAGGTGGAGCAGGCCGAGGAAGCCGCAGCGGAAGCCGAAGCCGAGCGCCGTGGAGGTCTCGGGCTCGTAGACCAGGGCGGCGTCGTTGAGTTTGAGCTTGTCGAGCGCGTCACGCAGCGCCGGGTAGTCGGAGCCGTCGATCGGGTAGAGGCCGGAGTAGACCATCGGCCGCGGGTCCTTGTAGCCGCCGAGGGCTTCCTTGGCCGGCCGGTTGTGACCGGTGACGGTGTCGCCGACCCGGGACTGGCGCACGTCCTTCACGCCGGTGATCATGTAGCCGACCTCGCCGACGCCGAGCGCGCCGGCCTTCTCCATCTCGGGCGAGACGACACCGATCTCGAGCAGCTCGTGCACGGCCCCGGTGGACATCATCTTGATCTTGTCGCGGGCCTCGATCCGGCCGTCGATCACCCGGACGTACGTGACGACGCCGCGATAGACGTCGTACACGGAGTCGAAGATCATCGCGCGGGCCGGGGCATCGGCGTCGCCGACCGGCGCCACGAACTCCCGGACGATCTCGTCGAGCAGGTGCTCGACGCCCTCGCCGGTCTTGCCGGAGACCTTGAGCACGTCGCTCGGCTCGCACCCGATGAGCTTGGCGAGCTCCTCGGCGTACTTCTCGGGCTGCGCGGCCGGCAGGTCGATCTTGTTGAGCACCGGGATGATCCGCAGGTCGTTCTCCATGGCCAGGTACAGGTTGGCCAGGGTCTGCGCCTCGATGCCCTGCGCGGCGTCGACGAGCAGGACCGCGCCCTCGCAGGCGGCGAGACTGCGCGACACCTCGTAGGTGAAGTCGACGTGACCGGGGGTGTCGATCATGTTGAGCACGGCGGTCTCGCCCTGCTTGTCGCCGTTGCGGATCACCCAGGGCATCCGCACGGCCTGGCTCTTGATCGTGATCCCGCGCTCGCGCTCGATGTCCATACGGTCGAGGTACTGCGCGCGCATCTGCCGCGGATCGACCACGCCGGTGATCTGCAACATCCGGTCGGCCAGGGTCGACTTGCCGTGGTCGATGTGGGCAATGATGCAGAAGTTCCGGATGCGACGCGGATCGGTCGCTCCGATGATGTTCACGCCGGGGTCGAGCGGTCCAGGCACGTTCGTCCGTTCTGAAGCAGTGGTCAGGTCCGACATTCAAGGGGCCGGTCAAGGGAGACCGCCCACTCCATGGTCCCACGCCGCGCAGCCCCGGCCCGATGAGACCCGATCAGCGACCCCGGCCCACCGCTCACACCTTCGTCAAAGCCCGGTGCGGCCGGGCCGGAACCTCGGCAACAAAGACATCTCCGGGCCTGATCTCCCCACCTCGGAGCACAACCGCCATGACACCCGCCTTCCGCACGACCCCGCCCTGCTCATCGCGCCCGAGAACCTCCTTGAGCAGCCCCGGCCGGAACCGGTTGATCTGCGCACACGGGTTACGGAGCCCGGTGATGACCACCGCGGGCCGAGTGTCCCCATCACCCCGCTCGAACTCGGCAGCGATCGCCTCCCCCACCACCGCCACGGTGCCGGCGATATCGTCATCCAGCACCGCACGCCGGGCCGCAGCAAGAACGTCCAGGGCACTGCCGGGCTCCACGGCCTGGCGCACGGGGGCATTCAAGCCGAACCGCAGCACCGTCCCGCACGGCAACCCGAGCAGGTCGAGCCCCACGGTCGTCACGTTTTCTCCGAGCCCGCCGTCCGGCACCTCATACCCCTTGGCGCCGACCTCGCCGAACAACTCGGACTGGATGAGGTGCACTTGCCGGAGATTGGGCTGCGAAGGATCAGCGGCGACCCGCGACCGGTGCCGGACAGTCACCCCCGCATGGATGTCACCCTCCACTCCCAAACCCGGCACCAGCACGATCCGACCCCGGTTCGGTTTGCTGAACGAATACACGTCGTTGCAGCTCACGGCCGCGACACCACCCTGCAGCACAGCACTCATAGCCCGATCCTCCCGAGGCCCCGGCCCGGTGGCAACGGAGATACCGGCCACGGGGATGTCAGTCCGGCGGCTCCAGAAAGAGGGAGGAGAGCCTCGGCAACCGCTTCTGCATCTCTTCCTCGTCATCGAAGTCCCAGAGCATCGCGGCATCGGGCCGCCCCGGCGGCGCGTCGCTCGGCGGCATCTCCTCGTCGGTGGCCTGCCGATATGCCTCTCCCGCGATGCCGAGCACCTCCTCGGCCTCGAACACCGCGCCCGTCGTGGCGGCGGCGCGGACCGAGGGAAGATCGGCCAGGGAGTCGGGCTCGCGGACCGCACGGGCAAGGACCTCGCGGCCGTTGGCGACGAGCCAGCCGCGGAAGTGGTCGAATCCGTCGTCGGAACAGCCGCCGTTGATCAGGTAGGCGGCGGCCCAGAGGTCCTCCTTGCCGGAGGCGCCCATGACTTTGTCGAGATGGCGGCCCCAGGCCACGATCTCGTCGGGTTCGCGGGTGGCAAGCTCCGCGATGGCGCGGCTGGCCACCTCACCGGGCGAACCCGGCCGGTCGGCAGTCGCCCGGTCGATGACCGCCCAGAAGTCGTCCGTTCTCATGCGCACAGCCTGCCAGCCGGGTACGACAAAATCGGGGATCCCGAGAGCAGGATGGACGCATGCGTCCCGTGTCACTTCCCGAGATCGCGTACGGCGCTACGAGCGTACGGCCGCATTGGTCTGATCTGCCCTTGCCTCTGCGGGCCGCGATCGATGATCGGCTCGGGTCTCCCGTCGCTGCCGCAACCACCGCAGGCGGGGGTTTCACCAGGGCTTTCGCCAGCGTCGTCGAGACCGCAAACGGCGAGCGGGCCTTCCTGAAGGCAGCCCCACTTCACGATCCAAATTCCGACGCGTACGCCCGTGAGGCGACCGTCACATCCGCACTGCCGATCGAGGTACGCGCCCCACGCCCCCGCTGGACGCTCGTGACCGAGGGCTACTTCGTCCTCTGCCTGGACGCGATCGACGGCCGGATCCCCTCCCTGCCCTGGAAGCCGGAGGACCTCCGAGCAACCCTCAACGCCTGGCACCGGTCCGCCGCGACACTGCAAAATCCACCGCGAGACCTGCGACTTCCCCCTCTGGATCATCTCGTACGCACGGAGCTCTCCCACTGGTCCGAGATCTTCGCGAGGCGGGCACCACTCCCACCGTCACCGCCCTGGGTCCCGGCCCGGCTCGAAACCCTCGCAGCACTCGAACAACGCCTCCCCGACCTGGTCAAGGGCCCGGGAATGCTCCACGGCGACCTGCGAATAGACAACACCCTCATCGACGCGTACGGCGAGGCGTGGCTGTGCGACTGGACCTGGCCGGCCACGGGTCAGCCATGGTTCGACACCGTGACACTGCTCATCACGGCGTACGCCAGCGGCCTCGACACGGATCGCCTCCTGGAACCGTGGGACGCACCGCCGGAAGGGATCGACGGCGCCCTCGCCGCGATGGGCGGATACTGGCTGACCCGTGCGGCAAGCGGCCCGAGCAGCGCCTCACCGCACAGCCGGCAGCACCAGCGGTTCAGCGGCCGACAGGCCTTGGCATGGCTCGCCGAACGCCGAGGGTGGTCCTGAGCTGCCGTTTCTCGCGGGGTGCAGCCGCTCGATTTGGGTGGCGTCAGAGGGGCCTGATACATTGGTACGTCGCGTGTGGTGACGCGTTCATGCGTGCTGCCACTCGTCCAGTTACTCAGTAAGACCGAGTTACTCAGCACTTCTGCAAGATCAGTTATTCAGCAGTAGCCAGTACATGATTCTTCGAATCATCCGAACTAGTCAGGACAAGGCTGTCGCGTGGCGAACATCAAGTCCCAGATCAAGCGCAACCGCCAGAACGAGAAGGCCCGGCTGCGCAACAAGTCGGTCAAGTCGTCTCTGAAGACCGTGATCCGCAAGCTGCACGAGGCGGGCGACGCGGGCAACACCGAGTCGGCCACCGCGCTCCTGCGTGACGCCTCGCGCCAGCTCGACAAGGCCGTCAGCAAGGGTGTCATCCACAAGAACCAGGCGGCCAACCGCAAGTCGGCCATCGCCAAGAAGATCGCCGCCCTGTCGGCCTGATCATCGCAGGGCTCGCTCGCGGCGCCGACGCGCCCAAGCGTCCCGAGCCGCCGCGAGGAGCCGTCTGAGCAAGGCGGCCGCACTCGTGCGTCTCTGCGTGCTGATCACTCGGCAGCAGGATCAACGCACTCCAGGCATCGCCGGACCCAGGTCCAGCGATGCCTGAGTCGTTTCACCCCCGCGCCCACTCCACCGGGCTGACCGATCAGGCGCGCCGCATTCCACTGCCGGGCAGGGCCCCGGCCATCCCGCGCCCACGCCCCGCCCGTTTTGCATCTCCCGGTTACTGCTGGCACGGACGCCCTGGGCCTCCCCGGTCACCATGATCGCGCTTTGTGACGGTTCGGAAGATCGAAGCCGGACGTTGCGGCGGGAGCGACACGCCCGGATTAGGCCGTCCATGCGATTCGACCCCGGACGATCGGTCGTGATGTGCGTCGGATCACTCCGTGTTCTCAAATCAGACATCCAGCCTGATCGAGCGGTTTTGCCACCGAGCCGACATACCAGTCGGCCGATATGTCTGCTTTCGCATTCCATGATCAGAGAGCTGCGCGTAGGAGTGAGCCTTCGGGAAGTGTCGGACCCACGTGCAAAGATTTTGACCGTGAACAGCGCCCCGCCCGCCCCGTTGGTCCTCGTCCAAGGTGACGAGGAATTGCTCGCCGCCCGGGCCGTCACCACGACGGTCGACGCCGCGCGTGCGGCCGACCCCGGGGCGGACGTGCGGGAGTATGAGGCCGGCCAGCTCTCCCCCGGCGAGGTCGCCGAGATGCTGAGCCCCTCGCTGTTCGGGGGGCAGCGGGTGCTCGTGATCCGCGCCGGGCAGGATGCGCGTAAGGATCTTGTTGCGGCGCTCCTGGCGTACGCGAAGAATCCCGATCCTGAAGTGACCTTGATCGTCACCCACCTGGGCGGGGCCAAGGGCAAGGCGTTCGCCGACGGCCTCAAGAGCGCCGGGGCGACCGTGGTGCCCGCCGCGAAGCTGAAGGGTGAGCGGGAGCGCATCGCGTTCGTCCGCGACGAGTTCCGGCGCAACGGCGGCAGATGCGACGAGGCCACGGCGTCCGCGCTGCTCCAAGCTGTCGGCACCGATCTGCGTGAGATCGCCGCGGCCTGTTCCCAGCTGCTCGCCGACACCGACGGCAAGATGAGCGCCGAGGTGGTGGCGCGTTACTACAAGGGCCGCGCCGAGGTCAGCGGTTTCGCGGTGGCCGACGCGGCGATGATCGGTGACGTCCCCGCGGCCCTGGAGGCACTGCGCTGGGCCCTGCACGTCGGCGTCGACCCGGTGCCGATCGCCGACGCACTCGCCGACGGCGTGCGCACAGTCGCCCGGGTCGCCTCCGCCGGCCGCGGCAACCCCTACCAGATGGCCAGCTCACTGGGCATGCCGGCGTGGAAGATCCAGAAGGCACAGGAACGCAGCCGAGGCTGGAGCCCCGAAGGCCTCGTCGACGCCATGCGCGCCGCAGCCGACTGCAACGCCGCGGTCAAGGGCGGCGCCGAGGACCGCGGCTACGCCCTGGAAGTCGCGGTCTTCGCCGTGGCCCGGGCCCGCCACGCGGGAGGATCCCGATGACCCGTTCCCGCCGCGCAGGCCTCTCCCGCGAAGAAGTCAGCCAGCAACCCCTCTACGCCCGCCTCCTCGGCCTGCAATACCTGGCCCCCAGCGGCTTCCTCTGCTTCGTCTTCCTCGAAGGCGCGGTGGCCCTCGGCATCCTCCTGGCCCTCGCCGAGCTGGTCAGCTGGTGGGGCGTCCTGGTCCTGCCCCTCACGGTCGCCGCCATGGTCAAACTCAACGACATCGTGGCCGGCGCCCTCACCCCCCGCCCCACCGTCCCCACCTCGCCCGTCGCCGCGCTGACCTCCTCCCCCCACCGCTCCACCACCCCCGCAACCTCCCGCAACCCCCACGCCCGCGAGTCCCACCCCCACGAGCCTCACTCCCGCGAGCCCGAAATCAGCGCCCCGGAATTCAGCGCCCCCGAATTCAGCGCCCCCGAATTCAGCACCCCCGGAGCCCGCAGCACCAACGCCGGCCCCGCCGGATTCCGCGACCCCACCCCCCGTACCACCACCTACCCCTCCGCCGCCGTCACCTCGGTGATCGACCTGTCCGCAACCGCGGTGACCGACACGCCACCAGCGGAAGAAACAGTCCGCCTGTCCGCCACGGCCCTCTCCCGGATCACCACCCCACCCACCCAGGAAGACGGCCCCACCGTCCGCCTCCACCCCCGCTCAGACCAGCCCCCCACAACCACCGAGCCAACCGCCAGCTACGGGTCAACCTCAAGCGGCGAGCCGGCCGCGGGCCATGGACCGAGCTCAGACGTCGAACTGCCCGCGAGCTTCGGGTCGAGCTCAGGCGTCGAGCGCCCTGCGGCGTACGGGTCGAGCTCAGGCGTCAAGCCACCTGCGGCGTACGGGTCGAGCTCAGGCGTCAAGCCACCTGCGGCGTATGGGTCGAGCTCAGGCGTCGAGCTGGCTGCGGGCAACGGGTCGAGTTCGAGCACCGAACGCGCCCGGGAATACGGATCAGCGTCTGCCGCCGCCAACGCCGGCCAGAGGCAATCCGATGCGTCGACCGACGCCGAGGCAGCCCCTCCCCGAAGCTGGGGCTGGGGTTCACCCACCCGCGAAGCAGACCAGGACGCCCCCGCCCGAAGCTGGTCCAAGCAGGGCCGCTCAGCCCGCCGGGCGGCAAAACGAGGCTCCCCCACGACCAGATCCGCAGAACCCACCCAGCGCAAAGTCCCACCCCTCGGCCCCGAACCAACCCTGACCACCCTCCCCCGCCAACTAACAAGCGGCCGCACAAGCCACTCCGACGACCAAGAACAATGGACACCCGGCCCCGCCTCCCCCTTGGGCCCCGGCTCCTCCATCGACGCCGGCGGCCCCATCGCCACCGGCTGGCCCAGCGCACCAAGCCCCTCCGACTCCTCCAAGCCCTCCGGGTCCTCCGGGTCCTCCAGTTCTTCTGGGTCTTCCGGGTCTTCCGGGTCATCCAGTTCTTCCGGGTCTTCTGGGTCATCCAGCGGGAGCAACGCAGACGGGAACGCCGGCTCGCAGGCAGACCCCAAACCGAGCGAAGGCACCGACTCAAGTGGGCGTCGCGACTCCCCGGGCGCGGGCTCGGGCAAGTCCGGCCCTTCCGTCGCAGGTGGAGACTCGAGCACATGGAACGCAGAAGCCATAACGATCAACGGGACAACACCAGCCCGCCAGTGGGCCGACCAACTCGACGACCACCAACGAGCCCGCCAGTCAGCGGCCCGCCGCTACGAGTAGCCGGACCCACCCAGACCAGCTGATCACGCCGGCCCCGGCACGCGAATACTCCCCAAGCGCAGCTGAGCACATGCCGCCACGCGAACGCCCTCTCAGCGCAGCTGAGCAGGTGCCCACACGCAAATGCCCCCTCCGCGCAGCTGAGCACGTGCCGCCACGCGAATGCCCACTCAGCGCAGCTGAGCACATGCCGGCACGCAAATGCTCCCCAAAGCACGGCTGATCACTGGGGTCGGCACCCGAGCGCGTCTCTCAGCGCAGCTGCTCATGTGCTGGCACGCAAGTGCTTCTCTAAGCGCAGCTGATCCCGGATGTCCCCGATCTCAGCCCGCGTGCACTTCCTGTTGCTCCGGGCTCGACGTCTTCATGACCCGGGTCACTCACGCCAGACCGTCACATTCTTGGACGGCCGCTCGTCCCCCTCCCGTACCCATCGAGAGGAGCGGACGATGAAGATCGCAGTTGCGGGCGGCACGGGCCTCACCGGGCGGCACGTGGTGCGTGCGCTGACGGCGGCAGGGCACGAGCCGATCACGCTGGCGCGGGCCGAGGGCGTGGACCTTGTGACCGGGGCCGGGCTTGACGCGGCGCTGACCGGAGCCGACGCGGTGATCGACGTGAGCAATGTCAGCACGATGAAGCGCGATGTGGCGGTTGCCTTCTTCGACAAGGCGGGCCGCAACCTGGCCGGCGCAGCAGACCGGGCCGGCGTCCGGCGCCTGGTCACCCTGTCGATCGTCGGCGTCGAGGTGGTCAAGAACCCTTACTACGCCGGCAAGATCCGCCAAGAGGAGATCGTCCGAGAGGGTCGTGTCCCGTGGACCATCCTGCGCGCAACACAGTTCCACGAATTCGCGGGCCAACTGCTCAGCGGCCTTCCCGGCCCGGTCGCCCTGGTGCCCACCATGAAAACCCAGCCCATCGCCGTACGCGAGGTAGCCCGAGCCCTCGTCGACGTGGCAGCCGGGCAGCCGCCCCAGGGCATGGCCCCGGAACTGGCAGGCCCCCACGTCGAATCCATGGTGACCATGACCCGCCGCCTCATCGCCGCCGGAGGCGCCCGCCGCCGCCCGGTCCTGCCCCTCTGGCTCCCCGGCCCCATGAGCACCGGAGGCCTACTACCCACCACCCCGGGCCCCCGCGGCACAGCAACCTTCGACGAATGGCTGGCCGCCCGCTCCTACGCGAACAACTAACCCATCACCACTCCCGCCAGGCACCGCGCAACGCCTCACAAGCCCGCCACGAGCAACCAGCCCATCAAAGCCAGGCCCCACCAAGTCACGCAGGACGGGACCCAGCCCGAGCCGCGCAGGACAGGACAGGACAGGACAGGGCCGAGCCGCGCAGGACAGGACAAGGCCAAGCCGCGCGGGACAGGGCCAAGCCGCACGGGACAGGGCCAAGCCGCACGGAACATGGCCAAGCCGCACGGAACGGAATGAGGCCAGACGGGGCAAGGCCGAGCTCGCGCCAGCCAGTCGAACCCGAGCCAGGCGGGAACCAACCCCGGCGGCCAAACCGACCCGGGAAGCCGAACCGAGCCGGGTAAGCAGGCGAGCCGACCCAGGTAAGCAGGCGAGCCAGGCAGGCAGGCAGGGCCGGGCAGGCAGCGCCGGGCAGGCAGGCGGACCTCGGCCATGGTGCTGCTCGGGCTCGCTCGGCTGACCTGGGTCAAGGTGGCGGCGGGTCGCCGCGGGCGACGACGGCTAGGCCGGTGGGGATGCGGACCGCGGCCAGGTCACCCTCCTTGTCCGTACGCAGAACCCGCGCACCCCCGCGACTGATCCGATCAAGCAGAGCCCCGTTCGGATGCCCGTAATCGTTGTCCAGCCCGACCGACACCAGGGCGACAGCCGGGTCGACGGCGTCCACGAAGGCCGGGAGCTGGTACGGCGAGCCATGGTGCGAGACCTTCAGTACGTCCGCGTGGACGGCTTGGGGGCCGAGGTGGTTGAGGAGTTCCTGTTGTTCCTCGGTTTCGGCGTCGCCGGGTAGCAGGACGGTGTGTCCTTCGATGCGGGCGAGCAGGACGAGCGAGTTGTTGTTCGGGTCGGAGTTGGTGCCGTGCAGGGGTTCGAGGGGGCCGAGGACGGTGAGTTCGAGGCCGCCGATCGTGTATCGCCAGCCTGGGCCGACCGCTGCCATCGGGGCTCGTGAACTGGCGGCCTGGGCTGCGACGGAGGCTCGGCCTGCGGGCGGGTCCGGCCAGTCGGGCGTGGCCACCCCGGCGACCGTGCGCCCGCGGAACACCCCTTCGACCCCGCCGATGTGGTCGACGTGGAAGTGGCTGACCACGAAGAGCGCCACCTGTCGTACGCCCAGCCGCCGCAGGCAGTGGTCGATCAGTGTGGCGTCAGGTCCGGCGTCGACCACCACCGCCCGGCCCTCGCCTGCGGGCAGGACGATCGCGTCGCCCTGTCCCACGGCGCAGGTGACCACGAGCCAGTGCGGTGGCGGCCAGCCCGCGGCCATGAGGCGCACTGGCAGCGCGCCCAGCATCGCGCTCACCGCGACCACGGCCACGAGTCGCCGCACCGCGGGCCGTCTGGTGGCCACCAGTGATGCGACGGTGAGCATCGCGAGCAGCAGCGCCCCGGGGATACCGCCGGGCCAGGGAAGCGCCCCTGCGGGCAGCCGGGCGCCGTGCGTGGCGACGAGGACGAGCCAGCGGGTGGGCCACTGACCGCACCACGCGGCGAACTCGGCGCCCGCGGGCCAGAAGGGCGACAGGACCGCGGCGCTGACGCCGATCAGGGTGGCGGGTGCGATCGCCGGCACGACCAGCAGGTTTGCCGGCACCGCGACGAGGCTGATGCCGGCGGAGATCCCGGCGACGACGGGCCCGCAGGCGACCTGGGCTGCGGCGGGGACGGCGAGTGCTTCGGCGGCCCACGCGGGCCAGCCCCGGCTGGTCAGGGCGTCCCGCCACTTGGGGGCGAGCAGCAGCAGACCGCCGGTGGCCAGGGCCGACAGCGCGAACCCGATGTCCCCGGCCAGTTCCGGGTCGATCACGATCAGCACGGCCACCCCGGCGGCGAGCGCGGGCACGGCAGCACGGGCGCGGCCGACGGCGAGACCGAGGAGCCCGATTGCTCCCATGGCCGCGGCGCGCACCACGCTCGGTGACGGTCGCGCAAGGATGACGAACCCGATGAGTGCCACGGCGCAGACCAGCGCGATGACAACGGGACCGGCGCGGGTCCACTGCACGAGGTAGAGCACGACGCCGCAGATGATCGCGACGTTAGCCCCGCTTACCGCCATCAAGTGGGTCATTCCGGTCGCACGGAAGTCGTCGTCGAGTGCCTGGTCCATCCGGCTCGTGTCGCCCACGACCAGACCGGGGAGCAGGCCACCGACGTCGTCGGGCAGGGGCGCGCAGGCACGCTGCAGACCCGTTCGGAGCACGCCGGCCGCGCGCTGCGACCACGACGACCGGCCGTGCAGTATGGGCGGATCCTTCGCGGACAGCACGGCCGCGGTGAGATCACCGCCGCGCGGGGCCTGCAGCCGCCCGGTCGCCGTCAACCGCTGGCCTGGCAGCAGCGGCCGCCATCCCGGGTCGGAGCCCAGCACCAGGCCACGCGCGGCGAGACGGAACGAGGGGCTGTCCGGCGGATGAACCGCCGTCAGGTCGACGGGAATCAGGTAGGTGGGCGGCAACCCCGGTGAACCGTCCAGTGCCCGGGGATCG
The DNA here is from genome assembly GCF_016862215.1 of Winogradskya humida. Lineage (GTDB taxonomy): Bacteria > Actinomycetota > Actinomycetes > Mycobacteriales > Micromonosporaceae > Actinoplanes > Actinoplanes humidus. The sequence continues at coordinate 115,831 of NZ_BOMN01000108.1, forward strand.
TCGCGGACCGTGAGCTCGACCCGGACGGCGGCACCAGCGTTGACGAGGCCGGCCAGCGGCGCGGCCTCGCGTGCGTGAACCCGCGCGGCGGTCGCCACGGCCCCGCATGCCGCGCCGAGCAGCAGCGACAGGACGATCCAGCGAGAGACACCAAGGCCCGCGACGCGCGTGGTCAGCCCGGCGACCACGAGGAAGGTGACACCGAGGATCAGCCCGGTCCGCGCGGACAGATAGAGGCCGGCCAGGGCGGTGAGCCAGAGGGAGACCGCGAAACCGGCGAGGCGAAGGTCCGGCGTCACACCGTCACCAGGTCTTTCAGCTGCTCGTAGCGGGCCGTGCCGATGCCGTCCACCTTCTGCAGATCGGTCACCGCTTTGAAGCCGCCCTGAGCGTCGCGGGCGTCGAGGATTCGCTGAGCCAGCACCTGCCCGACGCCGGGGAGCGTGTCGAGGTCCGCCAGGGTCGCGGTGTTGAGATTCACCAGACCACCGGCCGTGGCGGGGGCACCGGCGGGGCCGGGGGCGGGCGCGCCCGGGGGCAGGCTGGCGCCGACCATGATGAGCTCGCCGTCGATCACCTTGCGGGCCAGGTTGAGCGGAGCCACGTCGACCCCGGGCTGGGCGCCACCGGCCGCCTGGAGTGCGTCGGCCACGCGGGCTCCCGGGGCAAGGTTCACCAGGCCCGGCTTGCGGACCTTGCCGCCCACCGCGACCACGACGATCTGCGCCGACGAGGTGGACACGGGGGCAACAGCATCGGTGACCTCCCCTGAGGCAGGACCGAGCGGTGGCGGCACGGGGTCGACCCGCGGGCGGGAGCGCCAGGCGAGGAACGCCGCGATGAGGATCACGGCGACAGCGACGGCGGCGAGGGCCCGCACGCCACGGCTCCCGGGATCGAACAGGTTCAGCCGAGAAGGGGCAGGCGACGGCGGCGACTCGGTACGCAGCGGGGTGTCTGCGGCGGTCCACGCCGGATGATGAGCGAGGTCTTCCGTGAGCGGTGGCAGGTCAGCGGCCGGTGGGGGGGTCGGGCAGGGTGACGTCGTCCGGCCACCCGTGGGCGTCATGCGGCCATCCGGGAATCGCCTCCGACCACCCAGGCACCACATCAGCCCAATTGAGCGGTCCCCCACCACCCACTGAGGGAGAAGCCGCCGCAGGGATGGGGGAAGGTACAGGCGCGGGTGCCCCGGGAGGGGAGGTCCAGGGGGAGGCAGGAGGGGGTTTGGCCGGGCGGGACAGGATCGCGTCGAGCCGGTTCTGGACGAGTTCTTCGGGGGTGTTCGCCTCACTCACGCCGCCGACCGTAGGGTTTTCGGACCGGCACCCGCTCGGGTGCCTGTGGACAGGCGCGCGTTGTGGATAACCGGGGGCGACATGGAATCCGTGCTGGAGCAGGTAATTCTGAGGCTCAGATCGGCCGGCTGCGTCTTCGCGGAGGAAGAGGCCGCGATGCTGACCGGGGCCGCACCCACCCCCGAGAAATTGGAAGAACTGGTCGGCCGGAGAGCCCAGGGCGAACCCCTCGAACAGGTGGTCGGCTATGCCATCTTCTGCGGCGAGAAAATTCACCTCCGCCCCGGCGTATTCGTCCCCCGCGTACGCAGCGAGCTTCTGGTCCGGATAGCGGCCGAAAACGCCACAAAAAACGCTGTGGTCGTCGACCTGTGCTGCGGCTCCGGAGCGCTGGGCAAAGCGGTACTCCAACGCGTACCCGGAATGGCGCTCTATGCCGCGGACAGCGACCCCACCGCCGTGGCCTGCGCCAAGGACAACATCGGCCCGGAAAATGTCTTCCAGGGTGACCTTTTCGCGGCCCTGCCCGCCCACCTGAAAGGCGGTGTCAACGTGCTGATCGCCAACGTCCCCTACGTCGCGACCAGGCACATCCCGTTCCTGCCCGCCGAGGCCCGCGACCATGAACCCCGCGAGGCACTGGACGGCGGCGACGACGGTCTCGACGTGTTCCGCGCAGTTCTGAAAGAGGCAGGAACGTGGCTGGCCCCGGGGGGAATCCTGCTCTCCGAGATCACCGAGGCTCAGATCAACACCGCGACCGATGTGGTACGCGCAACAGCCCTGCACCCCGCGATCCACATCGACGAAGATCTCGAAGCGACGGTCGTGACAGCCACCGCGCTGAACCGATAAAGTCAGCGGCTCGAAGCTAGAGGAGACCGATGGGCCTGTTCCGCAGAGCCGCCCGGGCGCGCCTGGCCAGTCAGGTCATCAAGCGCCTGCGCCGCGCCGGCATGGGGGACGCCCGTTACCATTCCGCCTCTTTCACGATCCGTTTCACGCGCCCCGGTGACGACCAGCCGAGCGTCCTGCGCCTGGAGGAGGTCCGGAAGGGCCACGTGGACCGTTTTGTCACCGGCCTGGTCCGCGCCAAGGGCCTCCCGGCGACCTGGGCCGAGGCCCGCCCCCTGTTGCGCCCGGTCCTGCGTGGCGCCACCACCACGGCCGACGTCCTGGAACCCCTCTGCCGTCCCGCGTTCCCGTTCCTGGCCGAGTTCGTGGTCGTCGACCAGCCCGACACGATGACCTACGTGAACGCGACGCACGGCTGGGGCGTGACCGACGAGGAGATCTTCGCCGCCGCCCGCGGCAATCTCTCGGGCGCCAAACTGGTCGGCGTCGCCGAGGAGCCGGTCGTCGTGCAGTTCGTGGACGACGGCGACTCCTACTGGACCTCGCACCTGCTGCTGGACGGCTGGCTGGCAGCGCTGGCCGGTCAGGTCGGCGGCAACCCGGTCGCGTTCGCCCCCGAGCGCGGGCTGCTGCTGGTCACCGCCGAGGACAGCGCCCACCTGCCCGAGCTCTTCGCCCGCGCCGAGATGATCTACCTGGCCTCACCGCGTGCCATCAGCCCCGCACCTTACATATCGGGCAAAGACCGAAAAACACAGCCGTATAACCAAGAAAATAACAAAGTCCGAATAAAGCGCGCGGAAGCGGTTCTAGCCGCCAAAGAGTACGCCCGCCAAGCCCAGCAGATCACCAACGCCGCCGAACTCCTGATCACCGACGACGGCCGCACCAGAGCCGTCTGGCCCAGGAACGAGCCCACCCTGCTCCCCCGCGCCGACGAGATCCAGTACGGCGAGACGATCACCGTCTGGGAGAACCTCGAACCCCGCCTCACCCCCCAGGGCCTCAACCCCGAACGATGGCGAGCGGAAACCTGGCCTCCCGAGGAGAGCTAGCTCCGCCGGTGAACGACCACCCCGGCCGCCCCAGGACCGACGTGCGCGGCCACCACAGCCCCGATCTCGGTGATGTAGCAGTCCCGCAACCGGTCGCCCAGCCGCATCGCCACGGCGTCAGCAAGCGCCCCCGCCCGATCGGCGGCCTCGAGATGATGGACGGCGATGTCGACCTCCCCACTCCCGGAGGCCTCGACCGCCAGATCCACCAGCCGCGCGAGCGCCCGCCCCGCCGTCCGCACCTTGTCGCGCACCACGATCGCCCCGTCCAGCACGTGCAGGATCGGTTTCACGGCCAGCGCGGTGCCCAGCAGCGCGGACGCGGCGCCGATCCGACCCCCGCGACGCAGGAACTCGAGGGTGTCCACGTAGAAAAGCGTCGACACCCGGCTCGCATGATCAGCCGCCTGGTCGCGTACAAAATCGAGGTCTGAGCCTTGACCCGCCGCCGTGGCCGCGGCGAGCGCCGCGAAGCCCAGCCCCATGCCCGTGGTTTTGCTGTCCACGACCCGGACCTGCGCTCCGACCTCGGCCGCCGCCAGTTGCGCGGCCTCATACGTGCCGGACAACCTGGCGGACAGATGCACCGACACGATGCCGTCAGCGCCGGATGAGAGCAGCTTCCTGTACGCCGTGACGAACTGCTCCGGCGCCGGCCGCGACGTGCTGACGGCGGCACGCCGTGCACCCAGCGCACGCGCCACCTCGGCCGGGGAGATCTCGTCCCCCTCGAGCCCTTCGTCACCGTTGATGACGACGGTCAGCGGGACGACGGTGAGGTCGTACGTCCCGTGCAGCTCCGGTGGCAGGTACGCGGTGGAGTCGGTGACAACCGCGACGGGCATGCGGGCACCGTAACCGATGCGGGGCTAACTTGCCTGGATCGAGGTGACGAGGAACGGCGTTCCCTGCATGCAGGTCGTCATCATGCCCTTCACGGTGTGCCCGGTCACGGTGACCGTGGCCCCCGCCGTGGCGATCGACTTCTGCGCGTCGTCCTTGATGATCAGCAGATGCTTGTCGAGCAGGATGCAGCCGGGCTCGACCCCGGCATCGATGGTCCCGGAGATCGTGATGTCACCGGCGGAGGGAACCGAGGAAGCGGAGGGAGCGGGCACGCTGGACACCTCAATAGAGCTGGGAGCCGGAGAGCCGCTTTGCCCGCCGTTGGCACACCCGGCAAGGCAAGTGAGCGCAACGGCGGCAGTCAAGGCAAGTCGTCGCAAGGTCATGGTCCCTCAGACGCTACCGCCCACAGATCCGGTTCCCATAGACGAAATTAAACCGGCAGCAGGATCAAACCGGTGGAGGAACAGGCCGCTCGGAGAACGGCCCGACGTTGTACGCCGCCAGCTGCCACCCCCGCGACCCGTCGTAACTGAGCTCGACCCAGTGGCAGTTCTGCAGCGCCCGCAGGCTCCGCAACTGCTCCCGGGGCCACCCCAGCAGATGCCCGACACCCGAGCGGGCCGCGGCGCCATGGGTGGCCACAACGACCGTGCCCCCGGCCGGCACCAGGTCAGCGGCGCTCTGAAGCCCCTCGGCGACCCGTTTGCCCAGGTCGTCAAGCGTCTCGACGTCGCCGCCGATGACGTCGGCGCCTGCGGTCCAGCGGGCGTGCTCCTCGGGGCGCTGCTCGGCGACCTCGGTCATGGTCAGGCCCTGCCACAACCCGAAGTATCGCTCCCGCAGCCGTTTGTCGTAGCTCGGCGACAGACCGGTCAGCGCGGCGAGCGCCGAGGCCGTGTCGGAGGCGCGGACGAGGTCGCTGGAGACGAGCACGTCGGGCCGCAGCCGCACGAGCAGCTCCGCGGCGTCGACGGCCTGCTGACGGCCGAGATCGTTGAGCGGCACGTCGGTCTGGCCCTGGACGCGGTGTCCCGCGTTCCAGTCCGTGTTGCCGTGCCGCCAGACGATCAGGCGCGTCGTGGTCATGCGGTTTCGGCGTCGACCATGTCGCGGTCGACGAACTCCACCGTCGGGCAGTCCTTCCATAGCCGGTCGAGCGCGTAGAACTCGCGCTCCTCGGTGTGCTGGACGTGCACCACGATGTCGATGAAGTCGAGCAGCACCCAGCGGCCCTGCCGTTCGCCTTCGCGGCGGACCGGCTTGACCTTCTCGGGGAGGTTGAGCAGGGCCTCCTCGATCGCGTCGACGATCGCGATCACCTGGCGCTCGTTGGAGGCCGAGGCGATGACGAAGGCGTCGGTGATGTAGAGCTGCTCGCCGACATCGATGATGACGATGTCCTGCGCCTTCTTGTCCGCGGCTGCCTGCGCCGCAGTCAGCGCGAGCTCGCGGGCGCGTTCGGTGACGGGCACCGGTCTCCCCTCGTTCGGTTACAGAGGTACAAGCCTCTCACACGGGGCCGACAATCCCTCAGGCGTGATTCACCACAAAGGGCACATTACTCACGATAAAGTTCGCGCTTCGCGATGTACTGCACCACACCATCGGGCACGAGGTACCAGACGGGCTCCCCCTGGACCACCCTGGCCCGGCACGCGCTGGACGAGATCGCCATGGCGGGGACCTCCACCAGCGTGGCGGTGTGGTCCGGCAGATGGTCGTCGGAGAGCTCGAAACCCGGCCGGGTCACGCCGACGAAGTGCGCCAGCGAGAGCATCTCCAGCGCGTCCTTCCACGAAAGGATCTTGGCGAGCGCGTCGGCACCGGTGATGAAGTACAGCTCGACCTCGGGCCCGTAGAGCGCGTTGAAGTCACGCAGGGTGTCGATCGTGTACGTCGGCCCGTCCCGGTCGATGTCGGCACGGCTCACGTGGAACCGCGGGTTCGACGCCGTCGCGATGACCGTCATGAGGTACCGGTCCTCGGGCGGGCTGACCGCGCCGCCCTTCTGATAGGGCTGCCCGGTCGGGACGAAGACGACCTCGTCCAGGTCGAAGCGGCTCTGCACCTCGCTGGCCGCCACCAGGTGACCGTGGTGGATCGGGTCGAACGTGCCGCCCATGATCCCGATCCGTCGCCGCTCACGCATCGACGAATACTAGATCAACCGTCGAGCCGCTTGCGGACGGCGCTGAGCAGGTCCTCGGCGGTGAACGGCTTCTCCAGCAGCGCGACGCCGGGGTCGAGCGTTCCCTGTGAGGCCAGCACCGGCTGGGCGTACCCGGACATGTAGAGCACCCGGGTGTCCGGGCGGGCGTCCACCAGCCGCTCGGCCAGCTCGTTGCCGAGCATCCCCGGCATCACCACGTCACTGAGCAGCAGATCGATCGCACCTTCGTGCAGGGCCGCGAGCTCCAGAGCCATCGGGCCGTCGTCGGCGGCGAGCACGCGGTAGCCGGCGCCGGAGAGGATCCGCCCGGCCACGTCCCGCAGGGCCGCCTCGTCCTCGACCACGAGCAGGGTCTCCCCCCGGCCGTCAACGTCGGCAGGAGAAGCGGAAGGAACAGCGACGGGAGACGAGCAGGAGGGCAGCAGTACGGTGACCGTGGTGCCCACCCCGGGTGAGGAGACAATGCCGACGCTGCCACCCGCCTGGCTGACGATCCCGTAGACGGTGGCCAGCCCCAGCCCGGTCGCCTCGTGATTGGGCTTGGTGGTGAAGAACGGCTCGAACGCCCGTTCGATCACGTCCGGCGTCATCCCCCGGCCGGAGTCGCAGACCCGCAGCCGGACATATTCGCCGGGAGCCAGCTCAGGATGCTCGCCCATGCCCAGGTGCACAGCTGCCGTGTCGATCACCAGGTTGCCGCCCGAAGGCATCGCGATACGCGCGTTGTCGGCCAGGCTGATCAGCACCTGCTCGATCTGCCCCGGGTCGATGGTGATCGACGGCAGCGGCGACGCGGGCCGGACGGTCAGCCGAATCTCATCACCCAGCGTCATCCGGCCGACAGCGCCGGTCACGGCCCCGTTGAGATCGACAACCTCGGGGCGTACGACCTCCCGGCGCGCGAATTTGAGCAGCTGATGGGTGAGGGTGGTGCCCCGCTCCCCCGCTTTCAGCACCTGCTGGGCGTCCGACGCCACCGCGGCGAGGTCCGGCGTCGGGGACTCCGCCTCCTCGATGACGAAGTTGGCGTAGTTGACGATCACCCCGAGCAGGTTGTTGAAGTCGTGGGCCACCCCGCCGGCGAGCTGACCGAGCGCCTCCAGCCGGCGATGTCGCTGGCTCGCCGCCTCGGCCCGCAGCTCATGACGCTCGGTGACGTCCCTGACCACGAGGATCGTCTGCGAGCCGACCACGGAGAGCGACACCTCGGCGGGGAACTCGCTGCCGTCGCGGCGCCTGCCCAGCGCGATCGCGCCCGCCCGGAAGCCGTCGATGAACAGCAGGTCCGCCGCCAGGCCCAGAAGCTCGATCCGGCCGCGGCCGAAGGTCTCCTGCGCCTGATCGTTGACCAGCACGATCCGCCCCGCGTCCAGGACCAGCACCGCGTCCTGGACGGCGGACAGCAGACCCTTGGACAGTCCCTCGGACCATTCCACCGCTCACCCCCGTATGACGAGGCTAAGGCCTGCGCGGGGACGGAAAGGAGGATTCCGGTTATCCCCGGGCGAGCAGGGCACGGCGGACGTCGTCGTCGCCGTCCGTCACGACCCGGTGCATGATCGACGAGATGTCCGGCGAGGCCATCAGCTCCGCGGCGAGGCGCCGGGTCTCCGGCGCCACCACGACCGACGGGTACGCGATGACAGCCACCCGCTCGCCACTCATCCCGCCCCGCCGTGCCAGCATCTGCGGCACATCGGTGAAGTACCGCTCGGCGTACGGGCTGACGACAGCGAGCTGTTCCGGCTGCCAGAAGCCCTGCGCCGTCGCCTCCAGCAACCGGTTCGAGGCATCCGGATCGTTGATCAGGTAATCCCAGGCCCGCGCCTTGGCATCGGCATCGGGCAACGCCGCACGGCACCGGGCGGCCCACTGCTCCCCGAAGGCGCTCCGGTCGGCTTCGTACTGCGCCTCGACGGCGTCAGCGCCGGCCGCACCGAGCACCACGAGGCGGTAGAGGATCAGCCAGCGCAGGTCGTCGTCGATCGCCACACCCTGCGGCACGGCCTCGCCGTCGAGCCAGCCACGCAGCCGTGCGGTGTCGGTCGTCGCGCCGACCAGGCCGCGCACCCCCGCGAGCTGGCGCGAGCTGCCCGGCTCGGCTGCGGCCACCAGCCGGTCACAGGCCTGGGCGAGCAGTTCGAGGGCCGCGGGGCGGGTCTCCGGCGCCGGGTAGCGGTCGACCAGGGCGCGGGTCGTCCGCAGCACGTCCTCGACGACCACGACCTCACGCTCCACCGGCAGCGCGGCCAGCACCAGCGTGACCAGCTCGGCGACCGGGCGCTCGCCGTCGGTCACGGAGTCGAGCGTCGAGCTCCACAGCACGGCCCGGGCCAGGGAGTCGTCGAGCAGCGGCAGGATCCTCGGCACGGCGTCCGCGGAGGCCTCGTCCAGCCGGATCTTGGCATAGGTCAGGTCACCGTCGTTGACCAGGAGCAGGTCCGCCACCGGCTCACCGGCGAGCTCGGGCAGGACCGTACGCCCGCCGTCACGCTCCGGGTCCAGCTCGGCCTCCACGCGCTTGCGCAGTGTCACGACCCCGTCGGCGCCGTGGTCGTAGAGGCCGGCGAAGAGCTTGTGCGGGCGCAGCGTCGGGTAGTCGTCCGGCGCGGTCTGCACGAGCGTGACCTGCGCATACGTGCCGTCCTCGGCCCGCTCGACCTCCGCTCGCACGGTGTTGACCTGGGCGCTGCGCAGCCAGAGGCCGGCCCAGGCGGTGAGATCACGCCCGCTGGACCGGGAGATCGCTTCGAGCAGATCGGCGAGCGTGGCATTGGCGTACGCGTGCGCGGCGAAATGCTCGTTCAACCCCGCCAGGAACGCCTTGTCCCCCACGTACGCGACGAGCTGCCGCAGCACCGCCGCACCCTTCGCGTACGAGATGCCGTCGAAGTTGAGCAGTGCGAGCGCGGTGTCCGAGACATCGTCGGGGGCCACCGGGTGGGTCGACGGGCGCTGGTCCGCGCGGATGCCCCAGGCCTTGCGCTGCATCGCGAACGTCGTCCACGCGTCGGCGAACTCGGTCGCCTCGGCGGTGATCCGGCTGCCCAGATATTCGGCGAACGACTCGTTGAGCCACAGGTCGTCCCACCACGCCATGGTCACCAGGTCGCCGAACCACTGGTGGGCCATCTCGTGCGCGATCACCATCGCGCGCTGCTCACGCTCACCGTCGGTGACCGCGGAGCGGAAGATGTACTCGTCGCGGAACACCACGATGCCCGGGTTCTCCATCGCGCCGAAGTTGAACTCCGGGACGAAGGCCTGACCGTAGTGGCCGAACGCGTACCGCACGTCGAAGATCTCGTGGTAGCGGTCGAGGCACTGCTTGGTGATCGTGAAGATCTCCGCCGACTGCTCGTCGAGCTGCTCCGCGAGGGCCTGCCGGGCGTAGATCGCCAGCGGGATGCCGTCGTGCTCGTCGGTGCACGCGTGGTACGGCCCGGCGATCAGCGAGGCGAAGTACGTCGACAGCGGCTTGGTGGTGCGGAACCGCCACACCCCGTCCACCGGCTCGCCGTCCAGCTCGCCGTTCGCGGCCACGATCCAGTCGGCCGGTGCCGTGACGGTGAGGGTGAAGGGCGCCTTGAGGTCAGGCTGGTCGAAGCACGGGAAGATCCGGCGGGCGCCGTCGAGGAACATCTGCGCGTAGAGGTAGACCCGGCCGTCGGCGGGGTCGACGAAACGGTGCAGACCCTCGCCGCTGCGCGAGTAACGCATCACGCCCTCGACCACGAGCTCGTTGCCGGCCGCCAGGCCTTCAAGCGTGAGCCGCTCGTCGGCCAGCGCGGAGGCGTCGACGGCCGCGCCGTTCAGCGTCGCTGACAGCAGCTCGACCGGCTCCAGCTCGAGGAACGTCGAGGCGCCCGGCTCGGCGTCGAAGCTGACCACCGTGCGGGAACGGAAGGTGTCTCCGGTGCCCGTCAGGTCGAGATCGATGCGGTACCCGGTGACGGTGACGGTGGCGGCCCGGGCGGTAGCCTCGGCGCGGGTCAAGCTCGGCATGCCGCCCATCATGCCCGCCGCCTGCGATCATGGCTCGCCGCGACGCCGGTGGTGACGAAAAACTCGTGATCATGCCTCATCCCGTGCCCGGCGGTGCCGACAGATGAGGTCATGCGAGTCAGGCGCTCCCGCGACGACGGGTTCACGATGATGGAGGTCGTCGTCGCGCTCGCCCTGATCAGCGCGATGATGGCGGCACTCGGGACGTATTTCGCCGCGTCCGTGCGTACCAGCCGCTATCAGTCGCAGATCCAGACCGCGACGCGCCTCGCCCAGGCCGGGATGGAATCAGCCCGCGGCTTCGGCGGCCCCACCCTGCTGGTCGGGCGGGCGCAGTGCGGCAGCTGCCTTAATCTGAGCGTCTTTGACACGTACGGCTACCTCTCGAACACCACCCGCTGGGACGCCCCCGTCTCCGGGGTGACACCGACCGTGCCGATCCCCGACACGCAGGACCTCGCCCTCACCGCGAACAAGGTCAAGTACTACCGGTACTTCCTGGTCGGCCGCTGCTGGCAGCCCCGGGCCGGGGGCACGTGCGGCACCGACCCGTCGCAGCCCGTCCAGATGGTCCGCCTGGTCGTGGCGATCACCTGGACGTCGTCCGACTGCAAGTACGCCATGTGCATCCGCGCGGCGACGTCGCTGTTCAGCGCGGAGCCCGCCGACCCGGTCTTCAGCCAGTGAACCCCCGGAGCAACGACCGCGGCTCCCTGCCCGCCGCCATGCTGCTGATCATCATCGGGCTCGGGCTCAGCGGCCTGCTCGCCGCGACGGTCGGCTCCCAGATCACCGGCACCCGGTCGACGATCCACAGCTCCGAGGCGATCGACGCCGCGCAGACCGGCATCGACGTCGCCCTCGGCCACATCCGGATCGCGACCAACAGCGACGGCACCGGCAACCCGGCGGCGCTGCCCTGCGGCCCGTTCACGGGCTCGGTCAACGCGGCGACCGACCAGACGTACACCGTGAGCATCTACTACCTGCGGACCCAGCCACCGGCCGGCGACGTGGCCTGGGCCGCGGCCAACAGGATGGCGTGCACCAGCACCTATCTGACCGGCAGCGAGACACCCGTCTACGTGCTGCTCTCCTCGACCGGCAAGGCGCTGAGCAACGACGTCTCCCCGCGCACGGTCACGGCCACCTACACGCTGCACAGCAAGACCCGGGAGAACATCGCCGGCGGGCTGATCCACATCCTCGGCAACCACACCCCGGACCTGTGCTTCTCCGCGCCCGGCACCACGCCGGCCGCCGGGGCGGCGCTGACGCTGCAGGTGTGTGACAGCAACGACGACAAGCAGAAGTTCGCGTACGTCTCGAACCTGAACCTGGTCCTGACCGCCTCCCGCGCGACCGGTGGCACCGGCATGTGCCTCGACGCCGCGCCCAACCAGAACGAGCAGGTCGTCTTCCGGGCGTGCGCGGCCACCACCGCCGAGCGCCAGCAGTGGAGCCTCAACGACCGCGCGAACTTCGAGGGCACGAAGAACGGCGACAAGGACCGGCAGTGCTTCCACGTCGTGAACCCGGGCCAGGCGGGCAGCACCATCGTGTTGCACGCCGTCGCCAGTGACCCGTCGAACGTCTCGCAGTACGACGCGGCGTGCGACGGCGACTACACGATCACCCGCAGCTTCCAGCCGGACGCCGCGGCCGGCACCGGTGGCGCGGGCGAGAAGACGAACCAGCTGGTGAACTTCGAGCAGTTCGGCCGCTGCCTCGACGTGTCCGCCGACAACACGAGCGCGGCGTACATGGTCATCTGGCCGTGCAAGCAGAGCCCGACCGGCACCGTGCAGTGGAACCAGGTCTGGCACCTGCCGGCCATCGCCACCGGTCAGACCAGCGGCACCGGGGTCATCTGGCTCGCCAACAAGTACGGCGTGAAGTACTGCCTCACCAGCCCCGGCCGAACCGGCTACCCGACGTTGGTGACCTGCAACCCGTCGGCCACGCCCACCGCGGCCCTCACGTGGACCCGGCGCGGCAACACGGGAGTCTTCGGCAACGCGTACCGGATCGAGACGACCTACAACGCGCCCGCCGGCACGACCTGGTGCCTGGCCCCCACGGACGCCACGGTTGACGCCTGGACCACCGGCACGGCCATCAGCAAGGGCACGCTCGCGGTCTGCGACGGCTCCCGGGGCCAGAAGTGGAACGCCGACCCGATGGTGCTCAGCTCAGCGATAACCGACGTGAGCGAGAAGTGACTTCTCAAACCAAATCCGCTCACCGTACGTAGCCGTCTGCGAATAACCCGCCGACCGGTACAGCGCGATCATGGCCGGATGGTGAACGCAGCCCTCCATCCGCAGCAGCGGGCGATCCACGGCCAGCGCCTCTTCCTCCAGCGCGACGACCAGCTGCCCGGCGATGCCCCTGCCCCGGAACGCGGGCCGTACGAAGATCCGCTTGAGCAGGGCCGCACCCGGCTCCATCGCCTGCCAGCCGCCGCAGGCGACGACCCGGCCCCGCACCACGACGACCAGGTAGGCGATGTCGTCCCGGTTGTTCTCCACCTGCCCGAGCTCCTGCTGCTGGCTCAGCAGCAGGGCGGCGAGCTCGGGATCCGGGAACGCACGGGACTCGATCAGCATGGGCGTGACGCTATGTGTCGTCCATTTCCACCGGGTTGCCGGAATCTGGACGGCAGCGGATTACTCCCCGTCGTCCTCGTCCTCTTCGACCAGCACCGGCTTCTTCGACATGGAGATCGTCGACACCGTGCCGTCCTCGGACATGTGCAGCAGTTCGTCGTCCGAGCGGACCCGGCGGGCCTTGCGGGCCGCGAGCCGCTGGGCGGCGCTGGCGCGGTTGATGTCTTCCTCGAGGCGGCTGTCCGAGCCGCGCGGGCCGCTGATGTACTCGCCGGCATTGGGCTGCCAGTCGAAGTCGAAGTCGGCGATGCGGACCGGGTCGCCGGCCTGCGCGCCCTTCTTGCCCAGCGCCGCCTCCACACCGAGCCGCTCGAGACGGTCGGCGAGGTAACCGACGGCCTCGTCGTTGTCGAACATCGTCTGCCGGATCCAGCGCTCGACCTGGATGCCGCGGACGATCCAGACGCCCTCGCCGTTCTTGTCGATCGTGAAGCCCTTCTCGTCCACGGCGCGGGGCCGGACGATGGCCCGGCTCGGCTCGATGGGCGGGGCGGCGAGGCGGTTGTTCTCCACGGCCTCGGCGAGCGCGTAGACGAGGTCCTTGAGGCCCTCGCGGGTGACGGCGCTGACCTCGAACACCTGGTATCCGCGGGCCTCCAGGTCGGGGCGCACCATCTCGGCGAGGTCGCGGCCGTCCGGGATGTCGATCTTGTTCAGGACGACCATGCGCGGCCGGTCCTCGAGCCCGCCGTACGCCGCCAGCTCCGCCTCGATGGCGTCCAGGTCGGCGATCGGGTCGCGTTCGACCTCCAGCGCCGCCGAGTCGAGCACGTGCAGAAGGACCGAGGTGCGCTCGATGTGGCGCAGGAACTCCAGGCCCAGCCCCTTGCCGGTGGCCGCGCCCGGGATCAGGCCCGGCACGTCGGCGACGGTGAAGGTCTTCTCGCCGGCCTGCACCACGCCGAGGTTCGGCACCAGCGTGGTGAACGGGTAGTCGGCGATCTTCGGCTTGGCCGCGGAGATCACCGAGATCAGCGACGACTTGCCGGCCGACGGGAAACCGACCAGGCCGACGTCGGCGACGCTCTTGAGCTCGAGCACGACGTCGAGGCCCGCGCCGGGCTCACCGAGCTCGGCGAAACCGGGAACCTTGCGACGGGTGTTGGCCAGCGACGCGTTGCCACGCCCGCCCCGGCCGCCCCGGGCCACCTCGAAGGTCGAGCCCTCGCCGATCAGGTCGGCGATGACCTCGCCCTCGGGGTTCAGCACGACGGTGCCGTCCGGAACCTTCAGCTCCAGGTCGCCACCGTTGCCGCCGTCGCGGTTGGCACCGGCGCCACCGGCGCCGTTCTGCGCCTTGATGTGCGGGCGGAAGTGGAAGTCGAGCAGCGTGTGCTGCTGGGCGTCGACGACGAGCGTGATGCCGCCGCCGTGGCCGCCGTTGCCCCCGTCGGGGCCGCCGAGGGGCTTGAACTTCTCGCGCCGAACGGAGACACAACCGTGCCCGCCATCCCCTGCCTGCAGATGCAGTACGACCCGGTCGACGAACGTAGCCACTTCAGATCTCCCACTTCGACGCAAATGTCTCCGCAAGGAGAACGCTCGCGAGTCACAACCTATGCCCGGAAATACGGCAGCGGGCCGAGGACCTCAGAAGGTCCACGGCCCGCTGTAATGCTGTGGTGCGCTGCGACGCTACTTACTCGGCCGCAGCAGCGGCCGCGACCGGCACGATGCTGATGGTCTTGCGGCCACGGGTGTGACCGAAGAGCACGTTGCCGGGGGCGAGCGCGAACAGCGTGTCGTCGCCACCGCGGCCGACCAGGTCGCCCGGGTGGAACTTCGTGCCACGCTGGCGGAGGATGATCTCGCCGGCCTTGACGAGCTCGCCACCGAACCGCTTCACTCCGAGCCGCTGGGCGGCGGAGTCACGGCCGTTACGAGAGCTGGAGGCACCCTTTTTGTGAGCCATGGCGGTTCGTCCCTACTTCTTGTTGGAGATGCCGGTCACCTTGACGAGCGTCAGCGGCTGGCGGTGCCCCTGGCGCTTGTGGTAGCCGGTCTTGTTCTTGAACTTGTGGATCCGGATCTTCGGACCCTTGGTGTGATCGGCGATCTCGCCGGACACCGTCACGTTGGCAAGCTTGGCAGCGTCGGTCACCAGGTTGTCACCGTCGACGAGGAGAACCGCGGCGAGCTTCAGCGAGTCGCCGGGCTTACCCGCGAGCTTCTCAACCTCGATCACGTCGCCCTCGGCAACCTTGTACTGCTTGCCGCCGGTCTTGACGATCGCGTACATCGACGCGGACTCCCTGAGACTTGCGCAGCGAGAAAAATCCACTGCTTGGCGGATGTAACCGGCTCCCGGCGCCAAAGGTCGCGCACGGAAACTTGAACTACATGAAAAATCAGCGCCGAAAAAGCGCCGTTAGATAGCGTACTTCATCAGCGGCTTGATGCTCAAACCGGGGAGAAGCTCAGGAGGTGCCGCAGGCCTTCGAGAGGGTTTCCTGCAGCCCCGCGAGCTTCTCTGCGTCCAGTTTACGCACGTCGCCCTTCAGAGTCGAAACCTGCTTCCCCATCGCGGTCAGCGCCTTCTTCAGCGCGGGGTCGCTGGTGAGCTTCGCCATGTCCGCCAGGGCGTACGAATAGTTCTCGACGTCCCGGGTCGTCTTCTCCTGCGCCTTGGTGACCGCGTCGGCGTCCTGGGCGGACTGGGCGTCGATCAGCAGCTTGACGTCGGCGGCGAAGTTGCGTGCCGCCTCACCGCCGGTCTTGGCCGCCTGCGTGCAGATGGCGGCGGTGTCGCCCTTCAACGCGGCGTCGCCACCCTTCGACGAGGAGGTCCCCGCGGATGCGGCAGAGGTGGCCTCAGGCGCGCTGGTGACCACGCCCACGGGGGAGGAGGCGCCGGCAGGCGCGGGGGCCGCTGCGGGGTCGTCGGAGTCGTCGGAGGAACAGGCACCGAGCAGGAGAAGAGCACCGCTGAGAGCGGTGACACAGAGAAGGCGTCGCATGGGGATTCCGGGCTCCTGGTGAAAGGGGGATGAGCGAGGAGGCCCCGAGGGTAGCCGACATAGATCGCCGGATATGAAGTCGGGCGGCCCCAGCAGGAAGAACCTGCCCGGACCGCCCGATCTCAGCGTGCTTTCAGCTCAGTGCCCGCACCATCAGGGACGGGTACGCCGCCGCGAGCCACCGCGACGCGACCGGCGGCGACCGCCGGCTCCCGCGCCCACCGGCTCGTCGTCGTCCTCTTCCTCGTCACCCGCGGCGTCCGGGTCGTCGTTGCTGGTCAACTGCAACGGCTCCGCAAGCTCCGCCGGCTCCGAGGGGTACGCGGACCCGTAGCGCGACAAGTCGTACCCGCTGATGTCGTATTCGTCGTCGGCGTTGTTGCCGTTCGCCGCCGGAGCCGGGGGCTGGATGACCCCTGAACCGACCGGACGCACGGCACCGGACTCCCTCGGCGGGATCCCCGCGGTCTCGGCCGCCGGGTCCTCCAGGGTCAGGTCCGAAGGCGCCTCGACCTCGAACTCCTCGACGACGGCGTCGACCGGCGCCGGATCGACCAGCGCAGGCTCGACCAGCGCAGGCTCGACCGGCGCGGAGTCGCTGTTGCCTCCGCGGCGACGCCGGGACTTGGTAGCCGGCTGTGCCACAGGGGCCTCGGTGCGCTGAACCTCGACGCGGGGTGCCGCAGCGGCGACCGCCTTGACCTGGCTGCTGGCCGCGCCCACGGGACGCTTCTCGGTCACGGGCTCGGTGTGGATGACCACACCGCGGCCCTTGCAGTGGTCGCAGGTCTCGCTGAACGCCTCGAGCAGGCCCGCGCCGATGCGCTTACGGGTCATCTGGACCAGACCCAGCGAGGTGATCTCGGTGACCTGGTGCTTGGTACGGTCCCGGCCCAGGCACTCGGTGAGCCGCCGCAGCACCAGCTCGCGGTTGCTCTCCAGCACCATGTCGATGAAGTCGATGACCACGATGCCGCCGATGTCGCGCAGCCGGAGCTGGCGCACGATCTCCTCGGCCGCCTCGAGGTTGTTCCGGGTGACCGTCTCCTCGAGGTTGCCGCCGGCACCGGTGTACTTACCGGTGTTGACGTCGACGACCGTCATCGCCTCGGTGCGGTCGAACACGAGGTGACCGCCCGAGGGCAGGAACACCTTGCGGTCCAGGCCCTTGAGGATCTGCTCGTCGATCCGCTTGTCGGCGAAGACGTCGCCGGTGCCGGTGTAGCGGTGCATCCGCTCCACGAGGTCGGGCGACACCGAGTCGAGGTAGTTCTCGAGCTCGCCGTACGCCTGGTCGCCCTGCACGATCAGCTCGCGGAAGTCCTCGTTGAAGAGGTCCCGGACGACCCGGATCACCAGGTCGGGCTCCTCGGAGAGCGCGGCGGGCGCGTGCCCCTCGGCGGCCTTGGCCTGGATGTCCTCCCACTGCGCCTGCAGTCGCTTGACGTCGCGGGCGAGCTCGTCCTCGCTGGCACCCTCGGCCGCCGTGCGCACGATGACACCGGCGCCGTCGGGCACGAGCTTCTTGAGCACGTCCCGCAGGCGCTTGCGCTCGTTGTCGGGCAGCTTGCGGCTGATGCCGGACGCGTTGCCGTTGGGCACGTAGACCAGGTGCCGGCCGGAGAGCGCGATGTGGCTGCTCAGCCGGGCACCCTTGTGCCCCATCGGGTCCTTGGTGACCTGCACGAGCACGGAGTCGCCGGAACGCAGCGCCTGCTCGATCGAGCGCGCGCGCCCCTCGAGCCCGGTGGCGTCCCAGTTGACCTCACCGGCGTACAGAACGGCGTTGCGGCCCCGGCCGACGTCGACGAACGCCGCCTCCATGCTGGGCAGCACGTTCTGGACCTTGCCGAGGTAGACGTTGCCGACCATGGTCCCGGAGGTGGTCCGCGACACGTAGTGCTCGACCAGGACGCCGTCCTCGAGCACGGCGATCTGGATCCGGTCGGGCTTCTGCCGCACGACCATGACCCGGTCGACCGCCTCGCGGCGGGCCAGGAACTCCGACTCGCTCAGGATCGGCGGCCGGGTCCGGCGCTGCTCACGGCCGTCGCGCCGGCGCTGCCGCTTGGCCTCGAGCCGGGTGGACCCCGAAACACCCTGGACCTCATCGGCGGTACGCCGGGGCTCGCGCACCCGCACGACGGTGTGCACGCCGTCCTCGACGCCACCGGTCTCGGTGTCCCCGGAGCCCTTGCGACGCCGGCGGCGACGCCGGCGGGTGACCCCGTCGCCCTCGTCGTTCTCGTCGTCCTCGCTGTCACCCTCGGCCTCGGCGTCGGACTCAGCGGTCTCCTCGCCGTCGGCTCCGGCGATCTCGCCCTCGTCGCCCTCGTCGGACGGGCCCTTGCCCCGCCCGCGGCCACGACGACCACGGCGGCGACGCCGACGGCTGACGCCGTCCTCGTCCTCGTACTCCTCGGAGCCGTCCTCGACGTCGTCGGCGCTCTCGTCGGGGTCGTCGATCAGGGCCTCGGTCACCTCGGCCGAAGCGGCGGGAACCTCGACGGCGACCTCGTCGGCGTCGGCCGCGGCGGAACCCCGGCGGCGGCGACGGCTCTTGCGGACACCCTCCACGGGCTCCTCGTCGGCGGAGGCCGCGACGGGCTGGGTGGTGCTGGTCTCGGGCGCCGTGCTCTCGGCCTCGTCCTCGATCGGGGCGGCCGGAGCCGCGGCGACGGGGGCGGCGGTGGAACCGCGGCGGGTGCGCCGGGTGGCGGGCTCGGCCTCGGCCTCCGGCGGCATGAACAGGACCGCCGGCGGCAGCGCGGCCTTGCGGCGGCGGCTGCGCGGGGCGGCATCGTCCTCGATGAGCTCGCCGTCGAGCGGCAGCACGGCGATGACCGGCACGGGCTCGACAGGCGTCTCTTCTTCGGCCAGGGGCTCGTCCTCGGCAGGAACTTCGACGACCGGCGGCACCTCTGCCACCGGCGTCTCGGCAACTGACACCTCGGCAACCGGCACCTCGGCAACCGGCACCTCGGCTGCGGGAACGTCCAGGCCGGGGATCTCCTCGGGCGCGGCGGCGGCCGGGACGGCCTTCTTCCGCGCACGACTGCGAGTGGCCTTCACCGGGGCCGGAGCGGCAACCGGCTCGGCATCGCTGAGCAGGCTCTCCGCGACGGCAGCGGGGTCCTCGGCAACAGGCGTCTCCGCGGCGGCGGGGACGGCCTTCTTCCGCGCGCGACTGCGGGTGGCCTTCACCGGGGCAACGGGAGCTGCCTCGGTCTCGCCGGCTTCGGCGTCAGGTGCCTCCTCCGGGGCGGCAGCCGCAGCGGCTTTCCGGCGGGGTGCACGCACACGGCGAGCAGGTGCGGTGGTCTCGGCGGCATCGACGGGAGGAGCAACTGCCTCGTCCCGTTCACCGCCCTGGGGCTCGTTTTCGAGCATGGGGCGCTCTCCAGTTCTGGCGGCCCCGGGCGCGGGTGAGCGCTGCCACGCAGGGTCGCCGCAAGTTTTTCGGTCCCGGCCCTCATCGGACGGGCTGCCGAAGTCTGCCAACGCGGGCGCCGTCCGAACCGGCTAGCGCCCTCCGATGGTGGCGTCCTCGCGATCCGCGTCCAACGGATCGACGATCTCTCCCTGCGAGGTAAGCGAGCCTTGGGCCAGCCGGGTCACCCTGGGGGGCACCGGCGGCTCCAGGCCGGCCACCACACGCAGGCCAGACATGACGTCATCGGGTCGAACGGCGGGAGTGACCTGCCGGACGACAAGGTCGATTATCGCACACGGTGCCGCGTTGGCCCCGGAAGGTGCGCCAGACTCGTTGGTCACAGTGAAGAAAGCAACCGGATTACGGGCGTCGAACTCCCGCTTCCCCTGCTTCGTCATGCGTTCCACCAGCACTTCTTCGGTCGCGAGGAAGGCGGCGACCGCCTCGGCAGCGACCTGCGTCTCAACCTGAGGAAGTTCGATTCGCCACTTGGACGCGTCGATGCGGTCGGCGAGGCTGCCGCCGCCCTCGGTCGCGACCACGGCGTCCAGCACGTCCAGGCCGGGCGAGAGCGCCGCATCCAGGGCCACCCGCAGCTGAGCCGCGTCGACCACGGTCTGCAGGCCGATCTCGAGATATTCGGCCTCGCTGCCGACGCCGGTGGGCGCCGCACTCGCGTACGAAATCTTGGGGTGGGGGGTGAAGCCCTGCGAGAAGGCGATGGGTACGCCCGCCCGCTTCAACGCGCGCTCGAAAGCCCGCGCGAAGTCCCGGTGCGAGGTGAAACGCAGCGGTCCGCGCTTCGCGTAACGAAGGCGGATCCGCTGCACGACCGGGGCCTGACCGCCCACGGGCTGGTTCTTGGCGATGGTCTTTTCCTTAATGCGTGTGCGCGGCGGCCGGGGTGCGCAGGCCGGCGACGGGGGTCAGGGGCAGCAGCTTCTTGCCGGTGGGGCCGATCTGGATCTCGGTGTCCATCGACGGGCAGACGCCGCAGTCGAAGCACGGGGTCCAGCGGCAGTCGTCCTGCTCGAACTCGCTCTTGGAGTCCATCCAGTCCTGCCACAGCCAGTCCTTGTCGAGACCGGAGTCCAGGTGGTCCCAGGGCAGGACCTCGAGCTGCTCGCGCTCGCGGGTCGTGAACCAGTCGAGGTCGACGCCGAACTCCGGCAGGACCTCGGCGGCGGAATCGACCCAGCGGGCGTACGAGAAATGCTCGGACCAGCCGTCGAAACGCTGGCCTTTGTCCCAGGCTCGCCGGATTACCTTCCCGACCCGGCGGTCACCGCGCGACAGCAGGCCCTCGATCAGCGACGGCTCGCCGTCGTGATAGCGGTAACCGATCGCCCGGCCCAGCGACCGGTCGCTGTTGATCTCCTGCTTGAGCATCCGGAGCCGGTTGTCGATGACCTCCGGGCGCTCCATGGCGGCCCACTGGAACGGGGTGTGCGGCTTCGGCACGAACGCGCCGATCGAGACCGTGCACTTGATGTCCTTGGTGCCGGTGGCGAGCCGACCGGCCTTGATCACCTCGTGTGCCATCCGGCCGATCTGCAGCACGTCGTCGTCGGTCTCGGTGGGCAGCCCGCACATGAAGTACAACTTCACACTGCGCCAGCCGTTCGTGTACGCCGTGACGACCGTCCGGATCAGGTCCTCCTCGGTCACCATCTTGTTGATGACCTTGCGGATCCGCTCCGAACCGCCCTCGGGGGCGAAGGTGAGCCCGGTCCGCCGCCCGTTGCGGGACAGCTCCTGGGCCAGGTCGATGTTGAAGGCGTCGACCCGGGTCGAGGGCAGCGACAGCGAGACGTTGGTGTCCGCATACTGCTCGGCCAGGCCGGAGCACATGTCACCGATCTCGGAGTGATCGGCGCTGGAGAGCGAGAGCAGACCGACCTCGGAGTAGCCGGAATACTCCAGGCCCTCCTTGATCATCTGGCCGACGGTGGTGATCGAACGCTCCCGCACGGGGCGGGTGATCATGCCTGCCTGACAGAACCGGCAGCCCCGCGTGCAACCGCGGAAGATCTCCACGGCGTAGCGCTCGTGCACCGTCTCGGCGAGCGGGACCAGCGGCTTCTTCGGGTACGGCCACGCGTCGAGATCCATGGTCGTGCGCTTGTTGACCCGGAACGGCACGTCGGGCCGGTTGGGCACCACCCGCTGGATCCGGCCGTCGGGCAGGTAGTCCACGTCGTAGAAGCGCGGGACGTAGATGCTCTCGGTGCGCGCGAGCCGCAGCAGCAGCTCGTCACGGCCACCGGGGCACCCCTCGGCCTTCCACTCCCGGATGATCCCGGTGATCTCGAGGACGGCCTCCTCGCCGTCGCCGAGCACCGCGGCGTCGATGAAGTCGGCGATCGGCTCCGGGTTGAACGACGCGTGCCCGCCGGCGAGCACGATCGGGTCGTCGATGCCCCGCTCGGCGCTGTCCAGCGGGATGCCGGCCAGGTCGAGCGCGGAAAGCATGTTGGTGTAGCCGAGCTCGGTCGCGAATGACAGACCGAGCACGTCGAAGGCCTTGACGGGCCGGTGCGCGTCGACGGTGAACTGCGGGACGCCGTTCTCCTTCATCAGCGCTTCGAGGTCGGGCCAGATCGCGTAGGTCCGCTCGGCGAGCACGTCTTCCTGCTCGTTGAGCACCTCGTAGAGAATCTGGACGCCCTGGTTGGGCAGGCCGACCTCGTAGGCGTCGGGATACATCAACGCCCAGCGCACGGTGGTGGAGTCCCAGTCCTTGACGACGGCTCCGAGCTCGCCGCCCACATACTGGATCGGCTTACTGACCCTGGGCAGCAGCTGCTCGAGCTGCGGAAAGACTGACTGGACGCTCATGGGGCTCCAGGGTACGCGGTTTACCCGCCCAACTCGTCCGCGGCCCGCTCCAGATCGGTGGCCAGCAGGTCATCGCGGAAAGCGCACAGCTTCAGCGTCATCCGTGCCGCACCGGTCTCCCCGACCACGAGCCGGATCGGCGTGCCCGCCTGGTCAAGATCACCGACGAGCGCGTCGAGCAGGCGCACCCCGGCGCTGTCCAGGAAAGAGACGGCCGTCAGGTCGATGAGCACGGCACCGCTGCGGCCGGTGTGCCGCACGATCTCCCTCCCGATCTCCGGGGCATTGGCCAGGTCGATCTCGCCCGCGAGCCGGACCAGGTCGGCCGTGCCCATCTTGGCGAAGGTCACCCATTGCTGATCGGTCATCGCGCCTCCCGGCGGGTACGCCGCATCGTGACGGTCGTGCCGTCCCTGCGGTCGAAGTTCACCTGGTCCATCACCTGGCGGATGAGTCGCAGCCCACGACCGCGCGACACCTCGCCGGTCGGGCCCTTCCAGTTGCCGCGGTCGGTCACCTCGACCTCGATCGCCGCGGCGGAGATCGTCGCGGTCACGTCCACGATGCCGAACGGGTCGTTGCGATACCCGTGCTCGATCGCGTTCGCGACCGCCTCGGAGCAGGCCAGCAGCACCGCCTGGGTACTGTCGTCGTCGACGTCGTGCGAGACCAGCCACCCCCGGAGATCTTTCCGGAGCAACGCGATCTGTACGGGGTCCGCGCCGATCGACCGCTCCAGCCGGTCCTCCGTGCCGAGCGAGAGGCACAGCAGGCACACGTCGTCGGGATGGTCCCCGCCGACGAGCGTCTGCGCCAGCCCCTTCGTCAGCCCGGGCAACGGGGAGTCACGCCGCCCCGCGTACGTGCGGGCGAGCACCTCGAAGCCCTTGTCGATGGGCCGGGTGCGGCGCTCGATGAGCCCGTCGGTGTAGAGCAGCAGGCGGCTGCCCGGCGACAGCGGCACCCGGTGCTCGATGCGCGCGGTGCTGCCGGCCCGGGAACCGATCGCGCCCGAGCGCCCGTCGAGCAGGTAGCGCGGGGAGCCGCCCGGCTCGGTCAGCAACGGAGGCAGATGACCCGCACACGCGTACGTCATCTCATTGGTCGTGAGATTGATCTCCGCGTAGGCGACCGTGGCCATCCGCGCCGACTCGACCCGGTCGACGAAGCGGTCGAGCCGTTCGAGCAGCCGGGCCGGTCCCGCCTCGGCGGAGGCCAGCGCCCGGATCGCACTGCGGAGCTGACCCATGGTCGTGGCGGCGTCGATCCCCCGCCCGACCACGTCCCCGACCACCACCGCGAGCTTGTCCGGCGTGATCAGGAAGGCGTCGAACCAGTCGCCGCCGACCTCCAGATCCTGCGCCGCGGCCTGGTAGTGGGTCTCGACCGCGAAGCGCGGATCGCTGGGCAGGTCCCCGGCGAGCAGGCTGCGCTGCAGGGTCCGGGCGATGGCCCGCTCCTGCTCGTAGAGGCGGGCGTTCTCCAGTGCCAGCCCGGCGCGGTCGGCCAGGTCGCTCAGGAAGGCGGCTTCGGCAGCAGCTGTACGCCGGCCGGGCGCCATCCGCAACGCCAGCGTCCCGAGCACCTTGCCGCCCGCGGTCAGGGGCAGCACCGCACAGTCGGGATCCGCCCCGACATCGGTGAACTCTGCTTTGCCGTTGGCGACCACGATCGCGACGCGCTCGGCGAGCCGCACCTGGTCGGGCGCGGGCCCGCCGGCGTCGGCGAGCAGACCGGCCGGGCCGATCTGCAGGCGCACGGCGGCCCACTCGGCGATCGCCGGCACCAGCCGCTCGACCAGGTTGCGGGCGCGTGGCATCAGCCGGTAGGGCTCTTCGAGGGCGCGTGTGGTCTCGGCGAGGAACATGGCGCGGGCCTCCCGGCGGCCCGCGTCGTCGTAGAGCCGGGCCCGGTCGAGCGCCTGCCCGGCCTGGTGACCGAGCAGCCGTACGACGCTGAGCTCCGGATCGTCGAGCACGCGCTCCTCGGTGAACCCGAAGCTGAGCACGCCGAGCACCTCGGCGCCGATCGTCTCCCCGGCGAACCCGGTGGTCAGCGGCAGCAGCACGACGGATCGGACGCCGGTGCGCCGCATGGTGTCGGCGAGCTCCGGAAAATGCTCCTCGGCCTCGGCGATCGTGGGCACGGCGTGCAGGCTTCCCCGGCGGGCCACCTCGGCGACCGGACGTGAGGAGGAGCACGGGATGTCGTCGCGTGCGGGACCGTCCGGGTTGGTGCTGGCGACCGCGGTCAGCTGGTCCCGGTCGGGATCGATGAGCCAGACGTTGCAGAACGCCGCGTCGAACGCGGCCGCGGGCGCGCGCACGACAGCAGCGGCGACCTCCGCCGCACTCGGCGCAGCCGAAAGCTCCGCGACCACCTGCTGCAGCGCTCGCACCCGCAGCTCGGAGGCCTCGGCGGTGCGCCGCGCCTTCAACAGCTCCATCTCGTAGCCACGACGCTCGGTGGCGTCGAAGACCATGGTCCGGATGGCCCGGGGATGACCCGCGGGGTCCCGCCCGAGCACGGAGTTGACCAGCGTCGGCAGCCGGCGCCGGTCGGCACAGACCACGTCGAAGGCAACCTCGTGCACGTCGCCCTGCATGGACAGCAACGGCGCGTAATGCGTCTCGTGATAAATCTTGTCACCCGGACTGAGCAGGTCACGGAACCGTTTCCGGCCGACCAGCTCGGAACGCTCGTAACCGGTCCAGGCGAGAAACGTCTGATTGACCCTGACGATCGTCCCATCGGGCAGTGTCGTCAGGTAACCGCAAGGGGCGTGCTCATACAGATCGCCCGGATCCTCTTCCCATGGCACGCGCAAGTCCTGGGACACTTCCGGCACATCACCGCCGCTTTCCGCCATAGCTCTCAGATGTAGCCCTTGATAGCGGCGACCGTCTCGGCGGGCGCGCTGAGGTTCGGGCAATGCCCGGTCGCGTTCATGGCCACCAGTGTGCTCCCTCTCAGATGCTCGTGAACATAGTCACCGACCTCCGCGGGAGCGATCACGTCATCGGTGCACTGCAAGATCAAGGCGGGCGTACGCAGTTTGGGCAGGTCGTCGCGGTTGTCCGCCGTGAAGGTCACGAAGGCGAACTTCCTGGCGATCTCCGGATCGGTCGCACAGAAGCTGTTGGTGAGCTCCGCACCGAGCTCCGGCCGGTCCGGATTGCCCATGATGACCGGTGCGATCGCGCTGGACCAGCCAAGATAGTTGCTGTCGAGCGACGCGAGCATCTCCTCGACATCGGTCTTGGCCCACCCGCCCACATAATCCCCGTCGTCGATGTAACACGGCGACGGTCCGATCAGGACAAGCTTGGCGAACCGCTGCGGCTCCCGGATCGCGGCGAGCACCCCGATCATCGCGCTGACCGAGTGCCCGACAAAAATCACATCCCGCAGATCAAGGTCGTGAATGATCTCCAGCACATCGGAGGCGTACCCCTCGAGATTCGAATACCGTTCATCCTCGTACGCCCGGAGATCCGATTTCCCGGAACCCACATGATCGAAGAGCACCACCCGATGCGTCCCCGCGAACTCAGGCGCCACATAACGCCACATGTTCTGATCGCACCCGTATCCATGCGCGAAGATCATCGGCTGCCCACCAGGCGGCCCCTCCACACTGATGGCATGTCGCTGAGTCGTATTCATGTCCGGATCACCACCGGGTCACCATACGACTCCACACGGTCTCGCACATCGCCCCCGCTGTCCGTCTTTCAGCGACGTTTTTCTCCAGATTCCGCCTCCCTTCGATGTCACGCTGATCGATAGCCCCGATCACCAGCACCCGGAGAACTGGCACACCCCCTCTAACCTGGGCAAGAACACCAGGCCGCGCCGAGGAAGGGAGACCGACACCGATGACCACCCCCCACCCGGACCCCGACCCCACGGCTGCCGCACCAAAAGCCGAGACGGACCCATCCCCCAATCCCCCCGAACCGCCCACCGCCCCGGTCTCCCCTGCCGCGGTCTCCCCCGCCCCGGTCTCCCCGGCCACGGCTGCCAACCCGCCTTCTGCCACCGCTGCGGCGCAGAGCGAGACTCCCGCGCAGAGCGAGACCTCCGCGCAGAGCGAGACCTCCGCGCAGAGCGAGACCTCCGCGCAGAGCGAGACCCCCGCGCAGAGCGAGACCCCCGCGCAGAGCGAGACCGCGGCCGCCGAAGACACCGCGGCCGCCAAAGACATCGCGCCCTCCGTGGATGAGGCCGAGCCTGCGACGGCGGCGATCGAGGAAGCCCCGCCGCGCTGGAGCGGCTCCGCGGCGGTGCCCGCCCACGTACCGAAAAAATCCCGCTGGGCCCGCCGGATCCCCGAGGACCTGGCCCCCGCAGCCGACCCCTGGCCGGCCCACGACCCCTGGCCGGACCACGACGACTGGCCGACCATGCCGGCGGTCGACCCCTGGGCGGACCACGACACCCCGATCGACGTCCTGGCCCCCTTCCCCGAGGCCATGCCACCCACCCGCATCGACCCCCCGGCCGCCCTCCCCCCGACCCGGCTGGATCCCCCGGCCGCCCTCCCCCCAACGCGGCTGGACCCCCCGGCCGCGCTTCCTCCCACCCGCATCGACCCTCCGGCACCCTCGGCCTGGGTCCCCCCGCCAACCCCGCCCACATCCCAGGCCCACCCCCCGGCCACCCAGCGCGCACCAGGCCAGCCGCCGACGAGCCAGCCGCCAACCAGCCAGCGCCCGACCAGCCAACCCTCGGCCAGCCAACCCCCGACCACCCAGCGCCCGGCCACGCCGCCGCCAGCCTGGGCCCCGCCTGCGCCCGCACCCCAGCCCACCGCCCCGGCCCAGGCCCCGGCTGAGTCCGCCCGAGCACGCAAGCGCCGCGAAAAGGCGGCCGCCAACCGCGTCCCGGTCCAGCCCCGCACCCCACCCCAGCCCGCACCACGCCCCCAGGCCCCAGCCCGCCCCCAGGCCCCAGCCCGCCCCCAACCCCCGCGCTCCGCATTCCCGAAACCCCGGCGCAAGCGTTCCTGGGGCCGCCGGTTCCTCAAGTTCGCCGTGCTCGGCTCGCTCTGCTGCTGCGGCATCCCGTACTACTTCATGTCCCCGATCTCCCAGCAGTTCCCGGTCGCGGCTTCCCTGCCGCAGACCGTCGGCGATCTCGATCTGCGGGCCGATCCCGACGGGCAGAGTGCGGTTGACCGGTTGACCGACGATCTGCAGGGCACGGCGCTGATCGGGGCGAAGCCGTTCGCCGGTGTGTATTCGGACAACGACGGGAAACGGGTCACGATCTTCGGGACGACCGGGTTGCGGCTGCGGGCGGAGGCTGATGTCGAGTCCGAGCTCGAGCATCTGGCCGGGGAGTACCAGATCAGCAAGATTCAGGCGTACGACATGGGTGTCAGTGGGGTGCACGAACGCTGCGGTGTCGGACGGTCCGACGGCAAGTCGGTGGTGGTGTGTGCCTGGGCCGATCTCGGCAGCCTGGCCACGGTGGTATTCACCCGCCGTTCGGCGGACGACAGCGCCCAGCTGACCAGCGACCTGCGCACCGCGATCCTGAACCCGCGTTTCAGCACCGCGAACCTGGACGGCCTCGTATGACCGGGGAACAGCACAAACCCTGGTAGAACGGCACCATGACGAGGCGCTGGTTGTTCGCCGACCAACTCGGCCCGCACTTTCTCGACGAGCCCGGACAGCCCGTGCTGCTGGTCGAGTCCAAGGCCGTCTTCCGCCGCCGCGCGTTCCACCGCCAGAAAGCCCACCTGGTGCTCTCGGCGCTGCGCCACCGCGCGGCCGAATTGAAGGACCAGGCTCATCTGGTACGCGCGGAGACGTACGCCGAAGCCGTCCGCGCGACAGACAGCCCCCTGAGTGTCTGCCACCCGACGTCCCGCGGCGCCCGGGACCTCGTCCGCAGGCTCGGCGTGGAGGTGCTGGCACCGCGCGGCTTCGCCACCTCCCCGCAGGACTTCACTGCCTGGGCAGCGAGCCGGCGTGGCCTGCGCATGGAGGACTTCTACCGGGACGCCCGCCGGCGGCACGGCATCCTCATGGAGGGCGCCGAGCCGGCCGGTGGCAGCTGGAACCTCGACGCGGACAACCGGGAGCCACCTCCGCGCGGCGCCCGGCATCTCGACGTCCCCGATCCTCCCGCCATCACGGAGGACGAGATCGATCACGGCGTACGCGAAGACCTTGATCGGTGGCAGCGTGACGACGGCATCGAGTTCATCGGCCGGGACGGCCCCCGGATGTTCCCCGCGACCCGGCGGGAGGCGCTGGCCCGGCTACGGCACTTCGTTACGCACCGACTGCCGATCTTCGGTCCCTACGAGGACGCGATGCTGGCCGGTGATCCGCTGATGGCGCACAGCCTGCTCAGCGCCCCGCTCAACCTGGGCCTGCTCGACCCCCTCGAGGTCGTGGAGCGGGCCGAGGCCGCCTACCGGTCCGGGGCAGCGCCCCTGAACAGCGTGGAGGGCTTCGTCCGGCAGATCATCGGCTGGCGTGACTTCGTCTGGCACCTGTACTGGCACTTCGAACCCGGCTACCACCGCTCGAACAAGCTCGGTGCGACAACCCCGCTGCCGAAGTGGTTCGCCGAGCTGGACGCGGACGCCGTGGAGGCCCGCTGCCTCTCGGACGTGCTCGCCGGCGTACGCGACCGGGGCTGGGTGCATCACATCCCGCGCCTGATGGTCCTCGGCAACTACGCCATGCAGCGCGGATGGCGTCCCGGGGCGATGGCGGACTGGTTCCACCGGGCGTTCGTCGACGGCTACGAGTGGGTCATGACCGCGAACGTCGTCGGCATGAGTCAGTACGCGGACGGCGGCCGGATGAGCACCAAGCCGTACGCGGGCGGCGGCTCCTACGTGAACCGGATGAGCGACTACTGCGGCGGCTGCCGCTACGACCCCAAGGTGCGCGTCGGCGAGAAGGCGTGCCCGTTCACGGCGGGCTACTGGGCCTTCCTCGAACGCAACGAGGCGGCGTTGAGCGGCAACCACCGCATGGGCCAGCCGCTGCGGGGCCTTCACCGGCTGACCGACCTGGACGCGCTGGTCGAGCAGGAGAAGGCCCGTGGCAGCCGAGCGCCCTAGGCCTCTTCGCGCTTGGGTGCGTAACGCGGCACGTACTCCTGGCCGGTCAGTTTCTGGATCTCGCCCATCACCTCGTCGGTGAGGGCGCGCTGCGAGCTGCGGTCGTCGGGGCGGCCGGCGGTGTCGATCGGCTTGCCGAAGCGCACGGTGACCTTGCCCTTGCCGAGCTTGGGCAGCATCTGCCCGATCGGCTGGACCTTGTCGGTGCCGAGCATGCCGACCGGGATGATCGGTACGCCGGCCGCGATCGCCAGCCGCGCCACGCCCGTCCGCCCGCGGTAGAGCTTGCCGTCCGGTGAGCGCGTCCCCTCGGGGTAGACGACGACCAGGTCACCGGCCTTCAGCACCGGGATCGCGCCGTCGAACGCCGCCAGCGCCGCACGGCCGCCCGCGCGCTCGACCCTGATCGCGCCGAGCCCGGTCATCAGGAACTTCGAGAACGGCCGCTCGAAGTACTCCTCCTTGGCCCAGAACGCCAGGTGGCGGGGCACGACGGAGCCGAGGAAGAGCTCATCGGCGACGGACAGGTGGTTGCCGGCGAAGATCGCGCCGCCGGTCGCCGGGATGTTCTCCAGGCCTTCGACGTGCGGCCGCCAGCCGACCGTCATCGCGGTTCCGACTGTGAGTTTGCCGATCGAGTAGAGCAGCGGCAACGTGTTCCTCCGGCGGGGACTGCAGTGGTGGGGGCGGTAGGACATTATCCGACGCCGGAGCCGGACCTGCTGGCGAGCATGGGTGCCAGGCTCGGCATTTACGCAAATACCGAACCTGGCGGGCGCTTTACCGGTGTCCGCGGGGCGCCGCGAGCGTCGTGTTCCAGAGCGAAACCCCGTCCCGGTCCCGCAGATCGACCCGCAGTTCACCGGTACGCCCGTCGATGCGTACCTCCCCGAAATGCTGGAAGCCCTCCGCCGGCGAAGCGTTGGCGACCGGCGGGGTGTGAATGAACGCGGTGTCGGGCCCGAACGTCGCGTCGAGGGCATTGGGCCCGAACGCGCCCGCGTGCGCCGGCCCGGAGACGAACTCCCAGAACGGCGTGAAGTCCTGCACCGCCGCCCGCGCCGGGTCGTAGTGGTGCGCCGCGCTGTAGTGCACGTCCGCGGTCAGGAACACGATCCCGGTCACGCCCGCCCGGTGCGCGGCCCGCAGAACCTGAGCGAACTCCAGCTCACGGCCCTTGGGAGCACCCGGATCACCCTGCGCCACACCCTCCTGGGCGGTCCCGCCGTCCGGCACCACGATGCCCAGCGGCAGGTCGTTGGCGATGACCTTCCAGGTGGCCTTCGAGCTCTTCAGGCCGCTGATCAGCCACTCCCGCTGCGCGGTGCCGAGGAGACCACGGTCCGGGTCCGCGTACGTGTTGCCGTCGTTGACGTCCTTGAAGGTCCGCATGTCGAGGACAAAGACGTCCAGCAACGGCCCGTGCGAGATCTTGCGGTAGACCGGCCCGCTCGCCGAAGGGATCGGAACCCATTCGTGGTACGCCTGGTGAGCGCGAGCGGCGAGCACATCCACCCGCTTCTCCGTGTAGCGAGCGTCGTCCAGGATCTCGCCCGGGTACCAGTTGTTCAACACTTCATGGTCGTCCCACTGGTTGATCTGCGGGACCTCCGCGGCGAACGCCTTGTAAGCATCGTCGAGCAGGTTGTAGGCGTACTGACCGCGGTATTCCTTGAGGGTCTCGGCGACCTTGGACTTCTCCTCGGTCACCAGGTTCCGCCAGATCCGCCCGTCGGGCAGCGTCACCTGCTCGGCCAGCGGCCCGTCCGCGTACACGGTGTCCCCGCTGTGCAGCAGGAAGTCCGGCCGCCGCCGGCGCATCGACTCAAAGATCTTCAGCCCACCGTACGCGGGATCGATGCCCCACCCCTGCCCCACCACATCACCGGTCCACACGAACGACACGTCCTGCTTCCGGGTCGGCGCGGTGCTCAGCTCCCCCCGCACCGGAACACTGAACAGTCCGGGCCGGTCCAGGCTCTCCACGCGTACCGAATAGAACAGCCGCTCGCCCGCCGGAAGCCCGCGCAAACGCACCTTGCCGGTCAAATCCGTCTCAGGCGTAAGAATCGGCCCCCGCACCCGCCGAGCCCCCTTCAGATCAGGCCGCCGGCTCACCTCCACCCACATCCGCCCCGGCCGATCAGCTCGCGTCCACACGATCGCCGACTCAGTCGTCGCGTCCCCGCTCTGCACCCCGTGACTGATCACCGGCCGCGCCGCACCCAGAGTTAGGTTGTGTGCAATTAAATTGTGCACAACCTTTTCGTCCGGCAAGGATGCCGGGACGGCAAGGGCCGGCACAGCCGGGAGGGCGCTCAGCACCCCACCGGCCAGACCGGCCCGCAGAAGATTACGTCTGTCGATCAAGGTCATGACGGAGGTCTATCCCTCCGACATGAATCCCGGGTTAGAGGTTGGGGAACCAGAGGGCAAGCTCGTGCTTCGCGCTGTCCGGGCCGTCGGAGGCGTGGACCAGGTTCTCCCGGTTGGACAGCGACAGGTCACCGCGGATCGTGCCGGCGGCGGCCTTGCGCCCGTCGGTGCTCCCGATCATCTCGCGGACCACGGCGATGACCTCGTCACCGGAGAGCACCAGCGCGGCCAGCGGACCACTGGTCATGAATTCCTTGAGCGGCGGGTAGAAAGCCTTGTCCACGTGCTCGGCGTAGTGCTGGTCGGCCAGCTCGGCGTCCATGGTGCGCAGCTCGAGCGCCTCGATCACGAGACCCTTGCGCTCGAAGCGGCCGAGGATCTCCCCCAGCAGGCCGCGCCGCAGCGCATCGGGCTTGATGAGCACGAGCGAGCGCTCGACGGCAGGGGTGGTCACTGGCGATGCCTCCTGAACAGCTTGACACGCCGGGGTTCGGCGTTTGCCGAGCTTATCGGTACCGGAATTCGCCCCCGTGCCCTTCCCCCGGCTCGGCACTTTCCACCCGTGAGGCCGCTACGTAACCTCATGGGTAATTCCCCAGGAGGTCCACAGTGGCGAACCCCAACGGCCGGCCGGTCGCTCCGGCCCGCAAACTCGTGGCCGCGGTGGTCGGCACCATCGCGGTCTTCGTGATGCTGTTCGGCCTCGGCATGACCAGCTGGGCCATCGTCGCGCTCGGCGTGGCGATGCTGGCCCTGGCCATCGGCGTAGGACTCGTCAACGTGGCCCGCCGCGGCGCCCGTGCCTGGGTCTCCGGAAACGCGCAGGTCAAGGCCATCTCCGACCGCCCGGCCACGGCCATCTACGGCCGCGCCGAGCTCCGCATCCTGATCATGGCCCCCGGCCTGCCCAACGAGGAGGTCACGGTCCGCGACCCCCGCGTCCCCGTGGCGAAATGGCCGCTGCCCGGCGACATCCTCCCGATCACGGTCGACGTCGACGACATGCGCCGCGTGAAGATCGACTGGGACGACGCCGAGACCCGCGCCGCCACGGTCACCAACGGCCCGCCCCCCTTCTACGAGGAAGACCTCCCGGACGACGACCTCCTCGGCGGCGAACCAGAACCACCCCCGTGGGTGACCCGCGACCGCCAATGGGGCCGCGGCCCGGAGGAACCCCCGCCGCCGCCCCCCACCCCCCGGGAAGCGGGCGACGACGACATCCCCCTCCCCCCGCCCCCACCCCAGGTGATAGTCCGCGACGCCCCCGGCGGCCCCATCCTCGAAGGCCAACTGGTCGGCACCGAGGACGAGTACGCCCACCAACTCCCCCAACGCGCCCGCACCGCCACAGCCACAGCCCCACCCCCGGCCCCCACATCTCCCCCCGCCCCCACCGCTGCAGCCTCAGAAGCCCCGCCACGCCGTCGCGCCCGGCCCAGCCCCCGCCCCCGCCC